>CAUJIH010000109.1 GCA_963205275.1 Verrucomicrobiota bacterium | reverse complement strand
GATAATGCAGCTTCCTATAAGGACACCCTGAATCTTCCGCAGACCACTTTCCCGATGCGGGGAGACCTGGTGCAGCGCGAGCCAGAGCGCCTTACTCGTTGGGAAAGCGACCATCTCTATCAGCGCATCCTGGAAAAGCGTCGTGCTGCGGGAGCACCAAAGTTCATCCTTCACGACGGTCCTCCTTTCGCCAATGGCGACGTCCACATGGGCACCGCACTAAACAAAGTTCTGAAGGATCTGGTGCTGAAAAGCCGTTCCATGGCCGGATACGAGTGCCCCTACATCCCCGGTTGGGATTGCCACGGACTACCCATCGAGTTTAAAGTAGTCAAGGAATCTCGTGGACTAGCGCCAGCAGAAATCCGACGTCGATCCGAGGCCTTCGCTCGTCAATATATCGACATTCAGAGAAATTCTTTTCGTCGTCTGGGCGTAATCGGAGACTGGGAACATCCCTATCTGACTCTGGCACCGGAATATGAAGCTGACATCATTCGCGTCTTTGCCACACTTGTAGAAAAAGGACTGGTCTATCAGAGTCAGAAGCCAGTGCAGTGGAGCTACGGAGCACAGACGGCTCTCGCCGAAGCCGAGGTTGAATATAAGGACGTCAAGGATCTCGCCGTCTTCGTAAAGTTCCCGCTCGTCGCAGGAAAATTCGCTGGAGAGAGTTCCATGGTCATCTGGACGACCACGCCTTGGACTCTACCTGCGAATCTTGGGATCGCTGTGCACCCGCAATATACTTATGTGCGAGGAGAATTCACGAACACCGAACGCGATGTTACCGAGAATTTCATCATCCTTCGCGACCTGCTCGAGAGTTTCGGAGAGAAAACAGGATTCGTACCTACTGGCGATCTATCCGAGTTCAAAGGAATTGATCTAGAGGGAGCCGAAGCACAACATCCTTTCCTTGATCGAACCTCACGACTCATTCTGGCGGATTTCGTCACTACCGAGACTGGAACCGGGGCGGTTCATATCGCCCCCGGTCACGGGGCCGAAGACTACCTAGCGGGCCAGAAAAACGGTCTGGGCTTGCTTTCCCCTGTCGATGACGAAGGAAAATTCACAGACGAAGTTGGCGTCGATTTCCTCGTAGGGAAACACGTCCACGAGTCGAACGTGCCTATCGTGAAACTGCTTGCTGAACGAGGCACTCTCGTGGGTAAGGAGAACTATCTGCACAGCTATCCGCACTGCTGGAGATCAAAGACCCCGGTGATCTTCCGTTCCGTACCGCAGTTTTTTATTCGCATCGATCAGCTCCGGCAATCCGCGTTGGAAGAAATTGACCGCGTGCAGTGGCTCCCTCACTGGGGGCGCAATCGCATCTACGGCACAGTCGAAGCTCGACCGGACTGGTGTATTTCTCGCCAGCGAACCTGGGGAGTGCCGCTGCCTGTGTTCTACGACGCTCAAACAGCCCAACCGATCATCGACGCCGATCTCGCTCGCCGAGTCGCTGATCTCACCGAGTCAAAGGGGACGAATCTGTGGTTTGAAAAAGACGACGCTTGGTGGGCTGAGCAACTCGGCCTACCGGTAGGCACCACTCGATGCACCGACACACTCGACGTCTGGATCGACTCCGGCTCGAGTCACGTCGCCGTCATGGATCGGAATCCTGAACTAGGACGCCCTGCCGACCTCTATCTGGAAGCGACCGACCAACATCGTGGTTGGTTCCAGAGCTCCCTCATGCTCAGTGTCGCGGTCTGTGAAAAAGCTCCCTACAGAACTGTGATGACTCACGGATTCGTTGTCGATCAGGATAAGAAGAAGATTTCGAAGTCAGAGGCTGCAAAATCGGGCAAGCCGGTTGATGCAGCGTATTTTTACAATAAGTACGGAGCTGACATCTTGCGTCTCTGGGTCAGCAGTGTCGATTGGCAGAATGAAGTGCCCTTTGGCGAAGAGCTCTTCAAACAGACCGCGGAACCTTATCGTCGCTTCCGCAACACTCTGCGAATCCTGCTCGGAAACCTCGGTGACTTCGATCCGACAAAGGACGCCGTTTTAGAATCCGATTTTACCCTTTTCGAACGCTGGATCCTCGAGCGACTACACCAAGTTGTCACCGATTGTCGCGAGGCGTACGCCGCCTATGAATTCCGGAAGGTATTCAACACACTCAACCAATTCTGCACTGTTGATCTCAGCTCCCTGTACGTCGATCTCACGAAAGATCGTATGTATTGCGACGCTGCCAGTTCCTCACGCCGACGTGCCACTCAGACGGCGATGCATCGCGTATTTCGCGCCCTGGCCTGCCTTCTAGCGCCGATTCTGTCTTTTACCGCCGACGAAGCTTGGGAAAGCAGCGGCGAAACAGATTCCATCCATCTGGAACAATTTCCGGAGCCGGATTCAGCGTATGCACAGGGTGAGGCGATTGCCATTGTGTCGCAAATGAGCCGTCTGCGTGATCTCGCTCAGATCGCTATCGACGCAGCCGTCAAGGCGGATGAGTTCAAGAAGCGCGAGAGCGCCGCTGTCGTCTTCCACCTACCCGCAGGCGATCCTGGACGCGAAATTTTGGCAAGCCACTCAGCAGATCTGCTCGAATTCATGATGGTGTCCAGCATCTCCCGTCACGACTGCGGTGGCGAACCACGTGCGACCGTATCTGCAACGACTCACTCGGAATGCCCGCGCTGTCGCCGCTCCATGCCACTCCAACCGAGTGGTCTCTGTGAACGATGCGAGCAGGCAAACTCCGCTCAATAAAAGCCAGATCTCTTCACTCGATCCAATATGATCCGATATCTTCTTGTTCTCTCCGCACCGCTTCTCGCTCTCGACCAGTGGACAAAGTGGTGGATCGTTCAGCGATTTCCTGATTACGGATCACCCGAGAATCTTATCGAAGTGATCCCAGGGTTTTTCTCCCTCGTACGCGTTCACAACACAGGGATGGCGTTCGGACTGCTCAACGGATACGAGCACGCCAATTGGATCTTCGGTGCTGTGGGCCTTGCGGCAGTTTTCGTCATCGCGAAACTCTGGAGCAAGGGCGCTTTCCCCGACAAAATCGCCAAGACGGCGGCGGCGCTTCTCGTGTCTGGAATCTTGGGAAACCTGACGGATCGCGTACTCCCTAGGCGAGGCTACGTGGTCGACTTTCTCGACTTCAAGCTCCCTTTCTACGAATGGATCGATAAGTCCGGGCACTTCCCGTCCTTTAATATTGCAGACTCCTGTATCACCGTGGCCGCTGCGCTGTTGCTGATATCCTCTTTCCACTCGCCGAACGGTGAAAAACTGCGGAAGCGAGCACAAAACTGAACCTCAGTCTGCTTGGCGATGACTCGAAGAGCATCCTGGAGTCTGATTCTGATAGCACTGAGCGGACTCCTGCTGCTTCTCGCTCTGCATCGAGGATATCGCAAGCTTGAGGCGATTCGCCATGTCGAAGCCACGAAAGCACAGAAAAATTGATCGTTCGACAAAGAGAAACTGGTTAATACTTTAGAACAATCAGGCAATAAAAATAGAACGCTTTTTCTTTATCATGAACATGTTTCATCCATTTCTGGCCAGTGTCCGAAAACAAGCAAACGTCCTGCAAAAAAAAATCTTAGACGAAAATTGAAATTTTTTTGTTGCATCTCATCAACTTCTAAACCACTATCATCACGTCTTTCGATTTCGAAGAAGTTCTCTATTGAACGAGTCGATCAAATAATTCGATTCCAAAATTGAAACCGATAACGGAAAGAAGACACAACAAAAAACAGGTTATTACGACCACATCTCAAACCAAGGGAAACGAAACGAACCAATCTATGAAAAAAACTATTCTAGTAGCAACTATCGGTGCGCTCGCACTCGGTGTTCAGGCGGGTGACTGGGGCAAGGCTCCGGTTTCTTCCAAGGCACCGATCGAAGAGTGCGTGGATCTCGGCGGCACCATCGGTGTTGGCTACCACACAGATTACATTTTCAAGGGCCTTCGCCTCGCTGGTGACAGTGTCTCCGCAAATGTGGCCTACACGATCGACGGACTCGCCGTTCCAGTCACCATTGGTGCAGACTACGTGAATGGGATTAATGAGAGTTGGGTCCTTGGAGGCGCTGGCTTTGATCAGCTCGCCCTTTCCGCCACAGCAAATCTCGGCACTTTCGCCGGATTTGATGTGTCCCTCGGATACACCCACTACATTTATCCTGAAATTCGCAGTAATATCTCTCCTGTTGGAGATGGATTTGGCGAACTCGGTCTGAATGTCCGTCGTAGCCTCGGCTTTGCTGACGTAGTCTTCGGAACAAACTATGCGATGGGCGGAGCCTTCAACGGCTGGTACCATCAACTGGGTCTTGAGAAGTCCATCGGCTTGACTGATAACATCAATCTCGTTCTCGGTGCCGGCGTTGCATACTCTGATAACTACTTCGGTAACTTCGTGGCTGTCCGCGACAGTGGATGGAGTCACTACTATGCAACTGCCTCTCTGCCGATTAAGCTGAATTGCCGCACTACACTGACCCCCTACATCGGATTCATCGGAACTCCCGATACTTGGGTGCTTGATGGAGCATTCGGTTCTCCTGCTGGAAACGAAGACATCCTTCACGGTGGCGTAACTCTTAGCGTCTCGTTCTAAGATTCCTAAAGAACACAAAAATACGTTCTAAAACCTTGGTAAATCGCCTCCCCTCACCGGGAGGCGATTTTTTTATGTACAGAAATCTTCGAAAATAGACTGTCAGATCAACTGAGAGCCACAATGACACGGGGGGCTATTCTGACGATCACTTTCTCTCAGTCGATTTGCCTTCTCTGTGAAGGTTACGACCTTCGCGATCCGAGGCCTTCCCACTCCAAACTCTCTCAAGGACGCTCTGAACTGCTGGCATAGGGGGCCTGCGATTTCGTTACAGAACTGCCTTTCCGATGCTTACATTTGCGCGGATTTAATCTCTACTGTCCATCAGCGCAGCAGTGATACTCGCTTCATGCTTCGAATCCAGTGCTCAACGTCAGTGATTTCCACGACGACGAACTCCCTTACTAACGGAAGTTCATATCTCCAGCAGATCAGAGCATCCCACTCCTTCTCCGAAGTGCCCACTCCCCGAGAAAACAACCCAGCGCCAGAAGGAACCACCAGGGACTGTGCCAGAGCGGATGCTCTCGGGTCTCGCTCACGGGAAAATCCACTTGGCTGAGTAAAGCCGGTAGTTGCCCGAGAGAGTCGAGTCGCAACATGCGCCCTCCGGTGGTCTCGGCAATCTTTTCTAGGAGTTCGCTGTTCGGTCCAAGATGGGCATACTCTGCCGCCTCGTGATTCCACGCATGGGCCACTTCTGCAGAATCTATCTCCTTTCCCTCGGCATTGATCGCCTTCACTTCGATCCGATAACCCTCGATATCTTCTGACAAATATTCTGCCATGAACTGTCCGGCCTCTTCCAGAGATGGATCGGCAGATATCTCCTTCACGGTCCCATCGTGATGCTGAATCTTCAGCTTTACCACAGCATCATCCTGAGGTTCGAATTTCAAGTCTCTGACTCGAGCCTCAATCTTAGCAGAGGAAATCCCACTCTCATCGGAGAAGTTCTGCGTTACCTCAAGACGTGAAGGTACATCGACCACAGACCATCGCAGAAACTGTCGCCAGGCCTTAGCTAGCTCAGTCTGTTGCTCTGCATCCTTCATTCCCCAGCGCCACAAATCCGCGATGGCCAGTGCTGCGCTGCGTCCCTCTCCATAGCGCTGCGTAATCAGAGCCGGCAGCTCGCGGCCTTGATCGTCCTTTCCTGTCGCGAGAACCGTTGCCCCCGGTTTGACTGCTGGGATGCGATGAATCGCCCAGAATGAAGGCATCTTTTTTAGACGCGCCTCATCCTCGGTCCGATCCACTCGCAAACGGAGCCAATCCTCCAGCCAACCCTCTCGGGAAAGCTGGTAGCTCGCATCGAGAGCTGCGGATCCGGCCTCGAGTCGATCAAGATAGACAGGCAGCACGCGCCCGACAGGGGTGTTGTCCCAGCCTCCGCCCTGAAAGCTCTCCTTTCCACCCAGCATGATCAGGGTGCCCCCGCGCATGGAAACGAATCGCTCGATTAATTCCTGTTGCTCTGCCGAAAAAAACTCCGCTTCTAGGTCATCGATGACGATGGCTCGGTAGTGGGTAAACAAATCCTCAGCCGTCTTGGGGAATCCATCGCGCAGTTCCTCCGACGTCGCCGTATTCAGGCGAATCAGAACTGGCTCATCATAACGCTGCGTTTCCTCAGAAATATCCTGATTAAATCCACGAAATAGCGGATTACTGCCTTCATCTGGTCGTCCACGCCACTCAAATTTCGGTTCACGAAGAGCGATGCGAATCAGAGCAACAAGATCGAGTTCTGCATCTCCTGAGATGGCGCGATGAAGAAATTTGTACTCCCAGTTTGGACGGCCGCTGACGTAAAGAATGCGATAGGGACCACGTCCTCGATTCACAGCGATGCGTCGACGATCATTCAGTTCGGTCAATTGAGGCAAAGGATTCTCCGTGATCTGACGAATCCCCACCGTGAGGAACGATACTCCAGGCGGGACTCCGGCGACCTGCAAGCGAACTGTCGCCCTGCGCCGCTGCATTCCAATCGGAAGAGTGAGTACTTTTTTCCCGATTTCCTCATTCTTTTCATTGATTACGTAGATCTCCACTGGGAGTGGAAAGTCTCCCAGCACCTCGACCTCCGCATTGATACTCACCTGCGCATCCTCAAACTGCGTCGTAATAGCCTCGGCTCGCAGAAGTGACAAATCCCGAGCAGCAGAATCGAGTTCACCGACCACAACCGGAAAAACTGGGAGGCGGGTTTCCTGCGGAAGGGCACTTTGAGCCGTGAGAAATGTCTCCAGTGTAATTGGATCCGTCACATTTCCATCCGTCAACAGCACGGCTGCAGCGAGCGGGCGGCCCCGATAACGCGATACGAGTTGGTTGAGAGCTGTTCCCAGAGCTGTTCCGCTTTGGTCGAAGTCGAGGGAGCGAAAGTCGGGGACCGAGCGAAGTGTTCGATCCACTAGAAAGGGCTGTATCCGAAAGGTATGGGCGCATTCTGCGAGCCAGTGCGGAGGCTGCTCAGGGGATTCGCCTTGCAATGCGGCCCGTAGGGCAATGGAAGGAGGCTCAGGCCAAGAACTCAGAGGAATGGAGAGACTGGCAGAATTGTCCACAAGGATGGCCAGATCGTTTGACTGGAGTTTGGGAATCTTGTCAATGATCACTGGCTCGGCCAGGATGAGTGCTAGCAAGATAATCCCCAGCGCCTTCAGCACGACCGCCAACAGACGCCGAAATCCACGGAGAGGAGAACGGAGATAGGAATAGATCAGCAGAATAGTCGCCGCTGCGAAAATGCCGATACTCGCCCACGTCCAATCACCACCGACAAAGGTGGCGGATCGGAGAGAGAGCGAAAGTAATGCGAGAGAGAGAGTCATCAGCAATGAAAAAGATGGCTCACTTGCCTGCTCCGAGTTCTTCGTAGTAGCGGCGGACTAGATCGCGAAACTCGCCTGGTACAGGATCGCGATCAATGGGAGCGAGAGGATTCTCCCGATTGAGTTTCGCTAGTTCTTCGCTGACCCGTTGTTTCAGTTCCAACAAAGGAGCGACGATCTTTTGCTGAATCGTATCGACAGCCGGTGGATTCCCGTCGCGACGATAGTCGATCCGCAGGCTGCGAGCCGCATCGCGAACGCGGGAAACTGAATTTCGAAGCTCCTCCTGTGGGAGTATTTCACCGAGATCCGCCAGCCGATCCGCCCAAGAGCCGTAGTCTTCGCCTGTAATCGGTCCCGGGACATGCTGCTCAACGGAATCCTCGAAGAAGGGTTTGTCAGCTTCACCCTCCTGATTCGTCGTCCCAGTTTGAGCAGCTTTATCTGTGTGATCCGTTCTACCAGCTTTCCCGTTCTGATTCGCCTGAGACGCCGCATCTGTTTTCTCCTCCTTCCCCTTCGCCCCATTGCTCTGCTCCGTCTGATTGGCTTGTCCTACTGGCTCAGCTTTATCTGCCCTATCCGCCTTCTCCGCATCCGCCATACGCCCTGCCTCGGCTTTTGACTCTTCGATCAACTTGTCGAGCTGAGTGCGAGCACTGCGCAGAGCATCGCCTTCATTGCCGAGGATTCTTTCGGCAGCCTTTTCGACTCTCTCTTTTAGATCGGTGATCCCACGCGATGCCGTTTCTGCGGCAGCTCGCGTCGGCTCGATGAGTCCACGCTGCGCCATGCGTGCGCCCTCCTCCAGAGATTCTTCGATCTCATGGGACGCCGCCTGACGTACGGCTTCGTAAAGGCTGTTTGACACCAGAGGCTCGCTCGTCTCAGTCTGCTCACTGAGCGAGCGCGTGGAATCCAGCACCTCGGCGAGCTTCTGTCCTTGATTTTTCATTTCTCGGGCGACTTGCCCTTGCTGCTCCCGACGCTTTTTGGAATCGGAGTCACCGGTGTCCTCTTTTAGATCTTGAGCCCGTTCGCTCAGGGCTTTTTGCTTATCCGCCAGATCGCGGGTCGCTTCACGCAAGCTCTGCATATCCTGGGAGAACTGACTCGAAGTCTTCTCACGAAACTTTTCCTTGATCTCCTCCAGTCGTGACTGGGCACGAGTTGCAGAGTTGGCCGCATCAGCGAGCTGACTGGATTCGAGTTTTTCCGCTGCCTCGCGCACATCCTCTCGGGTCTGACGCAATTGCTCTCGCTCAGACGAAAGATCAGCACGATTGTCTCCAGAGTCCATTGTTTCAGCAAGTTCGTCCGTCTCCTGCAGCATTTTTCTCTGTTCTTCCTGCAGGCGCTTCAGTTGTCGCTCGAATTCTTCCTTCTCCTTGCCCTCTGCGTTCTGAAGCTGGTTTTCGAGATCCTTGATCTTCTCCAGAATCGCCTCTTGGCGACGAGCCAAGTCCTTCAAGCGATCAAGAATCGCGAGATTCTCTTTCTGCTCCGGCGTTTGAGCAGGTGGCGTCGCAGAGGTCTGCTCCTCGTATTTTAGATCCTTTTGCTGCAATTCCAGATTCAGATTTCGCTGCTTCTCTTGTCCCGACTCCGACGCAGACGACTGATTCCTTGACTGGGAGATTTCGGTCTCTCGAGCGCGGGCACGCAGCAGCTCGCCATAGGCAGCAGTCGCGCTGTTCATCGCCAATGTCAAATCGTCCTCTTCCACGCCGGTTTTCTTATCGATTTTCGGAGGTTTTCCCTTGAAAATTCCATACAAGCGCCCTGCAGCAGCGCTCATGTGCGTCTTGGCCGATTGCAGAGCCTGTCGAATCTCCGCATCCTCGATTTTTTTCACCACATCATCCGTCTTGCGAATTACGATCTTCTGAGACTCGGAGACGATCTGGGCGGACTCGGGAAGCTCCTTCTGATTCTTGCCTGCACGTCGATCTCGCACCAGTTTCCAGGTCGCATTGATGACGTCTTTCTGGATGCGAAGCAAATCGCCCGTTTCATTTCCCGATCCCGACTCCTGCGATCCGCTGCTGGGAGCACCTTCCCGCAGAATATCATCAAACAGGCGAACTTCGACGAAGAAGCGGTCACTGTCCGTGCGCCGAACCTTTCCCTCTCGATCAAGATCCTCAGCCCAGAAGTAATAGCTGACAAGATCGCGCTCCTTCGCTTCGAGAGCTTCGAGGTCGATCCGAGAGACCAGCGAGTGCTTCTTCGTCCCTGCTTCTACTTTGTCCAACAAAACTGACTCGGCTTCTTGTCCGCGAAACTCATAGGCCATGCCAGCTCGTAATACGCCCACATCGTCGCGAACCTCGGCTTCCAGCGTTAGCTCCTGAAGCGCAGAAGCCTCCGTATCGCGTCCGGGGAACGTCAGCTTGATTTTTGGCGAAGCATTCTCCCTGACCGTCACGGTCAGCATCGGAGGAGATTCATTTTCGCGCCCTGCCGAGTCCACGAGATGCACTGCATATTTTTCTGATGCCTCCGGCGTGTGCGATGCCACGAGCACGAGCGGATCGTCCTGGCTCGGCTTCAGCTGCAGCACCTCACCGCCTTTGCTTCTCAGTTCCGCCTTCGTGAGTTGCTGATTCACCTTTAAGCGCCACTCTACCGAGCTACCCTCCATGACGGAGACTTTTCGCGTATCAATCACCGTTTCCGGGGCACCGCTCGGGGAAGCTGGTGGCGGAGTGATCGTGGCGTCAGCTCGAAGCAATTCGGGCAACTCAAATACCTTGATCGCATACTCCTGCGAATGCCCGTCTCCAAACTCGACGTGATACCTTCCATCGGTATCCACCTTTGACAGCAGGAGGGAGAATACGTGCTCGTCCAGCCCGCTCTGCATCTCCAGACGAGACTCACCTCCTTCGTGTTGATGAACCAATGTCGCCGTACCCGGGGGATTTTTGGAGAAAGTTGCTTCGATCAGCAATCGAGAACCTTTTTTCAGTTCCACACTCCCGGGCCTAACGACCACATCTACGGCTTTGGGAGCAGATTCAGGCTCTTTCTCCGTCTCAGCCAGTTCCGTACGCAAATTCGGAGCCACTTTGAGAACCAGCCAAAACGAGGAGCAAAACAGCACGAAGAATCCCGCAAGCATGATTCCAGCCCATCGCAGTCGTCTTCCTGAAACTTGCCGCACCCACTGATTTCGAACGGCATGCTCTGAGATTTCACCTAGCAGTTTTTTCTGTAGAAAGTTGAGACTGCCATCCACTGCGGGTTGCTGATCCATCGCGGCGAGGAGAGCCGCACGCAGATCCGGATGCGCCTCCTCCACCCTTCGGGCCAACTCTCGAAGATAGATCGAACGATGCTCGATCCATCTCATGCCGATCAGGCTTAGCAGCGTCAGCAGTCCAGCCCAGGAGAGCAGTGCGTTCATCGACCACCAGCCCGTGAATCGTGCAGCGACGAACAGTGCGATGAACCCCAAAGTGCCGATCGCAAACAGACTGGCGGAAAAGATGCGACGACGCCACTGTTTCTCCGCTGCTATCACGGGGCCAAGACAGGATGCCAGAAGCTTATCGATCATGAAAGTGAGGGAAGTCGCACAGGTCGGCTCCCGAGCCAAGTCTCTAGAAGTAAAATGCACAAAACGGTAAATACGAGCCATTTCCAGAGCTTCAATTGACCCTCTTTTTGCTCCGCCTCGATTCGCAATTGCTGTCCCGGTGCAACTTCATCCGGAGAAGCAATCTGCTGAGATTCGCGCACGAGAGGAATGCTCAAGGCAGAAAGCTCACTGATCGGATCGAGGGGATCAGTCAGACCCTCGTTGGGATCGAGATTCACGGTCATCAATCGAGTGCTTCCATCAGACTGTTTCTCTTCGTAAAACCCAGGTGCCGCATGAGACGATTCCCCTACGTGGCTCGTGGGTGCTGATCGAATACTGTATCCCGCATGGTCAAAGAGGGAATAAAGCAGAGGAACAAACTTTGACGACAGCACGAGCTGCCCTTCCTGTGGCTGCCATCCGTACAGAAACAGAAAAATGGAACCTTTTCCGATGCGCTGCTCGACCATCGCCGGAGATTTTCCGTCGAATGTCGCCAGCACTCTCACTCCCTCCGGTAAGGGATCGCTGAGATTCAAAACTCGGTGCTTCCAAAATCGGATTTTCGTGAAATCGCGAATCTGGGCTCGGGCGAACGGCTCCAGCACCGGATGGGAGAAATCAAGATCAGCGAGCAGGGAAAATTCCGTCTTTTCAGCAGAAGTTTCAGCTTCATGAATCATCCAATCACCATGACCAGTGAGCGATGTAAAGGCTTCGGGCGAGGTTCCTGCTGTCAAAGCGACGACCACCAGGCCACCTGCCTCGGCAAAGCGATGCAAAGTCTTCCCTTCCTTTGGCGACCACTGATTCGTCAGGAGAACGATCTCCGTCGAGCCGGGAACCAAGTCTGTTGGAATTTCCGCCACCTTCAGGATCGGCTGCAGTGCCGGAGTGGGGATCAAGGCGCGACTCAGATAAAACAGTGGCGTCCCTGCCTGATCGGCCTCTTCGGTCTTGCCGGGGGCGAGAATTCGCAGAGGTCTGGGCTGAACGGGAGCGATATAAACTTCGTTATCGAAAGGCTGTGCATCACCTTCCACCATTAGGATCCCTCGATCTGCTCCCGGTGGACGGACGGGAGATCGCACGATGCGCGACGAGCCGGGGGCAAGGAGCAATTCCATTGCCGTTTCCGGATGGCCTTTCCACGATAATACGGCCTTCGTATCGGGCGAATTGATCGATTTCGCGATGCGCACTCGATACACCTCATCCTCGTCGATGCGCGAGCGAGGAGGCGAGGCCGCCAGTGCAATGGAGAGATTCCCAGGCTCCTTCGGTACCACAGGAACACAGCGCACCTTCACTTCTTGGGGCCAAGGATATTTGTGCAACTGATCAAGCCGCGCCCCCGCCTGAAAGTCACTGATCACTACGATCTCTCGTCGACGACCGGGATGCTCCACGTCAGCACTCAGCAGTAGGTCTGCTGCCCGAAGCATCGCTCCTCCCAGATCCGTTTCCAGCCAGGATGGAGCAGCATCCTCAGATTCTAGTAACTTTCTCGTCATCGCCACCCGAGCCGGTGGAGATAAAGTCGCCATCGTAGAGAAATCCGATAAGATGCCCACCTGCTCGTCAAATCGAGCGAGCACGATCTCATCACCTTGGGTAGAACGTGCAATCTCGTTTTCAGCCGCCGCCATCGCTGCCTCCCGCAGCCCAGTTCTCCGCATCGAGGCACTACTATCCACTAAGATGACAGAGCGCGTCACTGCATCATTCGCTACAGGAAAACGTAACGAACGGAGAAAAGGCCTTCCAAAAGCGAGAGCCAGTAAAATCAGCGCCAGACAGCGCAACAACAGTAGCAGCAGGTGTTCCAGCCGTCGCCTCCGCGTGGTTCGCTCTGGAGTCTTTTTGAGAAACATGAGCGATCCGAATTCCATCTCCTCCTTTGGCGGTCTCCGCTTCAGGTGCAGCAGCACTGGGATCGCAACAGCGATCAAACCCAGGAAATAGAGCGGAAAAAGGAAACTCACAGCGCTCGAAAGAATGCCATAATTCACCGTTCCAAGCGAGAACGTTTTTGCGGCGATCTCTCACGAATTTTCAGAGATTGACCAAACCTCCTATCCTCTGGCATGATTCCCGATCACCGTTCCTGAAATGCCCGACTCCGCCTCCTCCTCTCGCACGCGCCGCGTGGTTTTTGCCAGCTTCATCGGCACCACCATTGAGTGGTATGACTTTTTCCTCTATGGGACGGCAGCCGCGCTTGTTTTTAATCGCCTCTTCTTTCCTGAACTCGATCCTGTCACCGGCACGATGGCGTCTTTTGCCACCTATGCGATCGGCTTTTTCGCTCGTCCCCTAGGCGGCGTCATCTTCGGACATTACGGAGATCGAATCGGAAGAAAATCGATGCTCATCATTTCACTGATGATGATGGGCATTGCCACAGTCCTGATCGGATTGTTGCCCACCTATCACCAGATCGGGCTCTGGGCACCAGCGGCGCTGGTATTCCTGCGTTTCATTCAGGGTGTGGGGGTTGGTGGCGAGTGGGGTGGGGCGGTGCTGATGGCGGTGGAACATAGTGGCTCGAGTCGTCGTGGCTATCACGCGAGCTGGGTCCAAGCAGGAGTCCCCGTTGGCATGTTGCTGGCCAACGGAGTTTTCATGCTCACATCGCGTCTGGACGAGGCCATCTTTCTGTCCTGGGGTTGGCGCGTGCCCTTTCTTTTGGGAACTCTGCTCCTCGTCGTCGGGATGTTTATTCGCCTAAAAATCGTCGAGAGTCCAGTTTTTGCGAAAGCTCTGGCTGAACAGGAGCGATCCGGAGAAAAAGAATCTCGTCTGCCGGTGATCGATGCGATCCGTCGTCACCCGCGCAATGTGCTCGTCGCGATGGGCGCACGTTTCGCCGAGAACGCTTATTTTTACATCTTTACCGTTCTCGTCCTTAGCTTCGGATCACAACAATTGGGGATAGGAAAGCCGAGCCTCCTGAATTCTGTCATGATCGGATCTGCTGTCCAGCTTGTAGCAATCCCGGCCTTCGGTGCCCTGTCAGACCATTGGGGACGACGCCCTGTCTATCTCGCGGGCACCATCTTTCTGCTGCTCTTCGCTTTCCCCTTCTTCTGGCTCATTGGCACGAAGATCCCCGTACTGGTGACTCTAGCCGTCGTGCTCGGCCTGATTGGACATTCCGCGCTCTATGGTCCCCAAGCTGCGTTTTTCTCCGAATTGTTCGACACCCGAGTCCGCTATAGCGGGGCCTCCATCGGCTATCAACTCGCAGCACCCTTCGCTGGAGGTCTGATTCCACTGATCGCCACTTGGTTTCTGAAGCGCAGTGGGGGCGATCCAACTCCCATCGCCTGGTATTTGATCGGGATGGCAATCATTACGCTGGTCAGCGTCTGGCTGGCGGAGGAAACCAATCGAAAATCGCTGTAGCTGGATTTAAAAATGTGAAGGGCCCTCCTTGCGCGACTGCTGAAGGAGTCTCATATTACAGCAGCGCGATGAAGCGGCTACGACTCGAGTAAGCCTGAAGTCGATGATCACGCGGAGCCTGCCCGAACAGTCTCGCGCAGGCAATCATCTGATTTGGTAACTATTCAGGTATCTAAGATTAGTTGAATAATTTCAAAAATCAACGAGACTGGCCCAGCCTTGACTGATCGTGCCACAGCCCTTCGCCCTGTTGTTCAAGCTGCGTTTGACGCTGG
>CAUJIH010000108.1 GCA_963205275.1 Verrucomicrobiota bacterium | reverse complement strand
GGCCTGAGCATTATCGAGGCCATCCGCAACGCCCTGTGCGGATGCCCCCAGCCCTTTGCCGAGAGTGCTGAATCGTTACCACAAATTTTAGTAAATTCCTCGTATTCACGCTTTCCCGGTGGCAATCTTAGAAAAAGTAATGGATGATTACCGTTTCTCTCTGCATTGGATAAGGTCGTCATATCACGAAAGACTGTTTATCGTCTCTCCCTCTACCAGCGATGTCTGAATCGTTTGCAGGAGGATGAGGCTGAGACTGTTTCATCTGAAGATCTGGCTCATCTGGCTGGGATCAAACCGACTCAAATTCGCAAAGATCTCGCCTGTATCGGACAGTTCGGAACTCGTGGACTCGGCTACAACGTGGCGACTCTGTCCAAGGTGATCTCCAGTACCCTCGGCCTATCCGCCTCTCAGCCCATCGTGATCGTCGGAGTCGGAAATCTTGGTTCTGCCCTGCTGCACTACGGTGGTTTTCGCAAGGAAGGCTTTGAGATTATCGCCGCCTTCGACGTGGATCCAGATCGTGTCAAAGCTCGTGGCGAGCTCGAGTTCCCGATCTATCACGTCCGGAACTTGGGAAGCTTCGTTCGAGAACACGGCGTGCGCATGGCGATCATCGCAGTTCCTGAGGCAGCGGGACAAGAGATTGCAGATATCCTTGTGGATGCAGGGATTCAGGCAATTCTCAACTTTTCTCCCACAGTTCTGAAGCTACCAGAATCAATCGGAATCAACCAGATGGATCTGGCCGCAGAACTCCGCAGTCTCAGCTTTTTCTTGAGATAAGGAAATTACGCCTGAGTCGAAGCGACAGTCGAAGGTGACTGACTACAAAACTCGGCACTGTCTACGATTCAGTTGTAATCGCCCCTTCTCAGGAAGCTTTTTTAATAAGATCGAAAGAGTTTTACTTGAATATAGTTTCAATAAAAACTATATTTTTCACCATATTATCCATGTCGTCCTCTGACATTGACATTTCTGCCATCTCCGCCACCCGTGACCGCTCCCTCCGGCTCGCGGTAGCTACCTCGTTGATTTCCAAGATTGGGACAATCGTTCTGAGGCTGGTATCGATTCCTATCGCCGTTCACCTTTTGGGAATGGAGATGTTTGGTGTTTACACGGCCATAACAATGGCTGTGGGGATGATCGACATGCTTCATATCGGCATTGGTCCGGCACTGACGAAAGCTTTAGCCAAAGTGGTAGCTCGCGGAGACCGAGAACAGGAACGCAGCATTTTCGCGACGTCGATTCTAATCAGTGTGGGTCTGAGCTTCGTAGCAACGATGGGGGCCGTGGCTCTGCTCCTAAACGTGCCAATTCCACAATTGTTCGGAAAAGAATTCGCTCCAGTCCAAACCGAGATGCTACGCGCAGCTCTACTGGGCCTGATGATTATCCAAGTAGAGATGACGTGCATCCCCTTCGAAATGGCGAGGGATGGCTACCAAGAAACTCGATACACGAACAGTTGGGGAGCGGGAGGAAATATCTTCGGCGCCTTACTTCTGCTTTGCGGCGTGTGGTTCTTTCCGAGCATCGAATTCCTTCTGATCGCTGTGAACGGCTCAATCAGCTTGGCCAAACTCGGCAATGCCTGTCATCTCCTCCTCCAGCGTCCCCACCTCTTTCCACGATTCTCTCTGTTTCGCAAGAACCTGGTTCTTCCACTGGCAAATGATGGAATCCGCTTTTCTATCACCTACATCTTAGCAGCAGCGGTGGAATATAACCTGATGGCCTTTTTGATCGGGCACCGCGTGAATCCGGAATCGGTCGGCGTATGGAATGTCATGGTCACGATCCATTTTTCTCTAACTGGCCTCGTGGCGATGATCACGAAGCCCTATTGGCCGGCGCTAATGGATGCTTTCGAACGCGGCGATAGTCGATGGATCGCCCGCAGTTCCAATAGACTTCGCCTAGGGGGGATCGGCTTTTCGGTAATCGCCGCAATCGCTCTGGTCGCCATCGGTCCCTGGGTAATCGAACTATGGGCTGGGAGTCAGATATATTCGGAGCCTCCTGTGAGTTTCCGTCCGGATCGCATCGCACTACTCGCCTTTTCTGTCTATTTTATTGCACATATTTGGCGGCATGTGAACCAGACGCTGGCACTGGGAATCGGATGGGTCTCCCCTGTCGCGCGAGCTGTAGTCGCAGAGGGCTTAATCCTGTTAGCAGGTACATCCTGGGCGCTATTCCACGGACATGGCCTAGCTGTCATATACACGATCATGGCTATATCAATTCTCGGAGTGACGGGCTGGATCTTTCCCGCGTATTTCCGACAAGGACAGCCCCATTCCGATTCTGATTCCGATTCTGCGGGGAAGATATCTCCAACCTGCCATCATCTCAGTCTCAGAGAAAAGCTGCGAACTCTGCGGGCATCGGAGCCTCGAAGTGAAGCATTGCGCCGCTGAGCGGATGACGAAAGTTCAGGAAACGTGCGTGCAACATCAGACGACTCATTTTCACTCGCTGACGAGCGCTTTGCGCATAGATCGTGTCACCGAGAATCGGGCAGCGAAGCACCTCTTTGCAATGCACTCGAATCTGGTGGGTGCGTCCCGTGTGAATCAGACACCGGAGAGAGGACCATCCCATCTCCAGATCACTCCTTAGTATTTGATAGTCCGTGATCGCCTCCTTCCCCGCTGGCGGCGTGAGCACTGTCATCCGCTGACGATTTACTGGGTGCCTCCCAATGTGAGTCACGATACACCCTTGCTGATTTTTCGGGGTCCCTTCCACTACCGCTACATATTCCTTTCCCGTTTTCCGATCCGCGAACTGCGCTACAAGCCCTTGATACGCGAGATCAGATTTCGCTGCGACCAAGCAGCCGGACGTTTCGCGATCCAGTCGATGGACGATCCCAGGGCGATCTTCTCCTGCTAAGGAGGAGAGCTTACCTTCGCAGTGATAAAGCAGTGCGTTCACCAAGGTACCGTCCCTATTGCCTGCTCCCGGATGTACTACCAGCCCTGGCTGCTTATCGACAACGATCAGTTCCTCGTCTTCATACAAAACTGACAATGGAATCGCTTCCGGCTGTGGCGCACCGAGCACTCTCTCTGTAGGGAACCAGATCACGATCTCTTCTCCTCCGGAGATGCAATAGCTCGCCTTCCGTCCCGCTGCCGAGAGAATTACTGCTCCGGAACGAATCAACTCCTGCACTGCGGACCTTGATCGCTCGATCCCGATCCGAGCGAGCGCACCTACGAGAAATTGATCCAATCGCATCCCTCGTGAATCAGCAGACGCGACGATTCTAAGCTCATCGCAATGATTCGTCCTCGACTCCATGCTCTCAGTTTACTCCAATTTCGGAGTATAGACGGGAATTTCGAAGTTTGCACGTAGGTCATCCACCATCTGCCAGTGCTCTAAATTCTTATATTTTGATAAGGGAACCAGCGTCAACTCCCGCTCAGAGCCGATTTCAGCTTTCGTCGCACTGGTGAGCTGCCGTCGAAAAACGATCCCTTGAGCAACGCGAATCCGAGGATAGGGAAAATTCCCTCGCAAGTCCTTTACCACCGTATATTCATACAAGCCCAGAGCATTCGCGTAGTCCAGCTCAGAGGGATTATGAATCTCCGATTTTTCCTCCAATCGGATTCTTAGCCAGATCTCGTCCGGTAAGCCGACCCAGGATGCATCCCCTCCCGAATCTCTCGACGCCACAGGTGAAGCCGCAGGGAGTGATGCTTGCGTCCGAGATCGCGGCCGAGATGCCATTTCCTCCGCCGCAAACGATCCTCTGGCCTCCCATTTCGATGGCTCCTTTGCGATTTCCAGAAAAGCCGTTGATACCTTCTCCGCCCACTCACGAGCCTCGGTCGGACCGTAGTGAATCCCGTCTGTTGCCGGATACGGATCGTTAAAATGGGTAACATTACGGCTTTCAAAGACCATTCCGTGATACTGCTGAACCGCTCCCTCCATCAAGGAGGTCAGTTCCTCTTGTAATTCGAGCGGATAGCGCTCCTCATGCGAGTGTGGAGGCAGAATCCAATACGAAATCGCACCTGTATTCGCGATGGATTCACACATCTGCTCGATCAGGGAACGTACCTCATGCACATTCTCCTCCTTCGGCTTGCGTTTGGATCGTAGCGTCGCATAAAGATTAATTCCTGTCTGGACCACGACGATATCCGGCTTTTTCGCCTGCATCAAATCCTCCAGCTTCGGCACCGCGCGCACATATCCCAATCTGCGCTCACTCTCTGTCGTCTTCTCCCAGAAGCCAATGGTGCAAGGCAGAGATTGATAGGACTTCAGCCAGTAGTACGGACTAGCCCCTCCCGCAACGACTGTATGCACGTCATAGCCGGATGATCGCATCTCTTGATCAAAAGTCTGCCCGAAAGCCCCCAGACTTAGGGAATCTCCCAGATAAAGAATCTGAAGCGGAGCATTCGCTCCGAAGATGGGATTTGATGAGGTAACAATCCAAGCAAAAAGAATTTCAAAAAATGTAATCCATCGACGCATAGCGCCAAAATTACATAAATTATTACAGCAATTCAAGAATTTTCATAACAATTTTACGATATTTTTACAATTCTAGACGCAGTTTCGAGAATGTAATCGTTTCACCTAAAGTTCCAGTCCCGCAGCACACAATTTTTGGAAATCTTCCCATTCTAGCTGAATGCCCGAATCAGCCTCTTGGATGAGACGCATCGTCTCTTTTGCAACTTCCGTACGAGCCGACGATAGGAGGCGACTGATCCGCGTTTGATCACACTGCCACATGCGAGCGAGCGCCACCTGACTGACTCCATGGAGGAAAGAGAGTTTTAACATCAGAAGAACCTCGGGAGGCAGAGAATCAAATGCCTGACGAATGGATCGACCCATCAGATTCGCGAGATCCGCATCAAGGAAATCATCCTCCTCACACCTTCCTGCCATGCGATCAAATGGATCCCCATCATCATCGTCATCTCCTGGACGAGGTAGCTCTCCGC
The DNA here is from genome assembly GCA_963205275.1 of Verrucomicrobiota bacterium. Lineage (GTDB taxonomy): Bacteria > Verrucomicrobiota > Verrucomicrobiia > Verrucomicrobiales > DEV007 > Arctic95D-9. The sequence goes on along the minus strand of CAUJIH010000108.1, from coordinate 30,106 downwards.
GAAACTTATCTCGGCGCTTCAAGTCCAACCATCGATTCCATGTTGTACGAATCATCCAAGTCGAAAGCGAAGCCCGACCCTCATACTTCTCCAGTAAGGGCTGTCCAGCCCCGTCCTTCCGTGCACCGAAACATTCGGCTACAACATCCGCTACCAAATCCTCCGCCTGAATGCGATCAACCCCTCGCGACATCAGCACCCTCTCTAACAGAGGACGATAGGTATCGTGAAATTCCCGAACAGCCGTGGGGTCGCCCCCTAGGGATCGCTCCACCAGTTCCAAGTCTTCCGAGTGCTTTAGCGGGATGATCGCTGAATTTTCGACCTTTGACATCAGCGTATCCAATCACCTCGCAGAGGAAACAGCAACCTCAGAATCTGAATTTCTGCTCTGTTTCACTACTCGATCTACGATAGCTCTTCATCTACCTACTCAGATCAAATGGGCTAGAATGATCATTCGCTCTTTCATCCCATCCGAAAGATGGGCGTGCTTATCCCGTCATCCCGTCCCATTCAATCGGACTCTTTTGCCTTTTCTCCTAGCCAACTCTCCGCTAGCATGAGCGGTATGCAGTCAGCTTCTTTTAGTCGTCGTCGTTTTCTGAAATCCACCGCTCTCGCTACCGGAGCCAGCACTCTGGGCTTCCCCGCCATTACCCGCTGCCAGTCACCGAACTCAAAGCTCGGAATCGCGCTTATCGGAGTCGGAGGACGAGGAGGAACACACGTCAAGGCCACCCTTGATGCCGCAGAGAACATCATCGCCATGGTCGATGTGAACGAGAACAATCTCGGAGGCGCACTGCAAAAAGCTCCCCAGGCACGAAGCCATCGCGACTTTCGCGAACTTTTTGCTGGCCGTCTCGACGATATCGACGCCGTTTTCGTTTCCTCCACGGAGCACACGCACGCATTCGCCACCCTGAGCGCCCTACGACATGGCAAACACGTCTACAGCGAAAAGCCGCTCACTCGTGACGTGTTCGAAGCGCGAAAGGTCATCGAAACCGCTGCGGCACATCCAGAACTAGTCACACAGATGGGCACGCAAATACACGCCACGGAGAACTATCGCCGGGTCGTCGAGCTAGTCGAGAGCGGAGCAATCGGTGCCGTAAAGGAAGTCCACTGTTGGGTCAGCCGCGCTTGGGGCTGGCAGACACAGGAAGAAGCCGAAAAGAATAAAGACATCATCTACACCCCTGACACTCCTACGAAAGGGATGCCCGTACCTGCTGGACTCGACTGGGATCTCTGGCTTGGCCCCGCCCCCTATCGAGACTTTCACGAATTCTATTTCCCCGGTCCGCGCTGGTATCGCTGGTGGGACTTCGGTAACGGTACGATGTCCGATCTTGGCAGCCACCGCAACGATCTGCCTTGGTGGGCTCTGAAGCTCGATGCTCCCCTCACCATCGAACCCATCGGCGGCCCCCCACCGCATCCAGATATCGCGCCTGCCTCTCTCGCTGTGCGTTACACATATGGACAGCGCGGAGAATTGCCACCCGTGGAGCTGACTTGGTATCAAGGATCCGAGAAGCCTCAACTCTGGCGCGACGGAGCGATCCCACCTTGGGGAGACGGAACCCTCTTCGTGGGATCGGATGGCATGTTGCTCGCCGATTACGGGAAGCACATTCTCCTCCCGGAGGAGAAATTCAAAAACTTCAAAGCTCCCGCTCCCTACATCGCTCCATCCCCAGGGCAACAAGCCGAATGGTTCCTCGCCTGTAAAGGGGAAGGGCCCAAACCGCTGTGCCATTTCGCCTACTCCGGCCCACTCACCGAGGCCAACCACCTCGGCAACGTTGCCTATCGCGCCGGAAAGAAACTTGAATGGGACGCGAAGGCCATGAAATTCCCGAACGCACCCGAAGCAGAACGCTACCTGAGTCGTAAGTATCGCGGAGACTGGTCTCTAGATGCCTGATCCAGAAATCTCGTTTGTGTTCTTCCGAAAAGACAACGACAATCCCCCTTCATGAAAAAAGCTACCATCCTCATGCTCACAGGACTGGCAACCATCGCCATTCTCCTACCCTCCATCGCGGTCTCCGAGGATGGTTCAGCTACGCCGAAGGCTCCTGCCGAAAATTCAGGAACGGCTCCGGCAGCTCCCGATTCTGAACAGAAGACTCCCAAAGCCTTCTCCGAGACAGATATCGTAATGGAAGTCAACGGCTCACCCATCACCGTGCGAGACGTGCGAGAGCTGTTCACAGCTCGTTATGGAAGGGAATTCGAGCAAATCCCCGCAGAACAGCGTGCTCTGATCGAGCCACAAATCCAGCAGATGGTAATGGGTGAACTGATCGAGAAAAAGCTTCTCCTTGATGCTGCCGATAAGGCCGAAATCAAAGTCACACCAGAAGAGATCGACGGGATTTTAAAGGAAATCTCCAAACAACTGCCCGAAGGAACGACCTTAGAGAAATACGCCGAAGCGGTGGGGATCAGTCTGGATCGAGTACGACGCCAAATCACCGAAGACTCCAAGGTACAGAAGCTGTATGAGCAAATCACCGCCGACGTTCCGCAGACGGATCCTGCGGCAGTGAAGAAATACTTCGAGGAGCATTCGGATGAATTCCAACAGAACGAGAGCGTCGATGCAGCTCATATTCTCATCGGAACGGAAGGGATTACAGATGCCGGCCAGCTCGCGACGAAGGAAAAAATCGCGAAGGAACTACGCACTGAGCTCGTGACGAAAAAGGGAGAAAACTTCGCCGAGATGGCCAAGCTGCATTCCGACTGCCCCAGCAAGGCGCAAGGCGGTGATTTGGGTGAATTCGAACGCGGACAGATGGTGAAGGAGTTCGAAGACGCCGCTTTCTCACAGGAGGTCGGAGCCATTGGCGAAGTCGTAAAAACCCCCTTTGGTTTCCACATCATTCGAGTGAACGAGAGAAAGGAAGCGAAAAAGCTGGCCTTTAACGAAGTTGAAAAGGATCTGACTGAAAAACTGCAAAAGGAGGCGAAGTCACATAAACTACAGGATTATATCGAGACTCTTCGCAAAAGTGCCGTCATTCGTAACCCTGCAGAAGAAGCGGCCAGTCAGCCGTCTGCACCGGCGACAACAGAGAAGCCCTTGTGACGAAAACCTCGTTGCTGCCCCACTCCGTCAAGTCGGTGGGGTAAGCAGCACACTTAGACACATCCCTCCGGAAGATGTTGCTTCCACCGGCACGCGCCTGTATGCCCAATGTAGGCCAGTGCCGGGTTCAAGCCTTTTTTATGGGATCGCTTACCGCGATCACATACCTTTTCACTGCTTGATTTCCAAATGTGGATTGAGATACTCTGCTCTTAGCATCTCGTTCTAACGCACCCTTTTCCATGAAGCAATTCACGATTCTCCTCTCCCTTCTTCTCTCATCTGCCGGGATTGGCATAGGGGCAGATGCGGCAAAAAGTCAGCTTTTCGACGATCTCGTTATGCCCATCTTGAAGGCTAAGTGTCAGGAATGCCATAATGAGAATAAGACGAAGGGAAAGCTTCTCTTGACCTCGTATGCTGCGATCATGAAAGGAGGAGCCGATGGTCCCTCCGTCGAACCTGGCAGTCAGGAGGACAGTCCCCTGATCGACCGCGTCCACCTGCCCGTTGACGACGATGAGCACATGCCCCCTGAGGACGAAGAGCAGCTCACTGACCAAGAAACAGCCGTTCTCGCCTTCTGGATCATGAGCGGAGCTAAAGAGAAGGGAGTAGTCGCCGATCTCAAACCGGACGAAAAAACACTGGCAGCCATCGCTCATGTCCTCGCCAATCCTCCTCAGGCGAAGAAAAAGGAACTCGTCAAAGAGGAGGCCCCAAAGATCGATCCGGCGATGGAGAAGCTGATTGCCGAGACGGTAGAGAAAGTCGCTAAAAGTGGTGCCTCCTTGATGGCGATTGCCCAAGACACTCCTCAACTTCGCTTCAGCGCGCTCAATGTTGCCAAAGAATTTGGTGATGACCGCATCGCGGAACTCAAGCCCGTCGCAAGCCAAATTCTGTGGGTCGATCTGGCTCGCACTCAAGTCACTGATAAAGGAATCGCCCAGCTCGCGGAAATGGCGAATTTGACTCGCCTCCATCTAGAGAACACAAAAATTTCCGACGCAGCGCTCGATTCTATCAAGAGAATGAGTAAATTGGAATACCTGAATCTGTACGGAACTCAGGTAAGCGATACTGGACTCGAAAAACTCTCGGGACTGAAAAGCCTGAAAAAGCTCTTCGTCTGGCAGAGTAAAGTAACCGAAGCAGGAGCAAAAAAGCTCGAAGCTGCGATCCCGGGAGTCGACATCAATACGGGCTGGAAAGAGCCGGAATCTACAGCAGCAGGCGCAACTCCGGCTCCTGCGGCAACTCCCGCTGCCCCCGCACCCAAGCCAGCGGCTCCCGCACCAGTAGCGAAACCTGCAACTCCAGCTCCTCCCGCACCCAAGCCAGCAGCGCCCGCTCCCAAACCAGCGGCGAAACCGGCGGCTCCAGCTCCCGCACCAGTAGCGAAACCTGCGACTCCAGCTCCTCCCGCACCCAAGCCAGCAGCGCCAGCACCCGCAGCGAAACCCGCAACCCCGGCTCCCCCCGCACCCAAGCCAGCAGCGCCCGCTCCCGCACCTGCGGCGAAACCGGCGACTCCAGCTCCTCCCGCACCCAAGCCAGCAGCGCCAGCACCCGCAGCGAAACCCGCAACTCCAGCTCCTCCTGCACCCAAGCCAGCAGCGCCCGCTCCCGCAGCGAAACCCGCGACTCCAGCTCCTCCTGCACCCAAGTCAGCAGCACCTGCTCCCAAACCTGCGGCGAAACCGGCGACTCCAGCCCCTCCTGCTCCCAAGTCAGCAGCGCCTGCTCCCAAACCTGCGGCTCCAGCCTCGACTCCCGCAACCAAATAATTTGCGATCCGAGTTCCAAGATGCGCTTCTTGGCTCACTCTATTCGAAGTCGTAAAAGATTCTACGGTAGAGCAATCTTCCGTTGCGAACGATACAACGAGAAAGAGCTGACTCGTCATTCAAACGAAGTCACCTGTAATCTTTCTTGATTCCTAATCCTCACTTTATAAAATTGTGGAACAGCGTTACCGAAGCACAATGAGAATCTTCCCCTTCGAAATGCCTTCTCTGACTACATTCAATTCGTCACATGGCATCTTTCGACTATGCGTGAATGGAATTCGCAATGTATGCCCGCTACCATTCGTATTCGGATTACTTGTCGCGAAATCGTTCTCTGCGGATGCCAAGCCTAGGATCGTTCGAGTTGGACACTACCAGTGCGAGTGCCGGATCGGCGACTTCGAAGCGAATCTTGCCACAGTCAAAAAGGGCCTGACCCAGGCAATTGATGCGAAGCTGGATATTGTCTCGTTTCCGGAGTGTTTTCTCACCGGCTATTATAAGGATGGGAATGACGCACGGAAACACTGCTTCTCCGTCGATTCCCCTGAAATGAGGCGTGTGCTCGATCTTACCGCCAATTGCGATACGACACTGATCGTCGGCCTCAACGAACTGCGTGACGATAAGCTCTACAACACTGCAGTAGTCATTGAACGAGGTCGAATCTTGGGCCGCTACAGCAAATCCCTGCCCTACGAAGGCTACTTCGAGCCTGGGCGGGAGTTTACCGTCTTCGATAAAAAAGGTCTCAAGTTCGGCATCGTTATCTGCTCGGATGGCGGATACATTGAACCGACTCGTATCTTGGCATTGAAAGGAGCAAACTTGATCATTGCCCCACATTTCAATTTCATCGAGAATGCGGTCGAACACTATGCAGCGGTGCGCAATGATCATATTGCGAGAGCAGTGGAAAACGGAGTCTATTTTCTTCGCGCCAACAATATCGTCACAGGAAAGCAGTTAGACGGGCAAGAACACGATGGCTATGGCTACGGTGACAGCTACTTGCTCGATCCTACGGGTCAGATCGTAGCGGGTGCAGGATTGTTCCGCGAACATCTTATGGTCTATCAACTCGATCTCGATCAAAAATATTACACCCAGAAATTTTATAGGAGTAGCAAATCCGGTCTCGAACTGATGGATCAGCTTCACGAAGCACTTAATGTTTACAAGACTACAACTAGACGGAAGTGATTCCATTATAAAATCACCCCGGCAACACATATCTCATTCTCATGAAGCAATCGAAGCTCTCCAGTCAATACACTGATCTTTCCCGACGCACCTTTGGTCGAATCGCGACACTCGCGTCGCTCGGTCTCACTAGTGCGTTCTCTGCAACTTCAGAGGATTCAAAGCCAGCGACTTCCGACGCGTCGCTGCAGTTTACATTCATCGGAGAATCTGCCTACATTCCGGAGATCGGAAGGGAAGCCGCAAGTTTCCTTATCAATGGCAAACATCTGGTGGACACCGGTTGGTCTTCGATTCTGCGAATGCGAGATTACGGCTTTGATCCAGTCAAGCTCGAATCTCTCATCATCACACACTTTCATCAGGATCACTACATCGGGCTACCACAACTGCTCTTCTACGAAGGAATGAAAAGACGAGAGAGCACTCCACTCCTGATTGCCGGTCCCAGCGAGCATCTTCAGTCTGTCGTCGAAGCTGCCGATACCTTCCTTCAGAGCTCTCGCTTCCCCGAAGTCATTCCTGCTCGTCGGCTGTTACCACTTTCCGCCGGAGATTCCTTTGACGCGGGAGACCTCCACTTCGATGTCTTCGCAGCTCATCACTTATCGGGCAAGTCAGTGCCTGAGCAGGCCTTATGCTATAAGGTAACACACAAGGCGACGGGAGCCTGCGCATTCTTCACAGGCGATACCCATCCTCATCCGCCCATCGCCGAGTATGCAAAGGGAGCATCGCTCCTGATTTTCGATGCTGCCCACACTCCAGTGACGGAATCTGCGCAGATCGCACTGAAAGCCGGAGTGCAACAATTGGTCCTGATCCACTATTTTCAGAATCGAGCGGAACACCTTCTCGAAGAAGCCAAAAAAATCTTTCCCAACACTGTTCTTGCACAGAGTGGAGTGACTCTAAAAGTCAAAAATTGATAAGCCATAGTGATCCGCGATCATTTGTCATCTGCTCCCTAAAGCCCATGATCCCAGATTGACTTTCTGATGCATCCTCGTATCCTGCCCGAAGTTCGCACCAACAGGAAACCCGTAGCTGCATAATGGCAAGAAATTCGCCCTCATGTGTCGCACTGCTGTTGCCACACTTGTAGGCATTGCGACAATGACTACCGAAACAACACCTCCATCCCTCCATCCCGCGATCCAGGGCATGCGAGCGACCTTGCTCGGAATCGCGATTAACATCTTACTTGCAACAGGGAAGGCACTCGCAGGGGTTTTCGGTCACTCTTATGCGTTGATCGCCGATGCGATCGAGTCAGCCACCGACGTCGTCTCCTCTATTTTGGTTTATGTCGGGCTGCGCGTGTCCGCCCGACCACCCGACGAGAATCACCCCTATGGGCACGGAAAAGCAGAGCCTCTGGCCACCGTAGCCGTCGCTCTCTTTCTCTTTTTTGCCGCCTACAACATAGGCTGGCACAGCGTGAAGCAGATTCGAGATCCCCATATCATGCCCGCACCATGGACTCTGATCGTACTCGTGGCTGTAGTCGTGATCAAGGAGATCCTATTTCGCTTCGTATCAAGAGTGGGCGAAGATGTCGGGAGTTCTGCACTGAAAGGCGATGCGTTTCATCACCGCAGCGATGCTCTCACATCGGCCGCAGCATTTATCGGAATCGCCGTAGCACTGATCGGGCATTGGTTCCATCCCGATCCGCGCTGGTCGAGCGCAGATGATTGGGCCGCCCTAATTGCTTCCTTCGTAATCGCTCGGAATGGATGGGAAATCTGTAAAGGAGCCGTACTTGAACTAACGGATATTCGACCTAGTGGAGATATCGAAACCGCCGTGCGAAGAATTGCTCTCACCGTTCCGAATGTCACCAGCTTACACAAGTGTATTGTAAGGAAAGTGGGATTTGACTACTATGTCGATCTTGACGTACGGGTGGATCGAAATATGCCCGTCTATCAGGCACATGTGATCGCGCATCAGGTCCAGAGCGCTCTGCGTGGTGATATTTCGGGAGTCATGATCGCCAAGGTTTTAGTCCATATCGAACCCGAGCCGGTGAAGGCGTGATTTCGATACTGTTTCGACAGACTGCTCATTGGTTTGCGCAGTCCAGATCAGACGATTTGATCTCAAGAAGCCACCGCAGGTCTTGAAAAGTACTCTAAAGAGTGAGAATTTAATGAATGATTTGAATTTACATATTCGTAGGAGTTCTTAAAAATTGAAATAATCATTTTTTCTTCGCCTTTTGCCTTTATCTCTCATCCCTTCCTCACCATGCAACGGCCGCGCTATTCCACCCCTCCTGCCTCAAAAAGCAGCACAATCAAGCATGTTTTCTTCTGGCTCTCCGGAGCCGGAGCAGAGACTCTAGAACAGTGCCCCGGATGGGAGCAGAGAAAATACGTTGCTTTCGGTGCTACAGTGTTAGTACCAGCGACTTTCGCATTTATCGCGTGCAGCTATGCACTTTCCACCCTGACGGATAACTGGAACTTCATCGTGCCCATCTCGCTCGCTTGGTCACTGATCATCATGACCATCGACAGAGCCCTGCTTTCGATCTATCGATCCTATCAGCGATTTCATCGCAAGATCGGCCAGTTTTTTCTGCGTATCGTCGTCGCTGCGCTGATGGGGGTCACGATCTCGCATCCGCTGACCCTTCTGCTTTTTAAAGATACGATCACGGGAGTGATCGAAGAAGAACGGCAAGCCGAAATTCAAGAAATGCGTCTTGAGGCGAATAAGGAAAAAGCGACAGTCGAAGGCAAAATTGTGGAACTGGAAACGCAGATCGCAGAGCAGCGTGCGAGCTTCGAGAAAACTTTCTCGGCAGAATTTCTCGCTGAAGATTCCACAGCCGGACTTCCTGATCCTCTCTCGGATCTCGATCCCGAACTCCGGACTCAGATGGAGAAGCGTATCGAATCAGAAATCGCTGAAGCGAAGAGGAAGATCGAAACTACTGATAAAGAAATCTCAGAGACACAAACTCGCTATGCCACTCTGCAAACGGAACTAGACACTTGGCAGAAGGAATTCGAGCGTGAAGTGAATGGTCAGCGCAGCGGAATTATCGGTCTGGGGCCTCGTGCGAAAAGTATCCAGGCAGATCAACTGGCTTGGCGACGAGATGAAACCAAGCGCCTCGGCGAAATGCTAGCCTATCTCACAGAACAGCGAAATACCCTCGCCACCCAAATCAAGACTACCGAAGACTCGATTCGGCAAGAGTTCGTCACTCTGGCTGCTACGAAGGCCGAAAGAATCAAGGAAGAACGAAGTCGAGTGGCCGATCTGAAGCGACAGGTCCAGCAATCACAGGCCGACCAGTTTGTCGAGCAGCAAAACGCAATTCGCTCTACGATCACCTCACAAATCGACACCCGACTTGCGGAACTGGGTCGTCTGCAGGAGGAACTCAAGTCCATCGCCTCGCAGGAGCAAGAGAGGATCGCAGCGATCACGGCGGAACCAAGGCGCGATCTACTGACTCAGACCCTGGCCCTACACAAGCTCTTCGAAAAGAACTCTGAGGGCGGTCAGTTCGCCCTGATCTCCTACTTCGTGCTCGCCGGTCTCTTCATGTTGATCGATACGATTCCCTTGGTAGTGAAGTTTTTCTCTCAACCTGGTCCCTACGATACTCTGGTGGATCGCGAGGAAGTCCGCTTTGCGCGCGAGCGCCAAGCTTGGCTCGAGGGATTTAGTAAATACATAGAGGATCCCTCGAATAATCAGTTACTTCATCTGGCCCAGAACAAGCCGCTGGAGAAGGCTCTGATGGAGGGAATCGATAGTTCTCGCGCTGCGAAAGTTTTTATTGAGAATCTGCTGGAATTAGAAGCTGCCTTTGACGAGCGGGTGGAGAGCGAAAAAGCCCGCCTACTCGACGAAAAAGGTCAGCGAGCAAAAAATCGCTCCAAGCGACTCGAAGTGATCGCGGACACTTTCTATGAGGATTTAAACCATAGAATGGAGGCCTATTTTGATCGTGAGGCTGCTGAGGCTGCTGCGCGAAACAGTGCGTAAACGGGACCAACTTCAAAGGCGAAATCTCGTTTGACGAGTTCCGAGTCACACTCAAGAATCAGAGCTTTCGCCAATGCCTCTGTCCACCCGTAAGACACGTTCGCCCCTACTTCTACTTCTTACCCTCAGCTTGGCAATTGAGAGCACCCAAGCAGGTGATGCGTCGATGTTTAATTCATCGATTGATAGCGAAAGCACACCATCACCCTCTGTAATCGAATGGTCGAATCTGTTTGATCGGAATACGCTCTATGAGGGCGACGGTGCGATCCGCTCTGTGAAACTGACTGGGCGCTACCACGGACGCCTGACTTCACAGACGAAGGACGGAGTTTTCAGCGGAGTTCGCCAGCGAGAGGGCTATCACGGCTACGACCACACGAGCTTTCGACTCGGCACGAAGATCGATTTTGCTCATCATCTCTCCTTTCTCGGCACGATGAACATGGCGGATGGAGTGGGGGGCGCTGGCTCTCATGGCTTCACCTACGGAGTCTTCTTCGACGATCTCAGCGACTTCTATCTTTCATGGGATCCTTCACCTGACCTTTACGTTCGAGTCGGAAAACTCAAACAGTCCATCACACGAGAGTATTCTTCCTCGCTGAATCAAATTTATACGGTGGAACGATCAGCCCTTGTCAATTCTCTCTCCAGCAGCAAACCTTGGGGGGCTTCCGTCGCTTTCAAATTGTGGGGACTCTCACAAGAAATCGGTGCTCGCATCATCGGCGGAGAACTGGACTCCACGAGCGAGCGCTGGAACTGGCCGGATCTGGACTCTCGCGGGAGTGCCTCCTATCGTGCCTCGCGTCAGGTGACGGAGGCTACGACCCTCTACTTCGACTATCTGTTCACCGATAATCCGACGACTCCGAAGACTCCAGGCATCGGTCCCGACTCCAGTCTTGGCTCTCCCTTCGAGCATGTCGCGGCATTCGGGACGGAAACTAAGGGCAGCCAAGGTGGCTTGGTAACGGATCTGATTTTCGCACAGAACGGCATGGCTACGGGAGCGCTACGCGCCGGATATGACACATGGGGACTTTCCATCATTCCATACTGGAATCTCACAGATCAGCTCCGCTTTGTCACACGCTATGCCTACATGGATCAAGGTCCAGAGCAAATTCCTCAGCGTTTCAACACACGAGCATCCGTCGCACATTATCACACCTTTTATACCGGGCTGACGTATCGCATCCATGACGATCAATTGAAAGTGATGCTCGGACACGAGTATGCCATCGGAGATCAGATCGGAACCGGCGGAAATCAGATTGATTCTTCGACTTGGATGCTCTCTCTGCGGACCTACTGGTGACGAGCGACTGTTCTCTCGTTGCACAGCCTGTCGAGTTCTAAATGGACATCCGAGAAATGATAGGAAACTTTTTTAAGATTTTTCACAGAATGCGTCGAAACTATCGCGACTCCGCTCTTATCACATATTACAAAACCATGAAATTCCTGTTACTCCCCATTTTATTCGCATCCGCACTACCGATGATCCTACACGCTGAAACTGCTAAAGAGATCGCCGCGAAATTTGACTCTCAAAAAGTTACGGCAATCGAAGACTATCTGAAACAAAATCCAAAAGCAGAGGATGCAGACGATGCTCTGGCAATCCTTGTCGATGCACAGCATTCTCTGGGTAATCTGGAGTCCGTCGCGGACCTTCTACTGAAGCGTTACGATCTTCAGCCAAAGGGCGACGACGCTGATCTCCGGAAAATCGTCACGGAAATTCTGCAGCCCTATTTCACGATCGCGGGGGCCGCGAATCACAAAGGCAAAGCGAAAGAATTCATCGCTCGTGTAAAGGAAGATTTTGCCAAGCATGAATTGAGCGCACAATTGGGCCAGCTTTTGGATCAGATGACCGCTGAGCTTGCCATGCCGGGAGCAGGGGACGATCTGAATATCGCCTTTACCGCGCTCGATGGTCGGGAAGTCGATCTCGCCAAGATGAAGAACAAAGTCGTCTTAGTCGATTTCTGGGCGACTTGGTGTGGTCCCTGCAAAGCTGAGATGCCAAATGTGATCGCAACCTATGGAAAATACAAGGAAAAGGGCTTCGAGATCGTCGGGATTTCGCTCGATGAGGACAAAGCAGAGGTGGAGAAATACGTCGGCGAGCAAAAGATGACTTGGCCTCAGTATTTCGACGGAAAGGGCTGGGAGAATAAAATCGCTCGTGAATACGGGATTAGTTCCATCCCCGCGACTTTTCTGATCGGCAAAGATGGCAAGATCATCGCTTCCAACCTGCGCGGTGAAGATCTGGAAAAGGCCGTATCTGACGCCCTCGCCAAGTAATCTGATCGTCTCGATCCTCTAGCAGATCGAGACGCATGATCGAATGAGTTTTGAAAACCGTATTGACCAGCGTTTCGCGTTGCTGCGCGAGACAGGGAAGCGTGCATTCATCTCTTACGTCTGCGCCGGCGATCCCGAGATTGATCGCTGCCTAGACATCCTGCGTGCGCTTGATCGCACCGGAGTCGACGTGATCGAGATGGGACTCCCCTTCTCCGACCCGATGGCAGATGGAGTCGTCAATCAAATGGCGGCTCACCGTGCGCTCGAGGCGGGGGTTACGGTTCCGAAGGTGCTCGATCTGGTCCGGCGATTTCGACTGCAAAGTGAAACCCCCATCGTGCTTTTCACCTATCTGAATCCGATATACGCCTACGGATTCTCTGCATTTCATGCGGATGCAGCAGCTGCCGGAGTGGATGGTCTACTTCTGCTCGATCTCCCCCCCGAGGAAGCAAAGCGAAACTGCGAACTCATGACAGAAAGCGGCCTCTGCCAGATCCGACTGATCGCACCGACGACGCCTGAGGAGCGTATGAAGAAGCTCGTGACTACCGCAGAAGGCTTTGTTTACTATGTATCCCGCGAGGGCGTAACTGGCACGCAAACCTCTCTCGCCGATGGTATCTCTGAAAACGTCGCGGCGATCAAGCGCTACACCTCAGTCCCCGTAGCCGTTGGCTTTGGGATTTCGACTCCTGAGCAGGCAGCTACGGTCGCCCGCACCTCTGATGGAGTAATCGTCGGCAGTGCCATCGTGCGAATCGTCGCCGAGCATGCAACTCAAGGCGATGCTGCCTCTGCGGTGGAGGCATTCGTCAAACCGCTTGTCGAGGCGGTGAAGTCAGTTTAATCTGCCTTACTTTAGGACAATCTCTTTAGGATCGTTTTCCTCATCCCGACCAGTTCTACGGTTTCCCGCCCTCTTTCTGAATCATTCACCCACTTCTGCCCATGTTTGAAGGAACCCATACTGCCATCGTCACTCCCTTCACGGACAAGGGAATGATCGACTCTGAGGCGTTCCGTGCCAACATTGACCGCCAATTTGAAAACGGAATTCGAGGAATCGTTCCCTGCGGTACCACGGGGGAGTCAGCCACCCTCTCCCACGAGGAACACACTCTCGTGATCGAAATGGCGATTAAACAGGCCAGCAAACACGCTCCCGGAGAGCGCGGACTCGTGATCGCGGGAACAGGTTCCAATTCCACTCGTGAAGCAATCACCCTCACTCAGGCTGCTGAGAAAGCGGGCGCTGATGCGGCGCTGCTCGTCACGCCCTATTACAACAAGCCCTCACAGGAAGGGCTCTATCAGCACTACCGCGCCATCGCCCTCTCGACGGATATTCCACTGATGCTTTACTCGATCCCTGGACGTTGTCACATCCAGATCGACGTCGATACGTGCGTGCGGCTGGCAGAAAGCTGTCCGAACATTATCGCGATCAAGGAAGCCGGTGGACAGGTCGAACGTGTACGCCAACTGCGAGCTGCACTGCCTGAGAAGTTTGAGATCCTCTCCGGGGACGATGCGTTGACCTTGGAATTTATGAACGAAGGAGCCGTTGGAGTTGTCTCCGTCGCGGCCAATCTCATCCCGAAGGCGATGGCCGATCTGACCTCATCTAGGCTTGCAGGAGACAAGGCTAAAGCAGAGAAGATTTTTCAAAAATATAGCCCACTCTTCACTGCTCTACTGAAGCTTGATACGAATCCTGTTCCCATCAAGGCGGCGCTGGCAATGGCAGGAATCTGTGCTCCGAAGCTCCGGCTTCCCATGGTCGAAATGTCTGAGGAGAAAATTGGCGAACTCCGGCGGCTCCTCATCGATCTGGAGCTAATCTGACCTCGCGACTATCTCATCTCGATTTTGTATGACACTTCCGATTCTAGTTACCGGCTGCCGCGGACGTATGGGGTTGACTGTCGCTGAGGCAATCACGGAAGATCCCGAAGTCACCGTCGGAGCGGGCATGGATCTCGGAGACTCGCTGCACGATGCCTTGGCTCGATGTGAAACTGTGATCGACTTTACCCTACCCTCCTTTACTGATGAACTGATCAACGGCTGCCTGAAACAGTGCATCCCTCTCGTGATGGGTACGACGGGGCACGATACCGCTCAGTTGGAAAAAATTCGTGCCGCATCGAAATCCATTCCCATCGTCCACGCACCGAATTTTTCTGTCGGAGTGAACACTCTATTCTGGCTGACGCGAAAGACGACAGAGATTCTCGGAAGAGACTTCGACATGGAAGTTGTCGAAATGCATCACCGGCACAAAGTGGACGCACCCAGCGGAACGGCAAAGCGACTCGCAGAAATTCTCGCAGAGGTTTCAGGCCTCTCCTACGATGACGATTGTCGCCACGGTCGCGTGGGCGAAGTCGGCGCTCGGACGAATCACGAGATTGGCGTCCACTCCCTGCGAGGTGGCGACGTAGTGGGCGATCACACGGTGATCTACGCCGGCCTAGGCGAGCGCATCGAACTCACGCACAAAGCATCCAGCCGAGCCACCTTCGCTCGCGGCGCTGTACGTGCGGCTAAATGGATTCGCGCTCAAAAGCTCGAAAATGGCCTTTTCGACATGCAGGATGTTCTCGGACTGAAGTGATGGCCCGAGTCGGCATCGCCTTGGGTTCGAATTTAGGAGATCGGCTGGAAAATCTCCGGAAAGCGGTGCTTCGCTGCGAGTCGCTGCAGTGTTCCGACCATCGCCAGTTGTCGATCATCTGCGAGACTGACCCTATCGATTGCTCCTCTGACTCGAAGTCGTTTTATAACGCCGTGATCGAAATCGAAACGACCCTATCTCCGCAGGATCTCTTGGCGGCCACGCAGAATATCGAAATCGCGATGGGGCGTCCGAGGAATCACGGACATAACACCCCGCGAGTCATCGATCTAGATATTCTCTACTATGACGACTTGACCCTCACGGATCACGATCTGATCCTGCCTCACCCACGGATGAAGAATCGTCCTTTCGTTCTGATCCCACTAGCCACGATTCGACCTGATCTGGTTCCCACCACTGCTAGCGTGCCAGTCGACGAAGTCCGCGTGCTACCAGACCTGAGACTTGACTGAAATAGTCTCTTCCGCATCAAGCTATCACCAAACTCGCGTCAGAGGAGGCACGGAAAGCCATCAAAACCTTCCCCTGCGTGTTTCGTGAATCACTTGCTCAACTCGGTGGAGCCAGCCGTTGCTCATTCGTCGGCTTGCTTGGAGCCCCCACGCTCCACTCCGCCGACAAAGCCTCGGCCTGCTGCAACACGGTCTGCACGGCGGCATCTTGTAGGTCGGGCGGATAGCCGTACTTGCGCAAGATGCGCTTTACCAACACCCGCATCCGGGCGCGGGCGGATTCCCGGTGCGCCCAGTCCACCGTCACGTTTTCGCGCAAGCTCATCAGCAATTCGTGGGCGATCAACTTGAGCGCGTCGTCGCCCATCACCTGCACCGCGCTGTCGTTCTCGGCCAGGGCGTCGTAGAAGGCGATTTCCTCGTCGCTCAGTCCTTGCTCTTCGCCCCGCTGGCGCGCGGCGCGGATGTCCTTGGCGATCTGGATCAGCTCCTGCAACACCTCGGCGGTGGTGATGGCGTTGGCGTGATAGCGCTCGATGTCCGCCGACAGCGAACCCACCCGGGCCGCAATGCCATCGGACGTGAGCAGCAGCGCGTTGGTGTGAAACAGCGCCGGAATCTGCTGTTTGTAGGTCTGCAATTGCTGGAACGCACCCAGCAGATGCGCATCCTCGCTGCCCGGTGCTTTCAGCTCGATCACGCCCAGCGGCAAGCCATTCACAAACACCACCACATCGGGCCGACGATGGCTCTGCCCCTGAATCACCACAAACTGGCTCACCGCCAGCCAGTCATTGCGCTCCGGGTGCTCGAAGTCGATGAGCACCACCTTGCCCGCAGTCAACGTGCCGTCGTCGGCGTAGTATTCCACATCCACGCCCTCCACCATCAGCCAGTGGAGGCGACGGTTTTCTTCCAGCAGCACCGGAAACTCCGAATGCGTCACGCGCCGCACCGCATCCTGGCGTGCTTCCAGCGGCTGACCGGGATTCAGACGGGCCACCGCATCCTCGAGGCGTTGTCTGAGAATCACCTCAGCGTGGCTCTCGCGCTCCGGTCGCTTGCCATCGGGACCGATGTCCTCCTCGCGCTCGATCTGGTAACCCAACGTTTGCAACTGCGCGAGCAGCGCCTCTTCTTCCACGGCGGCTTCGGATAGAAAGGTCATGGCATCGCTTCTCCGGGTTGTTGGGGCATGGGCGATCGGTCGGGGTTCCTGGGCGACCGGCCGGTCGCCCCTGCGGGATTCTTGCTGCGGGTCAGAAACCACAGGCAGGCGGGGATCTGCGTGGAGTAGAAGAGCTGTCTAGGCAGGGCCACCATGCAGTCCACGGCGTCGGCTTCGAGCATGGCCTTGCGGAAATCAGGTCGATCAGCTCGCCCAGCATCACCTTGTTGAGCGCGGGGCGGGCGTAGTCTTTGGGCAGCACGCCCTTGAGCGACTCGTTGTCCTTCTCGATGGCGCGCATCGCATCGTCGATCAGAGTGCCGATGGTGGGCCGCTTGGCGTGGGCCTGCAGGTGCGACCAGCGGGCCTCCTTGGGCACCCAGAACACGGCGTCGGCAAGGTATTCGTCCCTGTCCTCGGCGGCCTCCGGGGCCTCGGCCAGCAGCGCCTTGTGCTTGGCCGCGAAGGCATCGGAGATGTATTTTAGGAAAATCAGCCCGAGCGCGACGTGCTTGTAGTCGGATGGCTCCATGTTGCCACGCAGTTTGTCAGCGGCCTTGAACAGCTCCGCCTCGAAGCCAAGCTGCCCTTGCTTGGGAGCGGTCCCCTTGCTGCTTTTATGGGTCTTTTTTTGTGCCATGGAGTTTGTTTCTGCTGACGAGATACCTCGGCAAGCGGGTGTAGTAGCCATGTGCTAGTTTCAAGTTCTCAAGGCCATACGGCTCTCGCACGTCGCTTAAGGCGTCACTCAAAAAGGCCGCAATACAAGAGAATTGCAAGAAGTTTGAGGCTGAATCGAATCCGAATCGTGAACAGGTGATATCGTTTGGAAGTTCAACATTCGTATGATCTTCGGTTGTCGCGTAGTGCCCATTTCAAGCTCCCTATTTTCGCAATATCTCCTTCGCAATTTTTGTTGATTCCAGACAAAAACTTTCACACACTTGTGACATGAAATCTTTTCTTTCCATCCTTCTCTCGACTCTCACCATTCTGACTCTGACTCTCCCGCTACTGAGCCTTTCTTCCTGCGCTTCTACTTCAGGACTGAACAGTGACGGCACCTATACGGCGTCCCCTTCGCTCAATCCAGTCGATCAAACTTCTAAGATGCAGAACCAAGTTCGCGACTGGAGGAATTGATGTTTTCGGAAGTAAAGAAGCAGACCTCAGACGCTCCAGCTTTCTTTATTCACCCTTTCTCTATTCACCTAGGCGGCATAGGCCAGACTCGACCTGCGTCTCGGGGAGAAGCCGTGGCAATATCTCCCGCAGACGCTCCAGAGCCCCCGTAGTCTCGACAAGAATTCTTCCCTCCTGCATCGCTGGAGCGATATCCGTCGATTCCGACGCGAGCAATGAAGCGACTCGACGAGCTACCGCAGGCCCTGTGTCGACGACCTGCACACCCTTGGGAATTCTCTGCAAAATGACGGGTTCCAAAAATGGATAATGCGTACACCCGAGCACCATGACATCCGCCCCAGCCGCCAATAGCGGCTGAATCGCCTCATCGATGGCCTCATCAACTTCCGGACCATTCAGAATCCCCTGCTCCACCAACTGCACGAATCGTGGACAAGGGCGCGTAATCACGCGGACGCCCTGTGCGTGTGTGTGAACCAGTCGATGAAACTTCTCTCCGGCGAGTGATGCCTCCGTTGCGAGAACTCCGATCACTCCAGTTCGGGTAATCGCGGCAGCTGGGCGCACTCCTGGCTCCATCCCCACGACAGGCAGTGGATACTCAGCACGCAGCGCTCCTACTCCATGAATCGTGGCTGTATTACATGCGATCACCAAAATCTGAGTCCCGTGATGGAGCAAGTAATCAGCAATCGTAAAAACCCGCTCCCGAATCGTCTCGGGACTCTTCGCTCCATAAGGGCACCACGCTGAATCCCCCACATAGTGAAGGTCAGCAGCGGGCAGCAGGCGATGGATCTCCCGCAATACGGATAGCCCGCCCACACCCGAGTCAAGAAGGCCGATTTTCACCGGAGTCGCTTTACTTTTTCTTGTTTGGCCAGCGAAATTCGACTGGCTCGGCTGCTGGTTGACTCAAGTCGGCCTCTGAGGGCAGAGCAACGTGCTCCATCGTCTTTTTCGGATCGAGATTCTCGTTCAGTTGCTCTTCTGTGATCGGCTGTGACACGACACCGCCCTCAGGTACATCGACTTTCGCTGTCCAGAGGATCGCGTTTAGAACGATGCGTCGGAAGTTGTCAATCGCCCAATTGCGATGCCAATGTCCACCAGTAAAACCGACGCCTCGCCCTCCATCTGGACGTTCGACTGCCCACATCAGCGCCTGTCGCACTCCCAAGCCCTTCTCTCCTGACGGAGTCCAGTGAATGTAGCGATTGATCGATTCGCGCGTTGGAATCGCCGTAGCGATATCAAGGGCTGGCTTTGGCTCGGGAAAGCGGATACTGTAATACCATTCATCGTTGGCCTTATAGTCTGATACTCCATATCCGATGGGATGATCCCGAGTAATCTTCACAGGAGCTGTCCAGTGTGGATTGACAGAGAAGCCACCTTCATAGAACCCACCGATCCATCGTGTGAATCGCTCTCCCTGCTCGCCAGGATCGACATCCACGGCGAAGTGCATACACATCAGCCCGATGCTTTTGGCGATCAGTTCTTCCATCTTTTTCTCATGTCCGGCGACCGGATGCTTCGCACCTCCGTCGGAATATATGATCACTGCTTTCGCTCCGTCGAAAACGCTCTCGTCCTGCGGCCAGCCATCATGCACCACCTGTACATCGACGGGTAGCCCGCTCTGCTCGTTCAGTGCGCGGGCCAGCAGAACCGATCCGGCATTGAACTCGTGCTGACCTGATGGATGGCTCTGCGCTCCCGCGATGAAGACGATCTTAGTCTTCGCCGCCTCATCAGCGCGAAGAACCTCCCATCCGCAGACCGCACAGAAGGCTGCTCCAATGGTAGCCACAGATGCATACCGAACAAGCAGAGAACGAAACTCAGATAAAAACTGGAAATAACGATTTTTCATAATGATGACAAGAGGCTAACTCCCCGACCTGTATGCGACCAACCCAGGGATCTCTGTTTAACCACAACATCTTGCTCGATCTTTGTGTGCCGCGCTACTAGGATTTGAGTGATGCCAGTTATCATTCGCAGACTTCTGTTTCTTCCGGTTCTGAGACAAGAAGTAAAACTTTGCAGATTTTCATTGTCGTGTGCGACAAGATTCGCTAAATCATAGAATCAGAGATTGGATAAAATCTCTGCCCCGAATCTCGGGAGACTTCACACTGATTAATTTTTTCACACCAACGGTAGATTCAAGCCATGTCCGATGCATCAACTCAAGCCACGCAACTCAGAGACGACATCCCTCTGGGAGAACTGGACAAGAAAAACCGAGATCTCGTCCTAAAGGCCGAAAGCGCCATGGAAGTGCGCAACTGGGGCTACGCACTCACCCTGCTTCAGGCAGTGGTGGCAAAAGAACCAGGCTTCCTCGAAGGGCGACGCAGACTTCGACTCGCAGCAATCAAGGAGAGCGAAGGCAAACGAGGGCTAAAAATGGGCGGCGAAGGAATTAAGGTGATGAAGCTCCAAAGTCACTTGAAGAAAGACCCTCTTAAGGTCATCGCTGATTTGGAGCGCGAGGTTCTCGCCACCGATCCACTCAGCGCCTCAGGCAATGAGCTATTGCACGAAGCTGCTGTTGCCTTGGGACTCAATGCCACGGCTGGATTCGCACTGAAGACAGTGATCGACGGAGACCCTTCGAACATAAAATTTTATCATAAGCTAGGGGATTTCTACTTGGATCGCGGTTTTTTTGATGAAGCAGCGAAGGTTTTCGGAATGATCGTCGAGAAAGATCGCAGCGATCTCGAAGCGACAAAAAAATACAAGGACGCTACGGCGCGCGGATCGATCGCTTCTCAAAAGTGGGACAGCGGCGGAGATTGGCGCGACTTACTGAAAGACAAAGATCAGGCGAAGAATCTGGAAAGCGAAGGTCGGGCCGCGATGACGCCTGAGATGTTGGCGGCACAGGCGGAAGCCCTACTAGCACAATACAGTGCGGATCAGAACAATCTAGAGGTGTCCAAGAAGCTTGCTCAAACCTACGAGCAACTTGAGGATTTCCAGACATCACTCCAGTTTTACGAATGGGCGCTGCATCTGAGTAATAACGATCCTTCGCTAGAGAAAAAGGTCGCGTCGATTCGAGAAACGGTGACGAAGAACTACCTCGAACAACTACGGAAGTTCGTAGAGGAAAATCCGGATCATCCGGACATCGAGCAATATCGTCAGCAGCTCGCAGACTCAGAAAAGAATCAGATGGACACTCTGATCGCCGAGTCGAAGGAACGCGTAGATCGCAATCCGACGGACAACGAACTCCGCTACGAGCTGGGTTCCCGCCTTTACAAAGCGGGCCAATATCGCGACGCCATCCAGCACCTGCAGATGGCGAAGCGTAGTCCGAATCTTCGAATCAAGGTAATGAACTACCTCGGTCAGTGCTACTCCAATATGGGGATGAATGATCTCGCCATCGGGCAGCTCGAAGAAGCCATCGGAGAAATCACAGGCATCGACGACACAAAAAAGGAGCTGCTCTACAATGTCGGCCTGCTCTACGAGAAGCTCGGAAACAAAGAAAAATATCTCGACGCACTCAAACAGATCTACGCGGCCGACTACGGATACAAGGACGTGGCACAGCGTGTGGAAACGTCCTACGGCGGATAACACAGGTCGAGATTTCCATCTGCCTTTTTAGTGGCGAGTGCGGCAAGTTCGCCGTATCTTTAAGAGATGTTCAGTTTCTTCGAAAAGAAGTCGCTGACTGTCACGTTCTCGATGTGCCCTGAATGTTTCTCCCTTCGCCAATCCTCTAACAGCCGACCGCCGATTCTGATGACGATTCGCATTTTTCTCGCCATTCCCCTGCTCGCTCTGGCTTCACCGATCTTTGCTCAGCACTTCCCCGAGCCGAGCTGGAAGCCACTGCCTTCGCCCTTGGCATCTCCTCTCGCAGAAGCAGGCGGTAAGTTCACTACCTTCGGCTCACAGTTTCCGAAAAGCTTCAATTACCAGATCGACAATAACGTCTTCTCACACCAGATCTTCCGTCTGATGTTCGAGACATTACTTGACTCGGACGCACTTACGCTGGAGGACCGACCTGGGCTGGCGGATCAGTGGACGATTTCGGAAGACAAAAAGACCTTTACCTTTCACATCGATCCTCGGGCGAAGTGGAGCGATGGCAAACCGATCACTTCTGAGGACGTAGTCTGGAGTTTCGAAGCGGTGAAGGATCCGAATCACCTGACGGGTGCCTTGCAATCCGTGATGAAAAGGCTGGTCAAGATCGAGGCTACCGACGAGAATACCGTCGTCATCCATGCGGATGAGGTTCACTGGAAAAATCTCCAAGCCTGCGGTTCCTTCTCCATCCTACCGAAGCACTGGTGGAAAGATCAGGACTTTAATAAGGTCAACTTTGAGTTCCCCGTGGTGTCGGGAGCCTACAAGCTGGGACAGGTCTCAGAGCCGCATTTTGTTCGGATGGAGAAGCGAAAGGACTACTGGCGAGTCGAGGATCCCACGATGGAGGGTCTGTTGAATTTCGCCACCATCGAATATCGCTTCTATCCGGCGATGGACGTCGCTTTTGAAGCCTTCAAGAAAGGTGATTTCGATTCTTTCGCCGTCTATACATCAAGCCAGTGGATAAAAGAAACCTCCGGCGAGCGTTTTGACAAAAACTGGATCGTGAAGCAAGCGATTCACAACTACAATCCCATCGGATTCCAAGGCTTCGCGATGAACATGCGCCGCGAGCCATATCGTGACATACGAGTCCGAAAAGCGCTGGCTCATCTACTGGATCGGAAACGGATGAACCGAACGATCATGTTCGACCAATACACTCTGACCAGTTCCTACTGGCCGGACCTCTACGATGAATCACATCCGAACCCGAATCAGCCAGTCGAGTTTGACGTAGAGAAAGCTCGTGCTCTGCTGAAGGAAGCCGGATGGGCGGTCAATGCAGCGACAGGCAAGCTGGAGAAGGACGGAAAGCCTTTCGTCATGACCTTTCTCACTCGAGATCCGACGACGACGAAGTTCCTTCTCATCTACGAGGAAGCACTGAAAGACGTAGGCATCACTCTGAAAATCGATCAAAAAGACTGGGCGGCTTGGGCCAAGGACATGGACGAATACAATTTCGACATCACATGGGCCGCTTGGGGAGCAGGGCCGATCAAGGATCCGGAGGGCATGTGGGAGTCCGAATCCGCCGATCTAAAGGCCGGAAACAATATTACCGGATTTCGCAATCCTGAGGTGGACAAGCTGATCGAAAGCACGAAGGAAATGTTCAACGTAGCAGACCGTCACGACGTGATCCGGAAGATCGATAAGATTCTCTTCGAGGAGACTCCCTACGTCCTCCTCTGGCATATCGACTATATTCGGCTTCTCTACTGGAATCAGTTCGGGACGCCTGACCATGTTCTGGGCAAATACTCTGACGAATGGGCTGCCACAGACTACTGGTGGAACGACTCCCTGCAAGCAGATGCCCTGAAGGCAGCGCGATCCTCCGGCGCGGAACTCCCGACTCCACCCCGTGAGATATTTTTTGACCGGACATTCGTATCCAAGCATTCGGCGCCGGCAGGCTTTGTGCAAATCACTCCACTACGTTGATTGTTTTATTCCGTTACCGATCACGAGGCTTATGGAGCGGACCAGCTATTTCATCCGGAGACTGCTACTCGTGATCCCGACCCTTCTCGGAATCACCTTTCTCGTCTTCGCTCTCACTCAATTCGTCCCTGGTGGACCAGTCGAGCAGGAAATCGCACGGATGCGAGGTATGGGAGGCGGCGAGGCAGGACGTGGCTCAGCCAACGGCGTGAGCATCACGGAAGATCAACGCCGCGCCATCGAACGGGAGTTCGGTTTCGACAAGCCCTTCCTCGCTCGCTATCAGAAATGGCTCTTCCACGATGGAATGGGGATGAACGCTCTATCATACAAATACAACAGCAAAACCGTGTGGCAGCTCATCAAGGAACGCTTCCCCGTCTCACTCACCTTCGGTATCACGGGACTAGTTCTCACCTATCTGATCTGTATTCCACTCGGAATCACCAAAGCTCTCCGCAATGGTCAGAGCTTCGACATGTTATCCTCTGTGATCGTACTCGTTCTTTATGCCATCCCCGCCTTTGCCTTCGGCATGATCCTGAAGACACTCTTCTGCGGGACATCTGACCAGTTCTTCGACTGGTTCCCCATCGGCGGATTTCGATCCGAAAACTGGGATCAACTCACGTTATGGGAGCAGGTGAAGGATCAGACTCATCACATGTTCCTGCCTGTGCTCTGCTACGTGATCGGTGACTTCGCAGTCCTGACCATCCTGATGAAAAACTCCCTGCTCGATCAGATCACGCAGGATTACACCCGCACCGTTCTAGCGAAAGGTGGCTCCATGCGTCGCGCCGTTTGGGGACATGCACTGCGCAATGCACTAATTCCCATCGTGACGGGCTTTGGCGGAATTCTCTCCGTAATGTTCGCCGGATCAGTGCTGATCGAGCGAGTGTTCGCCATCAACGGTATCGGACTGCTCACTCTCGACGCCATCATCGGGCGGGATTACATGATTTTCATGGGAACCCTCGGCCTCGGTTCCCTAGTCGCGCTGGTGGGCCGCATTCTCTCCGACTTCTGTTACGTCCTCGTCGATCCTCGCATTTCCTTCGGCAAGGACTCGTAAAACTATGCCTTGGCCCCGATTCCAGCTCCTCGATCCCAACACCCGACGACGCCTCGCTCGCTTCGGAAAGATCAAGCGTGCCATGGGAGCACTGCTGGTGCTGATCGCAATCTTCATCCTCAGCCTATTCTCAGAGTTCATCGCCAACGACCGTCCGCTGATGGCGAAGGTGAACGGCCATTACTACTTTCCCGCCTTTCGCTTTTACCCCGAATCCGAGTTCACCGGAGAGAATGTGAACACCCGACCACGATACAAGGAGCTAGAAAAGACCGAACTCTTTTCCGCCAATCGTAGGAACTGGATGCTCTGGCCACTCGTACGCTACGGGGCAGAGGAATCACTACCGCCTTCGCAAATCGAGGTCGATCCCACGCTGACTCTCACCTTTTCTCCATCTGACCAAATCGCCTCCATCGACGTGGATAAGACTCTCACGATCCAGCGCAGTCAGGGAGCATCTGGATTTTACGGAGAGAGTTCGGATTTGGCTCTGCGTCGCCGACCCCTAGTCAGCAACGGCTTTTCCATACCCGACTCGATCCGTGACGGCATCGCTCGACGGTTTGCCAATGAAACTTCACCTGCCGTCAGTTCGAAGACGGAGCAAAATATCACCTTTCAACTCACAGCGCATACGGCGGGATCGAGTGCTCCTAAGCTTGTGCGCCTGTCCGTCGTGCAAAAGGCGGAGCAGAAAGCAGAGACAGCCGTCCTGTCGCCGGAGATGGAGTTCATCGGCCATACTCCTATGATCTGGGAAGGGCTCGATGAATCCACTCGTACGACAGTACTCGAAGCGGCAAAAAGGGCGAAAGAAGTCGTCCAGCCACAGCTCGATCTGACGACGCCCAAAGGTCGCATTTCCGTCTCCTTTCATCGCGAGACCGTGGAATTCCCCTTTCGCCCGGTCAAAGGGCACATCTTCGGGCTCGACAACAGCGGGCGCGATGTCGGAGTGCGCATTCTCTACGCCACGCGAACGGCTCTGCTCTTCGGCTTTCTCCTAGTCACCCTCACATATACCATCGGGATCTTTCTCGGTGCCGTGCAAGGATACTTCGGAGGCAAAATCGACCTAATCGGACAGCGACTCATGGAAATCTGGGAGGCCATGCCCTTCCTCCTGATCATGATTCTGCTCAGTTCGATCTACGGACGCAGTTTCGCTCTCTTAGGATTTCTCTACGCGATTTTCAACTGGATTGGAATTTCGATCTACATGCGCGCGGAATTTCTGCGACTGCGAAAACAACCCTTCGTCGAGGCCGCGAAAGTCATGGGCATTGGACGATGGAAGATCATGTTCCGCCACGTCCTACCTAATGGCCTTGTCCCCGTCATCACCTTCTTCCCCTTCGCCCTGGTCGGTGCGATTTTCATGCTCACCGCGCTCGATTATCTCGGATTCGGCCTACCTCCCGGCACTCCCAGCTGGGGCGACCTGCTCGATCAGGGCCAATCGCAGTCCTACGCTTGGTGGCTGACGCTCTACCCCTCGCTGGCTCTTTTCTTAGTCAGCCTGCTCGGCATTTTCATCGGCGAAGGCATCCGTGCCGCCTTCGACCCACGGACCGATTCGAAGCTCGAATAATACCATGCCCGATCCTTTGCTCAGCGTTCGCAATCTGACCGTCTCCTTCCAAGTGGAGGGGCGGAAGGTGCGTGCCGTAGAGGATCTGTCCTACGAGATCTATCCGGGCGAGGTCGTCGGCCTAGTCGGTGAGTCGGGTAGTGGGAAGTCGGTCAGTGCCATGTCCACCATCCGCCTCGTGCCGACTCCACCGGGACGAATCGAAAGCGGAGAGGCAATCTTCGACGGACAAGATTTGCTCACTCTACCCATCGAGCAACTGCGCAAAATCCGAGGTAAGGAAATCGGTGTCATTTTCCAGGAGCCGATGACGGCCCTCTCGCCACTGCATCCCGTCGGGGATCAATTGGCGGAAGTCGTGCACCTGCACGATCCCACTGTCTCGAAAAAGGCAGCGCGAGCGCGAGCAGTCGATTGGCTGGGCAAGGTCGGCATCCCCGACCCGAAATCTCGCTCTCGGGCCTATCCCTTTCAATTTTCCGGCGGCATGAGACAGCGCGTAATGATCGCCATGGCGCTGATCCTGCATCCTCGGCTGATCATCGCCGACGAGCCTACCACCGCGCTCGATGTGACTCTGCAAGCACAGATTTTCGACCTAATTCTGGAGATGAAGGAGGCGAACACCTCCATTCTCTTCATCACTCACGACATGGGAGTGATCTGGGAACTCGCCGACCGAGTGCTAGTGATGAAAGACGGACGGCTGGTGGAGCAGGGCGAAACAGAGGCCCTTTTTCGCGCTCCGCAGAACCCATACACACAGACACTCCTCGCCGCCGTGCCGCGACTCACCGACGCGCCGCGCCCCTCTCCGGCTAAACAGCTCGGGGCGGAAACGGAGGATCAAACACCCGCTGTTCCTCACCCTCTAATCACGGTGAAAGACCTCCGAACTTGGTTCCCGATCAAACGAGGAGTCTTCGCTCGGACAGTGGACTGGGTCAAGGCCGTCGATGAAGTCTCTCTCGATATTTTCCCCGGAGAATGTCTCGGTCTGGTCGGAGAATCCGGCAGCGGCAAGACCACTCTCGGGCGATCCATTCTGGGACTGGAGACCTCGCAAATGGGAGAAATTCTCTATCGGGGAGAAAATCTGCGCGATCTGGGTTACAAGGCGATGAAACCCTATCGAAAGGACTTGCAGATGATCTTCCAAGATCCTTTTTCCTCTCTGAATCCGCGCCTCACCGTGCTGGAAATCCTCACCGAAGGTCTGATCGAACACGGGCTGCTGCAAGGCTCGCGGCAGGACGTCGCCGCCCACTGGCTGGAAGAAGTCGGACTGCCCGCCGACTCGATGAACCGTTACCCTCACGAATTTTCTGGAGGCCAACGCCAGCGCATTTGCGTCGCCCGCGCCGTCGCAGTGGAGCCAAAATTCGTCGTCTGCGACGAAGCCGTCTCCGCGCTGGATGTGACGATTCAGGCGCAGGTCATCGATCTGCTCATGGAGTTGCGTGATCGACTCGGACTGTCTTATCTTTTCATCTCCCACGATCTCAGCGTCGTGAAGCGCATCTGCGAACGCATCGTCGTGATGCGTCATGGTCGAATCGTCGAAGCCGGACACGCCGATGACATCGTTAATCGCCCGCAGACTGACTACACCAGGGCACTCATCGCCGCCGTCCCCATCCCCGGCGATCCGAACAAGCGCTTGCGTCGAATCAAAGGAGAGCACTGATTCGGATCGTGTGTCGGGTAAATGCGCTGCCGAGAAAAAAGCGAAAATCCTGACATATCTCACTGTAAACCCTTGTCAAATTAGACATTTGTGATATTACCTCTGTCGAAATGGAAACAACAGTGCGGAGGAAAAGCCATATTCGAACTACGTATGGATGCATCGCATTCCTAATCATGATGTTCCATTCTATCTTGATCGCGGAAGGCAATATCGATTCTACCCAAGATCACTCCAATGTCGGAGCTGAAGCAGATTCAACAACGAATCAGCCAACGCTCAACAAACCTTCCGAGAAGGATGATGCAGAGCAACTTCGCCTATCGAACGAGGTGGCAAACCTAGCTCGTGAAGAGGAAGAATATCGAGAGAAGCTGCAACTCATTCAACAAAATCTCTCTCGTGCATCGTTCTCCGTTCTACCTCCAGACCAGCTTCCCTCAGGATTTCACGAAGATATTCGTAACTATCTTAACATGGATCCAGCGAAAATTGCTCATGCAGAGGAGTATTATCGCCTACTTGCGGAAATCTTGAGCGATCTGAATCCAGGCAATCTGAACACGGCAACGGCGAACTCGGAGTCGATTGATCTCCCACAGTTGGGCACAAAAATTAAGAAACTCTCTGAGTACTCTGAGGATGAGGGGATCTCACGTGAGCTCATAGCGCACTTTGCCGCTGTTAAAGAAGCGAACTCCGAAAAAGTCACGCTGGCGAGGAGCTCTCCAGAAGCTGAACGAACGGCGCTTGAGAAGAGACGGCGAGAAGTCATGCGGAATATCGCCATTGCAGCGGAACCGAATCGTTTGAGAGGCGGATACGGGGCCGGCGTAAGTTCTATACCGATGTACCAACAGGAAATCCGACAAATTGATGATCGTCTTGCAGAATTACAAGGACGGGCCCCTGCGACAGGCTCCGCGCATCAAAAGGGAACAGCAGAAGTAAAATTTCAAAAATTCATTTTAGAGCTAGCGTTTCAGGGGCGATATGTCCACTCGTTCATCGCGTCGAGACTGTATCGCCTCTACGCGCGCCAATTGAGTATTTCTCCAGATACCTATCAGCGCTCTACGCGTGGGTTCACTCAGCCAAGCGCCACATTGGACGGCGAAACGTCAACTCCGCACTTTGAAGACATTCCGAGTTTGGAAAGCTTTTTAATGAGCCGGAATAGCGACTCTCGAAAGGCTCGTACATTCTTCGACAATGGTCTCCGTTCGCACCAGCTGGCAGCGGCAGACAATCAGCTACGAGAACTTTTTGTTATCGCGCAATATCAGCCCGAGCTTCATACGATCCCTTATGTGGAGCGCCAAAAGATTCTCACCTTCTCAAAAAACGTTCGCGAGCTATACGAAGCCGTGTCCACCCGAAACTATCAGAAGGTTTTCCCTCCTGCTGAGAAGCTCGAGACGCTCAGCAATGACCTCGGAATCAATGATGTGAAATCGTTTGCGGCTCTGTATTCCACTAAAGCTTCGCAATGGGTAAAAGATGCAGATAGTGCGATGAAACTCGGAGACACGAGCTCCATGCGATCACTGATCAAAGCAGCTTACGACACGGCTCCTTTTGTTCCCGAGGTACAGAAGGCTTCGCAGCAAATCGCAGATCTTTTGGTGGGGCAGGGAGATTCGAGAAATGATATTGGTCGCGGAACTCTGACTAGCGCGTCCAGTACACCTCAATTTGGGTTCTCAGAACAAGTCCCTGAAGTGCTTCAAGCGGGACAAGGGGCATCCAATCCAGCTCAGCATGCTGCGTCCCAACCTTCCACATTGAGTTCTGGGAAGCCCTTGCGCGAGGCCATTGCGCAGGATGCAGCACTCATCTGCAAGGCACTCAGCGACAAAGGAATTAGCAATGTTGCTGTGGCTCGTATCTACGCGAATGGTTCAGGAGCATCTCCACTGAGCGAATACGTACAGCGCGAAGCGATGGGAGAATTAGTTGCCAAATCTGATCCCGATAAAGTCCAATTCGTTGAGCGATATGATGGGAAGCTTCTTTTAAAAGAAAACCAACTTGAATGGAATACCACTGGCACATTCACATCTACCGCGCATAAGAGCGAGGCTATCCTCATGGGTGAACTTTTAATCAGCGCGAATTACCGACAAGCACTCTTGGCTCTTCGTTCATTTCGCAGTGATACCGCAGAGATCATCGCAGGTAATTGATTAGCGCCTCTTGACAATTGATAATTCTGATCTAATCGTGCCTCCGATGGGATTCAATCGGAAAGACCTGATGCGTCAGCCACGGAAGCAACTCGTGGAGATCATCCGGTCCCAAGAGAAACGCATAAGGGAG
>CAUJIH010000107.1 GCA_963205275.1 Verrucomicrobiota bacterium | reverse complement strand
CTCGATCGAGCCACCCCAGCCGCGCCCCCCCCAGATCTCCGGGACCCTGCAAGGGCCGAACCAGAGAATCGAGAAAGCCCCCAGTCGCTACCGGTCCGGTCGTGAAACTGACGTGCGCATCGGGGACTAGGCCCTGATTTTTCGCCGATTCATCACCGCTCTCCCAGAAGTGGTTGCGGTGATCGTGATTACCCATGGTGAGAAAAATGGGGATTTTCGCTTCCTTTAGAGGTCGTATGAGAGAGAAGAAGGCAGAGTATTCGCGTGGTAAGCCTATAGTCAGAACGAGATCTCCGTTGATGAGCAAGCCCTGCGCAGGATCCATTTTGTTAATCTCGAGCACCTCCGAGATCGCCTGTTTCAGACGGTCTGTTGTATTGACTCCCCTAACAATGATGCTGGGATCCTCGGCAATGTGGGAATCACTGAGAAGAAACCAAGTTTCAGATTTCGGCGCCGCATCATTGGCGACTCCGATGGTGGAAAGAAGGCTAAAAATCAGGAGTGAAGCCAGCGCGAGTCGAATCAGATTAGGTCGGGAGAACATGTACATGAGGAAGTCTAGTGACTTTTCACTGAAAGGCAGTGGCGGATTTAAGGGGTGATTATCCCAGTTCCGAGAAGACTCGTTCGAACAGGGCTTGCGATCGGAGAGCACCTTCGACCCGACTGGGGTGAATCAGAACGAATCAATGGAGCAAGAGTCCACGCGAATGCTGTGACAGTTCAAAAATTGGGCAGCCGCGAGCTAGGCAATTAACAGCGATTCAAGTCGATTTCTGAACGGGAGGAAGGAAGGCTTCCACCTCCAGTCAGCCGTGCCTGCAGTCCAGAATAACGCTTCTCTCCGAGAACATTCGTCACGGAACGATCCAGTGCGCGGCGCTCTCCTACGATCATGACCAAGCGGCGTCCGCGGGTCACGGCTGTATAGAGCAGATTGCGCTGCAGCATGGGATAGTGCTGCCCGGCGAGGGGAATGAGTACAGCGGGAAATTCACTGCCCTGCGCCTTATGGATGGTAATGGCATAGGCGAGTTGAAGCTCGTCCAGTTCGTCCGGCTCATAGCAGACGAGAGGGTGATGTTCAAAGGAAACATGAATCGCAGGTGGAGTCGTCTGAATCTCGTTGATGTAGCCGATATCACCGTTGAAGATTTCTCTCTCATAATTGTTCCGGATCTGGATCACCTTATCTCCGGCGCGAAAGCGCGTACCAAAGCGCTCGACTTCACCACGGGTGGGATCGGGTGGATTCAGTGCAGCTTGCAGGCGTTCATTCAGACTTTTCGTTCCGAGAGAATTGCGGTTCATCGGCGTGAGAACCTGTATCTCATCACGAGGCTGAAACCCGAAATGCGCAGGAATGCGTCGCGTGATCAGCTCGATCAGGGTTTCGATGATCGCTTCTGGATTTTTGCGAGAGAGAAAGAAGAAATCAGAATCTGCAGCATGGTCGAGGCTGGGGAGAACTCCACCGTTGATCTGGTGCGCCACTTCTATGATTCGGCTGCCTTCTGCCTGTCGATAGATCTGCCCTAGCCGGGAAACGGGAACAGCTCCCGATTCGATCAGGTCGGCGAGGATACGTCCCGGCCCCACAGAGGGGAGTTGGTCGGCGTCTCCGACCAGCAGGAGACTCCCGTGAGGTGGAATCGCCTCCAGTAGAGACGCCATGAGGCGGATGTCGATCATCGATGATTCGTCCACGATGAAGAAATCTCCCACCAGAGGGCGATTACGATTTCGACTGAACTGACCGGTTGGTTGATATTCCAAAATTCGGTGGATGGTCGAAGCCTCGCAGCCTGTGCTCTGACTAAGTCGGTGGGCGGCCCTACCTGTGGGAGCACAGAGGACGGGCTGAATTCGATTCTTAACCAAAATTCTAATCAGAGAGCGAATGACGGTCGTCTTGCCTGTACCGGGGCCGCCCGTGAGAATGGAAAAGCGGTGCGCTGCTGCTCGTTCGACAGCAGAAATTTGTTCGTCGGACAGAACATAGGCGGATGAGGACGAGGATTCTGGCGTCTCACAGCCCACGAATGTCGGAAGATCGAGCACTTTTTGCGATTCGGTAAGCAGGCGAGTGAGGATTTGTGAGACCTTCGTTTCCGCCCCCCAGAGATCGGGATGAAAAATCAGTATTTCTTTTTCCGATGGGAAGGGGATCACATCCGTCGATAGGATCATCTGGTCGAGCACCGGCCCGATCTCGGAGATAGGAATCGCGAGTAGCGCGGCGGCATCTTGCACGAGGACGGAGCGGGGGAGAGCGCAATGCCCTTGTTGCTCTGCTGTCTCGAGAGCATAGCGGATTCCTGCGGCTAGGCGGCGAGGAGAATCAGGCGACTGCCCCATCTGTCGAGCAATGGTATCGGAGGTATGAAAGCCTATCCCTGGAACGTCTCGAGCGAGGCGATAGGGGTCCGTGCGGAGAATGTTGACCGCTTCATCTCCGTAGAGCCTGTAGAGACGCAGCGCCCGTGATGTTGAGATTCCATACTCGTGCAGAGCGATCATCAGATCGCGCATGGATTTCAGCTTCTTCCACGATTCACGTATGCATCGACGTTTCGCTTTTCCGATTCCGGGGATTTCCTCTAGTCGTTGCGATTCTTCCTCAATGATACGAAAAGTATCCGGCCCGAAGGCGTCGACGATTCGCTTCGCGTACGATGGTCCGATGCCATCGATGAGTCCGCTGCCCAAAAAATGAGCGATCCCCTCGCTCGATGAAGGCGGCAGTGCAGAGACGCGCTTGGCCTCGAATTGCCTCCCGTATCGGTGGTCATTCACCCAGCGCCCAGTCGCTCGAATCTGCTCTCCCCTGGCCGCAGCAGGCAAGCGCCCGCGCAATGTGAACAGCGAATCAGCCTCATTCTCGATCTGCAGAACAGCGTAGCCATTGTCGGCATTTTGGAATACTACCGACCGGATCGTGCCCTCGATCTCACAGCTTTCAGATTCGGGAGATAGCATGATGAAATAGTCGTCTCCTTGCGTAGAAGTCAATACTGCTCCTTTACAAGCCTTTACCTGTGTCGCATATTCCCCCTCCCATGGCAATCCTTTCGATTTTGTTAACCGTGATTATCGTTACGGTCAGTATTCTTCTCGTTCTGGTGGTGCTGATTCAGCGCCCGAAACAGGAAGGACTTGGCGCAGCCTTTGGTGGCGGAGCTTTTGACTCTGCCCTCGGAGCACATACGACAGATATTTTGCAGAAGATCACCAGTTGGCTGGGTGTGATCTTTTTCGTCTGTGCAATCGCCTTGTCGATGATCACTGCTCACCAAAACAAGAGGTCCGGTGCAAACGATCTTCTGGAGGGAGTGAAGGATAAAGCAGCAGAGCTTCCCGCCGGATTGCCTGCGGATTTGTCGAATATCCCTGGACTTGAGGGGATGACCACCACTCCCGCCGCTGAAAAGCCCGCCCCCGCT
Source organism: Verrucomicrobiota bacterium (assembly GCA_963205275.1). Classification (GTDB taxonomy): domain Bacteria; phylum Verrucomicrobiota; class Verrucomicrobiia; order Verrucomicrobiales; family DEV007; genus Arctic95D-9. Next base: position 18,275 of record CAUJIH010000107.1, on the reverse strand, counting down.
GCTGAGACGAAGCCTGCTGCTAAAAAGCCTGCTCCTGTTGCTGAGACGAAGCCTGCTGCTAAAAAGCCTGCTCCTGTTGCTGAGACGAAGCCTGCTGCTGAAAAGCCTGCTCCCGCCGCTGAGACGAAGCCTGCCGCTGAAAAGCCCGCCCCCGCTGCTGAGACGAAGCCCGCCGCTGAAAAGCCCGCTCCCGCTGCTGAGACGAAGCCCGCTCCGGCGGAAGGTGGTGCGAATCCCAAGGGGTGAATATTTTAGCCGAGCGTTTCTCAGCGTGTGATGAAACGCTACGAGATGTGCCCTACACGCGGATGAATTTGTTTCGATGTCGCACGCGAGACGATGCCGATCATTGGCGTGCCAAGCGTCGCTGGCTTGTTCGTTCCCCCAACCCATTGGGCGATGCATGCATGTCGCTACCCACGGTACGTGCTCTGCGTCGATCTCGTGAAGATTTGTATATCGCCGTAGCCTGTCGTGAAAATCTTACCGCACTCTGGGAGCGAAGTGGGGTCGCCGATGAAGTCATCTCCTTTGACAAAGGACTCGGTCCACTGAGCGTAGGTCATCGACTGCGTGAGCGGGGAAGCTTCGATGCTGGACTACTTCTACCGAATTCCTTTCGATCCGCGCTCGAATTACGAGCCGCAGGTATCCGCGATCTACTGGGATACGTACGCCATCAGCGGAGTTTCCTGCTGGGACTTCCGGTGAAGGAGAGACCGAAGTCTCCCGGCCTGTATCGTCATCACGCACTCTACTATTTGGATTTACTCACTGTTGCGGGAATTGAGACGCCCTCTCTGGAAGAGGTGATGGAGATACCATCGTCGCCGACACCGCTTACGCCCGGACTCAAGGAAATTCATCTGGGAGTGTGTCCTGGTGCGGAATATGGAAACGCCAAGCGCTATCCTATTGATCGCTATGCCGCAGCGATCCAATACGTTCGTCAACAGCATCCGGAAATCACTTTTCAGATCTCGATATTCGGGAGTCCGGCGGAGCGAGGGATCGGATCGGATCTGGCCTCGCGTTTGGAAGAACCATGCAGAAATCTCGTCGGAGAGACCACGATCACCGAACTCGTGAAGGAGTTGCAGGGCTGTCACGTACTGGTTTCCAATGATACGGGCACTATGCATCTCGGGGCGGCACTCGGAGTGCCTACCGTCGCCATTTTTGGCCCGACTGAGCCTGCCTTGACCGCGCCATTGGGCGCTATCCATCGAGTGATCCGTGAACCGGTTGAATGCAGTCCCTGCTTTCTGCGTGAGTGTCCCATCGACCATCGCTGTATGATGCGCATTTCTCCGGAGAGGGTGGGAGGCGAGATTCTAGCGCTGATCAACTCATATACAGGAGGTGAAAGATGAAGATGATCGTGACCCATCCAGGGAGTGCGCACCGAGATGATTTTCTCGCGTGCTGTATCTTAGTAGCGAAATACTGGCTGCCAATTCAGCGTCGGGAGGCTACGGAAGCCGATTTGGCAGATCCGGGAATTTTGGTGGTCGATACCGGTGGGGAATATGATCAGGAGAGAGGAAATTTCGATCACCACCAGTTTCCCTCAGATCATCCGCCCATCTGTGCGCTGTCGCTCGTTCTCAAATTTTTGGGAGTGTACGAGGATGCGCGCAACTTCTATGAGTGGCTGGAGCCGACCGAATGGTTTGACTCTCGCGGCCCTCATGTGACGGCAGAGTGGCTGGGGGTCCCTCGCGCTTTGCTCAATCGCATCAGCTCGCCGATCGATGTCAGTCTGCTCCGACGTTTCGCTCAGCGCCGGGAGTTACGATCAGGAGATGTGATCTGGGAGATGATGCTAATGATCGGAGAAGACTTGCTCCTGTATCTTAAAAGCCTTCGCAGCCGCCTCGACTTCATCGCTGAACATGCCCAGTTTTTGAAAGTCACCTCTGGAAACAAGAGTCTCAGCGTTCTCTATCTGCCGCGTACTGAGACTATGTCAGACGATCCATCTTCTAGTGTGGGGCGTTTCATCGAGCAACAGGGAGAAACCGTTGATGGGGTCATCTATCCCGACCGACGAGGGAGCGGCTACGGCCTCGGACGCTACGAGGACTGCGCTCGACTTGATTTCACACGTATTTCGGCTGAGCATGACGTCCATTTCGCTCACGTGCGTGGATTTGTGGCCAAGACTTCGGCTACCGATCTCGAGCGCTTACTGGCCTTGGTGAAGAAAGCCTGGATCGATCTAGAATAGAGGCACACTGCTCGTCGGAGAATGTCACCTCATATATAAGCGAATCGCATCATCGAATCACAAAGTCGACTTTTTACCGCTCGAAAGTGGGAACGCGGGTGGTCACGATGCTGATATCAGTGGAAGCAAGGCCCGGACGATGGTGTAACTGCCCGCGAGAAGAAAATCCTACTCTCGATTGGACATCAGTGGCAGACGGCAGAGCACTGCGTCGCAGAAATCCAATGGAACCAACGACTCGTCCTTCCTGATCCAGTGCTGGCTCGACTGAGAGAGTGTATTTTCGGCCCTCATGCTTGATTTCAGACTGGCTGCTCATACCGATCTGGACATCACTACAGTCGAAATCGCTGAGAATCGGAGGGAGCAAAGAATCGTGCCGCTTCCCCAGTACTTCTCCGATGAGATCCTCACACGCGACTCCCAGTTCCGGCCATAGACTTCCGTAGGCGTGAGTAATCCGCAAGGCGGCATCCATTCGCCACGCCGCGACGGGCAATCCGAGAAAGAAAGGATCGCCGAGAGTTTCTGCCTTCGCTTGAACTTGTTGCTCTGCCCCTACTTCGCGGATGATCAGATAATACAGGAAGCTCCGGTTTAACTCTCGGCTCCGCACGACGCGCAGATCACAGAACAGTTGGCTCCGCCTTGAAAGCAAGAGGGATCGGAAGCGCATCCCCGCAGCATGTCCTCCTCGCCATTTTTCAAATATATTTCTGACTCCAGACCGCTCAGATTCGGGAAAGAAGTCGGTTAGGCTCTTTCCTTCGAAGCTTCCCGAACCGTACCCTACAGCCTTCAAAAAGGCCCGATTGTGATGATGAATGACCAGAGATTCATCGCAGACGATGATCATATCACTCGCGATACGCAGTAATTGCGTACCCCAGTGCTGATCCCGCTCCTTGTGAATCCAAGAAAGAAGTCCGGATACCCAGCTCCGGTGCTTGCGTAGTGGGACGGGCACCACTTCGCTAAAACCAGTCGCTATCTCCTGAATTGAGAGGCTCATAGATAAAAATCGCAGCAAGATATTCAATAATTTCCATAATATCAAACGTGATTATAGAATTAAACGGAAAAACGTCGCCCTGTTTGCGCCTCTCGACACAGAGGATTATTTTGTCTCCCGTCGAACCGCCTCGTTGGCGATACTCTCCAAGGTGAGTGGGATCGACTTGCGCATTCCCGCCTTCACTATGGCCTGCGGAGCCAGGAGACCAGGATCGATTCGCAGAGAATACACGAGAATGCAGGTATTGGGGGTCGGCCCGTCGAAGAACATCCAAGCTCCCGCGATATCCCTGACTTCCCCTGAGACGAAGGTGAAATCTGCCCGCTCCATCTCTTGGAGAATATGGAGGAGGCGATAGAGGTAGCTGCCCTTCGGCCCGCCGACACGAGTGCGCTGCTCCACCAAAATCGTATTCCCGTTCCTCTCGATTATCTTTGACGAGAGGATTCCTTCGATGAAGTCCGAGGCATGATCCTTATCCTGCACGGTTTCCCACACCGTTTTTCGTTGTGCTAAGATCAGGCGTGCTCCTGAGACGAAGCGGGAGTCCACTGGGTCGCTTTCGCCGGGGCGACGAGAAAGGATCACGCATTTCCCGGCCGCGAGCTGCGCGGATTCGGATGCTGAAAAGTCAGGAGCCGCTTCCTCTGCGGAGCCGATCAATGCCATTCCGATGATTAATCCAGAGAGATACAAGAATCGAAAAGTTCGCATAAACTCAGGTTCAAAATGTCTTGATCATGAATACGTCCAATCCTTCGATCAGGACGCAGTCGCGAACGCGCCTTTGTTGACAGACGAGACGAAGCACAGAAATTACCCGACTTCTGCCACTTATGAATAAATCCCTGATCATCACCTCTCTCGTAGAAGAACTGCGCAAGCGTCTCGACAGAGCGGTGACTGCCTATGACGGTGCTCGTGATGGGGCGACGAGTGCAGAGAGTCGCGCTGAACATAAATATGACACTCGAGGACTGGAATCATCCTATCTAGCCGCTGGCTTGGCCGAGAAAATCGAGGGTATGCGACGGGAGTTGCACGCAGTGGAAATCTGCAGTTTTCGCGAATTCGATCTGGACGATTCGGTGGGGCTCGGTGCTCTAGTGGAGGTGGAGCAGGGTGGAAACTCAGTTTGGTATTTGCTTGCTCCCGGTGGAGGAGGGATCACTCTCACGGATGAAAACGGGTGCATGGTTACAGTCATCAGTCCTACTTCGCCGTTGGCGAGTGCTCTGACGGGGATGACTGTCGGAAGTGTAATCTCTGATCCCAGCCTCACGCTACTGGAGGTGTTTTAACCCGCGAATCCGAAGGCTCAGGCATTCGGTCTGGCTCAATACAGTCTCACCCGAGCGTAACTCATCGTCCTCACCTGACGGTCACGTTGCCCGAGCAGTTCCAGTGTACTCGACGGAGGTGAGCCAGCACGTTCTGTCGCCGTAAAGAAATTCACGAAGGGCTTTTCAAAGGCTAGGTGAGCAGCGGATCCCGCCAGTCCGTCGGGCTGAATTTCACGAATGCGATTCTCGGAGACCCTCTTGCCACTGGCGTCAATACCTGTGGCGAAGTAGAAAACGAATAGACGGCCTTCTGGTGTCATCTGAAATCGGGCTAGATTTCCGACGATTCCAGGTTTGTCTTCCGTGGATTCTTCGATGATTTGCTGTCGGATGATTTTCCCATCACGGACCACGGCATAGCAGAGGGTGTCGGATTGCTTCACTTCGGGAAAGAACTTCTCCCGCAATTTCCAGTTCGTGAACGCACGGTCAGCCCAGAGCAGATGGACGTCGCCATTGTCTGCCAGATATAGGTCCCCGGGGGTCAGCCAGCCGCCGGTCTTCTCGCGACTGGCGATCTCGATCCATTCGTGAAAGGGTTGAGTCGTAATGTCCGAAGTCCATGTGAAGAAGAGTCGCCGGAAATCGTAATCCCAATCCCGGCCTGTTTGTTCGCGCTTGAAGGCACGCCAAGCTGGATTGGGTTCCATTATGTCACTGACTCCGAAAAAGTACACGGCTCGATCTCGTAGAGCGACTGCGGGATAGCAGATGCGAATGGGCTGAGGCTTAGCATAATCGGCACCCCAAGGCCACTGGATCTGCCCCTGAGCGCTCCACTGGCCGTTGCGGTCGTAGAAACTCCACTCGGCGGAATCGTATCCAGTGTTCTGAAACAGGAGGAGTTCGCTACTTTTCCCATCGGCTACGAGAGTGCGATACGAGTGCTCGGAAAAAGCGGGGCTTCCCTTCCATATCGGAATCAATTTTTCCGGAGATGAGGTCGCTTGGTTCGCTCGAAATTGAAAGATCAAAGGCTGAGCAGGTCCGCTCCGAGGCGCATTCGGCGAGTTGTCTAAAGTCGGGTTGGCAGAGACAAAGACCCGTCCGTCGGAGAAGGCTGCCACCGGTGAAGGCTCGCGAGTGCGTCCGCTTTCGTCCAACCAGACACGCTCCCAGCCCACTGCCTTTCGCTCGAACAACATCCAGCGACAGTTATTCAGAGGTCGGGCATCGGGAATCGTTTCCAGACCGCTCGCAAACACTCGCTCACCGACGCGAACGAGTGAAGTCGATCCTCTGCACCACATCGGCCCCGCTCCGTTGTCGGCAGGTGTGTAGGAATAGACATCTTCTTCTACTTCGACCACGGGCTTCAAGTCGGTGGCGTGAACACAGAGTGCGGCGCTGATCAGGAGTAATCCGAGAATCGGCTTCATCGATACAAAATGGCTGTCAGTTAGTTGAGCGATGGATCTTCCGGCTCATCGACGATGAGTTTGAACAAGGGACTTATGTCGCACAAAATCGACTTCCAGAGCAGATTGTCCTTCTTGGGATCCATCAGATCCGGTACAGGCTCGTGGAGAACCCAAGTATTACGCTTCATCTCGTCTTCGAGCTGGCCTTCTGACCACCCCGAATATCCGATAAAGGCACGGATCTGAAAGCCCTCGGTATAATAGCGACAGGCCTCCTGAGCCGATAGATGAGTGATGATCTGGAGATTTCCTTCCATCTCCGACCAGTTCAGAGCGGCGAAGGTGAGCTGCTCGGTCGAGACAGGACCGCCAAAAAATACTCCGATGTGAGCGAGGGTGTCCAAGACCTCCGGCGGGAGATCCGTAGCTCCGATCAGAGCATCGAGTTTCTGTTCAATCCGACGGTTGAGTATGTATCCGAAGGCTCCGTGCTCCCGATCATGCTGGGTCAGAATGATAACGCTGTGCATAAAAGGAAGATCGCGCAAACTCGGATTCGCAAGGATCAGTTTACCTTTGAGTGAGCTGTGCTCGAAGTCCTCGTTGAACATATTGACTTCCGGGTTGAGAAAATTGAGAAGGAGGAAATGATCTTCCGATAAAAGTTGAGGGTTGGCAACTCCTGAGCCAACTTGAGGCTTCATCGTCTATGCAGGATCTGACGGATGCGATTCAATCCGGTGAGCTAACGGAGGAGCAGGTAGGGCGAGCTGCCACAGCGCTGCTCGATCCCGATTCTGACCCGAATGCGAAAGCCGCTTTTCTTTCCGCTCTCGCCGGGCGGGGGGAGACGCATGGCGAGATCGCTGCGTTCGCCCAGTGTTTTCTGAATCGTGCATTGGAGCCGACGATCGATCGCAGTTCCTTTGATCGACCCTTTCTCGATGTCTGCGGTACGGGCGGAGATCGCATGGGACTCTTTAATATCTCCACCACCGCCGTATTTGTGCTGGCCGCTTGCGGAGTCGTGGTGGTCAAGCACGGAAATCGGGGCGTCTCTTCTCCGACTGGAGGTGCCGATGTTCTGGAAGCATTGGGTGTCCGCATCGACCTTCCGCCGGAGGACTTCGGTCGCTGTCTGACAGAGGTCGGCGCAGGTTTTCTCTTCGCCCCGCTGTATCACCCTGCCTTCAAGGTCATCGCCCCTGTGCGAAAGCGTCTTGCGGAGGAGGGAAGGCGAACGATCTTTAACCTACTCGGTCCTCTCCTCAATCCCGCGCAGCCGGAGTATCAACTCATCGGAGTATTCAATCCGGATCTGGGGCAGGCCTTCGCACGCATTCTTGCTCAATTGGGCCGTCGATCTGCCTGGGTCGTGCACGGAATGACGCGAGACGGGCGCGGAATGGATGAAATTTCCACTCTCGGACCGACGCGGATCTGGGCGGTGGATCGACCTGACCCTGTTGAATTTCGGATCGAACCCTCTCAGATCGGGCTGTCGGATGCAGAGATCGATGAGCTGCGCGGCGGTCAAGCTGTCGAAAATGCGTCTCGGATCGAAGCGATTCTCAATGGACGTGGAACGCGATCTCAGCGAGAAATCGTGGCTCTGAATGCTGCGGCAGGTCTCGTGGTGACGGGAATCGCGACTGATTTGCAGGAAGGATTGGCGAAAGCGGGTGAGGCAATCGACTCCGGTGCCGCTCGAGCGATTCTAAAGAAGTGGAGGAATTTCGTGTAAAACCATGTCAAGGCGAACCATTCTGTCTCTCGCTTTGGGCGCTTTCTTGTTGCCCTTCCTGATTGCTGGAGCGCTGATTCTGGTTTTTCCAGAGCGGAGTCCTTTTCGTGGACCTGTTTACACGGAGTCCCTTCCTACCACTCGACCATCTGATCCTGACCGGCGACTGCGTAAGCGCTTCCAGAATCAGTCCATCAATGAAATCATTCTCTCTCTGAGGACGGAGAGAAAACGAAAGGATGAGTCGAGTCTGCCGCCTGAGGAGATCGGACGCAGAGAACAACCGGCGATTCTGGCCATGCTGCCAGATGCGCCCTTGCCTTTCCCACCCGATGCCAAACCGCTGGATGAAGAGGGCTTGAAAATCTTCGTTCAACGGATGAAGACAGGTCAGGAATCCAGTGCCATGACGCAAAGTGAGCAGTGGCAGTTCAATCTGGCTCTGGCAGCTTTGGGGGTAAAGCCCGAGGAAATTCCCGCGACCATCCGACTCGAGACTCGCCCAGCTCCGGAAAGCAGTTCTTATCCGATACGGCTCCGGCGCATCGATACGAGTCTGCGTGGGCCGCTCGCTCTCGGGGACTTTGATGGCGAAGAAGGGGTCGAAATCGCCGCGAACGGCGGTTCAACTTTTTACAAAGTCGAGTCGGATGGCAAGCTGGTCGAATCAACCGCTCTTTCTGAAGTCGAACCAGGACAGGGGCTGTATCCAGCTGACTTCGATGGTGATGGACGGCTCGATCTTCTCGTAACACGTCGCGGCGGGATGCCCGATTCTCTGCTGCGCAATCTGGGTGATGGACGCTTCGAAGATGAGACCGCTGCTCGTGGACTACTGGCATTCGGCGATACTGTCGCCGCTGCGTGGATCGACTTCGATCACGATGGACGGCTGGATTTAGTCCTCGGCTATTCTGATCGTCCGATCGAGTTGTATCGGCAGAATGAGAAGGGCGAATTTGAACCGAGTGCTTGGGAGTTAGGCCTTTGGGTTCCCCATCGCGTTACTACCCTGGCGACTGCCGACATTGATGAGGATGGATATTTGGATCTCTTCGTGGGGCGGAGCGGGGCTCCGAGTCGGTTGTTTCTCTCTCGTCCCGATGAAACCGGAGTCAGACGTCACTTTGTCCTCGCTGAGGGAGAGTTCGCTTTCGGCGATAATGGCTCAGTCTCGGCGGCTGCTTTTACCGACTGCGACAATGATGGGCGACAGGATCTGGTCGTCGCGACCGCCTCGCCCGCTGCGGGAACCAGTAGTGTCCGCCTCTTTCACAATGAAGGCGAAGCCCGCTTGGTCGATATCACGGAGAGTAGCGGGTTCCTGTGTGCGAATGGCGTTCTTTCCGTCGGTGTCATTGATCTCGATCTCGATGGGTACGAGGATCTTGTTCTCGGAACGGTCGCACTGGCCTCGGATTCCGTCTTTGCGAACCAACAGGGAGCCGGATACTCGGAGGTAACGGTTGCATCTCAGGGCGGATACCTGAGTGAAACGACTTCATGGCGTTTCGGCGATCTCAGAGGCGATGGGAGCACGCAGATCTTTGCAGTCCAGGGAGATGGACGAGTGCGAAACCTAGAGACTGAGGGAGCGACCGGGCACTGGCTCCGCGTTTTGCTACCGGGGCAGCGATTGGGGACTAAAGTCGTTGCCAGTGTTCGGGACTCCGACTGGATTGTGCATTCTTTCCATCGCACTCTGGGCACTGACAATTCCCTGAGGATCGGACTGGGCAGTGGGAAAATCGTGGAAAAGCTGGAAATATTCACCCCAGGACTGAGCCAGCCGCTCGAAACCTTGGAAAAGGTCGCAGCGGACCATGTGATCGTCGTGAAAGCGCTGCCTGCGGGCAATGCTCCAGATTCCAATGCCCCGGATGCTACTTCGGAAAGCCCTGCTCCAACGGCTCAGTAAGCTTTACTTAGACTTACTTTTCACTGGATAGGGCACGTAGGTGCGCCGCTACGGCCTGGGCGAGGCCTTCGGGATGATACCCGCCTTCTAGCACGGAAACCACGCGCCCACCAGACCAGCGATTGGCGATACGAGTGACCGCCCGAGTCAGATGGGCGAAGTCGTCCGCTTCAAGAGTGAATCCGCCCAAGGGATCGGTCTTTAACGCATCAAATCCAGCAGAAATCAGCACCAAGTTGGGACGAAATCGTTCCATCGCCGGCGCGAGCTGGTCCTCCAGCGCGGATAGCACGGCCTGCCCATTCGATCCCGTCGGCAGTGGGACGTTGAGGGTCGTCCCCGCTCCTCGTCCAGCCCCCGTCTCCTCGATCGACCCGGTGAATGGGAAGTTTTCTTTTTCATGGACTGAGAAATAAAATACATTGGGATCGGAGAAAAAGATGTCTTGCGTGCCGTTCCCGTGATGCACATCCCAATCGACGATTAGGACTCGCCCGGCACCGAACACTTCCTGCGCATGGCGAGCCATCAGGGCGACATTGTTGTAAATGCAGAATCCCATGCCCCGATCAGCTGTGGCATGGTGTCCCGGTGGTCTTACGGCGACGAAGGCACGACGGACCTTCCCCGTCATTACGGCTGCCACGGCTTCCAGTCCGCACCCCACAGCCCATTGAGCCACGCGCTCGCTCTCTGGGCAGATGGCTGTATCTCCCGTGCGCAGATGATCGGCGAAGTTATCTACGTCGATATGGACTAGATCCAGATAGTGGGCCGCGTGGCAGCGCAGCAGTTCTGAGCGGGTCGCCATTCGCCCTGTTAGTTCTGTCGCCAGCGCCAGTTCAGCAGCCAAAGGACGGAGAGTCTCGCCCAACACTGCGTAGCGGCGGGGGTTCTCTACCTGATCGGGACCGCCGTCGTGTTCAAGACAGACATCCGACCAGATCCAGCCCAGTCGAACGGATCCTAAACCCTCTTGAAGTGGCAGGGTGGGACGAGGGAGTTTTGCCGCTCGATCTAGAACCTCATCGACTGGTAGGTCGAAGAGATACTCCTCGCCGCCTTGCAGGGTGGCCCGTCCACCGAATTTCTCGAACAGCCGCCGCATCGGCAGATTCCCTGGTAAAACGGAGGCCCAAAAGTGAGTGATTCCACGCTTTTTTGCCGTTTTGGCTAAGCGGCCAAACACAACACCTGCCAATCCCATACGACGAGTCTCGTCGTGGACGACCAAAGCCACTTCAGCAGTCGATTTTTCTTCATCTCGGTAGAAGCGACCTACCGCTCGGAGGATGGCCTCTCGCCCAGCGCCGACTTCCTCAAAGATCCCGAGCGCCAGATCGTGATCTTGATCGACGCCCACCATGCGGCATGCCGCATCCTCGGACATGGATTCACGGAGGTAGCCGTATCGGTTTCGCACTGTTTCTTCCGTGTGACTGTAGAAAAATTCCTGTAGGCGGCGGATGTCGGCTACGTGGAGAGGACGAATGAGGAACCCTCGCGATCCGTCTCCCAGCTTCAGTCGCTCGAAGTCTCGCTCCTGCTCCGTGGTCTTCTGCGTGCCGCCAGCAGAATTCAGTGACACAAACTTAGGGATCCAGCCACGCTTGTGCGCCTCAATCAGCAGGCTTTCGCGAAACTGCGGGGCGGCGACGTGAATCATTTCTAGCGCTCGCTCACGCATACTCTTTCCACGGAGGCGAGCGACTCCATGTTCTGTGATCACATAGTCAGTGTCTGCTCGTCCCGACGCCACCATCGCTCCCTCCGGCGGCGAGGCTACGATTCGGCTCTCTTTCCCATCCTCCGTAGTCGAAGTCAGCACATGGATGGGGCGCCCGCCCGAGCTTCCAGCGGCACCGCGCAGGAAATCCAGTTGCGCCCCGATTCCACCGTAGTAGCGGTGTCCCGTGGCATCACGCATGACCTGTCCGGTCAGATCGATCATGCGGGCTCCGTTCACTGCGACCATCTGGTGATTCATCGCGATTACCGCAGGATTATTGACCCAGTCACTGCTGCGCAATTCTAGTTCTCGGTATTCTTTGACGAATTCATAGAGCCGCTTCGATCCCAGTACATGACTCGCGATCGCCTTCCCTGTCATGAAGTGCTTGCGACTGTGATCCACCGCTCCGGCTTCGATCAGGTCCATAAAAGCGTCACAGAACATTCCTGAGTGAATGCCCAGATGGCGATGATTTTTTAGTGCCGCGACGGCGATCTGTGGCGTCACCCCCAGCCCCACCTGCAGAGTCGAATCGTCATCCACTAGTTCCGCCAGATATTCGCCGATGCGCACACGCGCCGCGTTCGACCGATGCTGCGCCATCTCCTCCAGAGGAGCCGCGTGCTCGATGAACCAGTCGATGCGACTGGCCGGGATCACTCCGTCTCCGTTGATCCATGGCATCTCCGGATTCACTTGTGCGATCACCACCCGTGCGTGATCGATGGCAGCTCGCACGACATCTACGCTCACTCCTAGACTGACCAGCCCACGCTCGTCCGGCGGTGTCGTCATGATCAAAGCCACGTCCAGAGGCACGGTCATCGAGTGAAATAGCCAAGGAATCTCAGACATCGAGATCGGCGTGTAGTCAGCCCGACCCTCCGCGACAGCCTGTCCCACCTCGGGGGTCAGGAAGAATGAGTTCGTTCGCAGCGCTCCCGCGTATTTCGCGTCCACCCAAGGTGTTGATCCTAGGGTGTGGATGTGAACCAGTTCCACATCTTTCAGTTGGTTCGCAAGCTCGAGCAGGCGTCGGACCAACTCCCGTGGCATCGCCGCTCCTGATCCCAAGAATACTCGCGACCCCGGTCGCACGAGTTTTAGCCATCGGTCCTTTGATTCCAGCAGAGCTTTCATAGGGTATGAGGTATATCCAATTCTCCCAAAGGCAAGAGCGTGGGGAAATCTGTATTTTCTCTTGTGAGAGATTTCAAGAGCCTTACGTTCGGGGAAACTTGCGAAAAGCCATGCTGCTCGTTATCGATAATTACGATTCCTTCACTTACAATCTCGTCCAGTATTTCGGAGAACTGGGGGAGGACGTACTGGTGCGGCGAAATGATGAGATCTCCGTCGATGAAATTCGACAGATGAAGCCTGATCATATCTGCGTTTCCCCCGGTCCCTGCACTCCGACTGAGGCGGGGATCAGTTGCGATACGATCTTGGCATTCGCTGGTGAAATTCCGATCTTGGGTGTCTGCCTCGGTCACCAGTGCATCGCGGCGGCCTATGGAGGCAAAATCGTGCGGGCAGAGCGTCTGATGCACGGAAAGACATCCCCGATTCTTCATCACAAGGATGGTCTGTTCGCCGGGATAGAATCGCCGTTTCAGGCGACGCGCTATCACTCCTTACTCGTGGATCGCGAGAGCATGCCTGATTGCCTAGAAGTCACGGCGGAAACTGCTGAAGGTGAGATCATGGGGCTGCGTCACAAGAAACTTTCAGTGCACGGGGTGCAATTCCACCCTGAGTCGATTCTGACCGAGTCAGGAAAGACGCTTCTAAGGAATTTTCTGACGCTGTGATGCGTAGCGATTGCGGAGATAGATTACCCTCGTCCGTTTCTCAGGATCTGATCCAGTTCCCAGAATTTCTCTGGGAGGAGTGCTAGGGAAAATGCTGCTGCGGAAGCCGCGAAGACGGAGTAGTCGAGCGGTGGCTTGGGGCCGAGAGCGAAAGTCATCGACAGAGCGAAGAGTAGCAGCAGTACACCGCTCGCTCGCGCCGCCTGCTGCGTTCGGAAGCCCAGCAGCAGGCAGAGAGCGAGCACTACCTCCGCCGCCGTTGCCACCCAGCCGAGCAGCGGCACAAGACTGGCCGGTGCCCAAGGATTGAGCTTCTCCGTGTAGGTGAGAAAGGAAGACCAGTTCCCCCAAGCTGATACAGAGGAAGGCCACCAGCCGAGACGATCCGCTACCGCCGAAAGGAATCCCACTGCAAGAGCGATACGCAAAAACAACTTCACAATCCGTTTTTCCATTGTCGTACACGGTATGACAGCTCGATTCGAATGCAATGCGACAGCCCGGTTGATTTCACCATTGCAGGATAGTTAAATCGGATGATCTTTCGCCCCATGTTCCGCATCCACACGTCGCGTCTACTCTCCGGTCTTTGCTGTCTCTTCGTGAGCACGAGCGGACTGCTGCTCCTGTCCTGTTCAAGCAGCGAAAAGTCAGCTCCTGCTGCTCCTGCCGCAGCTACAGGCACGGACGATCCCGTCGGCACGGTGAAGACGACCTATTCCGGACTGAAATATGAGGTTCTGAAACAAGGCACGGGTGCACGACCCTCTTCCTTCAACCGAGTGAAGGTTCACTATCACGGCTATCTCCCGAACGGCAGCGTTTTCGACAGCAGTGTACAGCGTGGCCAACCTGCGGTCTTCGGACTCAATCAGGTCATCCCCGGATGGCGAGAAGGAATTCCACTGATGCGCGAGGGAGCAAAATATCGCTTTACCGTCCCGCCGCATCTCGCCTACGGAGCCAGCGGCATGCCACCAAAGATCGGCCCGAACCAAACGCTCATGTTCGACGTCGAGCTGTTTCAGGTTCTTTATTGACCCAGATTCGCCTCGGCTCAGGCCGAGACTATGTGGCGTCACCGCACTTTCGTGAAAGCAGGCGGCTTCTGCTTGCCGAATTTTTGACAATGCGTATCGTGCTGTTCAAATGCATATTGTCTGAGAGATGGACGGTGGGCGAAAAATCCTCCATATCGACATGGATTGCTTTTACGCAGCCATCGAGATTCGCGAGCATCCCGAACTCGCGGGACTGCCCGTCGCAGTTGGCGGATCGAGTGGACGTGGAGTCTTGACGACCTGCAACTACGAGGCGCGCAAATACGGCTGTCGCTCCGCCATGCCCACGTTCAAGGCACTGCGGCTGTGCCCGAAGCTGATCTTATTGCCTGTTCGCTTCGACCTCTACCGCCAAGAATCCGCTCGTGTGCGCGAGATTTTTCTTCGTTATACCCAATGCATCGAGCCTGTGTCGCTGGACGAAGCCTACTTGGATATCTCGTCCCTGCAGTCGGAGGCCTCCGCAGTCGCTTGGCTGATCCGAGAGCAAATTCGGACAGAGACAGGTCTCACGGCCTCAGCAGGAATCGCTCCGAACAAGTTTCTGGCGAAGATCGCGAGCGATTGGAACAAGCCCGATGGTCAATTCGAAATCCGCAGTGGGGAGGAAGTCGATTTTCTTACGGAGTTGGAAGTGAAGAAAATCAACGGGGTGGGGAAGCGAACGGCCGAGCGTCTCCGCGAAGTCGGAATTCGCACCTGTGGCGATCTTCGCAAGTGGAGCGAGATCGATCTGGCTCGATGCTTTGGAAAATTCGGCCTCGAGCTGTATCAACTGTGTCGAGGAATCGACCTCTCCCCCGTTCAGCCAAACCGGGAGCGCAAGTCGTTCAGCTCTGAGCGCACATTCCGCACCGATCTGGTGACCCTTGAAGAAGGTCTTGATGAACTCGACGACATCGTGATCGAGCTGGCCGAAGATCTCGCGGCGAGCCGACACTGTGATCGCGAGATTAGTGCTTGCTCGGTGAAGATAAAATTCGATGACTTCCGCAGCACGACAGCTCAGCGAAGTGGTAGCCAGATCGATCCCGAAATGATGCGAGAACTCTTGGCCGAGGCCTGGATACGAGGAGAAGGACGCAGTGTCCGCCTGCTAGGTGCCTCCGTTCACTTCCGGACAAAGCGCGGCGTGCCTGAGCAATTGGAGATGTTTTGATCGCGGGAATAAGCTGATACCCGTGGATGCCCGATCAGAGAGCACGCACTTTTTTCAACTCCTCGATCAGAATGAGAGCGGCCTCATCCTCCTCGGCCCAACCTGCGGCGACACAGATGGGCTCCGGTGATGGCGAGAGCTTGAGAAAATGGAGTCCAAGTCCGCGCCTCTCGCCCGCTGCTTCAGCAACCAGCGCCACTCCGATCCGCGCTTCGACCGCCATCGCTAGACTGCTGAAGCCGTCGAACTCTCCAGCGATGCGTGGCGCGACTCCGTGTTCCATCAGATAACGACCGACCGCCTCCCAGTATTCCGGATAGTCGTCGCGGCTGAACATCAGCAACGGCTCAGTGACGAGTTCACTGACACGGACTTCGCGTCGCTTCGCCAGTGGATGGCCGACAGCGACGACCAGCCTCCAAGGTCGCTGCTCCAGAGGCTCCCAGCGCAAGCCGACACGACGAGTGTCGCGAATCGTCACGACGAGATCGAGTCGCCCATCCATCAGGCGATCCAGCATCTCTTTCGTCGATAGGTCAGAAAGTTTGACTCGCACGTTGGTATGAATCTGATTGAATCGCTCGAGCGCGAGACCGAGAAAATGGCCGGCTAGCGAGGGGGCGTATCCGACACGGAGGAGGCGGCCGAGGGCAGCGGTGAGGGCCTTTTGACGAAGAAGATCTCCCATCTGGAGCCACTTCGGACCATCTTCGGCGAGAACTCGGCCCGCAGGAGTCAGCGTAACGGAGTGTGCCCCGCGCTGAAACAGATCTACGCCTAGTTCCTCCTCTAGGCTCTTGATACGACGGCTGAGAGTGGGCTGCGACAGATGGAGCTTCCTCGCCGCCCCTGTAATGGTGCCGGCTTCAACTGCGGCAAGAAATCCTCTCAGAGATGTGGTGTCCATGGGAATCGGGAGTTCGAAAAATTTACTGAGAATACATTTTATACATGCTCAGACAACGAATGATTCATTTTCTGTATTCAAAAGATCATGGATACTCACCGTGTCAGAAAAATATCGAATGATGAAAACTCTCTCGAACTCAACCCCTTGGACGATCCGCCCTTCTGCCGAACGTGGCTATGCCAACCACGGCTGGTTGGAGACCTATCATAGCTTCTCCTTTGCGAACTACTACGATACTGCTCACATGGGATTCCGCTCGCTCCGTGTGATCAATGAGGACCACATCGCCGCTGGAGCCGGTTTTCCCACCCATCCTCACCGGGAGATGGAGATCTTCTCGTACGTGCTTTCCGGAGCGCTGTCTCACAAGGATAGCATGGGCAACGCTCACACGCTCAAACCAGGTGAAATTCAGGTGATGAGCGCTGGAACCGGCGTCACTCACTCCGAGTTCAATCCTTCACGCACCGAATCCACACACATGCTTCAGATCTGGCTGCAGCCCCGAGAGCGTTGCTTGGCCCCTCGCTACACCGAATGGGTGTCGAGTGTCGACGATGACACGCCGAAGGAACTCGTCATCTCCTCCGATGGACGGGAACACTCCGCGACCATTGCTCAGGATGCTTCGATCTATCGTCTGCGCCTCACAGCCGGACAGAGTGTCGCTCACGATCTCGCCGAGGCTCGCGGAGCCTGGATTCAGGTCGTGCGAGGATCAGTGGAGAGTGAAGGAATCAGTCTCGCAGCCGGCGACGGAGCTTCGACCGAGACTCCGGGCCGACTGACGTTCAAAGCGGGCCACGAAGGAGCGGAAGCGCTGCTTTTCGATCTTGCATAAGCCAAGCCCGATTCATCGCCCCGAACCCGGTGGGGCGATGGCGGGAAGATGGGCGGAAAAGCGTAGCGTCCAGCTTTCCCTCTCAGTCGTCGAGTGAAGCCCACTCGCATCGAAGAGAAACATCTCGGGAGAACACTCAAACTCTGGCGTCACTTCGACAACAAATGCCTCTGGATGAGCGCGAACAATTCCGAGCAACTGACGTGCAAGCGCGATTTCACCAGCAGAGGTGCCATCGGGAGAAGCGATTTTCCGTTGGATCAAATCGATCATCGACTCTCGATAGTGATCCGCCTGATGCTTTAACATCTCCTCACTGAAAAAGGCCTGCTGCAGCTCAGATGAATAGCGAGACTGTTCCGACGGCGCGAGACGAACCCGAGTCACCCGTTCTGGGTTCCCTGCCACCTCAGACTTCTCCGGCGGCCAAGTTCCTTCCACGAGATTGGCCTCGTATGTACCAGAAAAGTGAACCTCTTTACCTGCCTTGTTTGCACCTGTCCCATCCGAATCGTTCTCCCCCGGACGAGCCAGAATCTCCACCTTGAGAAACAGCCGCCCGCCATGGGAAGTGAACTTCACTTTTTTCTCCACGACAGGGGTGGGAGCGGGAGCGCCCTCCGGAACGGGGATCACTTTTCCGTCGATGCTCCACTCTTGTTTCCTCTCAGCGGTATTCGACTGAACCTTCCAGGAGCCGGATTCTCCGGGGATCGCGACATAGCTCGTCCGATTCTCCGTCACTATCGTTGTCGAGACAGCATCCCGCACGGAGAGAGTCAGGGGGCCGACGGCCGTCCGGGGCAGTTTCCCTCGAGGCGCGATTCTCTGAGCCGAGGCGGAGGAAAGGAAAAATCCCGCGACCAAAAGCCCGTAAAAAAGACCACGATCAGAGAATGCTGGCATCGGAGAAGGAAGGAGAATCACCAGACTCCATGCTATCACAGCTTCAATTCCCGTTGCAAGCGAAACCACCCGGCGTAACTAATAGGCACACACTTTAATTTCGCGGATTCAAGCAGCTAACGCAATCGGAGTTGGAGCAAAAAATATGTCATTGGGAGTCTGATAATCAAGGCATTTTCGAGGTCTAGAATTCAGTTTGTCTTGGACGGCTTGAACTTCCTCTGGGGTGAGGGTAGCAAAA
>CAUJIH010000106.1 GCA_963205275.1 Verrucomicrobiota bacterium | reverse complement strand
TTTTGCTACCCTCACCCCAGAGGAAGTTCAAGCCGTCCAAGACAAACTGAATTCTAGACCTCGAAAATGCCTTGATTATCAGACTCCCAATGACATATTTTTTGCTCCAACTCCGATTGCGTTAGCTGCTTGAATCCGCGTTTCGATTTGTTGACGCGACCCTTCTCGATCCTCTTTCCATGTTCAGGAACTCATAATCCAACGAAGCCTATCAGGTTCGTGCTTTTCGTGTGGTTCGTGGTTGAGAGATGTTCTGTCATGCATTTTCATTGATTTATTGGAGAAATTGACCGATTATCTCGCTGCGGTGCAAGAGTGAGTGACTCACCATGATCGCAGATATTGCACCAGGCAGATTCCAGTGAGTGGTTATCTGTGAATGGCGGGCGCATCCTTCGGGGTGCGTCCGCAACTGTTTTCGAAGGTGGATTAGAGAGTTTTCAGGGACAGGTTATTTTCGCTCCGCGCAAGTTGGCTTTTTAACCACGAACCACGCAAACCACGCGAACATTTTTTTCGTTTGTGTGTGCTGACGCGACCCTTCTCGATCCTCATTCCACTTTCAGGCTCCCAAAATCCAGCAAAGCCTATCAGGTTCGTGCTTTTCGTGTGATTCGTGCTTGCAAGGTGTCCAAGCAGAGCAATAGAACAAGCCCCCATATCCATCAGCTCTGCATTCGCCACATTCACTTCATCTCTTGCACAGTTTCCTAATGATCGTATCATTTCAACCTTGGCAGCACCCATCGGCTCCTAGCGATTTACTGGAGACCCATGCGTAGACGGAGAGGGTCGCGCCTCCGCGCCATCTGCCTCGTAGCCCGCCTGTCCTGCAGGCGGGTATTTTATTCCATTCCATCATTTCAGGGATGGAAAGGAAATTATCCCCCGTCAGATTCGAGTGAAACCGCTTTGGCAGCAGGACGCCCGGCAAGTTGGTTTTTTAACCACGAACCACGCGAACCACACGAACATTTTTTTCGTTTGGGTGTGCTGACGCGACCCTTCTCGATCCTCCTTCCACTTTCCGAAATCCAAAATCCAGCGAAGCCTATCAGGTTCGAGCTTTTCGTGTGGTTCGTGGTTGAGAACATTGCAAATTACGAAGGCTCTAGTTTGCAAATTACGTAAATATTTTAGTTGATATGGATTCGCCGACTACGTTTTTTCCCCGCCACAAGCGGTATGCTCTGGAGACAGCTCTGAGTGATACGCCGGTGGTGACTCTGCTCGGGCCGCGACAAGTGGGAAAGAGCACCATGCCGACACTGCTTTAGCAGCGGGACTCCCGGCAAGTTGGTTTTTTAACCACGAACCACGCGAACCACACGAACATTTTTTTCATTTGGATTTGTTGATGCGGCACTCCTCGCTCTTCATTCCACTTTCCGAAATCCAACATCCAGCGAAGCCTATCAGGTTCGTGCCTTTCGTGTGGTTCGTGGTTGAAAACATTACAAATTCCGGCTATTCTATCTTACAAATTACGAAGCACCTAGTTTGCAAACCACGAAGTCTCTAGTTTGCAGATCACGAAGCTCCTAGTTTACAAATTACGTAAATGTTTTAGTTGATATGGATTCGCCGACTACGTTTTTTCCTCGCCACAAGCGGTATGCTCTGGAGACAGCTCTGAGTGATACGCCGGTGGTGGCTCTGCTCGGGCCGCGACAAGTGGGAAAGAGCACCATGGCCTGGCAACTGGCACCAGATCGACCCGTATTCGACCTCGATGAAGTCCCCTACGGCACTACCGCCCTCGCTGATCCGGCGGGCTTCGTGGCCAGCCTGCCGCCGGTGGTCACTCTGGACGAGGTTCAGCGCGTGCCCGAGCTTCTCCGAGCGATCAAGGTGGCTGTGGATCGAGATCGTAGCCCCGGGCGTTTTCTGCTCACGGGTTCTGCTAATCTCCTACTATTGCCGGACCTTAGCGAGTCCTTGGCCGGACGTATGGAGGTGATCTATCTGCACCCGCTCACTGAGGCTGAAAAGGAAGGCGCTCCCGGCGCATTTTTCTCTACTCTTTTCGCGGGTGAACTCCATGCAGAACTGCGCCTCGCCGATGCTGCCTCCGCTGTTTCCATCGTTCGACGCATCATACGAGGCGGCTTTCCCGAGGCCTGTTCGCGCACTCCGGCTCGTGCTCGAAGCTGGCACCGCCAATACCTGCGTGCCGTGTTGGAGCGTGATGTCCACGATGTGGCGAAGATTCGTGATATCCATAGCCTGCGTAGACTCCTCGGCTACTTGGCCCATCAGACTGGCTCACTACTCAATGTAAATATCGTCAGTCGGACACTCGGAATCGCACGGGCCACGGTGGACCACTACTTACAAGTTCTCGAGCGACTTTTTCTCATCCACTGCCTTCCGGCCTGGCACCAGAACGCCGCCAAACGACTAGTAAAATCTCCTAAGATTCATGTGGTGGACAGCGGTATAGCGGCCACCCTGTTGGGATTGACCGAGGACGACTGGAATGCCAAGCGGACTATCTTTGGCCACTTGCTCGAATCCATGGTGATCCAGCAGTTGCGTGCTCAGGCAGATTGGACGGATCCGGAGATCGTCCTTTCTCATTATCGAGACCAGAATGGGGCGGAGGTGGATTGTGTGGTTGGATACCGCGGGAAAACATGGGGAATCGAGGTAAAGGCTGCGCAAAGTGTCACCGAGGCTGATACGAAGGGCTTGCAGGCTCTTGCCAAGGCGGTGGGGAGATCCTTTGCCGGAGGACTTATCTTTTATACCGGCACCAGCACGTTTTCGCTAAGCGGGGGACGGTTTCTAGCTGTTCCCCTAGCCAAACTGTGGGAGCTGTGAAACGGGTGGATTTGGTGCGGAGCGCTGTGGGGCACTGTGGCCTGACACTGCTTTGGCAGCAGGACGCCCGGCAAGTTGGTTTTTTAACCACGAACCACGCGAACCACACGAACATTTTTTTCGTTTGGGTGTGCTGACGCGACCCTTCTCGATCCTCCTTCCACTTTTCGAAATCCAAAATCCAGAGAAGCCTATCAGGTTCGTGCTTTTCGTGTGGTTCGTGGTTGAGAACGTTGCAAATCACGGGGCTCCTAGTTTGCAAATTACGAAGGTTCTATCTTGCAAATTATGTGAATATTTTAGTTGATATGGATTCGTCGACTACGTTTTTTCCCCGCCACAAGTGGTATGCTCTGGAGACAGCTCTGAGTGATACGCTGGTGGTGGCTCTGCTCGGGCCGCGACAAGTGGGAAAGAGTAGCAGGACGTCCGGCAAGTTGGTTTTTTAACCACGAACCACGCGAACCACGCGAACATTTTTTTATTTGGATTTGTTGACGCGGCTCTCCTCGCTCTTCATTCCACTTTCAGGAACTCAAAATCCAACGAAGCCTATCAGGTTCGTGCTTTTCGTGTAATTCGTGGTTGAGAACATTGCAAATCACGGAGCTGCCGGAGTCGTGGACGGTTCGGGTTCGGCGGGTTCGGGTTCGATAGGAGGGTAGGGGAGGGAAAGCCTGCTTTCGCCAAAAGCCACAGGTGTCGGCGTCAGGTTTTTCCCCCAGTAATAGAGACGAAAGGATGGGGAGGATTTGGGGTAGGCGTAGATCAGCAGCCAACGTGAAGCGAGTGGAGCCGCTGGGATCATCGCATCATCCGCCATGAGGCTGCCGTCGGACTGGAGTGGCTCGATCTGTGCATCGCTCCCATAGCTGACTTCCACTGCTCCATCTGCGATCTCGATGTCATCCATGTCGAACCACGGGGTATGACCGGAGATCGTGATGTCGACAGCCACCAGTCGGGCTTCGATCGCTGCTTCGGGATTTGGGGAGAGCGTGCTGTAGCCGGTATAATGCCAGGCCCCGTTGACTTTTACCGTGCCATTGCCCAAGCCTTCAGCTTGGTGCTGAGCACTCTCAGCGAGGATGCGGTCGATGACTACTTTTTGCTCCTCATTCGTGAGTGGACGCGATCCCGGCTGACTCGGAGGAACTGTCGTCGGAGATGTGGGAGGAGTGCTGGGTATGGACAGTGGAATTTCTTTTTCGTCTTTGCCGGCTGCGATCATGATGGGAGCATCCGGATCTGATTCTTTAGCCTGAGGGGGACTGGGTGTAGCCTCCGTCGCCTGCGTCTGTGGCGGGGAGATGGCTTCATCAGAGGTCGCTGGCTTTTCTCCGCAGGCGCTGAGGAAAAGCAGTAGCAGAAAAGCGAAAGATCGATGCGGTGAGAAAAGTAATTTCATAATGCGAAAAACGGAGGCGGATACAAGAACAATCACGATCCGTGCTTTTCAAATGGGAATCTGCAATCCCCGGAGTAATGTAGCGCATGGACTCCGATTTGCAGACTCTCGTGAATCCCGTCGAACAGATCGGCGCTCGTTATCAGATCAGTCGTCTGGCTGACCTGATCCCCACGCCCTGTCCCTGTGGGCAGGCGCGGCGGGCGTTTATGAATGAGGCCAATGATGTCGCCTCGATGCATCTGGTGGAGATTAAGCAGGACAGTGAACTGCACTACCACAAAAAAACCACTGAGTTGTATTACGTCTTGGAGGGCGAGGGTCACATCGAGTTGGATGGAGGGAGTCATCCTCTTACGCCGGGTACTGCGATTCTGATCCAGCCGGGTTGTCGTCATCGAGCGGTGGGGCAGAATCTAAAAATTCTGAATATTCCTGTTCCTAAATTTGACCCTGCTGATGAGTTTCCTGCGTAATCAGTCAGAGAAAAGTCATCAAGAGCCGAACCTGATCCCTTTATCTGTATTGCCCCTATGTCCTCTCCTTTTAGTTCCGTCGAAGATCTGATCGCTGATATTCGCAGCGGCCGCATGGTTATCATCGTCGATGACGAAAGCCGCGAAAACGAAGGCGACTTGATCTGTGCTGCATCGAAGGCCACCCCCGAGACGATCAACTTCATGGCGACTCATGGCCGTGGACTTATCTGTGCACCGATCTCGCAGGAAGTGGCAGAGCGATTGGGGCTTCCGCTGATGGTGCGTCGCAATACTGAGGCGCACGGGACGAATTTCACAGTCGCCGTTGATGCAGCGGAAGGAGTTACCACGGGAATTAGCGCGGCGGATCGCGCGCGGACGGCCCAAGTGCTGGCGGATCCTCTGTCGGAGCCTGCCGATCTGGTGCGTCCGGGGCATATTCTGCCGCTTCAGGCGAAGCAGGGTGGTGTGCTGCGTCGTGCCGGACACACGGAGGCCGCTGTTGATCTGGCTCGATTAGCAGGATTAGAACCAGCCGGGGTAATCTGCGAAATTCTCAATGAGGATGGCAGCATGGCTCGTCTGCCGGAGTTAATCGCCTTCGCCGAGCGCCATAGGCTGCGCATCGGCACGATTGAATCGCTGATCGATTATCGTCGCAATTCGGAGAAACTGATCGAGCGCATCGAGGAGGTCGCTCTGCCTACCGATTATGGGAGCTTTCGACTCGTTGCTTACGGCAGCCGTCTCGATCCTGACGAGCATCATCTCGCTCTGGTGAAAGGAGAAATCCATCCAGAAGAGGCGATTCTGGTCCGCGTCCATTCCGAGTGCCTCACCGGAGATGTCTTCGGGTCTCGTCGGTGTGACTGCGGCAGTCAGCTTCACACCGCGCTGCGGCAAATTGAGGAGGAAGGTGCCGGGGTTCTCGTCTATATGCGTCAAGAGGGACGCGGGATAGGACTGATCAATAAAATCCGTGCCTACAAGCTGCAGGAACAGGGTCTGGATACGGTCGAAGCGAATGAGAAGCTCGGTTTTCCGCCCGATCTGCGCGACTACGGAATGGGGGCGCAGATTCTCTACGATCTGGGCGTCCGGAAAATCCGTCTGATGACGAATAATCCACGCAAAATCGTCGGGCTGGAGGGCCACAAGTTGGAGATCGTGGAACAAGTGCCTCTTCGCATTCAGCCGAATAAGGACAATGCGCGCTATCTGGACACGAAGAAGTCTAGGATGGGGCACACTCTGTAAAGAGGCTTTCACAGAGCCTTGCCAAAAGGCTGGTGATCTTCTACCTTCGCGGCATGTCTACGTATGCTCCTGAAGGCACCATAACTACAAATCGAATCGGAACGGTTTACATCGTCGCCAGCCAATACAATTCGCGATACACAGATGCGATGGTCGAGGCTGCGAGTAACAGACTGCGTGAACTCGGACAGAATCTCTTCATCAAAGTCGTCCGTGTGCCCGGAGCATTTGAGATTCCGATGATCGCCAATAGGCTCGCGTTGAGCATGCCCGATCCTCTGGCAGTCATCGCGCTTGGAGTCATCATTCGCGGAGCGACTGCTCACGCGGATCTTATCGCGAATGCGATTACACAGAGACTGCTGAAAACCACCGTCGAGACTCAAGTGCCCCTGATCCATGAGGTTCTTTTGGTCGAGAATGAGCAGCAGGCGGAGGAACGGACCCTAGGCGAAAAGATCAATCGTGGGCGAGAAGCCGCCGAAGCCGCCGTCGCGATGATGCAGCTATCGTACCACCTTGATGAGACTCTCGGTGGATTTTGATTCATAATCGAAGACTCATTTTTTCATTCTCTCATGAGCACCCTCGTCTTCCTCGACCGTGATACTGTGGATCGCGAGGATATCGACTTCAGGGCGTTAGAGTCGCTCGGGCGACTGCGCTGCTACGGCACGAGTAGCCGTGAAGAAACTCGCCAACGCCTCGGAGACGCCGAAATCGCTTTGACTAACAAGGCGATTCTCCGTGCTGAGGAGATGGATGCTGCTCCGCAGTTACGTCTGATCCAGGTCGTAGCGACGGGAGTCAACAATATCGATCTCGACGCTGCACGCCAACGCGAAATCGCCGTCTGCAATGTCCCCGGATACAGCACCGAGGCAGTGGCCCAGCACGTATTCACCTGTCTGCTAAATCTGTTCACTCACATTCATCAGTACGCTGCGGAGCCGGGAAAGTGGGCTGAATCACCACATTTCACTCGTTTGGACTACCCGATTTCCGAATTGGCTGGGAAAACGCTGGGGATCGTAGGTGTCGGGGCGATCGGTCGCGCTGTAGCACGGATTGCTAGAGCTTTCGGAATGACGGTGATTGCCTTGGAGCGTGAAGGATCGGTAACAGAAGGTGAGATTCCCCGCTTGAGTCGAGAACAGTTTTTCGCTGCCTCTGATGTCGTCTCCCTACACTGTCCGCTCACTCCCGAGACTCAGCATTTCATTAATTCGACGACTCTGGCGATGATGAAAACGAATGCTATCTTGATCAACACAGGGCGCGGTGGCCTGATCGACGAATCCGCTCTGATAGAAGCTCTGCGCACCAAACGAATCCAAGCTGCTGCTGTCGATGTGCTCGATGTAGAGCCGCCTCCAGCAAATCACGTTTTCCTTCAGGCCGTCGCAGGGGGAATGGACAATCTCCTGATCACTCCACACATCGCTTGGAGCGCGGTGGAAGCTCGTCAGCGGCTGCTGGATAGCGTAGTCGCGAATATCGAGGCATTCCGAGCAGGGCAGGATAGAAATCGTGTGGTCTGAGTGCGACGGTTCTGGAAAAAGTCTCGCCAAGCTTCCTTCTTTGCGCTCTTAATGGAAGGTTTAATTCCCATGTGTCACTGACCGCCTATGAAATTAAAGCCCCACTGGCAGATTCTCATCGCCCTCATCTCCGCCACTCTACTCGCCCTTGCCGCACGGTATCTGGCTCGTGATGCAGCGGCGGACAGTGGCAAGATGATTTTTATTCACGCTTTAGTTAGGACTGCGGGGTACATCGGGAATCTCTTCATGTTGGCGCTGAAGATGATCATCGTCCCGCTGGTCGCTAGCTCCATCATCGCTGGGATCGCTAGTCTTCATGGAGTCAAGGGCTTTGGTCGATTGCTCGGCAAGACGATGGCTCTCTATATGATCACCGGGGTGATTGCCATTTTTATCGGCTTGAGTCTCGTCAATATCATTCGACCAGGGCTTCAGAATGGAAAGCCGAATGAGGCCATTGCCGCGGCATTTCACCATCAGGCATCCCAGGCGGCGGCTCCCCCGAAGGTTCTGAATAGTGATGCGCTGGAGGGAGGGTTCATTCGCCAGATGGCGGTCTTCTTCGAGCGCATGATTCCGGAGAATATTTTCACCGCAGCCGCTGATAATGGGAATCTGCTGGCGCTGATATTCTTTTGTATCCTCTTCGGCGTCGCGATGACTGCCTTGCCTCATGATCGAGTTCGCCCTCTGACGGATGTATTTAACGCGACGAATGACGCGATGATCGTACTGACGAACTGGATCATGGTACTGACTCCCATCGGCGTCTTCGGCCTGATTCTGCCTGTCGTCTATGAGTCGGGCGGAGGCCTCTTCATCCAGCTCGGCAAGTATTTCGTGACGGTACTTCTGGCTCTCTCCCTGCATCTTTTCCTCGTCATGCCCGTCATTACCGGCTGGCTCAGCGGACGAAATGGGTGGTCGCACCTCAAGCACATGCGCGAGGCTCTGTTCACGGCCTTTTCTACCGCTTCCTCCTCCGCTACCTTGCCGGTGACGATGCGATGCACAGAGGAAAACGCTGGAGTGTCGAAAAAGGTCTCCGGTTTCACTCTCCCGCTCGGAGCCACCGTGAACATGAACGGCACGGCTCTCTATGAGTGTGTGGCCGTGATTTTCGTCGCTCAGGTGATGGGGATGCATCTGGGATTCGGGCAGCAGTTGATTATCGTGCTCTCCGCCCTGCTCACCAGTGTCGGGGTAGCGGGCATTCCCTCAGCCTCTATGGTGGCCATCCTCATTATTCTGAAGAACTCGGCGATTCCGAATGCAGAAGTCGCCATCGCTGCTCTGCTATCTGTGGATCGGCTGCTCGATATGTCGCGCACGGCAGTCAATATCTATGGCGATTCCTGCGTAGCACTGATCGTGGATTGTCAGGAGAACGAGCGAGAGCAGTGCTTGGCGGCGGTGTGAGTGCTCTGGTAGGGGAAGCCATTGACTCGCCAAGTTCGACAGGCGAACGGTGGATGAGAGGCTGGAACTCGGACAATTTTCGTGAAATATTTCACAAAAATGTTTTAAATCGCTTACGATATTTACGTGTTAGCGAAAGTTTAAATCATGAAACCGAGTGAGGTGATTGCCAAGCTGACAGCCGACGGATGGACGCTGCTGAACCAGAAGGGGAGTCATCGACACTTTGTCCATCCGACCAAGCCAGGCAAGGTTACGGTCGCCATGCACAATCGGGACATTAAAAAAGGAACTCTGAACAGTATCTGCAAGCAAGCGGGCTGGAAATGACCTCGACTAAAAAACGCCATGAAGACCTATATATTGATCATCGAACGCGGGGCTGACGGACACTGCGACGCCTACTTCCCTGATGTGCCCGGCTGCACTACCGCCGGCTCCAGTCTAGAGGAGGTGGTCTCGAACGCAGCTACGGCACTAGAGGGGCATCTCGACGGAGATGTTGCCCCGGATGCGCGATCTCTCGCCGCGATTCTCGCGGATGCCGAGATCTGCGAGTTTCTCGACGGGACTGAACTCTTTGCCCCTGTGCTCTACCATGCCGAATCCATCGCCTCGATTTGATGCTCTGTGCCGCCGCTTGGCTAATATCTGCGCGGTGAAGCACGGATGCCAGAGCGAGTTGACTAGAGATGCCTAGGGGTGCGCCTGCACATGGTGAACGAATGAATCGAGGAGGCGGAACGATCAGTCGATGAATGACATACGGGCTGGGAGTATGGGGCTTCCCCGATCTCATGTCGTCGCGATTAATGGCGTTTTGATCCGGACTATGGCGGATTCGTGGACCAAACATCTGATCCCCTAGCGACTCTGGCGAGTATCCTACTGACGGTGATCCTGCGGTGGAGGTCGGTGGCGGGGGGGCGGGATGAGACCGGACAGGACGGAAAATATTAACGATCGCCCTAACCCGAAGCCTGATCGCTATACGAGGGTAAAGGGTACTACCAAGACGATACCCCGCTGGATGCATCTGGCGGAGAAGTGAGTAGGGGATCACTCTCGACTCTTAGCGGCTGACACGGTCGCTATTTGCGAATTCGAAGAGAGTGATGATGGGCCGCATAGCGGGATCTACTTCCCGAATGAGACTGATGCAAGTGACCCAGAAGTGGCTCAGAATCACTCGATCACTCCGAATTGCATTCTTTCTTTATTGTCGTAACTCCTTGAAGTGCCGATGACGGGACTCGAACCCGTACGAGCTTTCGCTCAGCGGATTTTAAGTCCGCTGCGTCTACCATTCCACCACACCGGCTTTGAGGGGAGAGGAAGTCTTATTCTGTCATCCGATTTCCCCCAGAGGCAAATCGTATTTTCGAAGATGCCTTAGTTCTTCAGATACCCACGAGCGACCAAATTGTTCAGGCGATGAGCGACATCTGCGAGTCCGTCCACGACTGTCTCTGAATAACTCCGCCCGTCTCGAGTGTCGACGCCATGTCCTTGATCGAGCTGTCGTAGTGCCTCCAGTGCTGGATCTTGGTGATGAAAAAGCTCGACGAAGACGTACTTCAGCTTCCCTGTTCGAGCAGCAGCAGCCAGCAGCGCTCCGATCCAGCCGTCGTCGGTAGTGAGGCAGCCTCGAGTGGTCTTAGCGGAGGCATGAAACGTACCCAGCTCATCCGCAGCAGCGACTTCGCTAATCGCTTGGATATTCTCGTCGATGGAAAGTTCCGAATCTCCGCTGTGGGCCGCATCGACCATGATCTGGAAGAATTTACGCCCGAGCGCAGCGTTCGCCGCTTTTACGAATTCCCAGCATTTTCTGATGTCGTTGAAGGTCTGAAATTCTCCTTTGCGCAGGAACTCGATATGCCAATGCTGGATACTGCTGCCATCGACCCCCGCCATCTTCATCGCACGCAGATGAGTGCGGACATTCTGCGCCACCGCATCCTGAAATGCGGCACCTGTCTTGGGAGTCGCTCCCGGCTGCATCCACTCTTCTACGGAGGTGGAGGCGATTTCGGTAAATCCATGCTTCTTTGCGACCTCAATCCCGGCAGCCAGCATCGTCGCCACCTTTTCCTCATCCTCAGGATTCATGGGGTCGGCTCCCCCGACCATCATAATCGGGTGGACTCCGAGGCCCAGATCACGCAATCCGATGAATAGCTCGTCTGAATCGTCTTCATTGACCCCAGGGAAAATCGGAACTTGAGCGTTGTGAATCCTGACAGGACTCGCTTGCATCAATGATTCCATTTCCGCGAGCACGAGCAATCGTCCGTGTGAATCACGCGGAAGGCGACCGTCGGCATCTGGAGCTAGGCCTCCGGCGAATTTGATATGAGTCGGCACGACGCCGAGTTCGACTTGAGTTCGGAGAGAAATCGGGTGAGACATGGCAGTGACGGAGAAAATCTGCCGAAACGATCTGAATCGTCAAATCGTCAAATTTGATCGGCTCAAGCAGATGCAGGTTGCAGGGAGTGCAGGAGCACAAGCTGTGAACCCACCTCCTGAGCGCTCTGCCGCCAGCGCTGCAGAGTCTGCTTCGAAATTTCGATCCGTTCCGTAATCGCCTCTTCGAGTTCACGATAGCTATCGGCGAGAGTTTCAGAAAGCTCTAGGAGCGTCTCATACGCTGCCTTACAGTTAGCACACGAATGCACTTCTCCCCCCTGAGCGGCGATATGGGCCTCCGCTCGATTTTTCATCTCTCGCAATTCTGAAAGTACAATTTTTTCCTCTGGCACACGACGCAGATCGCTCACGAGTCCGAGACGCTCTAGGAGCCAGATAGTCCACTTGGTCGGATCCCACTGCCACGCCTTGACCCCGTTACGATAGTCGTGCTGGAAAGAGTGATGGTAGTTATGGTAGCCTTCGCCAAAGGTGAATAGCGCCATGATCCAGCTATCACGGGCGCTCGTGCTGGAGTCATAGGGGCGGGAACCGATGGTGTGGCAAAGAGAATTAATAAAGAATGTGCAGTGCTGGACGAACACCACACGAGCGACTCCGGCGATCAAAAAGGCACCCAGAGCGGCGCTGCCACCGCCGTAGAGATACCCAATCACGGGAGGTAAAACTAGGCTCACCAGGACACCGATTACTTGATGATAACGATGCTGCCACATCACGAGTGGATCCTTTTTCAAATCGGCCACGTTTGCGAGAGGGCGGGGGTAGAGCTTGAAAAAGATCCAGCCCATATGCGCCCAAAAGAATCCACGCGAGATGCTGTAGGGATCATCCTCCCGATCATCGACGAACTTGTGGTGCTGACGGTGATCCGAAGACCAGTCGAGAGCAGAATCTTCAAATGCCGCTGCGCCGAAAATCAGCGTTGCCAGTTTCACCGTCCGTCCGGCCTGGAAGGATTTATGTGTAAAGAGGCGATGATATCCGAGAGTGATACTGAGTCCTGTCGCGATAAAGAAACAGAGGAAGAGTGCAATCTGGAAGAAATCGATTCCGTAGTGATAGACGTATATGGGCACGCCGATGACGGCGACGAAAAACGTAACAATCAGGAAGGAACTGGTGAACCAATTAATCTGGTCCACGGGAAATCTCTTAGACATGACACTCTGAATTATGATTGATACTCACTGAAGCTCGCAGGCGCAATCTGAATCCGAGTGCAAATTCCCGGAATCAGATTCCCTGCACCTGCTCTGAAATATGCAGCGAATCGCTGCACAGGCGATCAAAGACTCCTGTATCGCTTCCCACCTCCGCGACGATCATCATCGCGATCTCTACCGCCGCCACCGCCACCGCGGTAGCCACCACCTCCTTCGCGATCTTCGCGATATCCACCACGATCTTCGCGATATCCGCCACGATCTTCGCGATATCCACCGCCACCATCGCGATCTCTACCACCGCCGCCACCACCACCGCGACCACCGCGATAACCACCACCACCGCCTTCACGACCGCCGTAGGAGGAGCGCGGTCTACCACCACCACCACCGCCACCGCCACGATTATCCGTGCGCCGATCTTCCGCCTCACGCACGCGCAAATTCCGACCACCGAAGTCGAATCCGTCCAGCTTGGCCATCGCTGCTTCAGCAAGCTCTTTGGTAGAGAATGTGACAAATACAAACCCGCGAGGTCTTCCTGAGTCGCGATCCACAGGCATGTGGAGATCAACAATCGGCCCGAATTCTTCTAATATTTCCCGAACTTCGGCTTCTGTGGTGTCGTAGGAAAGGTTCCCAATATACAATTTCATCTATTTTTCTATCACTCGATCCCTCAATTTTCAGCGACCGATGCGGCAGCAAAAACCGATACTCGACCGAAGTCGAAATCGAACCTCTTGTGCGCGGGCGTGGAATGATTTAAAGGAATCACAACCTAGCATTCCGCATTTTCTTAAGAAATCCAACTATTTTCGCAGAAATAAATGCGCCATCAGCTTATTTCTCACCTCACCACATATTCCAGTGGGAGTCTGCCGTTTCAGGAGAGGGATTCTCTTGAGTATTTTCCGTTCACCAAGCGGAACAAATTGCGAGGATTTCCGTTCTTTAACGCCTCTGGAAGTTGAGCATCCGGCCAGTCCTGATAGCAGATGGGGCGCACGAATCGTTGAATCGCCCTGGTGCCGATGCTGGTGGCACTCGATATCGTTGTGGCAGGATAGGGGCCACCGTGGTGCATGCTGTGACAGATTTCCAATCCCACTGGATAGCCATTAAAAATCAGTCGACCCACTTTTCGACGCAACAGATCGACCAGATCCCGATACTCGACCAGATCTTCCTCTGTGCCATGAATCGTCGCACTGAGTGATCCTTCCAGTCTCTCGGCTACGGCGAGAAAATCACCCTGATTTTGGCAGCTCACCAAGGTGGAAGTCGGTCCGAATAGCTCATCTAACAGGGTTGGATCGGCGAGTAGACCCTGTTGAGTCGTGGCGAAAAGATAGGCTCCAGCCTCCGTTTTTTCGGGATCAGGAGTCGTCGAAGACTGAGCGATCAGGTGGAGGTTCGCCGTATTCCGTCGGGCTTCGATTCCCGCAGTATAGGCTAGGTGGATTCCGCCGTGAAGCATCGTGGCGGGGGCGTAGGTCGAGACAGCCGCGCCCGCTAGTCTTTGAAAGTCTGACCATGCAGGCGATTCTATTCCCAGCACCAGACCGGGATTGGTGCAAAATTGCCCCACGCCTGCTGTGAGTGCGGCAAAAAAGCCCTGTGCGATCCCGGCGGTGCGTGTATTGAGAGCGCCGGGTAGGAGAAACACTGGATTGACGCTGCCCATCTCAGCGTAGAAGGGGATCGGTCGCGGGCGCGAGCAAGCGATGTCGAACAGGGCTCGGCCTCCTCCAAGCGAGCCGGTAAAGGCGACGGCCTCAAAGCTCGGATGACGCACCAAGTAGGCGCTGGTTTCGTTCCGTCGTCCCTGGATGAGAGAAAAGACGCCTTCGGGCATTCCGGTCCTTGCCGCAGCGCGCAAAATTGCCCGCGCCGCCAGCTCACAGGTGCCGGGATGAGCAGGATGGGCTTTCACGATGACAGGGCATCCGGCGGCGAAGGCTGAAATCGTATCTGTGCCGAGCACTGAGATCGCGATGGGAAAATTGCTCGCTCCAAAAACTGCGATCGGTCCCATCGGTTCCATCAGGGAGCGAACGTCGGGCTTGGGTAGTGGCTTTCGATCCGGATTCCCCAGATCGATCCGAGCATCGAGCCAAGAACCTTCGCGGATTAACTCGGCGAATTGTCGAGTGTGTGTAATCACTCGATCCCATTCTGCTGCGCAACGGGGCAGCGGATGGGCCGTCTCCACTGAAGCCCGTTCCAGCAGGGCATCTCCGAGCGCCTGAACTTCCTCTGTGATGGCGAGCAGAAATTCGGCCCGTTTTTCAGGAGAAAGATCGCGAAAGATCGGGAATGCCGTATCAGCCAGCTTCACTGCGGTATCGATCTCATGAATGCTCGCTTCGTGGAAGGCGGGATCGATTTCTTCCCTCAGTGTGGGATTGTAGGCGAAAAAAGAGTCGTTCGATTCGGCGGATTCGCTTGTACCGAGAAGTTGGTGGCCGGTTAGGTTCATGTCTTCGCTGCGACGATGAACTACGACCCTATGCGGCCTTCCTTCAAGTCAGAATCAGCGTTTCTCCTTGGTCTTGGTCTTGGCCTTCTCTTTGTCCGCATCTGCTGCTCGCCACAGATACCACGCTGCCGTCGTGCGCCACGGACGCCACCTCTCCGCGAATGTGCGGAGATCGTGCGGTTTGGGGAGTTCCTCTTCATTCATCACGATTCGGAAACCGTTACGGATTCCGTAATCATCCACCGGGAACACATCAGGACGCCCGATCTGAAAAATTAGCAGCATTTCTGCCGTCCAGCGCCCAACTCCTCGCACTTGGACGAGTCGATCAATGATCTCATCGTCACTCATCTCCTGAATTTCTAAATCTGACGGAACGATTCCGTCGATGGTTTTTTCCGCTAAATCGCGGATTGCCGCGATCTTTGTTCGGGAAAATCCCACTTCGCGTAGAGTTTCCTCATCAATGGCTAACACAGCTTCGGGAGCGGGGAAGCTCTCCCCTGGGAATAGTCCTCGGAAGCGGGCGTAAATGATCTCGGCGACCTTTCCATTCAGTTGCTGGTGGGAGATGGAGCGAACTAGTGACTGAAACGGTGAGTGATCGTAGTCAGGGGATAGTGTGCATGGACCGTGCTGCCGGATGAGCCGACGCATGATGGGACAGTGCTTGGAGAGAAAGGAATTTGGTTCAGTGCTGGTCTGTGCGCGGCTCATGGAATCGATGTGGATCGCCTGCGAGTCTCTGTTTTCTCGCAAGATCAAGATAGCCGCGATTCGAGGTGCTTCTCAAGAAATGATGACTGATGGGAGGAACTCTTCGTGATGAGTGCCATCTGAGTAGGACTCGTCTAAGTCAACAAAAACGCCGCCTCGATTTCTCGAAGCGGCGTCCTAATTCTTTCAATAAAAGCGTCGAAAATTACTTCACTTCAATTTTGGAAACCTTGATGAACTGTTTGCCGTCGCGAGTCTCGACCGTGCCGGTCACCGATGCTTTCTCGGTACCCGAACAGACATGCTCGCTGGTCTTCCGCTTTCCATCTTGCTCCAGAAGATAAAGCGTTTCGCCGACCTTCAGAGTGTCAGCGCACTTGTCACCTGTTTTGAGTGAACACTTTTCACAGGCGAGATCACCTTCGAAAGTTTTTGCCTCGTCCGCTTGGACGACAGCGATCATAAGGAAGGTTCCGATTAAAGCGAGAAACAGAGTTTTCATCGTTGGATAATACGTTTGTTATTTGGGATGTTATTTAGGATGCGTTCGGCCTAGGCGGCCATTATGAAGAAGCCGTTGACAGGAAAATGGCCTGCCAGCTTTCGACTTTCATCGAATTATCTTCATTCAATTGGTGTACGACAAGAAAAATCGTCAAATTGTTCAATCCTGAGTTTTTGATGGTGCCCGAGCTTGTCGATTGACTGACTTTCGCGACTCAAATTTCCACCCATTGGCCTGGAATTGGGACGGGGTACTGCCCGTTATCATCCGCCGTGAACGGGGCTGGACTGTCATAGGTTAGATTGTCCGTGTCCGGATTGTGGCGGAACTCGGATGCCATCGCCTGTTCCCAGGTGATTACTTGCCCCATGTGTGTGGCAGCACGCCCCATAATTGCAGCCAAATTCGACTCTGCGGCTCTTTTGCCTTCATTGAACGGAGTGTTTTCTCGAATCGCTTTCGTAAAATTATTCCATTGTGCCTGCCAGGGAGTAAGCTTCTCTTCGGGGGCCGCCCACAGCACATTGTCATTCGCAATGCGTCTGTCCTTGAAGATCTTCGAAGTTCCTGCGTGAATATTACCGGAGAACTGGGCGGCGCGCTTCGATCCCTGAATGTAGGTAGCGAAGTCGTCGTGACACTTCGGGATGTAACGTACGTAGTCATAGGCCTTCGTCCCGTCGGCGAAAGTCCACTCGACTGAGTAGGAATCAAGATTTTGGCCCTTATCCGTGTTGTTAAAGGCGCGTCCTCCGATGCCGTGGGCAGAAACGGGATACTCGCCCTTAATCCAGCAGAGTTCGTCGATCTGGTGAATATCCATTTCCGACCACAGCCCGCCGGAAACCCAGAGGAATTTGGTGAAATTGCGCAGTTGCCACTCCAGATCGCTCTTGCCTTCCGGGCGCAGGCCCAGCGGTCCCGATGGCCCCATGCGGTAGGCGCTGATGCTCTCGATGGAGCCGATTTCGCCTTCGGCGATGCGGCGTAGAAGCTCGATACGATTGACTGAGTGTCGACTCATCACGCCAGCAGCGATTTTAACACCCTTTGCCTCCGCTTCTTCCGCAGCCTTGATGACACGGCGCACTCCGGGAGGATCGACAGCGAAGGATTTCTCCATGAACACGTTGATTCCCTTCGACACGGCATACTCTAACTGCTGAGGACGGAAGCTGGCATACCCCGTGAGCATCGCGACGTCTCCGGAGTTCGGACGCAAGGAGTCGATGGCTCGCTTGAATGAGTCGAAGCCGATGAAGCAATTATCCTGCGCGACCTGAGCACGCTCTTTGAATTTGCCTTCCAGTGCCTTACGTGATCGCTCCAATCTGTCCTCATACAGATCGGCCATGACTGTGAGCTTCACCCCGTCATCGGCTTCCATCGCGTTCGCTACGGCTCCGCTCCCTCGTCCTCCGCTGCCGATCAGAGCCAGATGAATTTCATCGCTGCCTGCGGCATGGACGTCGGGAATCGTCACTCCAGCCAATACTGAAACGGCTGCAGCTTTTCCAGTGGCGGACAGGAAATCGCGGCGAGTAGTCGTCGAATTGAGATTGGATGGAATGGAGGGTTGGGTATCTTCTTTGCTTACGCTCATCCCGTAGTATTTCAGAGTGGAGCGCATTCCGCCAAGTACGGCATTGCGCAATGGAGAAAATACTTTTCAGACGGGTAAGCGATTCGCTGAAAGCTTCCAGGCGGCGAGGCGAAGTGCTCAGTTGACGAGAACTGTGTACGGGTCCGACAGTGTTCCCATGCCTACTCTTCCATCACTTACGGAAATCGAAGCCGCAGCTGAATTGATTCGTCCAAGCATTCCTCATACTCCAGCCTATCGATGGCCATTGCTGGAAAAGATCGCGGGGTGTGAAGTCTGGGTAAAGCATGAGAACACGACTCCCGTCGGAGCTTTCAAAATCCGGGGTGGATTAGTCTATCTCGACGAATTGAAACGCCATGACCCTCAAATTTCGGGCGTCATCGCGGCGACCACAGGCAATCACGGACAGTCCATCGCTTATGCCTCACGAGTTCACGATTTGCGAGCTGTCATCGTCGTTCCGGAGGGGAACAATCCGGAGAAAAACGCTGCGATGCGGGCATTGGGGGCGGAAGTGATTGAATACGGGCGAGAATTTCAGGAGTCGCTCGAATATTCTCGGGAATTCGCCCTCCGCGAGGGATTGCACGCCGTGCCTTCGTTCCATCCTTGGCTGGTGCGAGGTGTTGCTACCTACGCGCTTGAGTTTTTTCGCTCTGTTCCGCCTCTTGACGGTGTTTTTGTTCCGATCGGTTTGGGATCGGGTTTTTGCGGATTGGCTGCGGTAAAAGCGGCTCTGGGACTCTCGACCAAACTCATCGGAGTCGTCTCCGCCGCCGCGCCTGCCTACGCGCTTTCGTTTCGCGAAAAACGGCTCATCGAACAGCCCAGCCAGACTCGAATCGCCGAAGGAGTGGCTTGTAAAACTCCGCATTCGGATGCTCTCGCGCTGATCTGTGAGCACGCTGCTAGGATTGAACAGATCGACGATGATTCTGATCTGGAGGCTGTTGCAGACTTTCTGCGCTGCACGCATCACCTCGTCGAAGGAGCCGGGGCGCTCGCTTGGGCTGCGCTGAAGGCTCAGCGGGAGCGGTGGGCCGGGAAGCGCGTCGGTATCATCCTTAGTGGTGGAAATGCGAGCTCCGCACTGATTCGTCAGGTGGCAGAAAGTCTGTGATCTGATCGGTGGTTCGATCAATCCAGTGTGCGCTTCGGCGGTGCAATCGTCGTGGTTGAAGAGGGACGCCCTTTGGGTGCGGGAGCGAAGCGCTGAATCTCGA
Source organism: Verrucomicrobiota bacterium (assembly GCA_963205275.1). GTDB lineage: Bacteria > Verrucomicrobiota > Verrucomicrobiia > Verrucomicrobiales > DEV007 > Arctic95D-9. The sequence goes on along the minus strand of CAUJIH010000106.1, from coordinate 67,610 downwards.
AATTTGGAAGATTCAGAACGATATTTAAGTCGCTGCGGAAATCCCAAGTTGCCGGGACATCGACTTGGTCTGCGATTTCTCGTGCTTTCAGATAGGTGGGAATTGCATCGGTCACGACTTGGAAGAAAGCGACGCCGTTCGGATCTGCCTTGATGTCGCGCAGTGTTCGAATATAAGGAGAATTTGTTTCTCCCAATTTCGCTGCGGGTTCTCCTGATTTCGCTGTGAGAGCGAGTTGGATCACGGTCGATCCGGGTTTGCTCGTCGGCTCGATGCTGAAGGTGGATGGCAAGCCTCCAGTGCCGGCGGAACTCTTGAGAAACTCGATTATCTTTGCGGCATCGTAGATCACTTTGCTAGCTCCGGCTTTCTTGAAGGCTTCTTGCTCGCCCAGCTCGGTAAAATAGCGCAGAACGCCTTTCGCGTCACTATCGACCTTTATACTGTTCGATCCCCAAGAAAAGTCGATCTTCTTTCCCTCAGAGATCGCTTTAATCGTTGGCTTCAGCGGATCCTTGCTCGGATCCATGGCGAGCCATAGTTTAAATTCTCCTTTGGTTGCTGCAACGACGGCTGTCGCGACATCAGGCAGCGGCTTTCTAAGCACTAGGGAGATGTTTCCCAGAGCTTGGATCATCGTGGTATTCGGCTCGAGTCCAGCATCGTTGAGAACTTTCCATCCGGAGGCGAGAGCATCCATTTGGAAGGTGCCGACGAGAGGCCCCACGGCAGCCCAAGCGGTTTGTGCCGTTGCCTTGGAACCGAGGAGCTTCTCCATCAGTGGAACGAACGGAGTCGGATCGGGAGTCTTCGCATACAAGAGCTGGGATCGGCGCTGCTCGAGCCGAGCAATAATGGGGTCAAGAAAATCCTTGTCACGCAGGAACAGAACCCCCTCTTTCGCTACGATCACCCGTGTCTCATTCGGCTTCTCGGGATAGGGCTTAGGATTGGGGAGGCGCACGACCATGCCCGCAGCGGGAGCTACGACGGGAGTTTGATCGAGTGTTGCCTTTAGCTTGTCTAGTTCTGCGAGTAATTTCTGATTCTCCTCCCGCTTCTTGTCCCGCTCTGCTTTTTGATCCGCCAGCTTCTTTTCCAAGTCGGGAATATTTGCCAAAGCCAGATCCGATGCCGTGCGATCCAAAGATTTCAGTTCGTCATTGCTCTTCCGCTGTTCTTGTTCCAGTGCCGCAATTTTTTCCTCAAGCGTCTTCGGATCCTCGATCTGCTTTTTCGCAGACATGATCTTCTGCAGCTCCTCGAGTTGCTCCTGTGTTACGGGAGGCAGATCGCTCATGATCTTTTTCACGGCACTTGCCACCGCGATTCCGACGAGTACGAGAACGATAATGAGCACGCCGACGACGTTTGTCATCGTGTCCATCAGGGCGACGAAGGGAATCTCGAATTCTTCGGCTGGTCTGCGTTTAGCCATGGGAGAAAAAGTCAGGGAGCAGGCGTGGGGGGCAGGAGGGGGACTCCTTCGGGAGCGGGCATCGTTCCAAGAAACTGATCGAACATGGAAAGATCGATTTTTCCTCGTCCGGGCGCCGGAAGCTTTGCGATGTCGGACGGAGCGAACTCGTTCGTCTGCTGCGCCCATCCGGCAGCATTGTTGTAGGAACCTAGGCCGTCATCACGGATCAGGAACACGAGCTTTCCCCCTAGTTCTTTCACTTTCTTCAAAAAGGTCTCGTAAGAAGTGTCGGCGATAATGACCTCGGGCGCTGAGCTGATTTGGGTCTGTTGCTCCTTGTTCCAATACATCACGATCTTACCGCCAGACGCTTCGACGAAGAAATTTTTCGTTCCCGTCGGGGTCCCCGCACCTGCGGGCTGGATGATGACGGGGGGGGGGGTATTCGCTACCAGAGTGCGTTTCTTGATCTCAGCAGCCAGTTCTGCGATCTGAGCCTTCATGGTTTTTGCTTCTTGAGTAAAGCCCGTGATTTCGAGAAGAAGATTGTCCAATTCTTTTAGTAAATTCTGACTGAGGAGCTTGGACGCATCTGCTTCTGAGACCAACTTCCGCAGTCTGGCGGCCGTCGCCTTTTTTTCTTCTGTTTCTTTCTCCAGCGTCGCTAGCTTGGTCAGCAGAGGCTGAGCCTGTTCAGCGGCAGCATCTTCCTTTTTCTTCCTTTGATTCAAACTCTTATAAAGGATGGCACGATCTACCTCCTCCTGGGTGCGACCTTCGGTCTGAGAGGTCTGAGAAACCGTCAGAAACACGATGATCAGAACGAGCACACCGATGAGCGAGCATAAAATATCAAGGAAGGGAATCATGAGAATCTCATCACTCCCGTGCCCTCGTCGTCTTGCCATACACTTGATTTCTGAATCTGCGCAATTCTACCGAATCGACAAAACTGTCATCCTCGACTGAACCAGCCTTTCTTGATCGTTTGGTTGATCACCACCTGCTTTTCTCCGAGGTCGGTTAGGGTCTTGTTCAAGGCTCCAATACCCTCGGCCAGCGCCCGTGTGTGGTCGTTCGCCGTCTTCACCGAATCCGTCGCTGCCTCTTGGAACTCCGTACGCATTTCCTGCATCGTGGCGATGAACTCTTCGCTCACGCGCTGTTGGTAAACGGCAGCCTGTTGCTGGAAGTTATCCGCATAGTGAAGCATCGTCGCCGAGAGAGTATTGAGATCGACCAAGAAATCGTTCTGGGCATTGGCGACGGCCTGCACCAAGTGTGCCATGATGGCCTCCGTATCGCCTCCGGCAAGGGCGGAACCGTCATTCAGACGTGGGATCAGAACCTCATTACAGAACGTATCGATGTTATTGGCCCCATCGTCCTCCATTTTGAACATGGAGTTCATCGGGAAGTTCACGAGCATGGCGAAGACCAGACCGACCAAGGTCGCATCGAAAGCTCCCCCCAGACCACTGATCACGCCTTTCAGAACCTCGATAATCGCCTTTACATCCTCAAGATTGTCGAAACTCAGGCTGAGCAGTGCGTGAGACAGCCCAAGCACCGTTCCAATGAACCCGAGAATCGGGATCGCCCACAAGAAGGCTTTGACCGGGGTGTAACTGGTCTGAATCCTTCCGGCGTCAATATCGGACTGCACAGACATGAGATGAACGACGTCTCCGGTGCTCTGTTTGATCTCGAAAAGCTCGAGCGATTTTCTGATTCGGTTCACCATCATGCTGTCACGCAGATTCGCAGGCAGCTTGTAGATATGGTCGATAAATAGTCCTACGTTCTCCGCATTGATCGTAGCTCCGAATTTCATGGGCACTACATCGAGCAGCATCGCTTCGCGCTGCCTTTTGGCCTTGAGGAATTTCATTGCCAAGATCGCGATTGCCCAGAAGAAAAAGAGGGTATTGAGCGCATTCACCGCCAAGTGCCCCTTCCACACCATCGCCAGGTACTGCATGAAGGTATAAGAAGTGGACGGAGTTCCCGCAGGTGGAGCGAAAAGCATCAGAATGCCGAGGGACACAACGGTAATCCCCAGTCCGATTCCGAAAGAGACTAACATGCTCACGTTGGTCGGGTCCGCCTCTTCCCAGCCTCCTCGTGATCCATAATGTCGCTCCACGCTCGAGGGCTTAAATCCCGAATCTCCCTGCGGTTGAGAATTGGATGGCGGAGGAATACGATTCACTCCACTGGGTGTCGGAATGCTGGGTGACGGGATATTTAATTGGGGTGCCCCGGGTTGCTGCTGTGGAGCTGACTCTTCCGCAGGAACCTGCATTTTAGTGCCGCAGCCTGGGCACTTCACGTATTTCCCGGCATGTTCTGCCTCCGCCTTTAAATGCATGCCGCATGATGGGCAACTAAACTCCATATTCGCTTCTTTTTGTTGGGGTGATTCTCAGGGTGTCGATAGAGAACTCAACAGTCAACGTAATTTTCTGCGTCCTATGATCATAGGAAACGGTGCTGTCTGGAGATCAAATCGATCTTGTGAAAACTGTCTTTATAGATAAGAGCGACTGAACTATCATGTTGCGTTCAGTCAAGCACGGCCTTCAAAGAATTTTACAAAATCTCGGAACCGCGAAGGTGATCGGGGGGACCGAGGGGAGGGGCCTCACTTTTCGAGGACGGAAATGGCAAATGAGTTGTTCAAAATACGCACCGATCTTTGAGCGTCCTCCGGTTTCGGATAGACAGTTCTTGTATGGGGAAAGACATCTTGTGCGAGATTCTTCGGTAGGTGGATCTGCTGTTCCTTGCCGGATGTGTTCATGATCACAAGAACGGCCGCTTTCCGATTTGGCGACTGGTAGATGCTGGCATACACGTTTTGCGGTAGCGAGATGAGCTTTTGGTGCCAATAGGGAACGAATGTCCAGTCAGCTCTCAGTCCGGTCGAATCGAGTGCAGCAAAGGCCTGTGCCAGATGATTCGCCGGCATATAGCTCCACCACAGGGCAGAATCGTGTAGAAATGTCAGGCCGAGGAGGTAGTCCACATGTCGGACCGTGTCGTCGTTCCACTCGTCGGGTGTGATGGACTTTGCTCGCTCAAACTGAGCCAGAAATACCGTTCCACAGCCGAGGTTGTTCTGCATGGAGTACTCCGTGCGAAACTGATCGACGGAGAGGACTTTTTCATATCCTGGATTGTCCTTGCGATCCAGAATCCCGGAGTAGTTTTCGCCATCGACCATCGCATCGACGAAGGAGAAGACAGGGAGGAGAACCTCTCCCGACATGTGATCGAATAGAATCCCGTCTGGATGTCGCTGCTTCAGGAGTGTGTAGATTCGCTTCATCGACTCTCGGAGTCCCAGAATATTGCGCGTGGGTTCGATCGACCCGTCGTGCTGCTGCACTCCCGCACCATGGTAGATGTTGGTGTCATCGATAGGGCGAGATACGTCAAAATAGAGCGACTTCGTATGGCTCCGAGCCATCAGTTGATCGAAGCCCCAGAGAAAGTAGTCGCGGAGAGAGGAGGATGCCTGACTCACGATCGTCTTTTGGGCGGAGAAATCGCTTTCGGAATCGGGGGTATATCCCATAGTATCAGGTGCCCACTCATCGGCGAATTCTGCAAACCATTTCGTCGCCGTCCCCACCTCACCCGTGAGACGGCTGTAGGCGGACTGGACTAATTCGATGTCATGATAGAGTAGAATTCCCGCGTCCGTCTTCAAGTCGTCGCGAGGTTCGACATAGCTTCCTGCGTGATCGACGTTTCCCTTGTAACCCTCGGGAACTTTCCACCAGCTTTGCCACCAGGGAAGCAGGGGTTTGATTCCCGGATTGATCTGAATCGCGTCTCTCAGATAGGCAGATGCGGGAGCTGTTCCCCGAAGATCGTTCACAAAAGGACCTGTATTGAACAAGCGCCAGTCGCGAAGATCCCTGGGGGCTGGCTTGACCGGTGCGGCGATCCAGCCGAGCGAGAAGGCGAGTGGGTGATCGAGGCTCGTAGGTTCATCCACGATATGAATTCGGATGAGGGCACTGCCATCCTCTTGAGGCAGAATCTCGATGGTGCGACTTCCCTTCCAGGTCGCGACCTGCTCCTGAAAAATCTGAAATCCACCATCGCCGCTGCCGATCCAAGGCATCTTCATCGCCGGGCCTTTCCAGCCGTCCTTCGGTAATGGTCCGGTTTCTTTCAGTCGATAGTCGTCATAAGGCTTGAACAACTCCGACCATTCTCTTTTTAGGGGAATCTCCAGAGTCAGAGATTTCAACGAGTCTTTGCCCTGATTCTCGACCACAAATTCATTCCAGGTCATTCCATCGAATTCCGTGCGGGAAGCACTGCTGATCTGCAAGGCTCCGAACTTTTGAGAGCGGAGTGAATCTGCTTGCGTCGCCGATATTTTTTTCCACTTCGATTCGGCTTTGGTCGCGTTGCTTGCTTGGGTCTGGTCTCCTGCTTCGATCACGAATCGCATGGGAGCGGAGAGCATGTCTTTTCCCTGGTTCACAATCTGCACGGGTAGCAGATGCTGCGCGTATTCATGCGTGCGCCCCCAGATGGAGACGGAATCTGTTTTGGTGTCCACTTTGACATCGGTCCACGGCGTGGGTGGGGTATTGCTGATCCCTAGATGATTCCCGAACCATTCGGGCAGTGGGTTTTTCTGCCAGGAGATGACTTGTTGCTGAACCATACTGTTCGCGTCGGCGATTTTCACCTCGATTTCATAGTTTCCTTCTGCCAAGTCTTCGACTGCGATCATCACGGAGTCGCTGAGCGATTTCAGTTTTTTCTGAGAGACCGTTTGAACGACCTTTTCATCCGCATTCCTGATTTTCGCCTCTAGGTGGAGCGATGAGGGATCAGCATCAGTGAAAAGTTCCCATCCGATGCGAATTTTTTGATCACTCGGATATTTCCATAGCTGAATATGGCCGACAGTATTCTGGATGAAAGGGGTCGCCTGGCGGAACAGAGGAGTATCGCCGCGATTCACCTCGACTCCGATCAGCGCGCCGTTTGCCTTTTCCAGCGTTGCTGACAGCTTGACCGATAGATGCTGCCCCGCTTCCAGGGTGACTCTCTTTTCGATTAGTTTTGCATGGCTCACCGTCAGCATAGCGACGATTTCTTGGGTGACATTGGCGGGATTGTGCAAGTCGAGACTCGCCTCCACCGTTCCATCTCGCCCGAATTCGAGCTGATTCAGACGAGTCTGTACTTCCTTTGTCGAGTTGAATCGGAGCGTTCCCATCCCGTTCGGTTCCCAGATGTCGCTTCCGGCTCTCAGTTGCTTCCAGACTCGGGCAAAGTTCGCGCGCCAGACCGTTCCGTCTGCAATTTTCTCGCCCCCCAGCGACTTGAGTGGAATGGCCAGTTCCACCGTCCATCGATCTACGTCAGGATTCGACTTTGATCGTGCACCGGAATTCCAAGATACATCTCCGTCAGCAGCGTCGTAGATCGTGTCGCTTCCATTGACGAGAATCGTATATGTTTTGCCTTCCGGGCTGTTCGGCTGGAGTTGGATCAGGAAATGATCATCGTTCTCCACATCTCCATCGTTCTTGGTCGCATCGCGCTTCACCGTGCCGTGCATCACGGTCGCATCTAAATTCTGGCGGGCGGCAGGGGGATTGTCGGATTGGAGGAGCAGATACAGATACTCTGCATCGTGAGCGATGACAGCCTCTGTGCTTTGCTCGGAGGCCTTCCGCGTCTGACGATCCACCAAACCCTTGAATCCTGTGGTATCAGGCCATTCGTTGTCACCAGTTCGACCATCGAGAGTCAACTCTCCTACGGTGGGTGCGACGGATGAGAGTGAACCCAAGGCCCGGGCACTCAGTCGCCAGTAGTTTTCAGCAATGATTCCACCGTCGAGAGCCTTGTCGTAGATCTTAAATTCGTCGATAATTTTGTTGTTCTCCGGCGGAGACAGAATGTTGGTCTGCTGGCCGACAGTGATTTTCTTGATCAATTCCGGCGGCTGAGTCGCTGACAGGCCTACCAGTTGACCGTCCAGATACAGATAGGTGCCACCTCCTTTTTTCCAAGTCGCCACCCACTGATGCCATTCTTTCTCCGGCACTGTGGGCAGGATCATCTGAATCCAAGTTTCCTCCTTGTTTCGTCGCGAGTAGAGCCACGGAGCCGTTGCTTTGGTGTAGTGATAAAAATACTGGGTGGCACCATTCGATCCGCTTAGGCTCCAAAAGTGTTCGAGATACCTTCCGCCATTCCAATCTGCATTCGATAGGCCCTTCATCCAGAGAGAGATCGTCCATTGCTCTGGAGAAATATTGGTGAGCCCATCGAAGGAAATGCCCGTGTTCTCGGCTCCTGTCAACAGTCCCTTGCCTGAGATCCCATCCGCAAACTGCGGTGCCATTCCTAGAACCATTTCGACCCGCGTCTTTGCATCGGCCATCGCCGCATGGATCGTTTTATCGAAGGAGAGATAGAAGGTGAGATGCGGTTCATTGGCGAAACTGCTGTTCAAGAAGAATACAGCCGGGGCCAAGAAAAAGAAGGTCGCCAATTGCCTCATAGATCTGTGAATTCAGGGAATACGGTCTGCACGAGTTCGCTGGGGACTCCATCGATCACCGGAATCAGAGGGAGGATTTGGCGCAGAACTCGAGCATTGCTCTGTCGAGACAGATCTTTCTCTTCTCTGTCTGAAGGAAGTGTGTTCAGAAAAATCGCCCGACATTCCAATCCAGCCTGCTGTATCGCACGGACAGTCAACAGCGTGTGATTCAGCACTCCGAGTCGATTCGCTGCCACGATCAACACAGGCAGAGCTAGGGCCGTCGCCAGATCGGCCATCGTTCGCTCACCATTCAGTGGCACGAGCCATCCCCCCGCGCCCTCCACGAGCACAATATCAGTGGCTTCGCGAAGCCGGGAGAAGGTATGCAGCACTGCTTCAATCTCGACTGCACCTTCCTCCTCCCGCATCGCTGCCGGGGCAAGAGGCTCGAGCAGAGGGTAGGGGTTGATCAGGTCCAGATCGAATCTCACGCCCGCAGCTTCAGATAGCATGCGAGAATCTTCGCGTCCGCCGCACTCGACCGGCTTCATTCCCACCGCTAAGACTCTCAGATCGCGTAGTTGTCTCAGCAGGGTCAGCGTAGTCCAAGTTTTTCCCACGCCGGTATCCGTTCCGGTAACGAAAAGACCGGTTCTCTCTCTCATCCTATTTACGATCCTCTCCTCCCGGAATCGGGGCTGAAGTCGTGGGCGTCAGTGAATTCAGGAGGCGGTCATCAATCGAGGGGAGAGACGGCGGACGGGCACTGGCAGGTATTGTCGTCCCAGGGATGGGAAACTCCTCCTGAGATAAATGGATGTTCTTCCATATCACGAACCAGATCGCGATCGCGACGAATAGCGAGATGCCCTTCGCTAGCCAGTTTTCCAGAAAAAAGTTTCTAAGCTTCTCCATCGCTTTCCTCCTCTCCGGGTGTTCGATTACAAAGAAGCTCATCGAGTCGCTCGCGGAGCATATGATCTTCCAGATCGCGGTCTAGACGTCCACCCACGGCGATGGAGATGGCCCCTGTCTCCTCCGATATAACGAGAGCGATGGCGTCCGATTCTTCCGTGATTCCCATCGCCGCTCTGTGTCGAAGCCCGATGCCTTGAATGCCTAACTCGCGCTGGACCAAGGGGAAAACACATCCGGCTCCTATGATTCTCTCATCCGCCAGACGCACGATCATTCCTCCGTCGTGCAAGGGCGTTCCCTTGTGAAAAATGGTGTAAACCAACTCCGGAGAAAGGAGACAATTCATCTCCGTGCCGGTCTCCAGATATTGCTTCAGATCGATACTTCGCTCGATTGCGATGAGAGCCCCAATTCTTTTTCGAGATAGATAATGAGAAATCTCAATCAGCAGGTCGGCGAAACGTTGCCGAGAGTCTGCATTCATTGAGGAGAAAATACGTCGGCTCCCTAGTTCTGCCAGCGCCCGCCGCAACTCCGGTTGAAAGATCACAACGATTGCCACTGCTAGGAATACTGATACATAACGAAGCAGCCATCCGATCACTTCCAGCTTCAAGACGGCTGATATAAAAACCATCCCGATATAAATGATGGATAGCGCTGTGAAGATGCGCGCTCCCCGAGTCGCTCGAAAATAGCGATAGGAATTATATATGATCGCCCAGAGGATGATCACCTCGATCCCCTTCCGCCAGTGGTGGCTGATCAGATAGATGAGATCGATGTTTTTCATGAGGCGGCTTCCGTCCTCGTCGGAATACAAGCAGGCCAGTGTAGCATCCCCGTTAGGATTTTCATCTTCTCAACACGAGAAAATTAGCCATCCCGAATAAGGAAGGCTATTCGATCCCGTTTTCTTCCAAAAATCTGCGAACAGCGGCGGCATTCGCTGCCACCGGATACTTTACTAGCTGGGTTTTTTTGATTTGCTCCAGCGTCGGTTCCGTCGGAGTGACTCCAAGTGCTTCTCGGATGACAGTCGGGAATTTCGCGGGATGGGCAGTCGCTAGTACTACGCGAGTCGCGTTAGAATTCGTATCCAGTCCTTGGAAGGCGCAAGCGGTGTGAGGATCGACGATGTAATCGTATTTCTGCTTCACATGGCGGATATTCTCAAGGATGTCCGAGTCCGTGCTGCGGGTCGCCACGAAATTGCTCGGATCAAAATTCGGAATGCAGATCGATCCGCTTTTTTGGAAATTCGCCATCGCCTGTTTCGTAGCTTCGGCGTTCTTCTCATTGTGATAGTAGAGGAAACGCTCGAAATTCGAGGCGATCTGGATATCCATGGACGGCGCATGGCTGGGATGCACCGCTTCCGGACGGTATTCTCCTGTGGTGAAGAAGCGATAAAGGATATCATTCTCATTTGTCGCTACTACGAAGCGATCCACAGGCAGGCCCATCTGGTGGACTAGCCAACCGGCGAAGACATTTCCGAAATTCCCGGTCGGGACTGCGAACTCCATCTCGTCGCCCGCTTCGGGTGGAAGCTGGGTAAAGGCGTGAATGTAGTATGCGCACTGGGCCAGAATGCGGACGATGTTGATCGAATTTACTGCCGACAGTCGCATCTTCTTCGTGAAGGACTCGTCTCCGAACAACTCCTTAATAATCGCTTGAGCGTCGTCAAAAGTTCCCTGAATCGGAATCGGGAAAATATTTTCTGCTCCCGTACAGGCCATTTGGCGCTCCTGCAGTTCGGAGATTCGCCCTTCCGGATACAGGATGAAAACCCGCGCTCCCTTTTTACCCGCTAAGCCGTGAATGGCTGCCGCTCCTGTGTCACCGGAAGTCGCTCCGAGAACGTTGATCGGAACACCCGTGCGCTCGACTTGCTCCTGGAAGAGACTTCCGACGAGCTGAAGACCGAAATCCTTGAACGACAGACTCGGTCCGTGGAATAGTTCTAGGACGAACAGTTTGTCATCCAGTTGGACTAGTGGAGCATTGATCGTATCACTAAAGCTTCCGTAGGCCTGATCGATGATCTCGAACAGGTGATCCGGATCGTGGTCTGTATCAAAGAGACGGAGGAAATCCCAAGCCATCGCCGCATACGGCATCGCTTCTTCTACGAGGATCGTCTGAGGAAGCAGCGGAAGATGGCGCGGGACATAGAGGCCGCCATCGGGAGCTAGACCGCGCGCGAAGGCCTCATTAAAGCTGACCGGACTGCTGCTTCCTCGGGTAGAGACAAATTCCATGCTAGAAGAGAAACTCGAAAATTAAGATAGATTAAACTGTAGAAGGGGAATCTTGCAGCATTTCTTCGTAAAGACAAGCGCACGAGTGATTTCTCGGAACACTTTGAAGACGCTCAACCGACATCTTCCACTCGCATTAGGATCGGACGCCCCCGGACGCAGTCGAGTAGAGCGATCTGATCCAGTGCGGTCAGGATACGTCGATAAGGTGCATAGTGCAGCATCAGAACGATGGGTGCCGTATCCGCCTCATGTTCCTCCGGTTGGATTACTGACAGGATACCGATCTCATTTTCACCCAGCACAGCCGCGATCCTCGCCAACACCCCTGGTCTATCCTCAGCATCGACGCGCAGATAGTATTTCGATATGCTGTCTCCGATGGGCAAGGTGTCGCCATAGAGCGAATGCGTCACTAGGCCCGAGCCGGGATTGGGGCGCGTCCACATCGCCGCATCTGCGATGTCGGCGATTACGGAACTGGAGGTCGGATCAGCCCCTGCGCCTGAGCCATAGAAAATCGTCTCGCCCACGAGATCGCCCTGTACAGCGACAGCATTGAAGACGCCCTTCACCGAGGCGAGTATGTGCCGGACCGGTAGCAGAGAGGGCTGGACGCGCAGCTCGATTGATCGCGTCTCCGAATGCAATCGAATCACGCCCAGAAGTTTGATCACATAGCCCAGCGTCGTGGCAAAGTTTACGTCCTCGGAGCGAATATTCTCGATCCCCTCGACGTGAATTTGGTCGCACGGCACCCAGCGACCGTAGCTGAGGGATGCCAGGATGATCGCTTTGTGTGCGGCGTCCCAGCCGCTGATATCCAGTGCCGGGTCGGCCTCTGCATAGCCGAGTTCCTGAGCTTCGGCCAGTGCCGTTTCGTAGCTCAGTCCTGCCTCGAACATGCGTGTCAGAATGTAATTGCAGGTACCATTGATAATTCCTGTGACCGATTGGATATGGTTTGCGATCAGAGATTCCTGCATCGCCTTGATGATCGGAATTCCTCCCGCGACGGCCGCTTCATAGTGGATCGGGCGATCACAGGCCTCGGCGATGGCGAACAGCTCCCGCCCTCGCTCGGCCAGCAGTGCCTTATTTCCCGTGACCACCGATTTCCCTCGCTCCAACGCGCCTTTGATCAAATCGAAGGCCTGATCGGTGCCTCCGATTAACTCCACGATGATCGAAATCTCCGGATCGTCGAGAAGGTCAGATAGATTTTCGGTAAACAACTCCGTCGGGGCCTCCGCCAGACGTGCCTTCTCTCGATTCCTCACCGCGATTCGGGAGATTTCGAGATGATAGCCTGTTCGTTCGCAAAGGAGTTTCCGATTCTTTTCCAAGTTCCGATACACGCCTGCCCCGACGTTACCGAAACCGGCCAGACCGATTTTAAGAGTGGGTGCCGACATCGGCGCTATGAACGGATCACCAGAGTGATTTAGCAAACGGATTCTTTTTCAGAATGGCATGTATCCGGAATTGCGAAATTTCTACGAGCAGATTCCGTGTCCGCTGCATCCAATGAAAATTTCTCGTATTTGTTTCCTTTTCCTTTTCCTTCTCGTTGCGGCACTGCCTTCGGTCAGCAAGCTCCGTGCCGAAGACGGATTTATTGAGTTGTTCAACGGAAAGAATCTCGATGGATGGAAGGCTTCGGAAAATCCCGGCAGCTTTTCAGTCAAAGACGGCGAGTTAGTCGTGAAAGGGCCGAGAGGCCATCTCTTCTACATCGGTGATGTTCACGGGGGAAAGTTCAAAGACTTCGAGTTGAAAGTCCGTGCGAAAACCTGGCCCGGAGCCAATAGTGGCGTCTATTTTCATACCGAATTCCAGCCTGAAGGCTGGCCGGCTAAGGGATACGAGTGTCAGGTCAATTCGACGCACAAGGATCCGAAGAAGACAGGGAGTCTCTATGGCATCCGCAATATCGTCGTGCTCAAGGAAGGTGAACAGGAGCCCAAAGGAGGACTGAACACGATCCGCGCGAAGTCTCCTAGCACCGACGGAGAGTGGTTCGACTACCACATCATCGTCCGGGGAAAGCATATCGTCATTCAGGTCAATGGAGAGACCACCGTTGACTATACCGAACCCGAGGGCGGTCCCGGAGAAGGCGCTACCGATGGGCGACGAGTCTCCGAAGGCACCTTCGCCATTCAGGCGCATGATCCGGATAGTGAAGTCCACTATCAGAGCATCGCAGTGAAACCGCTCTGAGGTCAATTGATAGAAAATTTCCACTGACGAGAAAAATCCTTGCCAAAGGAAGATCAGTTTCATTAGGATGAATCCATGCCCTGCGAGTTGCAGAGTGAAAGGTTCATTTTGAGAGTCTGGTCATGTTTTCTACCCGTTACCCTTTACTCGTCCTGCTACTAATCGGATTCATCCGCTTCTCCGTATCATCACAGGCAGGAACGATCCAAATCACACAGAAGGAAACCGGGCGCACTCTGGAAATCGAACCACTCAGCCTCACCGATAACGAGGTCAGTTTTAGTCTCGGCTCGCAGACATATACCGTTCCACTGACAGCACTGGATGATCCCAGTTTCGAGCGACTCTCTGCGTGGAAAGCCGAAGAGACGGCGAAGATGAAGGAGAATCTGGGGAAGGTCAATCAGGCGGTCGGCCATCCGCTGTTCAGTTCGGATCTGACCCTGTGGGATGAGCCAGCAGAGAGGGTTGCAGAGCGTCTGAAATGGCCCGGTGAGTCAAAAACAGAGGAGACCAGCAGCTATCGACTGTATCCGCAGTTGAACTACGGCTTCCTGAACGCTCACCCATACAGTTGTGTGCTTTATGGGGACAAGCAGGGAAAGGTGGAGCAATTTTCTCTGGTTTTTGCCAACAAAGGAGACTACGGGAGCGAAGTCGGGGAGGGTGAAGAGCATTTTCAGTCGAAGGGTGAGCTACCATCTGCCAGCGATCTCAATGGAGCCATCAAACGGGATGCGGCCGCCATTGCGCTGGCCTTGAGCGAAGCCTTCGGCGTCGCGATCACGCAGCGATATGGAGAAAAGGATGATCGTCGCACCGCGAAACGATGGGACTATGCCAGCCACTCCTTCATTCTGTCGGAAATGGAAGGCGAGTATGTCCACCTCCTGATCGTGCCTCCAGGCTTGGCTGACCAAGCAGGAAAGCAGTCTGAGGTGTATGATCAGGAGTTGCGTAAAGTTCTTCTGGCCAATGTCAAACACGAAGAGAATGGCGACGTCCTGATTACGAATATCCCCATGGTAAATCAAGGACCGAAGGGATACTGTGCTCCGGCGACCTTTGAGCGAGCGATGCGCTACATGAAAGTCCCCGCTGACATGTATCTGCTCGCGACCGCTGCCACCGCCCCCGGTGGAGGTACGAACACCAGCAAGCTCGCTGAGGACGCAAAGCGGATCATTCGCAGTAAATCTCGTCGAATTAGCGATCTGACTCTGCAAGAGAAGCTGACCACCCGAGCCGTCTCTCGATACATCGACAAGGGCGTCCCCGTTCTGTGGCAAATGGCTTCGCTCGAAGACTATAACAAACTGGCGAATGCTTGGACGGAAGAGCGACAGCAGCAAAGCGACTGGGCTGCTTGGACAGAAAAAGCGAAGACGACAGGAGAAGAGGCGGGCAAGAAACTGGTTCCAAGCGAGAATTTTCACATTTGCATGATTATCGGATACAACACGGCGACCAACGAACTTGCAGTGAGCGACTCCTGGGGGCCGAAATACGAATTGCGGTGGGTTCCGCTCGACGTAGCGAAAGCCGTCACGATCGGAGGCGGATTCGTGATCGATTTGTGAAATTGCGCACGAATCGTAGAACTGAGCTGTCCGATATTCGTCAGATCATTTTGTCTGATCCCCGAATTCTATCGTACATCTCCAGCCTCGCTGCGGGACCTCCATCTTCTGCGGGCCATTCTTCAGCGCTTATCAGTTGCCACTCTCCCGAGGTCTCAAATTCCGGAAAGCGCGGGGCATTTTCATCATCGACTTTCAGTGCGATGCGAGTCAGAATGAGGCGGTCCGTCATCGGCAGTGCTGTAGCGTATGTGTGCGCCCCACCGCAGACCATCAGTTCTGAGACCCCTGCTCCTCTGGCCAGATCGATCGCCTCCGCCAAGGAGTGTGCGACTCGATGTCCGGAGACATTCGTGCGAAATTCTCGATCGGACGTCAGTACGATGGGTGTCCTATCCTCGAACCATCCGGTCATTTCGTCGTAGGTCTTCCGCCCCACCAGCAGCCACCGTCCCGCAGTGCAAGCGCGAAAATGCGCCTTGTCACGAGGCAGTTTCCACGGAATTTTGCCTTTGGATGAACCAATAATCCGCTCTTCAGCGAGGGCAGCGATAGAAATCACGAGCATCCCTCACCGTCGGCTATCTTCATTTTCCTGCAACTCTGCCGAGCACTCTGCTCGTGGCAAGTCCGGGTGGCTTTGATCAATAAGAATTCCTGCTTCTCGAGTGGAAAGAGAGTGAGAAATCCCGCCGGATGTGCGAAAAGAATCACGTCATGGAAACAGATTCGCCCCAGAACGACGAAACAGGAGTCCTCAATGAAACGATTCAGCAAATTTTGCTCCGAGCGCGACAAGAGGTGGCCAAGGTAATCATCGGTCAGCATCAGGTGGTCGATCAGTGTCTAATCGCGATTTTTACTGGTCAGCATATCCTTCTCGAAGGCGTGCCTGGCATCGGCAAGACTCTGCTCGTCCGCACTCTCGCTCGCGTGCTGGACAGTGAGTTCTCTCGTATCCAGTTCACTCCCGACCTCATGCCATCGGATATCGTAGGGACGAGAGTTTTCGACTTGCGAGAAAATTCCTTTCGACTGGTGAAAGGACCAGTGTTCACCTCCTTTCTACTCGCCGACGAGATCAACCGTGCCCCGGCGAAGACACAGTCTGCCCTACTGCAGGCCATGCAGGAGCGATCTGTCACCATCGACGGAGAAACACATCGCCTTCCCGATAGCTTCACTGTCTTCGCCACGCAGAATCCCGCCGAATATGAAGGCACTTATCCATTGCCGGAGGCGCAAAAGGATCGCTTCTTGCTCCGTATTGAGATGGACTATCCCACAGCAGAGGAGGAGCGAGCGCTCGCTGCTTCGCTGCTCAGTGGACAGTCTCCTGAGCTGATTCTCGAACGCGGAGCCGTCAAAGCCGTGCTCGCCGAGGCTGAAATCGTGCGGATGCGTGCTGCGATGGAGACTGTCCGGGTCAGCCAGGATTTGCTGAACTATGCAGTCGAAATCGTGCGCCAGTCTCGTATGCAGGACAGCATCCTAGTCGGAGCGGGACCGCGAGCGACGCAGGCGCTATTGCTCTCCAGTCGTGCACGAGCAGCGCTGGAGGAACGAGATTACGTGATCCCTGATGATATTCGCATGATGGCTGCCGCAGTGCTGGGGCATCGGATCGTGTTGCGACCTGAGTATGAAATCGAGGGAGTAACGCTCCGCGAGGCGGTTGAGAAGATCCTCGAAGCCGTTCCTGTTCCTCGTTAGATTAAATCCAGGAGCACATCTCTCTTACTGTCTGCTGACTCATTTTGTTCTAGATCATGCGGTCTGTCCCGCACATTTCCCTCCTCTGGCTGACTGCTTTACTCATCGTGCCTGCCTGCGCTGCCGCCGTAGCGCTGGAAGGTGTCGAGTCGCAGATCGCGGTGCTGGTGATCCTGCTCGTGCTAGTCTTCGCTACAGTCGATCTGGCATTGTCGCATCGCTGCCTAGCGAATCTCTCGGTCGAATCTCCCGAACTGCTACGTTGCACCAAAGGGCGAGAAGTCGTCCTGCCTCTTGTTTTTTTGAATCGGGGATCGCTCCTGAAAAATGTGCGCTATGGTGTGGAGATTCGTTCGGAGTTTCGTTGTGTCGGCCCCCGCATCCTTTTTCTGGAGAGCCTACCCACCGTGACGAGGCAGACGACTGTCTATCCGCTGATCCCTCTACGACAGGGACAGTTTCGTCTAGGGCCCATACAGGCAGAGACGCGCTCGCGGATGGGACTCTGGATGATACGCAGCAGTTTTCCGATCCCCGTGGAAGTTCGTGTTTACCCCGACCTGAGTACGGAGCGTCGGCGGCTCGCCGCCATATTTCTCATGCGTGGCAATGACGGGATGCGCCTGATGCGACAGCTCGGGAAAGGGCGAGAATTTGAGCAGTTGCGCGACTATCAGCTCGGCGACGATTATGCAGACGTAGATTGGAAGGCGACCGCTCGTCGGCGTCATCCAGTGACACGCACGTATCAGATCGAGCGTACACAGGAGATATACGTCGTCGTCGATCACTCCCGTCTCAGCGCCCGTGAAATCCGTGTTCCTGCCGATGAGGTTTCGGATCTCCGCACCTTGGAGGAATCGCAGGGAGGCGAGGAGTTTGTGACCACGCAGTTGGAAAAGTTTCTCCACTGTGCTCTCGTCCTCGCCGGTGTCGCTGAGCGTCAGGGCGATTTGTTCGGATTCATCAGCTTTGCGGATCGCGAGGATCGCTTTCTCCGGGCCGGGCGGGGGAAAGGGCATTACAATCTGGTTCGCGATGCTCTCTACACTCTGGAACCCAGAGCCGTGGCTCCAGATTACGGTCAGATCATGTCTGCCCTGCGGATGCGTCTCTCTCGGCGCGCTCTACTGGTCGTTCTCACGGATCTTACAGACCCACTGGGAGCAGAACAGTTTTTCGAGGCCTTGCCATTGGTGTCTCGGCAGCATCTCGTTCTGGTGAACATGGTTCGTCCCGAGGATGCTTGGCCCATCTTTTCTCCGAAGAACATGCCTGACTCGGACGCCGATATCTATACTCGTCTTGCCGGACATTACCAGTGGGCGGATCTTCGCGAAATCGGTAGACAGCTTCGGCGTCTCGGGGCAACTCTGACGCTCCCCGATCAAGAGCAACTCTGCGCCGAAGTCGTATCGCAATATCTCTCTGCCAAGCAACGGCAAATTTTGTGAAAAATGGACAGAGGAAGAAAGGGGCTCGATTTGATGGGTTTCAAGCTGCTTTCTGAACCAATCCCTTGTCTCTCAACTTGTCCTTGCCAAATTGCTCTTTTTCTCGTAGCCTCCCGACTCATCGCCGCTTTTCCGTGTCACAATTTGCGTAAGCAGAGACAAGGATTCCCGTGACGATGGATCGGAATCGATCCTTTCCCTGATTGTAAACAGCTTTTAATCCACATCTTATCTTATGATTCTGAGGCCCCTCTGTATCGCTCTCGCACTTTCGGCTTTCCTTGCGACATCTTCGCATGGAGCGGCTGCCCTCGGTATTGATACCAATGAATGGGTGAAACCCAGCGCCGAAGCCGTGGGTCAGATCGAAGCCATGGAAAAGGCGATGTCCGCCATGGCCAAGGGTGAGACTCCCTCTCCGACTCTTCAGGAGGCCATCGACAAGCTCCGTGATCTCGCGGAAAACGGAAATGATAAAGACGCTCTTTTTGCAATGGGGATGTTGTCTCAGCAGGGACAAGGGCAGAATGCCATTCCGGAGGCGATGAAATACTACAAGCGGGCGGCTGATCTCGGACAGCTCCAGGCGATGAACAATTATGGCTTTCTTCTCGCGAGTTCGAGCCAGGATCTGGAAAAGTCGAAGGAAGGACTGAGCTTTATCAAAAAGGCTGCCGATGGGGGACTGAATGCAGCTCGACGAAATATGGCGACCATTTATCTGAATGGTCTGGGGGGAGAAGAGCGCAATCCCGTTGCCTCAGAGGCGCTGCTGCTGGAGGCTGCTAACGATGGAGATAGTCAGGCACAGTTCGAGCTTTCCCAGTTCTATCTCGGAGCGGGCGGAGCAGAGAAAACGGACGACGATAAGGCTTGGGAATGGCTGAACAAGTCCTCTGACGCGGGAAATCCCAATGCGCTGGCGACTCTTGGTTCCATCCTTTTCGATGGAAAGAAATTCGGGGCTCGCCAGATCCCGGCAGATCCAAAGGCAGCGGTCGAAAAGTTCACGAAACTGGCGGATCAGAATGTCCCAGCCGGTCTCCGCACGATGGGTGAACTCTATGCCAACGGCACGGCAGGGGTGACGAAGGATTTCCCCAAAGCGCTCGACTATTTCACGAGAGCTGCTCAAGGGAATGATGCAACAGCACAGTTAATTTTGGCCGGGTATTATGATCGTGGAGTCGATATCGATCCGAATGATGGGAAGGTTGATGTGACTCCGAATGCGGCCGCTGCTCTGGAGCTCTATCGTCTCGCTGCACGGAATCAGGTGCCGTTAGCTCTTTACAATGTAGGTACTTTCTATGAAGAGGGCCGCTCCGTGGACCAGGACCCTGCGAAGGCCTTCGCCGGCTTTCTTCAGGCTGCGGGTGGTGGCTTCGCCCCGGCGATGCACAAAGCGGGCGTTTACTATCTGAACGGAATCGGAACTCTGCGTGATCCCATCGCAGCGGCTGGGTGGTTTTCTAGGGCGGCTGCTCAGGGCTTGCCAGAGGGAATTCTCAGCTTGGGTGTGATGGCGGAATCTGGACTGATTCCGGTGCCGGAGGGCAGCACTCCGGCGAAGGTTGCTGCGGATGCGTATGCGAAGCTGGTATCCGCTCCTCAGGTGAATGCTCCTACACAGTTTGAGGCTCTGCTCCGCTTGGGAGGGCTGTATTTCCGTGGAGTTCTCGTAGCCGCTGATCAGCCACCTGCTCCGAACTACGAGACCGCTTACAAATATTTCAAGCGAGCAGCAGATCTTGTTCCTGGAAACGAAGTCGCCGTCAATACGCTGAAGGAAGCAGCGGCGAAGCTGACTCCAGAACAGATTCAGAAACTGGATGCTGCGGCTGCGTCTGAAGCGGCTGCGGTGAAGGCGGCGACACCAGCCACCGCCCCGGCATCGTCCACCGCGCCGAGTCCGTCCCCCACCAGTCAGAATGCTCCCGCGACAGATTCAAAGGCAGGAACTGCTCCTGCCAAGGATGGGGCGAAGGGAGAGGCGGGAGAGAAGAAGTCCAGCCTCTTTCGCGGATCAGGACGCTAAGAGTGAGACCTGCGGCGAGGCTGATCGATTGATCCCTTTGTCGCAAAAGAGTTGCTTAGCCCGGACACTTGACAAGTGCCCGGGTTTCTTCATTTTCCACTTTTCGGGATTGCCGTATCCGCAATTTCTCATCTCCTTCTGATTTCATTTGTTATCACTATGTCAGCCACAGAAAAACACGACTTCCAGGCAGAAGTCAGCCAAGTTCTCGATATCGTTATCCACTCCCTGTATACAGACCGGGAGATTTTTGTACGCGAATTGATCTCGAACGCCTCCGATGCTTTGGAGAAAATGCGCCACATCCAGCTTACGGAAGCTGATGTGCTTTCGCCAGAGCTAGCCTTGGAAATTCAACTCTCCGCAGACGAAGAGGCACACACACTCACCATTACAGATCGGGGTCTCGGAATGACTCGCGAGGAATTGCATGAAAATCTCGGTACGATTGCACACTCAGGATCGAAGGCTTTTCTTCGAAATCTGGAAGAGGCAGCGAAGAGCGAGAGTACGCTGATCGGACAATTCGGGGTGGGATTCTATTCCGCGTTCATGGTGGCGAATGAGGTGACAGTTTCCACTCGGTCTTGGAAGCCGGGAAGCGAGAGTCTCGTCTGGACGAGTGACGGGAAGACCGGATACGAGATCACACCGTCGGATGAAGAGCTGCCCCGAGGAACCCGCATTACTCTGAAGCTGCGGGAAGAATGTGTCGAGTTTGCGAAGACGGATCGGATTCGTCGGATCATCGAGAGTTACTCGAGCTTCATTCCATTCCCCGTGCTGCTCGGGGAGGAACGGGTGAACAAGGTGGAAGCGATCTGGAGAAAGCGGAAGAGTGAGATCACGGAGGAGGAATACACTGAATTCTATAAATTCACAGCGAAAGCCTTCGATGCTCCGCGCTACCACATGCATTTCAATGCGGACTCGCCGATTGAGCTGAACGCGCTGCTCTTCGTCCCGACCGAGAATACGGAACTCTGGGGCATGGGACAGATGGAACCGGGAGTTTCACTCTACTGTAAAAATGTTCTGATCGACGACAAACCGATGGGGCTTCTTCCTGACTGGCTGCGGTTCCTGCGAGGGGTGATTGACAGTGCCGATATTCCGCTGAATATCAGTCGTGAGTCGATGCAGGACAGCGCTCTCGTGAGAAAGCTGAATCGAGTGGTGACGAAGCGTTTTCTGAAATTTCTTGATGGCGAGGCGCAGAGCGGACCGGATCAATACAAAGAGTTCTACGCGAAATTTTCTCGCTTTCTTAAGGAGGGAATCGTCACGGATTTCGATCATCGTGTGGGGCTGGCGAAACTACTCCGATTTGAGAGCAGTATGGGCGATGCGGGGGGGATGATTGGCTTTGACGATTACCTTCTGCGTGCGAAGGAGGGACAGGAGACCATTTACTACCTACTCGGACCTGATCGGGCGACAGTGGAGGCAGCGCCTCACTTGGAGGCGATGAAGGCGCGAGGAATCGAGGTGCTCTTCCTGACCGATTCCGTTGACGAATACCTGCTGCAAGCTCTGCATGAGTTTGAGGGCAAGAAGCTCGTCTCTGCGGCATCGCCCGGAATCGATTTACCAGATGATGAAACGTCGGAGAAAGCGGGTGAGACCTTGTCGGAGGAGGCGATGACCTCTCTGTGCGACTTCTTCCAAAGTGAGTTTTCGGACCGCTTGGAGAAAGTGACTCCCGGCAAGCGACTGATCAGCAGCCCTGCAGCGGCCTGCCCGCCTGAGCACGGAATGACAGCGCACATGCGTCAGATGATGCAGGCGATGAATCCCTCAGAGGCTCTCCCCCCGCTCAAGGCAGAGCTGGAGTTGAATCCGCGCCATGCACTCGTCCACGCATTGGCTACCGCACGCGAGCAGAATCCCGATCTCGCTCGGCTGGCAGCGGAGCAATTGCTCGATCAGGCCTTGCTCGCTGCGGGATTACTGGAGGATCGAGTGGGGCTGGTCAATCGAGGGTATCGCTTGATTGAGGCGGCTCTGAGTCAGGGAGAGACATCGAAAAAATAAATCGAATTTTTTTTGCAACGTTCTTCGAGTTCAGACGTTTTAGAGCGTGGGACTAGCTTCCCGAAATCACACTGAAATCACACAATCGAATTCGAATCATCAATGAAAAAGTTCCTCGTAATCGCTGCTACTATCGCACTCGGCCTTTCTTTCAGTTTTGCTGAAGGGGAAGGTGCCAAAGGTAAGGGAAAAACTCCCGTGGATCCCGCGAAGAAAGCAGAAGCTCTCATTAAACAGTTGGATAAGGATGGCAACGGTACTCTCTCGAAGGAAGAGTATGCGACTGCTCCTTGGGCGGCAAAGGCTAAGGAAAAAGGTGGAGAGGGTGCTATCGACAAAATATTCGCTTCCCGTGATAAGAATAAGGATGGCCAGCTCGACAAGGATGAACTGGCGGCTCCTCGCCAGCATGCCCCTGGAAAGGGTGGTAAGGGCGGTAAAGGTGGAAAGAGCAAGGCTGCGAACTAAGGTGATATTTAGAAGATTCCTTCGTAGCACTTAGGTGAGGAAGGAGTTTCTAAGATTATTAGATTATATAACTCTATCAAAATCTATGAAAAAATTTCTCGTAATTGCAGCTGCTCTTGCGATTGGCCTTTCCATCAGCTTTGCTGAAGGAGGTGCCGCGAAAGCCAAAGGAAAGGCTGATCCCGCAAAGAGCGCCGAATCATTTATCAAGAAGAGCGATAAAGACGGCAATGGAACTCTCTCCAAGGAAGAGTTTGCCGCTTCTCCCCGAGGCGTAAAGCTCAAAGAAAAGGGTGACGGTGCTGTTGATAAGGGGTTTTCCCATCTCGATAAAGATAAGGACGGCCAAATTTCTAAAGATGAGTTGGTTGCCGCTTCACAGAAAGGTGGAAAAGGCAAAGCTGCGAAGTAATCACGTTCTTGCCTCAACGAAATCATTCAAAAAACCGTCGCGGGAAACTGGGACGGTTTTTTGCTTTTTGGACCGTATTTTGAGTCGCTGATCGAGCAACAGATCGATTCTCGAAAAAAGTTGCGAAACTTTCTCTGAGAGTTGGCGTTGAAGTCGAGAAAGCGGGACCTTTTGAGCACTTACTTCGTCCTGCCGATACTCTCTCTATCGACCGATCCGATGAAAAAACTCTTTGTGATTGCAATCCTTCTCATGGCGAGCCTAACCGTTACTTTCGCTCAATCCAAAGGCGGGAAAGGATTGGGGAAAGGAAAAGCCATTGATCCTGAAAAGCGTGCTGAAGGCATGGTTAAATTACTCGACAAGGACGGAAACGGCACAATCTCGAAGGAAGAGTTCGCAGCGGCACCTTGGGCCGCAAAAATGAAGGAAAGGGGGGGCGATGAGTTGCTTGCCAAGATATTTACGGAACGAGACAAGAACAAGGATGGCCAGCTCGATCTAAAGGAGTTGGCGGTGCCTATGCCTCGACGGGATGGATTTCGAAAGCGGAATTCGGAGGCGAGCCCGTCCTCGCACGCAGATGCACTCGTCAAAGAACTGGATAAGGATGGAAGTGGCTCTCTCTCGAGAGAGGAATTTTTTGCCTCGCCCTTTCTCGTGAGAGTCAGGGAGAAAGCGGCAGCGGAGGTGAGTAATGCGCAATTCGATGAGCTGGACAAGAACGGGAATGGCATGTTGTCCAGAGATGAGTTCGCTAGCTTTCCTCCTCTGGCGAAGGCTAGAGAGAAGGCCGGGACAGACGCTGTGGAGAAAAATTTTGCTGCTCTAGATAAAAATCATGATAGTCAGTTAGACGCCAGCGAACTAACTGCGCCGCCTAGATTCCCGGACGATGGCAGTGGCTCCGCTAGAAAAGGCGGGAAAGGTGATAAGGGCGGGAAAGGTGATAGACAGGCGAAGTCAGAGTAATCCGCTTCGCTGAGAGCTTTATCTCAGCGTACCATCCTTCCAGCACTGGAGGAATTCAGCACATCCGTCTTCAAGCAGGTCGAGCACCTCATCGAAGCCTTCTAGCCCGCCGTAGTAGGGATCGGGAACTTCGTTATGGGAGTGATTTTTGCAGAAGTCACAAAACGACACGAGCCGAACCGTAGGATTCGCGCAGCGATTTTTTATCCGTAATAAGTCCTCGTAATTGCTGCGATCCATGGCAAAAATCCAGTCGAAGTCACTGAAATCGGAGACTTTTACCTGTCGTGCTCGCCCGGTCATTACGATTCCTCTCCGCGAGGCTGCTGCGATCATTCTTGGGTCTGCCGGGTTTCCGATGTGATAATCGGCCGTTCCAGCGGAATCGACTTCAAACTGTGCCTGTAGCCCATCTTGTTCGATCAGATGGCGCATCACGTTCTCACCAGCGGGTGAGCGGCAGATATTTCCGAGGCAGACGAAGAGGATGCGTGTGGGGGAGTTCATCAATAGTGGATGAGTGAGATTCAGGAACTGACCTCGGTATTGGGTAAAAAGCAGTCATTTCGTAAGAAGCGAGCGAGGTTCTCAGTGGTGACTCTCGCGATTTCAGACAGAGCATCTTCCGTGAGGAAACCCTGATGTGAGGTGATCAAGACATTGGGAAAACTCAGTAGTCGGGCGAGATCGTCGTCGTGAAGCACGTCTTGGGAGAGATCCTCGAAAAAGATCCCTTCTTCTACCTCATAGACGTCGAGTGCCACCCCGCCGAGCTTTTTGCGCTTCAGCGCACCAATCAGGGCGGGGGTGTCGATCAGGGCACCTCGACCGGTATTGATGAGATAGGCCCCTTCTTTCATCATGTCGAGCGTGTGTGCATTCACCAAGTGACGAGTCTCGGTGGTGAGCGGTGCGTGTAGGGAGATGACATCAGATTGAGAGAATAGCTCATCCAGAGGCACGTAGTGCATTCTGCGGGCATCAGCCCAGTGGGTATCGGGCTTGGGATCGTAGAGACGTATGCTCATGCCGAAGCCGTGAAGAATTTCCGCTAGAATTTTTCCGATTTTTCCAGTTCCGACGATTCCTGCGGTGCGTCCATGCAGATCGAATCCTACGAGTCCATCCAGAGAGAAATTATGCTCACGCACGCGGTTGTATGCACGGTGAGTTTTTCGGTTCAGGGTTAGTAGCAGTGCGACGGCGTGTTCGGCGACTGCGTGGGGTGAGTAAGCGGGAACGCGAATCACACGAATTCCGAGTTCGCGGGCTGCTGTCAGATCGACCTGGTTAAACCCGGCACACCGCAGAGCGACGATTTTCACTCCCGCTTCCGCGAGCGCGGTGAGACAGAGGCGGTCGATCACATCATTCACGAAGACACAGATCGCTGTGCTTCCCGCCGCTGTGGCTGCTGTTTCCGCTGTCAGTCGGAATGGATGGAAGAGGTAGCTGATCCCCGCTTCGGCTCCATTTTTTTCGAAAAAGGGTCGATCATAGGACTTGGCATCGTAGAGAGGAACCTGCATCATTCTCTATTGCTCGCCTCGATTCGATTCAAACGCAACTTTCTCACGATCATGCAGAACCTTCCCCGCCGCAGTTTTCTCCAGGTGACCGCTGGAGCAGCGACTACCGCACTCGTCCCTTGGGTGAAATCCGAGTCGAAGAGCGGGAAGAAATATCGAACAGCCCTGATCGGATCAGGATGGTGGGGGATGAACATTCTTCGTTCCGCGCTCGCCGATGGATCGGTGGATGTGGTGGCCGTCTGCGATGTGGATGCGGATGAACTGGAGGTGTCAGTCGATGAGATCGATGGAATGACGGGCAAGGCGCCGAAAGGCTACCGGGACTATCGTGAACTTCTAGAGAAGGAAAAGATAGAGATCGCCATCGTGGCTTCGCCGGATCATTGGCACGCACTCCAGGGGATCGCTTGTCTCCGGGCTGGTGCTCATGTGTATATGGAAAAACCCACCGGGCATACAGTTCTGGAGAGTCGAGCGATGCTGCGAGTGGCTCGGGAGGTCAATCGAGTGGTGCAGGTTGGAATGCATCGACGTATTGGGCCGCATTATCAGAGTGCAATGAAGTTTCTGAAGGAAGGGAAGGCCGGGACTATCGGAATGGTGCGAGCCTTCGTCCAGAGTCCAGGGGGGGCGGAAAAACCGGAACTGAATTCTCCTGTGCCGGAGAATCTGGACTGGGATTTCTACTGTGGTCCGGCACCGCTTCGTCCTTTTAATAAGCGCATCCATCCCGGAGGGTTTCGCAATTATTTGGACTTCGCGAATGGGCAGCTCGGGGATTGGGGCGTGCATTGGCTGGATCAGATCCTCTGGTGGTCGGGGCAGAAGCATCCGAAGAAAATCTTTTCTACCGGAGGACGCCCAGTTCGAGGGGCTGTGATTCTCAACGAGAAAGAACAAACGAGCGACGCTCCTGATCATCAGGTGGTGAGCTATGAGTTCGATGGATTCACGGCCGTCTGGGAGCATCGTCGATTTGGTGGAAGCGAGACCGGAAAGTCGAAGGTGGGATGCTATTTTCACGGAAGTCAGGGCACTTTTTACTTGGGGTGGAAGGATGGCTGGACTTTTTATCCTTCGGATAATTCACCCGTCGTACACGAAGACCCACGCTTCGATCACGAGAAGGACGGAGACAATATTCCGATGCTGTGGCGAGATTTTATCGATGCGATTCAGACGGGACGACGTCCGGTCGCTGATATCGAGATCGGTCATCTGGCGACGAATATGAGTCTGCTGGGAATGATTAGTCAGAAGCTGGGACGGAGCTTGGTCTGGGATGGAGAGGCGGAGCGTTTCCCCAGTGACGAGGAGGCGAATGCTTTGCTGAAGAGAGAGTATCGCGGTCCTTGGCAGTATCCTACGTAATTCATAGGGGAGGGCTTCAGTGAGGCGTGTTTTCAGCGCTTTGTTATAAGGTTTCCTGCGTTCATCCGTTTTCAAAGGTTGCAGATGCTGTTTCCTGAACTCCCAGGCTATCAATGTGAAGAGGTTCTGGCCGAGGACCCCTTTGGCTGGATTCTGATCGCCATGCATGGTCGTGGCGAGCGGAGAGTCATGCGCGTGTATAAGGCCCAGGCAACCAATGACAGACTGCTTCATTCATTTTTCGATAATTTAGCTCCTGTGAAGCGACTTCCTGTGGGGGTGGAC
The DNA here is from genome assembly GCA_963205275.1 of Verrucomicrobiota bacterium. Lineage (GTDB taxonomy): Bacteria > Verrucomicrobiota > Verrucomicrobiia > Verrucomicrobiales > DEV007 > Arctic95D-9. The sequence goes on along the minus strand of CAUJIH010000106.1, from coordinate 40,391 downwards.
TCGATTTATGAGTATCGACTTCAAGATGAGAAACTCCCCAGTGTTAGCTCTATGGCCTTTCATGGCTGGCGCGGTGGTTCCCAGGAGCCGTGGCATACCGGCACTCTCGCAGAGGTGATGCCGATGTTGTCTCCGGGGCAGACCTCAGAGATCGTGGAGAAGATCGTCCGACTGCTGGCTGAGTTGCATCAGGCGAATTTATTTCACGGAGCTCTACGACCAGAGGTTTTCTATCTGGTGAAAGAAGAGGGGGGCGGCCAGGGATTGCAGATAGGAGACTTCGGAGGCATGTTCGTCAAGGGGCTGCAATATCTGGAATCTGGCGAGTTTCTTTTTTATGCCGCTCCGGAACAACTCGAATCCGGAGATTTTCGGGGAGGGCGCGGACGGGGTTGGGACGTGTATTCCTTCGGCGTCTTGGCGTATCGCCTACTCACAGGGCGTCTGCCTCGTCTCCATGCTCTCTGGCAGCGCTGCCGGGAGAATCCTGCCTGGCTCGAAAGCTCTGCAGCGGTCGTATTTGGGGAGCCGTCGGAGGTGGCGGGATATTTTCTACAACAGATTCAGGCAGAGCCTCGTCCTCTCTGGCCGGGGCCGGCGGCCAATGCTCGGGAGAAAGTCTTGCGTCAGATCATTGACCGCTGCCTCTCGATTGTACCGGGAGATCGTCCGACATCAATGTCGGAGATCGCGAAGGAGCTCGGGACCGTAGGGGAGGATGTACAGGAGACGCTGTCAGGGACGACTGTGCCTGTGATGTCGAGTTCATTTGGAGAAAGAACTTCTCTGCCTGCACAGGGTCGCGCTGTGGCTTCTTCCGCGCAGGAATTGGTGCGCCCGCTGGATGGAGAGTTGCGGGAGAGTGATCAGAAGGGGGGACTCTGGAGCAATTTTCTTCTACGGATTCGCGAAAATATGGTGTTTCGCCTGAAGGTTGCTTTGAGTGTCTCGCTCGCTCTGACCTTGTTGGCATCCTATCTCGCGTTTTTCCACTACATCAAGGCTCGCCGGGAAAAAGGTGTCGTTGTGAGTGATTTGCGAGAGTCTGAATTCAAGCGACAGGAGATGATCCAGAAGCAGGCGCAGGCCTTCCAGAGAATTCAGGACGAGGAAATGCGGAAGAAGCAGCTTGTTTCCGAGTTAAATGAGTCGGAGGATTCAAAGAATCAGCTTCTCGGTCAGGCGAAGCTCGCCCGTCAGCTTCTGAGAGAGACTCAGGACAATGGAGATCGCTTTTTTCAGCTTGTTTTGGAGAATCGCGATTCGGATGTGCCGGAGTTCCGCAAAGCGCGTGCGGCTACCTTGGAAGAAGCTAGAAAGCATTACGAGCGGCTCATTGAAACCTACGGAGATGCTTCTGATTTCATCGTATCGACAGCTAATGCTCAGTTTTATCTGGGCAATATCTATCGAGAAACTGGCGAGTTTGGAAAAGCACTCGCCGCATTCTCCGAAGCGGAGCGCCGCTACACAGCGCTGCTGGCGGATCCGAAAACAGCGAAAGCTGAGTTTGCAGAGAACATCGCTTGTGCGAAGAGGTCGCTCGGTGATCTCGCCATGCGAAACGCGCAGTTCTCTGCTGCTCGGAACTACTACACCGAGTCATCACACGCCTGGGCCGAGGCTCGCAATCGCAATTCTGAGCTCACGGACAAGGTGGCGCTTCGGATCCATGAAAACTCCCTATCCATCGCAGAGAGCGAATTGGAGATGAGACACGCCGAGGCAGCGCTCGATGCGGCGATGTCGGTGGGGGCGAGTCTAGTGGCTCTTCAGAAGGCTGATCCACAGAATCACCGCGTCATCGGTGCTCTAGCCCATTCGTTTTCTCTTACGGGGCGGATTCTGGAGGCACGGGGAGAATTGGGACTCGCGAAGGATGCTTATCAACAGGCGAGCGATCTCTATGCTGAAGCCGTTCGCTTGGATGCCGCTGTGGATGCCTACCAACTGGGGTTGGGAAACAGTCTGGCTCGCGTGGGCATGCTCGCGAAGGATTCGGCGAAACTGGAGGGAGCGGCGGAGGTGCTTGGTCACGTCGTAGCTGCGAATCCGTACGAATCGACCTATCTAAAAACGCTAGCCGACATCTATGGCACTCTGGCGGAGGAGCAACGAGATGGGGGAAATATGAAGAATGCCATCGCGATGGAAAGGCGAGCTATTGGAATCCTGGGTCCCATCGTCGATGGGAGTCGCGCTGTTGCAGATGATGTAAAATTTTCTTATGCGCAGAGATTGTCTCATCTGGCCGAACTTTTAGGAGATTCGGGGAAATTTGATGAAAGTCGAGTTCCTCTAAAGGAAGCGCTCGCTCTCCTCGACGAGATTTCTAAGAGCGACGATGCCCCGGCGACCTACCGGAGGAGCTTGGCACGCACCCGTGGTCTAGCTGGCTTCGCTTGTTTACAGTCAGGTAATAAGACGGAGGCCAAACAGCATCTAGAGATCGCCAAGGTGGAGTGGCAGCAGTGTATGACCGCTGATCCCAGCGACAATACAGCCAGTCAGGCGATGAAGTGGGTGTCGGAGCAGTTAGCGAAGCTGCCGTGAAGAAATAGGGGAGGGGAGAAATTGGGAAGTCGGTTCCCTGCCAAGTGAAGATTTCGCCCGAATGAAAAGATGAAAGTAATCGTAATTTCCCAGCCAGGTGACGCATCTGTCCTCGTGGCTACAGAACAAATTGAGCCGGTTCCGGCTTCAAATGAAGTACGAATCTCTGTAAAGGCGGCGGGGCTGAATCGTGCCGATCTTCTTCAGAGAGAGGGGCGCTATCCGGCTCCGGCGGGAGTCGTGGCGGATGTGCCGGGGTTGGAAGTCGCCGGAATCATCGATATCTGTGGATCACAGGTGAGTCGATGGAAGCCGGGCGACCGCGTGTGTGCTCTCGTGGCTGGTGGCGGCTATGCTGAGTTCGTCACTGTGGACGAGGGGCACTGCCTACCGATACCCGAAGGATTTGATTTTTGCCAAGCGTCCGCCTTGCCTGAAGCTGTCTTCACCGTCTGGCTGAACGTCTTTCAGCGAGGGAAATTGCAGTCAGGGGAGCGAATCCTCGTACACGGTGGTTCGAGTGGAATCGGAACGACAGCGATTCAGATGGCGAAGGCAGTAGGCTGTGACGTGCTGGCGACCGCTGGAAGTGAAAAGAAGGCCCAGGCCTGCTCGAAGCTAGGAGCAAGTCGAGCGATCAATTATCGGAACGTTGATTTTTCGGAGGCCTTCGCTGATGAAAAGTGCGATCTGATTCTCGATATGGTGGGCGGGAATTATCTCGCGCGGAATCTGTCGCTTCTTCGAGCAGACGGGCGCTTGGTTCTGATCAACGCTGTTCAGGGACGATGCGCAGAGATCGATCTGATGGCATTGATTTCGCGATCACTGACGGTCTCGGGCTGCGTCCTGCGCTCTCGCAGTGCGGAATTCAAAGCCGCTCTGGCGAAGGAGGTGGAAGCGCAAGTGTGGCCGATGATCAGCAGAGGGCTATTTCATCCGGTAATCGATCAGATCTTTCCTTTTGCAGACGCAGCAGTGGCGCATCGTCACATGGAAAGTTCCGAGCATATTGGCAAAATCATCCTTGCGATGGAAGACTGCGTCTGAGGGGTAGCATCGGTTGACTTCCCCGAGCTTTCGGCTTGGGTAGTAGAATATGTCAGACGGAATCGATATCGAAAAAGTGAAGGAAATCGCTAGGCTCGCTGGAGCGGCGGTGATGGAGGTGTACGGAACCGAGTTTTCTGTCGATAGTAAAGGGGACGCATCGCCATTGACGGAGGCGGATCGCCAGTCGAATGCGGTAATCGTGGCGGGACTGAAGGGGCTGACTCCAGATATTCCGATCATCTCGGAGGAAATTCAGGCATTGCCCTATGAAGTGCGTCGCAACTGGCCCGAGTGCTGGGTGGTTGACCCGCTCGATGGCACGAAAGAATTCGTGAAGAGAAATGGTGAGTTCACAGTGAATATTGCCCTGGTGCGTTTCGGGCGTCCGGTTTTAGGAGTGGTATTTCAGCCGGTAGGGGATCGACTCTATTGGGCAGCTGAGGGGCAGGGAGCTTGGAAGTCGGTGGAGGGTGGTCCTGTGGACAGAATGACGGGAGGGGAACACTATTCGAAAAAGCGCAGCGTCACTGTAGTGGCGAGTCGATCTCACCTGAGCGATGAGGTGCGCGAATTCGTTGCAGCTCTGGAGGCAGAGGGCAAAGAGGTGACTTACTTGTCTGCTGGGAGCTCGCTCAAGTTCTGTCTGGTTGCTGATGGGAGCGCAGATGTCTATCCACGTTTAGGACCGACGATGGAGTGGGACACTGCCGCCGCCCATGCAGTTGCGAATGAAGCTGGACGGCGAGTGGTCGATTGTGAAACCGGTGAAGAGCTTCGTTACAATAAAGAGAATCTTCGCAACCCTTTCTTTATCGTAGAGTAAGTCGAGGGAAGATTCACATTGTCCTCAATCCTGCTGATGCGCCCGGCTCTCGAAACGCATGAGTTCTTTATGGAATGTCAGGGGAACTTCGCCGGTCGGACCGTTTCGCTGCTTCGCGATGATCAGTTCTGCTTTGCCTTTGAGTTCGTCCTTCTTATCGTCCTCAGCATAAATTTCTTCGCGGATTAATAGACCGATCAGATCGGCGTCCTGCTCAATTGAACCCGATTCCCGCAGGTCGCTCATGCGGGGCTTGCCGCCACCTCGCGAATCTGGATTCCGGTTCAACTGTGCCAAAACCACCACAGGGATATTCAGCTCCTTAGCAATTCCCTTGATTCCACCAGAAATCGCGGCGATTTCCTTTTCTCGTCCATCCCGATTCCCGACATCTGGCGCTCTCAACAACTGGAGGTAATCAATCGCGATCAGTTGGATGTCATGTTGTTGCTTTAGCCTTCTCGCCTTCGCTTGGAGTTCATTGATGGAGAGGCCGGGAGTATCGTCGATGAAGATTGAGGCCTCTGCCAGATCGCCAGCCACTCTCATCATCGCGTGCATATCGGTTTTCGAGAGAAAGCCGCTTCGCAGCTTGTTCATGTCGATCTTCGCCCGAGAGCAGAGCAGTCGCTGTACCAGAGATTGCGCGGTCATTTCTAGGCTGAAGACAGCACACGGAACACGCTTATCCTTCGGGACCGCCAGATTCTCTACGATGTTCATCACGAAGGAGGTCTTTCCCATCGAAGGACGTGCGGCGATTACGATCATTTCCCCCCCATGAAAACCGGTGGTCATCTTATCCAGATCGTCAAAGCCCGTATTCAGTCCACTGCCGCCTTCGCCTCCATACATCTTCTGAGCGGAATCGATCACGGCCATGACGTGGGTACGGATATCCTCTATTCCCTTCGTTCGCTCGGTTTCATTTCGGATCTGCAGCATTCTTTTCTCGACGGAGTCGAGGAAGCCAGCCACGTCTTCCGGCCGCAGATAGGCATCGGAGATGCATTCGGTGCAATCTTGAATGACCCGGCGAAGAATAAACTTCTCTTTTAAAAATCGGATATATTCCTCGAATAGAGCCGTCGTCGGTACGTCGTCGAGTAGATCAGCGAGCGATTTCGGACCTCCCACGGCATCGAGCTGTCCGCGATTCCCGAGTTCTGTGATCAGGACTACTAGGTCGAAATTGCCTTGCTGATTCGTTTTATATAAATGCAGCATCGCTTCGAAGATCGTGCGATAGGCCGGGATGTAGAAAAATCCGGAGTTCAGTGATTCGATCGCACGAGGAATCGTATTGGCGGGGTCCTGCAGCATACAGGAGAGGATTGCTCTCTCGGCATCCTCATTTCTCGGCATGGACCGGGTTACATCCTCCACAGGAGATGTCGCATTTCCCGCGGATACACCGCTCGCTCCTGTCGACTTAGGGCCTCTTTTCAGCGAATCTCCTTTGCTAGTACTGTCTTTTGGTTTGGCCATGAGATAACTGACTGGAGAAAACGGAGAAGGTAGGCAAGTGATAGCGATTCGTCACCGACAGTTGAATAAGTCACCTATCGGTCGCGACTATGGGGCCGTTCAGCAGATTTCAGGGAATCTACTGACGTGCTGGAGCGAGCTTCACTTTTGAAGGAAACTCGTATGGAAATCGGAACTGGACATACTCTGAAACAGAGAGTCGATCCCGATCAGAATCAAAGCTGGATCAGCTCTCAGAAGACTCCGCTTCGCCTTCTTCCGGGGTCTCTGCTGCGACGACACGTACCGTCACGGATGCGTTGACTGCCGGATGCAGCTTCACAGGAATCTCGAAAGACCCCAGAGTCTTGATCGGAGCTTCGAGAAGCAACTGGTGGCGATCAATTGTCAGGCGACTCTTCTCGGCGATCAGGGCAGCGATGTCCGAAGTCGTCACTGATCCAAAGGCTTTTCCACCCTGTCCGAGAGACAGTGGCAGAGACAGGCGTAGCTTCCTTAGTTTAGTCGCCGTGTTCTCGGCGTCCGCTAGCTCCTGCGCTTCGCGCTTTGCACGCGTTTCCTTTAGCGCCTTCACATGGCGGAGATTCGACTTCGTTGCTTCGTAGGCACGGTCCTGAGGAAGCAGAAAGTTCCGTGCGAAGCCACGCTTCACCTTCACGACATCGGCCTCGGCTCCGAGACCCTCGATCTTTTCTTTCAGAATAACTTCAACTGTTGCCATGACTTGGACCTTTTCTTCGTTTGCGATTAAAAAATTGGACGGGACAGGTCGGTGATTTCCGATAGAATGTCAACCCTGCTCTAATGAATTCCTTTTGAATTCCTTTAATTCTCTCTCATGGCTGAAGTTCCTTCCACATTTCGACTGACTCCCGGAGCGCAAGCTCCCGCATTTTCTCTTTCCGATTCCTCCGGTGCGATCCATTCTCCGGCTTCCTTGGCCGCGGATCGACGAGGTCTTCTCATTTTTTTCGCCTGCAATCACTGTCCCTACGTGATCCATCTTGCCGCATTTCTTGGCCGCTTCACGAAGCGAATCGCGGAAGAGGGGATCGCTACGGCAGCGATTTGCTCGAATGATGCTGAGCGATATCCTGCGGATGCTCCGGAGAAAATGATCGAGTTTGCCCAGGAGAATGCCTGGGATTTTCCCTATCTTTTTGATGCAACACAGGAGGTTGCGCTGGCATACTCGGCGGCCTGCACGCCGGATTTCTACTTATTCGACTCTACGTTGCGACTCTGCTACGCGGGGCAGTTCGACACCAGTCGGCCCGGTCGCGGTATTCCGAGCGGAAAGGACCTCGATCAAGCGATCGACGACCTACTCGCGGGACGTGCGACACCCGAACCATGGTATCCCAGTTCTGGTTGCAATATTAAGTGGAAGCCCGGAAATGAACCCGATTACTTCACGAGCATCGTTCGCTGAGAACGATGCGATAGATTCACGATTTCCCACGCCAGCAGACCAGCGAGGCTTCCTGCGATCCAGCCTCCGACGATATCGACCGGAAAATGAGCACCCGCATGGACTCGGGAAAAACCGATCCAGAGTACCCAAGCAACCAGCACCATTCGTCCAAAGGCTCGAAAGTCTCGCCAAAATACCCAGGCCAGCAGCATAGAAAAGGTCGCGTGGCCGCTGGGGAAACTGAATCCGAAAAAAGGGCCACCGATCCGATGTACCGGATGATGCGATAATGCTTCCGTGGGGCGCGGCATATGGAATATCGGCTTCAGTCCTTTTACAAGAATCAGAGTGATCAGAGCGCCGATGACGCAAACGCTGAGGCATCGAATCAGAGACGAGTTCGAGGGCAGAATCCGTCCCCAGCCTTCGCCATTACTCCACCGACGCAGCAGGAGAAGAAGCAGGAGCAGGAAGATGATCCACGCACAATTCTCTCCGTCTCCGAGTCTCGTCGCCCAGCGCGAGGACTCGTCGATCCACGGAACCCGTAGAGAATTGATGCGAAGAAAAATCTCCTCGTTCCAGCCATCCCACTGATAGAGAAATCGCTCCATCAATGATGAGACTTTACAGCTTCGATCACGGCTTTCCGATTCGATTTCACCGCTTCTAGGCTGCCGTCACTTTTCAAGGTGAATCCTCCGAGTGCCTCCGCTAGACTAGGCATTATGGGAAGAACTTCTGAAGGCGGTTCCAATTGGATACCGAGCAGAACTTTATCTTTAGTTCCCTCCGAGAGACCTAGGAAGAGGAAGGCCCCATCCGAGGAAAATTCCGCGTGGTTTGGGAGTGGAGCGTCCTCAAATCCAGAATTCACGATTTGAATCGGGGTGATGACTGGCTTCGCTGTCGTAGTATCCCAGACGGTAAAGTTGTGGATGGCGACATTAGGTGCGTTCCAGAAGAAACTCCGCGTCAGCATGAACTTCCCGCTCGGTGACAGAGACGAGAGCAAAACCGTATCGGAACGGTAAGACTCAGTAAACAGTCTGGTTTCGTCGATGCGAGGATACACAGGTGCATTGCTCTTCACATCCCACACTTCGGTAATGAAGTCGGTGGATTGCACCACGATTTTTTTCTTATCAAAAAAGCGAGCATACCGCATCGCAGAGGGAAAAGAGTGCTTCCAGAGGGATTTTCCATCGGCGGCTGAGAGTTCGACGATTTTCTCATTTACAATGCGGAGTTTTTCTTTCCCCCGGGTGTCTCCGGTGATCTCATCCCCTTCTTTCTCATCTCCCCACTGCTTCTGTAATGCTTTATCCTGCGTGAAGGTGAGCCGTGCTTGTGCCGGGAGGGGTAATTGGGTCGGTTTCAGCAGTGCCCAGCCAGTGCTTTTGCCTCCTGTGAGACGAGCGGTGATGCCCTCAGCTCCATTAATTTTCAAAGCTGTCACGGTTCCATCCACTGTGAGAGGCCAGCCTACAGATGCTCCGTCAGTGATCCGACAGGCACGGATGGACTGATCCTCTGCCGCGCTGACGAACAGATCGGCATCGTCGTCCACGGCTGCTTGAACCAGTGCTCGTTGATGTGAGTTTCTGCCAAGTTCGATCAGGCTGGCATCGTCACCGTCTACAATCAGGCGATAGACCACTGCGTTTCCTCGGTTGCTGAGAGTAACAAATAGTGGTCCTGGCGTTCCTGCCTTCCACGATGTGAACCACAGGTCAACGAAAGTTCCTCCCTGGTAATTCGGCATGGAACCATCCGCCTTCGGAGCGTCTATGCCTTCGATTCGCCTGCCTTTCTCCACATCCCACAGTTCAATGTACTGAGAATCTCGCCAAGGTTGCCCGATGATCGCGGCGAATCGACCATCCTCAGACAAAACAGCTCCGGCGATTCCGTAAAGATAATTATCGCCTTGGTAATCAAGTTTTTGCCACTCTCCGATGGGGTTTCCGTACAGTGTCCAAAAGCGAAAAGTGATCGGTCCTTCTCCGGCATCTCCTTTGCTGACGACGGTTATACAGCGCTTCCCGTCAGCGCTTTTCGCAAACCAGGTGGGCGCGACCGCTTTTCCGTCAAGATCAACTGTTCGAAAATTCTTGGGTGGAGCCAGTGATTTGAGATGTCGCTCTGCGATCGGCAGAGGATCGGTTTTCGCTGTTGGGATCCAGAATGGCTGCTGCTGGTACAGTGCCCATATCTGCGTGGCAGCGCGTTCATCGCCCGCTCGGGCGGACCGTGCCAAGTAGGCCATTCCGGCCGGGGCTGTGACGGCATCCTGAAGGCGATTACCACCTTCTTGGAAGTCGGAGTTCGCCAGAGTGGTGATCACCCGGAGTTTTTCCTGCACTGCGAGCTTTTTCGCCTCACTGGCCATCCATCCGAGCACGCCCACTGCCACAGCTAGCAGGGCGAAAGCTAGGCTCAGAGTGCCGAGAATTCGCGTCCGCCTCTTTGCCCGGACAAGTTGGCGGGCCTTGTCCCGCTGCGTTAGCTCTCCTAACGGGACCCCCAGAGCGCCCGCGATCACCTTTAGCTTTGCCAGTTCCAGTCGATTTCGATACTCGTGCACGGCATCGGCTCTCTCCTTTTTCTCCAGCCCCTTTTTCTCCAGATCCTCTTCGTAGGCTGCTACTGTGGTCCATCCCTGAATGGGCTGGCCACCTGGCCGGCAGTCAGCGGCGATTGGCTCTGTGCGCTTCGACCAGTCCACCTTTCCCTCGGCATCGCGCACGCCGAAGCGCAGAGGTTCAGGGAAACACTCGGCATTCGCTCCGAATTGCGCTAATTTCTGAGGATCATCAGATGCATTGGGCTCCCCGTCGATGATCAAAGCGAGAATCCGGCCACCTTTTCCCAGTTCTTTGAAATACCGAATTTCCTCTGCCACGAAGTGTGACTGAGCAGATCGCGGCGAGCATAGCACGACTAGCAAAGCACTGTTTTCCAGTGCTCGTTCGATATTCGTGCTCAGATCGGCGTCGGCGGGGAGCTCTTCTTCATCTCGGAAGACTGGGTAGAGCGTGCTGGGCACCGACTCGCCTCGGAGATTCGTTCGCCCGATCAGATCGACAGGGACTTCATAGCTCTCGGCAGCCTCATGTAGCCACGTCGCCCACTTGCGGCCCGCTTCGAGGTTATCGGCGTGACGATAAGAGATGAACATCGCGTAGCGACGCGAGAGAGAGGATGGGAAAACGTCTTGGCTCATAGATGCGCGTGGGAGCTTCCGGGAATCTGTAGGCAAAGATTCGTGGAAAGGAGTCTTGGGGGATTCAACCAAAAATCAGGCACTCCAACGAGGTCTGACATTTAGGGAATCCATTCGCAATCACCAATTGTAATACGAGTTTAGACGAGGCGAAGCAAGCATTTCCGATTCTCATCATCTCTCGATTAAGGGGAATCCGATAAGTATTTTCTGTGCGAATTCCTTTTATTGCTGCAAATTTTAGTCGAATCCCGCCCGAGATAGTGGATCATTCGCCTGTGACCGACGCCGCCACTTCCTCCTTTATCCAACGCCCGACGTGGGTGATGGGGCATAAAAACCCTGACACTGACGCGATTTGCTCCGCACTGGCCTATGCCGACCTGCTCCGGCAGACTCGCATTCCCACAGCTGTCGCTGCCTGCTGTGGGCCACCCAATGCCCGGACGGAATGGGTACTCCAAACCGCTGGGATCGCCCGTCCCACTCTGATCAGCGATATTCAGCCCAAGGCCATCGATATCGCTCGGCAGCAGGTGAACACGGCACTCCCATCTGACTCAGTGATCGAGGCCTATCGCAAGATGGCCGATCATCATCATCGGAGCATGCCCGTAGTCGGTGAGGATGGGATTCTCATCGGGATGTTGGCTTTGCAAGACTTGCTCGAACTCTTGATTCCCATCGGTTCGGACCCTACGGTTCCCGCTAAATATGCTCGTCAGGTGACTGCCTCGATCGACAAGATCGCTCAAACGCTCGACGCCGAGGTCATCTCGATGGGGGATACGCCTTCCGTCGAGCAGGCTTTCCTCATGATGGTCGCCGGATCGTCCGAGCCTGTCATGCAAGACAGAATCCACGCTTTGCTGGAGGAGCAGCTCATCATCATCACGGGAGACCGCGTCGGCGTCCAGCTCCATGCTGCCGAGGCGGGTGTGAAATGCCTCGTGATCACCAGCGGATTTCGACCTTCGGAGGCGATCATTCATGCGGCGAAGAACAAGGGCACGGCCATTCTACTCACTAAGCGCGATACCGCCTCCTGTACACAACTGATTCGCGGTGCTCGCTCCATTCAGAGCGCCATCTCCCGGGAGTTCGTATCCTTTGCCCCTGAGACGAAGCTGCAAGCCGTGCGCGAACGCCTGAAATCTGATCGTGAACAGGTGCTTTTTCCGCTTTGTGATCCCGAGACCAATCGTCTCGTCGGCGTTCTCTCACGTACCGACCTAGTGAACCCCGAGAGGCCGCGCCTGATTTTGGTTGATCACAACGAATTCTCTCAGGCCGTCGCCGGTGCCGAGGAGGCTGAGATCATCGAAGTACTCGACCACCACCGTCTGAGCGGCAATCTCGTTACCAAGGAACCTGTGCAGTTCATTAACAAAACCGTCGGCTCCACCTGCACCATCGTCGGTAGTGCATTCCGAGGGCACAATCTCGAACCCTCTCGCGGGATCGCTGTCTGCATCTGCGCCGGGATTATTTCCGATACGCTCAATCTAACATCGCCGACCACCACTGACGAGGACAGGGCTGTTCTGGAATGGGCCAGTCAGATCGCCGAAATCGACGTAGCCCGCTTCAAGGAAGACTTCTTCTCCGCTGGATCCGTGTTACGAGGTGGAAATTTCGAAGAAGCCGTCCGATCCGACCGCAAGGAATTTGAGGAAAGTGGGTATCGCGTGAGCATTTCCCAAGTAGAGGAAATCGGATTTGATACGTTCTGGCCCGTTCGCGAAGACCTCCAGCGAGAGTTGCAGGCGCTCGTCGAGAAGCACGGACTCGATCTAGCCTGTCTGATGATTACAGACATCACTCTGAACGACAGTTTATTGCTCATCGAAGCGCCGGCGCAAATTCGACAAAAAATTGGCTATCCGAAGCGTGACTCTCATCTATTCACGCTGAAAGGAATCGTGAGTCGCAAGAAGCAGCTCTTCCCGTTCATTAGCTCACTTCTGGCGGAGAATCCAAAATCGGATGGGATGTGAGTTCGTTGGTTCAAGTCGATGAATCTTTAAGGTTCATCTCCGACATACACGACGGTCGCTTCTCCAGGGCCGAGGCGGAGCTTGAACTGGCTACCCACTTGATTCGGCTGGATCGGAATGGCGCTCCCTTCGACCGTCCATAGATCGACTGCCTGCTTGACTGGGGCAGAGATGTGTATCGTGTCCTCAATGGCGTGATCGACGTTAGGATTGAGTATGCACAGATAGCGTCCGCCGTCCTCGGTCACGCGCAACAGCACCTCGAAGCTGCTGTTTTCAGCCCAAGCGGCTCGTGGTGATTGGAGGGTGAGAAGATCTACTAGGGCGCTGCGTTGCTCCTCACCGTTGAGTGCACCTACCCCATGCAGCGCGATCAGATGACCTTTGTCGGCACACACGCGGACGAATCCAGAGCCTTCTGGACGGTGATCAGGATCGGGGGACGCGTTCCAAGCCTTCTCTGCCGCTGCCCAGTCCTCCTCGGATGTGAGCGCTCGCAATCCATCCTGGAGAGGCTTGCTGGGCCGAGCCAGGTCGTCGTAGCTGCCGGGGCGGCCCAGGGCCACCAGCATGCCGCCTTTGCTGGTATAATCGAGCAACTGGCTTTGCAATTTTGTTGGAAGGAATTCGGCCTGTGGCAACAAAACGGCAGAGAAGTCGTCCAGAGAGCATCTACCATCGAGAACATACTCTTCGGGGACGAGTTCAAAGAATAGCCCGGCAGGAGCCAGTAAGTGATACAACAACCTCATTTCCATGAGAGGAGCGTTTGCTGGTAGGTTGACGCGCATGCTTGCCGATGGTTGGAGCACCAGTATCTTAAAGGGCTCGATTTGACTGTGTGTCAGCATCCAGTCGACACTCTCCAGTCGGCGCATCGCCGTTTGTAAGCCCGGCATACAGTAGCGCCAGGTGGTGAGATCTGTGCGCGGATTAAACCAGTTTCCGTTGTATTCGAACAAGTAGGAACCGGTGGAATAGGAATACCATTTCATCTGTAGCGTTCGACCCCAGAAGCCTTCGCGGATGACGTGTTTTTCCAAACCTCGGCGTTGGGCTCGCTCATCCCAGACGCGACCAGACTCTTCCTGCTTTCCCCAGAAGTCTTCCATGTAGGCCAGTGAGCGGTGTGCGTATCGATTAAGACTGTTTAGATAGAGATTGACCAGATTCATTTCCGGAGCACCGCGATGGAACGAAAGCACGTCGCAGGTCTCGAAGATGCGTGCCCCATTGATGCCGCTAAGTAGGCTGCTGTGCCGAGCGACGATAGGTTTATCTGGATCGCGATTCTTCAATGATGTGTAGATCAGCTTTAGATAGTCGATGTAGGATTGCTCGGCGAAGTTGGCAAACTCAGCGGTGAGAGGTGTGGGCGGTTCCCATCGCTGAATGTGGGGATCGGTAGGCGGCTGAATCGCTGTAAATCCGGCATAGTCAGTTCCCCACGCTTTGTTGAGTTCAGCGATGGAATGATACTTGCCTTGCAGGTGATCGCGAAAGGCGGATTCCATGTGTTTGCCATAGCTGATCAGATGCTTTCCCTTTTCGTTGGCGAAGCCCGAGTAGGCTTCCAGAGCGACTTCGTAGAAGAGGATGCGTGGCTCGTTGCGACAAAATTCTGCATATCGTTCCAGATAGCTATGGATATAATTTCGAACTGCGGGATGAAAGTAGTTGAGACTGTGAAGATTCCCTGTGTGCCCTCCGTGGCTACCGTCACTTCCAAGTTTGTAGAAATCGGGCTCGTCCCTGTGCTGTTCGATGAACCACTGAGGTGCGTAGAGACGCTCGTGAACGCCGAAATTAAGCATTCCGAAGGTACTACTGAAGCCGGATTGTTCCAAGCGATCACAGGTCATCGTCACGTTGGAAAAATCGATCTTGTCCGGAGTGTGTTCTTTGGGTTCCCCCGGAGCCGTCGAGTGAAATTCAAAGCCAAAGCGTTCTTGCTCCTGAGAGCTGAAATCGAGTGGACTCCACACCCCGAACAAGAGCCGATTCATCCGACCATCGGCTTCAAGCGGGCGCAGGGAGCGCGACTGTGGCCCTAGGTGGGCGGGGAGTTGCTGCGTGGCGACAGGCAAGGACTTGCGTGCCTGTGCCAGCGCTGTAGCCAGTTGCTGGAGGGTGCTCTCTAATTGACCCGCTGCTGCGATGCAGTCAGGATCTGTCGAGCTGGCATTGGCTCGCAAGGCTGCTGTGTATGCCTGAAAGGTCTGGTTCAGGAGATGTTCACTCTGGTCAAACTGTGAGCGCAGCGTCGATGTCAGGGACTGGTTTGCATTGAAAAGACAGCGTTCCAGCTCACGCAGCTCTCGTTCCAGCGTTCCGGACTGCCAGAGCAAGTGATTGTAACGAGTGGCCATCTGATAGAGTGGAGTGTTCCCCTCACGGAGTTTCATCAGCTTTTGCAAGGGTGTAGGGCCGATTTCTACTCCGGCGGTTAGATTGGTCCACACGTCAGGCCGGAGATCCTTTGCATCGCCCAACTTCTCGATGGTGATATTGTCGAACCACACACGGCCCGTAGTGTGTTCCACTCCCAGCAGTAGCATCCCCAGGAGAGCAGTCTTGCTAGGCGAGATCAGTCCTGACCAGCGCTCCCAGTCTCCGACACGCTCGCGGGTCAGTGCGCTGGGATAGACTCGTTCCTTGATTCCCTTGCCCGATCCTTCGGAGAAATTGACGACAAAGCTAATGGATGATTCCTGCACTCCCGGATCACGGCGGACGTAAACTGAAATCCGGTAGAGGATTCCTGGCTCATAGGTGGCCTGATTTGACAGAGCAAATGCGCGATCACTGTCCTCCAAGGCCGTCAGACGCAGTGACTGTTTCCCATGTTGAACTACCTGCGTATCCAGCTCCATGCGCGTGTGAGACTCGGACGGCCAGAATCCCCAACTCAGCTTCTCCGCTTCGAAGTCCTGATCCGCATACAGCGTCACCACTTGGCCCGACGGGAGTCCTGCATGGAATTCCTCTACGGACGGAGCGGCCCAGAGCAATCCCGAGATCACCCCGAGACCTAGCACGAGTTCCAAGATGAGATACCGCTGTGTGTTTTTTCTGCTGACCTTCCGATACGTATTCATAGAGACGGGTGGGATAGAGTAGGCGGTTTAGGTCGCACTGACACTCGTGTTTTCAAGAGTTTTGTCACGATATCGTCCCTACGACCTGAAGTAAGATCGCAGTCAAGCCGACGATAGATCGTGTCAGAGCGATTCTCTTTCACTCAGAAGCCTTTTCCTGTTACACTAAATGGTATGAAAGAGTTATGCAGCGAGGCGGATATGTCGCGGATGGGACTGATCCGTTCCTTACTCGAAAATCAAGGGATCGAGACCATCGTGGAAAGGAGCAATGAACTAGATGTGCCGGCAATCCCAACCCTGACTCCTCCTCGCCTTGATCCCGTCTTGTATGTCGTCAATGAAGAGGATTACGAAAGAGCGGCGACGATTCTGCAAGAATATTTTCAAAGTGAGGAAGTAAACTCTCGCACAGAAGTCACATGTTCCTTCTGTGGCGCGATGAACCCCGGTAACTTCGAGATCTGCTGGTCCTGTGGGAAGAATGTGAGAGGATGACGCGAATGATCGAACTCGCCCAAATATTAGGTGAGTGAATTTTTCCTGAGCGGAGGCTTGGCAATCTGTGGAGAAATGCGCTAATCTTGCGAATCAGACTGTTCCCATGAGTTTTCGCCTTGCACCGATTCTTGCGCTCTCGATTACATTCGTTACGGCCGCGTCAAGAGCAGACTCGGAGGCAAAAGGCTCTCCATCGGGAACCCCATTTGATCCCTTTGTTGAAGCCGAAAAGGCGACCGATCTGAAGATTCAGGATTCTAATCTTGTTCACGAATTTCTGGATCCGGCTATTATTACACGAGTCACGGAAATGGTGCGACCAGCGATCGTGACCGTTCATCAGATCGGTCGAGACGGGGACACTCGTGGAACAGGATCAGGATTTGTCATTGCGAAGGAGGGCCTAGTGGTCACGAATCTCCATGTGATCGGTGAAGGACAGCCATTACAGGTCGAATTCTCCGACGGCACGAAGCGCAAGGTCTCAGAGATTTACGCATCAGACCGGCATTTTGATTTAGCTGTGTTGAGGATTGCCCCGGGAAAGAAGGACTATCCCGCGCTGGTGGTGGGGGATTCCGATACGGCGAAGCAAGGGGACGTGATCTTGGGATTCGGTGCCCCGAGAGGCTTGGTCTCCAGTGTCGTTCCCGGCGCGATCTCCGCGATTCGCAAGCTGGAGGAAGGCTTTGTCAAAGAAGGAGAGACGCCGGAGTTCCCGATGCTTCAGTTGGCGATGCCGATCGAGCAAGGAAACAGCGGGGGACCTGTGGTGAACGTGAAGGGTGAGGTGATCGGGATCGTGACGCTGAGACACCGGGTGACAGAGAATTTGGGCTTTGCGGTGCCTGCGAGTCATTTGAGGAAGCTGCTGGAGAAGCCGAATCCCGTGCCGATGACGCGATGGAGTACTATCGGCACCTTGGACCCACGGCTATGGACGGCGGTGATGGGGGCTGAGTGGACTCAGCGCGGCGGTGTGATCGTCGGACGCCGAGCGGGGGAAGGGTTCGGCGGACGGGCGCTCTGTCTTTCCGCATTGGACCTACCTGCAGAACCCTACGAAGTCTCTGTACAGGTGAAGTTAGGCAATGAAGGCGATGCTGCTGGCCTCGCTTTCGCCGCAGATGGCGGTGAGAAGCACTATGGGTTTTATCCGACGGATGGGAAAGTGAGGTTAGGTCGCTTTGAAGGTCCTGATGTCTATAGCTGGACCGTTTTAGGACAGAGCGAAACGGATGCTTATCACCGAGGTGAATGGAATCGACTTCGCGTGCGGGTGGAGGGAAAGAAAATCCTGGCCTGGATCAATGAAGAAAAGGTATTCGAGGTCGAAGATGCAGCGATGCGCGGAGGAAAGGTGGGATTGTGCAAATTCCGAAAGACGGAGGCAGAGTTTCGCGATTTCCGAGTGGGGGTGGACCTTGAGGAAAAGAATCTGACGGAAAAGGAACGGAGAGACCTGAGCGATGTTCTGAAGCGCTTTGACAAAGAAGGCAGTAGCGAGGCAGTCATCGGATCCCTCGAGCAGAACGGCGATAAAAGCCGTCGCTATATCGATGCGGAGGTGGGAGGACTCGAGAAGAAAATCGAGAGACTTCGGCGTCTGGAGGCTCTGATTCATCGGGTAGATGTGGAAAAGCAGATGCTCGAAGTGCTATCGAAGAAGAGTGAGGAAGTGGATCTATTCGAGGTAGGATTGCAGATCGCCAGAATTGATGATCCCAATCTCGATCTGGATCACTATCGGGCGATTTTTGCGTTTCTGGTCAAGGATGCGGATGCCTGGATCAGAAAGACGGTTTCCGATGGAACTCCGAGGAAGAAGGCGGAGGCTCTTCGCGATTTTCTCTTCCGAGAGAGTGGTTTCCACGGCAGTCGAGGAGAGTATTATCACCATGCCAACAGCTATGTGAATCATGTGCTGGATGACCGCGAGGGACTGCCGATCACTCTGGGAGTGATCTTTGTCGAGTTGGCGCGCAGACTCTCGGTGCCGGGAGTTTATGGAGTCGCGTTGCCGGGGAAATTCATGGTAGGTTGGAAGCCGCAGAAGGGCGACTCTGCCGCCCCTGTGTTGTTCGACGTATTCGAAGGCGGGACCAGTTTCACTCGAGAGGAAGTGGCGCAGGTGGTATTAAAACTGACGGGAAACACACCAGAAGAGAGCGCCTTCTCTCCAGCGGAACCCCGCGAGATCGCAGTGCGGATGTTGAGAAACTTGGTCGATCTCGAAGTCAATCGCAAGCAGACGCCCGAGCAGGCGGTAGACTATCTGGAGCTGTTGTTGGCGATCCAGCCCGACGCGGGCTATGAGCGTTTTCAGAGGGCGATTTTACGAGTGCAGGTCGCTGATTACGAAGGAGCGCGACAGGATTTGGATTTGCTGCTGAAAAATCGGACACTCAATTTGGATTATTCGAGACTGGAGGAGTTCCGAGCCTCTTTAGAAAATCGGAAATAGAGTCTCCAGAGGGTTTCGAGCGTAGGACATCTTTTCGGTTGACCCTACTGCGGCACAGATTCATTCTTCGTGAGGATCTGATGAAAACGAAACTCGCCTGCTGCCTCCTTTTTGCGTTTTCCATGCTCGTTACGACGATCACGCGGGCCGGATGTCAGGTCTGGGTGGAAAGTGATACCGTGCGACTCCTACGAGATGCGCCTGCACATGAGGGAGATAGGATCGCTCTTGCCGCTGCCCGCAATGAGTGGGAGAGCTTTCAGATCTTTGTACGCTCGGACGCCGACGTGAAGGGGATAGACATTCAGCCCGGTGATCTGAAAAGCGCGGAGGGTGTAGAGATCCGGGCCGATGATGCAATCATCTATCGAGAGCACCATCTCGAATTGACTCTGCCGAGCAGTCGCAACGATTCTTTTCAACCGGGTTGGTATCCGGATCCCCTGATTCCCTTCCTTCATCCCCTGACGAAACAGCCGCTCCCTGACGATGCTCGTTTTCAAGCAGTGCCCTTTGATTTGCCTGCCGATGAGACGCACGGATTTTGGGTGGATCTGTTCGTTCCGCAGGACGCGAAGGCAGGACAATACCAAGGCATCTATCGCGTCATCGCCGGAGATCGCGAGCTGGCAAAGCTGACCGTAGAGTTGACGGTATGGGACTTCTCGATGCCGGAGGTGCCAACTTTTCAGACGGCATTCGGTTCGCCTGCGGAACAGTTGCGTCGCTACTACGCGAATCGTGCCAAGGAGGGTAAGGAGGTGGATTTCAAAGAGCCGGATGCGATGGAAGTGCAGGTAGCGGATGAACTCAGCCGTCATCACATCAACGCAACGCCGCCCTCTGCCTTGCTCACTCCGCTACGGGGAGACGACGGTTCATTTCACTTCACGAGTGAGCAGGTCGATGTGCTGCGGAAGTTCGTGGATCTCTATCACGTCAATGCTCTGAGAACGCCTCACCCCAAGAGCATCATCAAAGATCCGGAAGCTGAGCATGCGAAGTTGCTGGCGTGGCTGAAAAGCTACGATCAGTTAGCAGCGGAGCTCAATCGACCCTTTGTGACCTTCTATACTTATCTCAAGGATGAACCGAACGATGAAGAGGAATATCGTTACGTCCAGAAATGGGGGCCTCCCATCCGTGCCGCTCAGTCAGTCGTGAAGGTGGCCGTGGTTGAACAAACGAAGACACAGAACGAAAAATGGGGCGATCTCTATGGCGCTGTAGATATCTGGTGCCCACTATTTCCTTTACACGACGAGGAGACCGCTGCCCAGAGGCGTGCATTGGGAGAGACGATCTGGACCTACACAGCTCTTTGTCAGCGTGATCCGACGCCGTGGTGGCAAATTGATTTCCCACTGCTCAACTATCGTGTCCCGGCGTGGATCGCATGGCGGTATCACATGAGCGGCCTGCTCTACTGGGGGAACCTGTCATATTGGTCTGGTGTCGAGGACCCATGGACCGACCCGAAGACTCTGGATCGTCGTGATCGTGGCAAGGGTCAGCTCTTTCAGGGGGAAGGAACGCTGACTTATCCTAGTCGAGCCGTCGGATATGACGGGATCGCTCCGAGTCTGCGACTCAAAGCACTGCGTGACAGCATCGAGGATTACGAGTATCTCGCCATCCTGGATCGAGCTGGCTTGCGTGCTGAAGCGGAGAAGATCGTCATGCCGCTTGCGGCATCATGGTTTCAGTGGGAGAAAAATGCCTCTGCGTACAGCGAAGCTCGTAGAAAATTAGCGGAGATGATCGTAGGGGTGAAGAGAAAATGATAGGCTGATCGAGCGCTTTGAAAGTGATTCCGCCATCAATCCTTGCTTGCGATAGCGACTAAATGCGCCAAGGGTTGCACCTCTCGAACGATAACTTTTATGAGTCTGAACACTGAAGCCCTTTCTCGTGCTGCCAATGAGGCACGCGGTCTCGCCATTGATGCCATTCATGCCTGCAGTTCCGGGCACCTCGGCCTGCCGCTGGGGGCTGCGGAGGTCGGTGCTGTGCTTTTCGGCAGCGATCTACGTTATCTGCCCAGTGCTCCGAAATGGCTCAATCGCGACCGCTTCATCCTCTCCGCTGGTCATGGAAGCATGTTCCTCTACGCTTGGCTTCACATTTCCGGATACGATCTCCCGATGTCGGAAGTGAAGAACTTTCGTCAACTCCACAGCAAGACGCCAGGGCACCCGGAATTTGGCGAAACTGTGGGTGTGGAGTGCACGACAGGGCCTCTCGGGCAGGGGGTGGGAAACTCCGTCGGCTATGCTCTTTCCGCCAAGATGGCGGCGGCGAATTACAATACGTCTGAGCATGTGATCTTCGACCAAACCATCATCTGCCTCGCGGGTGACGGCTGCTTACAGGAAGGAATTGCAGCCGAAGCGATTTCCTTCGCGGGGCACGTCGGGCTGGACAATCTCATCCTGATTTACGATTCCAATGATGTCACGCTCGATGCTATGGCCGATGTGACGCAGAGCTACGATCCGCTCGAGCGCTTCGAAGCCTTTGGCTGGGAAACCGTCAGTGTCGATGGGCACGATCTGGAGGCCCTTCACAAGGCCATCACGCACGCGAAATCCAACCGCAATGGGAAGCCGAAGTTGATCGAGGCGAAAACGCAGATCGGTCGTGGGATTCCGCAGG
The DNA here is from genome assembly GCA_963205275.1 of Verrucomicrobiota bacterium. Taxonomy (GTDB): domain Bacteria; phylum Verrucomicrobiota; class Verrucomicrobiia; order Verrucomicrobiales; family DEV007; genus Arctic95D-9. The sequence continues at coordinate 19,119 of CAUJIH010000106.1, read as the reverse complement.
TGGCCGGGACCGCCGCCGCCCATGGAGAAGGCGGAGCGAAGTTCGCCACTGAAGCGCGGAAGGGACTCGGCTTGCCGGAGGAGACTTTCTTTGTCTCATCGGAGACCGAGAGCTACTTTCAATCGCACCGGGAGCAACTGAATGAAGTCTACCAGGCTTGGACGAAAACCTACGATGCTTGGCGCTCTGCCAATCCTGATCTAGCTGGGCAATTGGATGATGCGGTCGCTGGGAAAACTCCTGAGAATCTCCTCGACCGGATCCCCGAATTTGCTGCGGACTACAAGGGAGCGACCCGCGCTGCGGGTGGCGACGTGATCCAGGCGGTCGCTGCTGCGATCCCAGCTTTGATTACGGGCAGTGCTGACCTGTTCGGTTCGACGAAAAACTACATCAAAGGCGGTGGGGATGTCAGCCGTGTCGATTTTGATGCTCGCAACGTCTGGTATGGCATACGCGAGCATGGAATGGGAGCGATTCTGAACGGGATCACTTATGACGGAATCTTTCGCGCCACGGGAGCGACGTTCGCCGTCTTCGCAGACTACATGCGTCCGGCCATCCGTCTAGCTGCGTTGGCCGGATTGGGGGTCGGCTACATCTTCACCCACGATTCCGTGGGCGTCGGCGAGGATGGTCCCACTCACCAGCCAGTAGAGACCGTCAGTGGACTCCGTGTCTTCCCGAATCTCGATGTCATTCGACCGGGCGATCCGGAGGAAACGGCAGGGGCCTTCGCTGCCATGATCGAGCGTAAGAACGGGCCGACCGCTTTGATTCTTACGCGCCAGAATATCGCGACCCAATCCTCCATTCCGGTCAAAGTTCGGCGCGAAGGAGTTCTGAAAGGTGGCTATATCGCCCGCCGCGAGACGGGAGAGCTGAAGCTCATCTTGCTCGCGACCGGTAGTGAACTTCAGCATGCGATGAAGGCTGCGGAAGAACTCGGTGACGGAGTGCGTGTAGTTTCCATGCCCTGTTTCGAGCGCTTTGATCGTCAATCGGCGGAGTATCGCGAAGAAGTCCTGCCCCATTCAGTCACTCGACGCATTTCGATCGAGGCTGGAGTCACCGGACTCTGGTGGAAATATCTGGGTCTCGACGGTGTGGCTCTAGGGATCGATCGATTTGGTATCAGCGCTCCGGGAGATGTGGTGATGTCAGAGCTGGGCATGACGGTGGAGCACATCGTCTCAGCCGCCCGAGCGCTCTCCTGAGTTGAGGTCACATTTTTTCGGCCTTTGACCATTTCAGCGGTAGGGGGATTTTCTCTCAGCCGCTGACATGCGGCCATCATCAAGGGAATGGCGTTTTCTCGCTTGTTTTTCCTAGAGGAAGATTGCGAGAGGTGCTTGACAAGATAGCGACGATTCTGTCAGCTTGCCCCATGCCCATCTATGGAACCGCCCTCCTCGCAGCCTGTCATCTGTTAGGCATTATTTTAGGCGACTTGCTGGGGCGAGCACTCGGCATGACGACGAACGTGGGAGGCGTGGGGATCGCCATGATTCTGCTCATCGTGGCTCGCTACTACCTGCATCGCTCAGGACGCTTGAACGCGGCTTCGGAAAAAGGAGTGATCTACTGGGGTGCGATTTACATCCCGGTCGTCGTCGCGATGGCCATGCAGCAGAACATGCTCGTGGCGCTCAAAGGCGGGCCGATGGCCCTGATTGCTGCCCTTGCAAGCGTTCTAGTCTGCGGCTGTTTCGTCGCCTTCATCAATCGTGGTGAGCCACTGCCTCATCCTGATTCCAACGAGGTCGAATCACGCTGAGTCATGTGGGAGATCATCGAAAGAGCAGCAGAGAGCAACGGTCTCGTCACTGGCTTTGCAGTCGTGGGGTTGGTGATCCTCTTGTCTGGATTCCTCTCGCGAAAGCTAACTTGCGGGCGCATTCAGGGATCGGCCATCGCGATCCTGATCGGGCTGGCATTGGCCTACGTCGGAGGGCGCTATACTGGTGGCTCCAAAGGACTCGCTGATCTCGCTTTTTTTAGCGGAGTCGGACTGATGGGAGGAAACATGCTACGAGATTTCGCCATCGTCGCCACGGCCTTTGAAGTGCATCCGGAGGAGGCAAAGCGAGCTGGGTGGGTAGGGGGAATCGCCCTCGTGCTGGGGACGGTACTGCCTTTCATCGTCGGCGTCATGGTCGCGTGGAGTTTCGGTTACCGCGATGCGGTCAGTTTGACCACTCTGGGAGCGGGTGCGATCACCTACATTGTCGGACCCGTAACGGGTACCGCCATCGGAGCCGAGTCGGAGATTCTGGCTCTGAGCATCGCCATCGGTGTGGTGAAGGCCATCCTCGTGATGGTCGCGACCCCTGTTGCTGCACGTTTCCTCCGTCTGAGTACCCCGCGCTCCGCGATGGTGTTCGGTGGACTCGCCGGTACTGTCAGCGGAGTTAGTGCCGGACTGGCGGCTACCGACCGTCGATTGGTTCCTTATGGAGCGCTGGTCGCCACCTTCCACACTGGACTGGGGTGTTTGTGTGGACCTTCCATCCTCTATTTCGCGGTGAAAGCCATTGTCTAATCGGAATTTTTTCATGTCTGAACTACCTTTTCTTGGTCGTGCTCGTTCTTTTCAGGATCGCATTGCCTTCCACTCATCTGAGGGGACTTATCGATATCGAGATCTTCTGGAGCGCTCTGCTGGGATCGCCGCAGATCTACTCCGAGAGACGGATGACCTGAACGAGGCACGAGTCGCGGTGCTGGTTACTCCAGGTTGCGAGTACACTGCTGCGCAATGGGCGATTTGGCGGGCCGGTGGAATCAAAGTTCCGATCTGCCTGTCTGCGACGGAAGCGGAATGGGAATACGCTTTGGTCGATTCGCAGGTGAGTGCCGTGATCGCCGATGCCACGAATGCTCCCCGAATCGCCTCCCTGTGTGAAAAACTGCGTCTGCGTCTGCTGAGATTGGACGATATCGGTAATGTCGACTTCGATTCGCTTCCGGAAATCGATCCTTCCCGACGTGCGATGATTCTCTATACGAGTGGCACTACGAGCAAACCGAAGGGAGTCGTCACTACCCATGCAAACATTCAGGTGCAGATCGAGAGTCTGGTTCAGGCTTGGGAGTGGAGTCATGAGGACAGGATCCCCTCTTTCCTGCCACTGCATCACATTCACGGCATCATCAATATCACCGCCTGTGCTCTATGGAGTGGAGCGATGATCGAGGCCTACCCACGTTTTGATACCGATGCCATCCTAGAGCGTGTTCGGTCCGATGCTTGGACGCTTTTCATGGCAGTTCCTACGATCTATGTGAAGCTCATTCAGGTGCTGGGAGCAGCGAGTTCTGACGATCGCGCTGCCATCACTGAAGGCTTTCGCAAAATGCGACTCATGGTCTCCGGCAGTGCAGCCCTCCCTGCCACGGTTCACGAGCAGTGGACTGCTCTCACAGGGCAACGATTGCTCGAACGCTATGGCATGACCGAGATCGGTATGGCGATTTCGAACCCCTATCGGGGCGAGCGCCGTCCGGGAGCCGTCGGGCTGCCGCTGCCAAGAATGGAAGTCCGGCTGAAGTCGGAGAATGGTCAACTCATCACCAGTGAAGACGAAGCAGGGGAAATTCAGGTACGTGGTCCCGGGGTTTTCTCCGAATACTGGAATCGACCACAGGCTACCGCCGACGCTTTCGAGAACGGGTGGTTTCGCACAGGAGATATGGCGGTGCGTGAGCGCGGATACTACCGCATCCTTGGTCGTCAGAGCGTGGATATCATTAAGAGCGGTGGCTACAAGCTGGGCGCACTCGAGATAGAGTCCGTACTGCTGGAGCATCCTCTGATCACAGAGGTCGCCGTGATCGGTCTGCCCGATGATACCTGGGGCGAGGCGGTCACAGCCGTCGCTGTTCTGAAATCGGAGTCCACGTTAGAACTTTCTCACCTTCGAGATTGGTGTCGAGAACGACTTTCTCCCTATAAAATTCCCCAGAGTCTTCGCATCGTATCCGCACTCCCGCGTAACGCGATGGGCAAAGTGACAAAGCCTGCCGTACGAGCTCTATTCGAGTGAGAAGTGGGAGGGAATGGCGGACAATTCCAATGGTCCAGGAAATTTCTATGTCAATTTCGACGACCAACTCACTCCCTCACATTCACTTCGCCGCTCCGCGAAATAAATCCCGTGAGAGATCGAACACGCGACTGCCGGGGCGCTTGTCGAGGCAGTAGGTAACTACCCCATCGCACTTGCCGTCACGCCAGGCGTCGAGGCACATGCTCACCCATTCCGCCATCCGTTCCGGAGAGGCGGGGGTACCGTGTCGCATTAAGAACTCACTCGCTTGTCCGGATGTCATCACGATGAAAGGTATATGGAAACTGTGGGCAGGTTTCTTCGTCGCTGGTCCGAAGCCAGTCTCGAAGGCCCCTTTCTGAGTGACTTGCCATTTTACTGGCTCAGAAATGTCTGCGGCGAGCGTTAGTCCTTCGGTACGCAGATTACGCACCTGCCAACGAAACCCAAAGTTACTGACTCCTTTCTTGTCGAGAATTCGGAAGGCTAGTGTGATTTCGCTCTTTCCTTTCACGAGCGAAGTGAGGTCCACTGTGACTTCCTTCGCTCCCTTTTCTCCGCCACCGATGTCTTCCTCCCATGCGACCTCATCGTTCACTAGGAGCTGTTTGAAATGATAGCCCATCGTGGGTGCTGTGAAATCGTCTTTCTCTTGAAAGTGAATCACGAGTTTATCCCCAGACCCGACTTTTACCTGCTGACTGGCCATGAGAAAGTCTCCGGCTTTCGAAGGCTGACCCCAGGGGTAGCTGATCTCTCCCGGCTGAGTGAGCAGTGCGTCGTTCAACAATCCCCAAGCCGAATCAATTTCCTCACGATCCTCGGGATACGCTACGACGACTCCATCGATCACCTCGCGATATTGCTCTATAAAGTCGCGTTTAATCTCCCGGAAATACATCAGTGGATAGAAGCGGAGCTTTGGGTTGATCATCTTTGCCTTGGCCTGCATCTCACGCACATAATCCGGAGTGTAGAATTTGTAATTGGCGTAAAAGTCGTCGATCACCCAGCCTGTTAGGTTCTTGTGTTCAAGTGACAATTTTGCGATTTCTTCTGCCCAGCGCTGATAGTCCATGCCGAAGGGTTCGGAGCTCAGTTTTGCGATCGGTTTGCTTTCGGACGGAGGTACCAGATACACCCACACATCCAGACCAGCCTCGGCGGCTTTTGGAAGAAAGAGCTTCAGATCGTCCCAGTCGGTCGCTGCATGCCAGACGAGGTAGTAGTAGGTGGAGATGCCGAGTTCCTTGAGTCGAGCGACGAGGGTCTCCACATCGACACGGCCATTCGGCAGGCGTGGCTCAGAGTCATAGTCTGCCAGCGCCCCGCGCCATCGATTGGGGACCGGGGTCTGCGTAGAAGTAGTTTGTGCCGAAGCAGAACTCAAAAAAACGCGATCGCTGATGATCCAAAGAGAGACGAGAAGAAGGAAGTAAAGCAACTTTTTCATCGTAGGGAAGCGTAATTCGGAACTCCAAATGAACGAGGAATGTACGAAAAGCATAAAGGAGTTTGCCTTCATGGCAGGGGAGGTAGTTTCGCCCCATAATAGACAGCACGGTGGCGATTGTCGTCAAAGGCGAAATGCAACCACTGCCTATCACCACTAACGAAGCCGTCGGGGTAATTCAGGTGACCTTTGGGGCCGTCAGAAGATTCGGGGACTAGGACGCGGCGATAGGGCCAGGTCTTCATGCCATCGAAGCTGATCCAGAGGGCGAGGGGACTGCGATGTTTCGGATTCGGATTGTGTAGAATTGCAACCCTGTCACCTCCGAGAGGGTACAGGGTTGCTTTCGATCCAGGATTCGGGATGTCTGTTTTATGGGCGAACTCCGGCCAAGTTCTACCACCGTCCTCTGATTCGGCATAGTAGAGAACGCCGCCGAGTCGATCTGCTCGGATCATCATGGCGATATGGCCATCGCTGAGTTCGACGATGTTGTTTTCCGCCCATCCGTGATAGCGGTCGTTATCAGTGATACGGATGTCGCCGTGCTCAGTCCAGGTCTTGCCGCCGTCATTGCTCATCAGCACCCCATTGCGAGGATTGCTGACATAGTGGGCCAGTGACTTATGCCACGGCTTCTCCTCGGGTGGAGGTGGTGGTGTTCCCGCCGGAGGGCCGAGGTAATGTTGAAACGGTATTAGGATTCGTCCGTCGGTGGTTACGATGTGATTGCGGATAAAGGTGAAGTCAGCCAGCCGTCCAGGAACTGGCTGAGGATCGCTCCAGGTACGACAGGCGTCGTCGCTGAAAGCCATCCAGGATTTCCAGTCTCGCCCCCAAGTCTGCGAATGCGTGGAGAAGAACACGGTGCTGCGCTTGCCAGACACCATCAGCTCTGTGGGACACTGACCACTGGTTTTCCCCTCGCGAGCGAATCCGAGATGGAGCGGTTCCAGAGCTGACCAGGTCTTTCCCTGATCAGTGCTGCGCGTCAGGCCGATGTAATTTTTCGGTGAGGGTTCAAAGTCATCTCCGGCGAGCATCAGTAGGGTCCAGGAGCCATCCGGTAGCTGGCGCAGGGTCGTGTCGCAGACCAGTTTGTTCGGCGATTCTCCGTCGTAGGCGATACTGGTGCGATCCTGTTTGGCATCTTCCGCCGCTTGCTTCTCCCAATCTACGGCCCATGCTTCCGAGGAAAAGTTGAGAGCGATCAGGAAAAGTGCGACAGGCAGGGGATACAGAGTCATAGCGGTATGAACGGACTTGGTATGAATGGGCTATTCTGAAAGCGAAACTTTTCCGGATGAGCAAGTGGCTCGGAATGCAAACGCTATCGTGGGGATCATGGCTTAACTTTCAGTAGTGCACAAGGAACTAGATACGTTTTTGATTGTCTCAAATTACTCTTCATCATAAAAGCTTTCCGTTGAGATTCTCATGAACGATTCCACTGATCCCACTTGCTCTCCGAACCGTCGCCTTTCCCGTCGGAATTTTCTCTCCGCCACTGCGATGAGTGCGAGTGCGGTCCCGGTAGTGCTCTCTGCGGAAGAGTCGAAGCAGGCAGCGCCCGCAGCCTCTGCGCTGTCAGCCTCCTCGCCAGCTGCGGCGCATCGAAGAGCGACGACTTATGCCGAGATCGGTCACGATTCGTGGATCCAGATCCTCAGCGACAAGGGCGAATCCTTTATCCCGCCTTTGACGGAGCATTTGCCCATCCAGCCCGTCGGTAATCCGGATTTCATTCACCTTGATTCGGCGCTGAACGTCTGTCGTCGTCGGGTGCTTCCGAAACTCTCCACCAAGGACCGGCCTGCCGTACTCGCGGCACGAGAAATCGAGACTTTCATCGTTCAGTTCGCTCTGGAGAATCCTCCGATCGTGCCCGAGATGCGTGCTTCCCATCTATCCTTGGAGGAGGGGAAGTATCCGCTGGCTCGTGCTCGCTATTTTAGTAATGGGCTGGTGTATGAATTCGACTATTTCTGCCGTGCTGCCGGTGAGAGGCAAAGCATACTCTGGATCGTCGTCACCGTGACGAACGAAGGCAATGGAGCCCAGGAGGCGCATGTGAGAGCGAAGGTCAACTTTCAGAAGGAGTCGGATCTGTTCGAATATCACTACCAGCCTTTTTACTGGGATGCTTCGAAGTGGCTTCCGTGCGAAGGAGTTCAACTTCGGGAAAACGCGATCTATCGCGATTCTGCGCTGATCGGCAAAGTCGAGGCAGTCGATTGGAAATTGGAATGGGAGGAGAAGAAGGAATTTGGAGGAAAGCCCTTGCGTGGACGCCCCCATCATGTGGCTCCCTGCATGAGGCTGGACCACGTTCAGGACGTACTCCATTTTTCCGCTTCGATGAAGCAGGGAGAGAAGAAGCAGCTCCGAATCGCGGTGCTTACCGACATGGAAGGGGCGACGGATGCGGATAGGCAGCATCTCATGAAGGCTATGTCTGCGGAAGATCGAGTGGCAGCGCTGACGCACTTTCAGTCGCAGTTCACGGAGAAGCATACGCAATTGCTGTTTCCCGTCGAGGAATGGGATCAGATTTTTACAGCACTTCAGCTTTCCACACTCCAGCTCTGCGTGCAATTTCCTCGTGAGAAGAGCCTGATGCCTACGCAGGGCGGAAGTTCAGAGAGACACTTCGTATGGGTCTGGGAGGCGATGTACATGCTCATGCCTATGCTGAGACTCGGGCAGTTCGAGGTCGTGCGTCGCTCGCTAGATTTTATTTTTAGCCTGCAGGATTCTGGGAATCCACCAGAAGGTGAACTGACCAGCACTGCTGGAGCCGTGGGGACGACCGGACCGAAGTGGCTAAATACCACAGGATCGGCTCTTGCTCTGGCCTCCGATTATTATTTGTATACAAAGGACGAGAAATTTCTGAGTGAGTATCTGCCCAAGATCCTCAAAGCTCTGGGCTGGATCGTCGGCGAATTGCGGGCGACGCGAAAGCTGAATGCCGACGGATCGCGCCCGTTGTACTACGGGTTAATGCCCTTCGGATGTGCCACAGATGGAGACATCGGGTATATCGTCTCCATCACAGACTCATTCACATTTTTCGGAATGGAGAAAGCCGTTGCTTTGCTCGAGCGAATGCAGCATGAGCGTGCAGAAGAGTTTCGAAAAGAACTAGAGAGCTATCGAGCCGATCTAACGCGAGCAATTGAAGGGATGACACGCCCTGACGGCTACATCGAGCGAAAGATTCTCACGGGTCGCGAGACAAAGATCCAACCTGGCTTCGAGCGCATCTGCGGAGCGATGATCCTCGCCTATACGGGGTTGCTTGATGTTCGATCCGAGCGCTTTTGCCGATATGAAGAATATGTAGAGAAGAATCTCATGGACGGCTTTTTCGTCGGTAAAATGGATCGCGAAATCGCCTACATCGGGACCGGTGAATTGCCTTGGCATCACGCTTGGCTGCGTCGAGGCGAGTGGAAGAAGGCCTTCGCCGCGAATCGTGTCAATCTGCGCTATGGAATCACGCAGGATGCGCACCAAGTGCAGGAGCGCTTCGCCAAGAGCAATCCCGCCTTCGTCCCTTGGCAGCCGAACGGTAGCGGAAATGGTCGCATTCTCGAAATGATGTTGAACAGTCTGTATTTCGAGCATGACGGAATGGTGACTCTACTCGGAGGTGTTCCTTGGCTGTGGTTGGTGGAAAATGGGACAACGCTTCTTCGGAATCTGCATACTCCACTCGGCAGCGTTTCTCTGGAGGCGCAAATGACGGATCGCGAGCACTGTCGTGTGACCTTGCGAGCCTCGGGTGCGGGCGTTCTGCCTCCGTTGGTACGGCTACCGGAGCATTTTCTCGTCAGTGAAAGCAATCTGCAGAAGCAGGATCATCTGTTTCAAGTTCCTGACGGGCTGAAGGAACTCCATTTCCTCCTCAGTGAAGAGGCTGAGAGTTGATCGCTACCTGTGAGCTTTAGTCTTTACCTTTGGTTTCGGGTGTGCTTTGAATCTGCGCACCTTTCGCGCCATTGTCGCGGGCTGCATCGAGCACTTGGCCCACCGTCTTGAATGGAATATCGTCGTCCGCCTCGACGGTCACGCGTGCTCCTGCATAATTAGGAAGCGTCTGGCTGAGATGATGACGCAAACGATTCATCGGCACTTTTTCGTCACCAACGATTACGTTCTCGCCACCATCAACTACTCGAAGCACTAGCGAGTCCGCATGAGCCGGGGTGTCCGACGTGCGTTCTCCATCTTTCTGACGGTTCGCACGAGGCTTTTCCTCATCGCGAGGACCAGTGCGAGGACGTTCCTCATCACGAGGACCCGTGCGGGGGCGTTCCCCATCGCGAGGACCAGTGCGAGGACGTTCCCCATCGCGAGGACCAGTGCGAGGATGTTCCTCATCGCGAGGACCAGTGCGAGGACGTTCTCCATCGCGAGGACCAGTGCGAGAGTGTTCCCCGTCGCGGGATCGGTTGGCATCTTTGTCATCTTCCGGGCGATCAGCACCGAAAGCGGCGCAAACGAGAAGGCCGAGAGACAAGGCGATGACTGAGTGGAGCCAAGGGCGAGTGATTGTAGGCTGGGTAATCATGAGTATGCGTTGATGCAGGGCAGAATGGTTGCGCACGAACGGAGCCAGCCCTGTCATGGCAGCGGGTGCGGAGAAGTGTTCCTGAAAGTAGAGAAGCGCGCGTCCATATTCCATACGCTGCTGCGGCGAGCATGTGTCGAGCGCCGTCGCATCGCATCGCAACTCGCGATCCTCACGAAACTCGGCGGCAGCAAGCCAGACCAGAGGGTTGAACCAATGCACGGCATTCACCAACAGCGTCGCCCAGTTCCACCAGAGATCGTGATGCTTCAGATGAGAAAGCTCGTGCCGCAGCACAAGGATCATCGAATCTCCCTGCAACAGATCGCGCCAGTTGCGTGGGAGAATCAAGATTGAATGGAGTAATCCGCTCACTGCAGGCACGGTGTCAGCCTCTGTAATCCGGACCTGCGGCACTCGGCGAAGTCCGAGTTCATTCGAAATCTCGCTGATCATTCGATCAAGTGCAGCGTCATTTGATGCACGCATTGCACGAAGCTTACGTCGGAAGGCTGCATCACGCACCAGCGTCACCATCAGCGTCATCACTATGCCAGCGAGCCAGATGAATGTGAGAATCTCATGCATACTCCATGCCATAGAGGGAGTGAGCACGGAAGGACTCGTCCTAGGAGCAATCTCATCTGCAGGTCCCATGTCGATGAATTCGACGACTGCTGAATCGCTTTGAGTTTTGCTCTTCCAGAATGAACCAAGCCCGGGCATAAATGAGAACGATACAGGCAGTATCAATTTCCCGATGATCACCATCCACAACGCGATCCGCCAGCCGGGAGGCAAACGCTTTCCCAAAATTCGACGCAACAGTAGCAGGGCGCAGATGAGCACGGATGCCTCCGCACTCGTTTGCAGTAGCCAGTCGAATAAAGATGACATGTTCATGGCTTATCGTGAATTTTGTTTTCAGCAGCATCAAGCAGGTCGCGAAGCTGTTGAAGTTCATCTTTACTGATTTGCCGTTTGTCCACAAGAGCGGCGATGAAGGGCGTCAGTTGACCATCAAACACTCTCTGCAAAAATGATCTGCCTTCGTCCATCTGGCATTCATTCTGACTCACTGCCGGGCGATAGCGAAAATCGCGACCTTGTGCCTCTACCGCCAGCGCGCCCTTCTCCACCAGTCGCCGCACCAGTGTCTGTACTGTACGTGGCTTCCAGTCAGGATGGTCGAGTCTACGCACCACTTCGCCGAGCGAGGCCTCCTCCAGCTCCCATAACACCCTCATGACAGCCCATTCGGCTTCAGTGATGCGTGGAGGAGGAGTGCTAGAAGATTGGGCCATAAAGCAGAAGGTAATAGTTTTTGGATTACAGATGTAATTATAAGATTACGAATGTAATCTGTGCAAGCGATTTTTTTAATGATGTGATCTTTTCTTCTCCCCTCCGCTATCGTAACCTTTGCACAACAGACTCGCGTCCATTGCACTCTTTTCGTATGTGGTAGATTGACGAATGATGTAAAATTGGGAGGATATACGGATGGCGAAATTGCACCAGATACAGATGACTTACTCCTCGGTGGAGGATCGGGTTCTGTTGCAAATCAGGACGATCGAGGGACAGTCGTTCCTCTTCTGGCTGACGCGTCGCTATGTGGGAATCCTGTGGCGGGTGCTGGCTCAGATGCTCGGAGTGGAGGTCATGTGTCCGCCAGGGATTGAACCCGTGGTGGAGTGTCACGTCTCTCCAGCAGATCCCCCACCGGACCTCTTCGCAGAGGCCACTAGGCAAACGGTGCCAGCAGATCAGATCGATAATGCCATCCCCGAGTCCGGAGGGCCGGATAGTCAAATCATCTATCCACTGGGAAAGAATCCCGTCCTCCTAGCGAATATTGGTGCCAAGAAACAATCGCCGGGGGATTCAACGCTCAGCTTACATCCGGAGCGTGGGGAGGGGATTGAGATCGTGGTGAACATAGCGATCCTCCGATCCCTTTGTCAGCTATTAAAAGAGACTGCGGTGAAAGCGGAATGGCACATTCCCCTGGGTTTCACGCCGGAAGTCGGACGCGGCGGACGGGCGCAAGAGGGACTGAACTAACGAAGAAGCGCAAAACAGTCAGGCGAGCTTCCCACGTCTCATGAAAGTTCGGCAGACGGTGATCGAGTCAGTGGAAAGGCGTTCCTGTTACTCTACTTTTCCGGAAACTTAGAGAACAAATCTTCTTTAGGCCAGTTCTTCACGGACTGCGCTGCTTCGCTGAGTCTTCGATCCAACTCTTTCGTCGTGAACTTTTTCTCTCCCACTTGTGCCATCGGGCGATTCATCAGCGCGACCCAGTGCAGTCCGTCATGATGCCTAGATAATAAGGCCGATGTCCCTGGGAGTCGTCCCGTATGGGAGGTGTCGTATTGGCCCACTCCACGAACTTTCACGGACCATCCGAGACCATAATATTGGCTCCCGTCCTTCTCTGTGAGTTCTGGGGGTAGAGCCTTCCACGCCGACCACATTTTGTGAATGCTTTCTGCGCTGAGAATCTCGCAGTGCTCGGGGTCGTCAAAGGCCCTCATGAAGCGGGCGAGGTCGATCCCGGATGAAGTCCAGCCACCGAAGGAATCGAGGCGCTCCATGTAGTTGTAGCGATACGGGATCGTCACGGGCGTCCCTTTTTCGCCACCGAAGGGCGCCGGTTTTCGTTCGCGGTTTTCATCGTAGTAGCAGACTTCCTTCGGCCATGCGTCCTTCTGCGCCGTTTTTGCGAGTCTGGTATGGGTCATTCCCAGAGGCAGGAGAACGTTTTTCGTCACGTAGTCTTCATAGCTTTGGCCAGACGCCGCTTCAATGACTCGCCCGAGCACCAGATAGCCGAAGTTGGAATACGCCATCCGCGATCCTGGATCGAAATTCAGCGGCTCGCGCATCATTACCCGGATCACTTCTTCCGTCGTTGCGAAGCGATTCAGCCCCATCACTTTTTGGGCGGTTATCGCTCCCCAGCGTGGCGCATTCGGTGCCTTGTCATCCCATCCGGCTCGATGTCGCAATAGGTGCTCCACCGTGATGTCATCCAGTCGATGATCGGAGATCTCGCCTGCTTTTAGATAGGGCTTCAGCTTCAGAAGGGAAAAGACGGGATCCGTGAGCTTCAGTTTTCCCTGTTCCACCAGTTGCACGGTCGCGACTGCTGTGATGCACTTTGACAAACTCGCGATCCGATACACGGAATCGACCTGTGCAGGCAGCTTTTTGTCCTCATCAGCTAGGCCAAATCCCTTCGCATAGATCAATTTCCCATCCTTTACCAAGCAGAGAGTCGCTCCGGGGATTTCATTGATTCGGAGCACCTCGTTCATCACCTGGTCGAACGCGAGAAGGGAATCACGTTCTTCTGCTGCGCATTGACTTGCAATCAGGCCCGTCTGTATCAGTAGGATCACAAGGGGGATCAGGAGACTGCCAGTCAGTGGATGTTTCATCCTCACTCTCTTATCGCAGCAGATGTACTCTTTCAAGCTCTCATATGCATTGAGCTAGTCAAAGCGATGATTTTCGACTACTACTCTGATCAGAATGACATTGACTCAAGACAAATGGAAGAAGTTCGGAGCACTGAGTGCTCTCTGGCTCGTCACCACCCTGAGTAGTAGCGCAGGATGGCTGGAACTCGGTCCGGCGCGATTGGCGCTAGAACCCGATGCGCAAGCCTGGATTGAATTTTCAGGGGGCAAGGCTTGGCCGAAGTCGAATCAACCCGTGATCGCTGTCCAGAGCAGGGGAGTCACTTATCCTGCGACCAAGCTGCAACTCTCAGAAAAAAGCCTCGTCGCAGAGTTTTCCGGAAGTGGAAGAGCTGAGTTCGAGATCACGAAAGGCGAGGGCTTTGCTCTCTTTCGACTTTCCAAGCTCGATCTCAGTTCGCCAGCGGATCGGCTTACAATATTTACTCTCGCCACGCCGTTGGAAGCAGAAGTGAGTGGTACGCTCAACAGCGCCTCCTTTGAGGGGAATCGCTTGGCCATCATGGCAGCTACGCCTAATGTTCACGCGACCTCTCAGAATAATCGGACGAGCCAGGCAGATCGCGACGGCTGCAAGCACGATCTGACGCGCATTAGTCCCGGAAAAGTGGGGAATTACGCGGGACAGTTCACGGCCAGTTGCGATGCCAAACCTGGTGGATGGAGCATGAGCGGACGCTACCTCGGTACTCCGCTTGATCTCACGGGCTGTCAGGCGATCCGTGCGTGGGTCCACGGCGATGGGAAAGGGCAGTCGCTGAAAATCCAGCTTCACGACAATGCTGGCGGATATCGCGACGACTACATTCCCATCAATTTCACAGGCTGGCAGCAGATGACACTGACCAAGCCCGCACTCAATACACTCCACTATGATCGGATCATGGGCGTGAGTCTCTATTACAACGGACTCCCCGCTGATACCACTGTCACCTGTCTGGTGGATCAGATCGAGGCTGTGATCGAGCGTGAAGGCAAGTCCATCACGATTCCTCTGGAAGATTTCGAAGATCCCTCCTCGCCTATGTTTTCCTTCCCCGTCCGACATCTCAGCGCGGAAACCGTGAAAGAACATGGGATCGAGCCGGCGACCTTCGGCGTGATCGCCTGCAAGGAAGATCAATTTCCTCAAGTGCTCCAACGCTTTGAGGAGGCTGCTGGACTGCCGAGTCCTAAGCTGGATGGAGTCTGGAATAAGCTCTCGCCTCGAATCAAGCGATCCTACCTTTTTCTCACCAATTTCCGCGAATCCCAGGTGGAACAGGGCTTGGCATTGGCGAAGCGCGGAGGCTTCGATACGGTCCTCTTCGGTCAGGAATCGTGGGCGAAGGGAACCGGGCATTACAATATTAATACGGACCGCTATCCCGATGGTCTGGAGGGACTCAAGCGCACACTCGACCAATTTAAAGCAGCGGGGTTTCATGTCGGACTGCATTTTCTCGCTCCGTCGATCTATTCGCCTGATTCCTACCTCACCCCCGTGCCTGATCCTCGCCTCGTCAAGGGGGCGACGGCGACGCTGGCTGCGGATGTCTCTGCGACGGATGTCTTTCTACCTCTGAAGGAATTTCCGACCGAGTTCCCTGACGAAGATGGCGGATATACAGGAGCCGGGACGATTCTACAAATCGGTGACGAATTGATCAAATATACCTCGAAGAGTCAATCTCCCGTCGGCTTTGCCGAGTGCAAGCGCGGCCATGTGGGGACGAAAGCCGTAGCACACCCAGCAGGGACGGTGATTCGTCACCTAGTCCGGGCTTATGGCTATCACATGTACGATCTGGATACGACCTTAGCCGATGAAGTCGCAGCGAATTTCGCGCATGTGGCGAATACTTGCGGGATTCAGATGGTCTATTTCGATGGCTCAGAGCGTCTTCAGGGCGAACACTGGTATTACAATGCCCGTCTGCACAAAGCGTTTTACGATCATTTGGCGGATAAGAATACTCTCCTCCAAGGCAGCAGTTACAGTCATTACTCTTGGCATGCACTGGCTCGTAGTGCGTCCGCTGACGGGCATGGCGACCTGAAGGGCTATCTGGATCAGCGCTCTGGCGGTTTTGACTGGATGGAGAAAAATCTGATGCCGCTGGATATTGGATGGTATTACGGCTACGACCCCACGTGCACGCCTGACATGTTCGAATATGTCCTCGGAGCTACTCTTGGCTACGATTCCTCCATGTCCTTTCAAGTCTCGGTGGATGCAGCAGCCGCCCATCCTTTCACGGGTGAAATCCTCGATCTGATTGCCCGCTATGAGAAGTTGCGCCTTTCTGGCAAGCTTCCGGAAGCGATTCGCAAGCAGTTGCGCATCGATCCGGAGATGAGAAAAATCACACCTGGTGATTCCGAGCCGGAGCTGCTGGCGAAACGTCGTGAATATCGTCTCCTGACCGCCAACGGAAAAGAATATTTGCAAAAAGTCATCTATGCCGTCTGGCGAGATCAGGTGAAATCCGGGAGTTCTTGGAAAGTCTCGATTCCCTCCGCTGGTGCACGAGTGGGGGTGCAACTCCATGTGCCCAAGGGAGCGAAGGTCGTCGATCCAGTCATCCGTCTCGGAGATCAGACATGGACATGGCTCGGTGAGGTCACGGAAGGCCAATTCGTCCTCTTCTGGCCTGGTGAGGCATCTCGCCTCTACGGTCCCGGAATTCCAGAACCCAAGTCGGGAGAGGCCGTTCCGGATTTGAATCTGAGCGGAGAACACGAAGCTCAGTTTTCAGCGAAAGAAGCGACGGGTGAACCCGTCCGCGTGCGTTTCACTTTCCAGCCTGCCGAACGACTGGATTTCTGAGAGTTCTTATGGTTCTATATCGAAGGTTCTATATCGAATGAAGCGCCTCGCCTTCACTCTGATCGCGCTCCTTGTGGTCCCGTTCCCGGGAGCGCGGCACTCCATTGCTGAGGAGTCCTTTCACCGCCAAAAAAAGCTGATTGCCACAGGATGGGAGCACGCGGATACGAAGCGACTCAGAGAGAATCTCACCGAAATGGAGAAACAGCCGTTTCATGGGATCGTCGTGGACGTGGTCGGTGAAAAGGACGCCACGCAGCAGCAACGGATGCGGGTCGCCTTCTCCAATCAGGCATGGCAGCCGCAGTGGTTCGATGCTCCGCTGAAAGATCTGCAGGCGTGCAAGTTCACTCGCTTCACCGATAATTTTCTGATCATCGGAGCGAATCCTGGCGACGTGGACTACTTTGACGACGCTGGCTGGACGGCGGTAGTCGAGCACTGGCGCATCGCTGCCCATCTCGCTCGTCAGGCAGGCTTCAAAGGATTGTTGTTTGATCCAGAGCACTACACGCCTCCGTTTGCTCAGTTCTCATGGAAGGCACAGCCGCAATGGAATCAGCACTCCTTCAACGACTATTCCACAAAAGCCAAGCAGCGAGGACGCGAAGTCATGGAAGCCGTCGCCGCAGAATATCCCGAGATCACCCTCTTTAGTTATTTCTTGAATTCCATTAATGCCCACATCGCTGGACAGAGCAGCCAGCAGAGGCTCTTGTCTCGGAGTACCTATGGACTACTGCCCGCCTTTCTCGATGGCTGGCTCGATGTCGCACCTCCCACCGTCACCATCGTAGATGGCTGTGAGAGTGCTTACTTGTACAACAGTGTCGATGAATATCTCGAATCTGCCAATTTGATGCGAGGAAACTGCCAGGAACTCATCAGCCCGGTTAATCGGGCTCGCTATCGGGCACAGGTGCAGACCAGTTTTGGCGTCTATCTGGATGCCTATGTGAATCCGGCGACATCGATTTATTACATTGATCCTAAGGGCGGGACTTCTTCGCTTCGCCTACGTGAGAACGTCCGGACGGCACTGCGGGTCGCCGATGAATACGTGTGGATCTATGGAGAGAAATATCGTTGGTTTCCTACGGATCGGCGTGGGGTGAATCCGGAAACTTGGCCAGAGGTCTTGCCGAAAGCGGATCAGATTCTCGCGTTTGCTACCGATCCGGTGGCCTTCGCTCGTAGTGTGATCGCAAAACAGCATCCGGAAAATCTGGTGCGAAACGGTGACTTTTCGAATGAGCAGATTCAGAGTGAAGAGGGTCATCTAATTACCTGGCGGGAAAAGCAGAGTCCGGCCGGATGGAATTCCTGGCAGGCTGAAAAATCACATGGCGTCTTCTCTTGGGATCGGGAGAACGGATGTCTTGCAAAAGGATCGGCTCAGGCGAGCGGAGTCGTAGATGGCTGCTTCCTACAGAGTTGGCCTGCGGAAGCTGGCGAAAGTTACGCTGTCGCGGCACGAGTTCGGAATCAGGGGCTGGGGAGTGCTTACCTCCGTGTCCGCTGGCAGACGGCTGATCGCAAATGGACAGCCGAGGTCCGAGATCAGATTTTCGTCGCTGCAGAATCTGATTCTTCGACAGGAGAATGGCAGGAAATCCTTGGAGTCGTCGAGGTTCCCAAAAGTGCCCAGCGCTTAACTCTTCTCTTGGGCGTCAACGATCAGCTCACGTCAGAGGATCGTGTCTGGTTTGACGATGTGCAGGTCTTCCGTCTGGAGTAAAGGCCTACTGCTCGCCTCAACGGAACGGACGATCTACTTAGCATTCGCCCTCAGCCGATCTCGCACAGGTAAAATTTGAGCGAGGCTGTTGGTCAAGAGGGCGTCGATTCCCATGCCATAGAATCGTTCTGCGATTTCGACTTCATCGGCGAAGAACAAATTGCACAGAATCCCGTGCTCATGGGCTTTTCGGATGTGCTCCTCGTCACAATACTTGTTGAAGAACTGCACTCGATGGAATTTTTGTTTGATCGCGGTATCGACCAAATTCCAGCCGAGATTACCCGTGAGGCAGCAGCGATGGAGATCCGGCGCAATTTGGATCACCGTGTCCGAATGCTCCGCTTCGATCGCCAGATAAACTTGGTCAACAATGCCAAATTTTTCTGCGAGTTGACGGATTTTTTTAATGACGAGAGCATCCGGCCCCAAGTCCTTGACATGCACATTGAAAACACAGAGGCCGGAGAGCGCCTCCCAGACTTCCTCTAGTCGCGGAATCGGAATGCCCGCCCACACTTCGCCCTGTCGAATCCCAGCATCGGCCTTCCGAACTTCCGCCCAACTCATTTCCTTCACCTTGCCCGTGAGATTGGTCGTACGGTTCAGAGAAGAATCGTGAAGAATCACCAGTTCTCCATCCATTGTCGGCCAGACGTCGAGTTCGATCTCGTCCGTTCCCATTGCGACAGCGGCTCCAAAGGCAGGGAGAGTATTTTCCGGACAAGCACTGCTGAATCCTCGATGGGCGACAATGCGCGGATAATCTGAATCCACTTCGGCAAAGGTAGATTTTCTGGCTCGGATTACAGCCTGTGAGTTCGTTCCAGGAGCAGTCACTGCGGTGGCGACGGCTAGGCCAGTGCCGTATTTCAATGCATGTCTTCGAGTCATCATCGCAGGAAGATGATGAACGGAGGTATCCATGACAGCAAGGAAAGAATTGCGTGTCACAGGACTCTGGCTGGTCCATTCTGTGGATCGGTGGCCCTGTTCACTTTTTCCC
>CAUJIH010000105.1 GCA_963205275.1 Verrucomicrobiota bacterium | reverse complement strand
GCAGGTAAAAGGGTGTCGCATCGGTGGGCAGGTAGGTATCATGCTGAAGTGTCAGCGGAAGCCCTATCGGAACATTCCGTCGCTCAATCACACCGGGCCAGAAGTCACTGGATCCGATCCCCTGCACCACCAGCGAATCCTTCAGTCGCCCGATCATATCAAGATTCAGGTAAGATGAGATCAGCAGATCGAGAGGTGCATCTTCTTTACCCAACGCAGATTTTGCCAGATCGCGCACAAAGTAGGACGATCCGAGCAGCCCCAGTTCCTCTCCTGACCATGCGGCGAAGATGATATCGCGCTTCAAATCAAGCTTTCCCTGAGCACGCTGATCGGTGAGATATTCGGCGATCTCCAGTAGTCCTGCGACTCCGGAAGCGTTGTCGTCTGCTCCTGGATGAATCTGATCTCGCTCGTCCGCGTGAGCGAGGGAACCCGGCCCTGCCTTTGGCCCCAAGTGATCCACATGTGCCCCGATCATCACCGCAGGCAGTGGGTGAGGGCCGCTCTGTCGGGCGGACAGGGTGCCGATCACATTCCGCCCGGTGCGAGTCTCCTGCTCGACATCGACGCTCACGCGGAGGCGCGCCTCCGGAATGACGAACCCTGCTGACATTTCGCCTGAATCGAGAGTCTTCTGCACGTCTTCGAGCTTTTTACCTGCTTGGGCGACCAGTTTCACCGCAAGTTCTTTGGAAATACTCAGCGCCGGGATGCCAGAATCCGCATTGGATGCATCGAACTCCATCGGCACGAGGTCACGATTCGCTTTCGATCTAGGGCCGGTGACGAAGAGGATCCCAGCAGCTGACTTCTTCCGAGCTAGGGCTGCCTTATGCCGCAACCCTGAGAAACGACGCATCTCCTCGCGCTTCTCTTTCGGAGCGTCCTCTGGTTCATAGCCGAGAACCATGACCCATTGATCTTTCACATCGAGATGAAAGTAGCTGGTGTAAGACTCGCCGCCCTTTCCATCGGGAATCTCGAGTCCATATCCGGCGAAAACGATTCCTGCATCGGGGAAATTGCCGCTCTTGGAGAAAGAAATCGGACGCCAGTCCTTATCCACCTTGGAAGTGAGCGAATTTTCGCCAATTTTCAAACTCAACGCATTCTCCTTCCCTAAGGCCACTCCGGCGGTGAATGGAAAGGATTGAAAAAACGTGCCGTCATCGCCGTCTGGCGTCAGCCCTAGACGGAGGAACTCTGCGGCCACATAGTCAGTCGCTGCACGTTCGCCCGGCGTGCCAGTCAATCGTCCCTGAAGTGCGGGTGAAGCAAGATATTCGATGTGAGCGCGAAGATCAGCCTCCCCGATCTCAGGTTGTGTCACGGGGAGAACGGGAGTCGCAGAGGAATCGGAGGGGGATTTTACCGCAGCGGTCTCGGGTTCAGGCTTCGATTTCGTCTGACTCTTCGGCTTCGCTACGGATTCCGGGACTCGTTTTGCGATAGCGGCGGGACTCGTCTCCAGCATCTTCAGGGCCTCTTCATGATTCCACCCAGCAAGGAAGATCTGAGATTGCTTCGAAGGCGTTCGAGTACTGGTCAAAGAAAGCGTTTTTCCGTCGGGAGAAAAAGTGGGGAGTCCATCGAACCCTGCCGTATGCGTCACCCGAACAGGTTCTTTCTTTCCCTCTGCATCAACCAGATACAGCTCAAAGTTATCGAATCCATGCTTATTGGTGGCAAAAATCAAGTATTGACCGCTGGGATGAAAGAAAGGTGCCCAAGACATCACGCCCATTTGGGTGATCTGCCGTTCTTTCCGCTCCTTCAAACTCATTACGTAAATCTCCGCTACGAGTCCTTGACGATCAAAGCGACGCCAGCAGATCTGCTCTCCATCAGCACTGAAAAAAGGCCCTCCGTCATAGCCGTCGGCAGTCGTTAGTCGCTCCACGTTCGAGCCATCTTCGTCGGCAAGATAGATCTCCATCGGAAATTTCTGATCTAGCTTGAAAAACTCCTGATCCTCTTTACTCATCGATCCGTCATAGGCCTGACGATTCGAAGCGAAAACGAGCTTTTTCCCATCAGGTGACCAAGAGCCTTCCGCATCGTAGCCTTTCGTGTGCGTGAGATTACGATATTTTCCCGATCCGATCACGGTCTCGTAGATCTCATAAGCTGAATCATAGTCCCAGGAGTATTTCTTCGCCGTGCCTGCCTTTCGTTCGGCATATTCCGCCTTTTGCTGTGCTTCGGACTCCGGATTTTCAAAAGAAGACGAGAACATCACGCGCTTCCCGTCGGGATGAATCCAGCCACAAGTTGATTTTCCTATTCCAGGGGAAACTCGCTCCGTATCACCCGTCTCCAGATCCAAGAGATAGATTTGATAAAAAGGATTTCCTGGCTCGCGCTCGCTCTGAAAGATCATTTTCTTCCCGTCAGCGGAGAAGTATCCCTCCCCTGCTCTCTCACCCTCGAAGGTCAGCTGATGAATCTCCGAAATCAGCTTCGCCTCCGCCTTTGCAACTTCTTCCGGACTCTCAACGGGCTTTTCCTCGGCCTGCACAACTCCGCTCATGAGAATCAAACAGGGTAAAGCCACAGACCAGACCCTCTTGAATGACGTCATACGCAGGAAAAAAGACTTCGATTTCATCTTGGCAACTTGAATCCGACGAGGGTTCAGGTCAATGAAGGAGTCATGGCAAGAAAGCGCTCTTGCATGATTCTTTCCGTTCCATCATCCTCTATTATCGATTTCACTCCATCGCATGGGTTCACTCGTCACCCGCTTCGCCCCCAGCCCGACTGGCCAACTCCACAAAGGGCACGCCTTTTCCGCTCTCTCAGCATTTTGCTTCGCATGTGAGACGAACGGGCGATTTCTCGTGAGAATCGAGGACATCGATCCGACCCGTAGTACGCGAGAGAATGCAGACTGCATCCTAGAGGATCTCGCCTGGCTAGGACTCCGCTGGGAACAGCCCGTTCGTTACCAGAGTGAGCATCTAAGTGATTATACCGCAGCAGCCGGGCAACTTTCAGAGCTGGGCTTACTCTATCCCTGCTTCTGCACCCGCAGCGACATCCTCCGCGAGATCGAGCAGGCAGGCCAGGCCCCGCACGGCAGTGAAGGTCCGCTTTATCCTGGGACCTGTCGTCGCCTCTCCGAAGACGAACGCATTGCACGGCTCGCTACAGGGAGTCCACACGCTCTACGCCTAGATCTGGAGAAAGCCGTCGCGCTCATCGGAGCGGAATTGCATTGGCAGGATACCTTTCACGGTCCGCAGATCGCTCGACCAGAGCTGCTCGGCGACGCCGTGATCGCAAGGAAGGACATCGGAACCAGCTATCATCTGGCCGTCGTCGTCGATGACGGCCTCCAGGGAGTGACCGATATCGTCCGAGGTGAGGATCTCTTCGACGCCACCCATCTTCATCGTGTCCTACAGGCACTGCTCGGCCTGCCAGCGCCGACCTATCACCACCACCCTCTGCTTACGGATTCTCAGGGGCATCGTCTAGCGAAACGAGACCGCGCCCTTACCCTCCGCAGTATGCGCGAAGCGGGCCTTACGGCAAAAGAATTGCGAACCGAGTTCAACCTTCCCGAATTCTTCTTCGTGGAAGCATAAGAACTCTCTTATTCGCTCGCTGTCATTTGCATCTGTGCTGTGAGCAGCGTACGCTAGTCGCCATGACATTTTATCCCATCGCTCGTTCTACCGATCTCGCTGAGGGCAAAGGCCGCCCCTTCACCGTCGAGGGCCATCGTATCGCGCTTGTACGAGTCGATGGGGTCGTGCGTGCCGTGGGTGATCTCTGTCCTCACGCTGACGCTTCCATTGCCTTCGGTCAGGTAGAGAACGGTTGTATCACCTGTCCTTGGCATTACGCCGAATTCGATCTGCGCACTGGTCAAGTTCTCTGCGGCCCTGCAACAGAAGACATTCCGGTCTATGCCGTGCGCGAGGAAGATGGCATCGTTTCCGTCGGAATCGAAGACGCTACGGTTGAATCCGAGCATCCTGCTGAAAAGCACTGATTTTCTGATAAAAAGATTGACCTTT
Organism: Verrucomicrobiota bacterium; assembly: GCA_963205275.1. GTDB lineage: Bacteria > Verrucomicrobiota > Verrucomicrobiia > Verrucomicrobiales > DEV007 > Arctic95D-9. The sequence continues at coordinate 359 of CAUJIH010000105.1, read as the reverse complement.
TCTCCGAATACAGGCATTGTAGCCGCCCTTGCTCGACATCGGGCGAGATTCATTTTTTCGACAAGGTCGGGTGGCTGAGTGGTCGAAAGCACTTCTTTGCTAAAGAAGCGTACCCGTGAGGGTACCGTGGGTTCGAATCCCACCCTGACCGCCATTCATGGTCCAAATGCGAATTTCCGGTAAGGTTTTCGTAATTCCATGAGATCATGTCGTTTTCGTCAACGGTGTCCAAACTTCCGTGAGATTTTGGGGCCTACGCACCTGTTTAAAACGCTGAAACTCCATTCTGAGAAGCTGGGGATCCGAGGGCTAAATTTTTGACTCAAAGAGCGTTACGATGAGAAATTTGCACGTTTAGG
>CAUJIH010000104.1 GCA_963205275.1 Verrucomicrobiota bacterium | reverse complement strand
CCTAAACGTGCAAATTTCTCATCGTAACGCTCTTTGAGTCAAAAATTTAGCCCTCGGATCCCCAGCTTCTCAGAATGGAGTTTCAGCGTTTTAAACAGGTGCGTAGGCCCCAAAATCTCACGGAAGTTTGGACACCGTTGGCCAGTTCCTCCCCTGCCCGCGCTCGGGTCATCCTTTGCGTTACTTCGGGCGGCGGGTGAGTTTTTTCTGCAAATAACGACGAAATTTTTGAGGAAACCGGTTGCTTGGATCCTTATCTTCGACCGGAGCGAGCCTGTCTGCCTGTTCCTGATCGGGTGAAAATTCGAGTCCTAGGCGATGATGCAGCTCTTTGCTCCATTTTCGGAAGGCGCTAGGCTGGAGGAAGGTGGATTCGACAAAATACTTCCGATAGAAGATCAGCAGTTCGTCTCGTATCTCGGCACGCAGCTCCTCCGGGAGGATCGATGTATCCTCTGCCGTGGCGAGCTTTGGGCTACGATTCAACGCCACACAGCGATAGAGAAAGACACGGTCGAAGGAGCTGCGCATGGAGAGGGAACTGAGGTCTTTCAATGCCTCGCGCAAGATCTGCGGACTTTCCTCCACAAGACTGATCAGATTCACCAGCTCGACACCATAAATCCAATCCGGATTTCGATAGCGGTGCTTGGGGTCGTAAATGCTAGCCGTCTCCCAGGCGACGATTCCTAGGATCTCGCGCATGAGACTCAGGTGATGGGCGGAAATCACGTTACGCCCGAATTTCGATAGCAGCGAAGTCGTGGTCTCAGCTCCCACCACGTAGGCGATGATGGCGAAAGGATTCCAAGCGATGAGGAGAAACTTGCTGCCATGCCAGAGATACCAGAAGAAAGATCCGAAGTAACGTTCCACCTGTGCCCAGGTCTTGTACGCCGCTGCCGCTCGTCGAAACCAGTCCGCCATAGTTCTCAGACTCATCGTTCTCAGATCCAGCACTCGAGCAAGTGGCCGGGGGACAGGAAGAGTCTCCATCAACAGAAGAATCTGAACAGTGGCACGATTGACTGCCTTCAGAAGGCTCTCCAGATCGAGTTCCAGCAAAGGTTGCTTCGCATCGGGATGATAAATCCGTGCGATGGATTCGGAGAAGACGAGCAAATCGGTGAACAGCAGGCGAGTGTCGATTTCACCATCCTTTGAGTAGCCGTCGGAAGAAAACTTTACGATTAGATGGTCCATCTCCCTCTCTAAGAGTGTGCGAACTTGCGGGTCTCGCTCTCGATGCGTACGTGCCTGCCAAGGATGAGAACGAAGCCGAGCCAGATCGGGAAAATCCTGACGTTCGGCATAGGCGATGCGGATGCGCTCGACTTGAGAACGCTTTTTTTCCAGTTGTTTTCGTTCGATACGGAGGGCGCGAAGACGGCGGTAACTACTATCCCGATCTGAGCCATCTCCGACTCCTTTCATGGGTGAATAAGCGAAAACTACAGCGATCACTGAGGTGATCACGATCACCCATCTAGCCCAGACAGGTTCAATCTGCGCGAAGTATCCGATACCACAGAGTGTGACTAAGAAGAAGGCGATGCCCAACCGCGCTGCGGTCGGGATCGAATAGAGATTGGGCGATGGCTCGGCAGACGGCATTCTGTGTTTCGCTTTAGAAGAGAGTCAAAGCTTATGATTTTCGCTTTCGAATTCGGGAGTAAGCCTTTCTGAGTGAGAGAGCGATCTTTGAGGGAAGCTTGATCTTTCCCTCGTCGGATGGATCGTCGGATCGGACGATACGCTTTTCCTGATCCAGTTTCAGGCCAAGTCGGTGATGCAGACCTTCCTGCCAGTGGCGAGCCATCTCCTCGGACAAGGAAGATTTGTTTTTCATGTGTTTGATCAGGAAATTCTCGAGTTGATCGCGGATTTCTCCCCGGATTTTGTGAGATATCACCTCTGGCTGGATGAATGCATCAGGCCGGGGGCTGGCGTTGAGTGCAGCACAGCGGTAGAGGAAGGCCTGATCGTAGCTGCTGCGGAGCGCGAGGGTATTCAGTTCCTCCAGCGCTTCGCGAAGAATCTCCGGAGTCTCCTCCGCGAGACTGACTAAATGAATCAGCTCGACTCCATAAACCCAGTCGGGAGTTCGGTACCGATAGGCAGGATCATACATGTCCACGGTCTCCCAGGCGATGATCGCCAGCACTTCGCGAATGATGCGCAGAGACAGAGCGGAGAGTGCCTTGCTTCCGGACTCCTTCACGACCTGCTTGATAATCTCGGTCGCGATGGCGGCGAGCGGATTTATGGTGTCGAAGAGCTTTTTTTCTTCCTTTGCTCTCTCAGAGTGTGAACTGATGTATTCCTCCACTTGGCGGAAGGACTTGAAAGCCGTGGATGCCTGCCCGAGGGCGCGCACCACCTTGCCGAGATTCATTGTTTTCAGCTTGAGTGGGCCGAGCGAAAAGTCTTCGAGCAGCAGAATGATTTGGATCGAAGCACGGTTGACCGCCTTCAGTAAACGCTCCAGATCCAGCTCCAGAAGAGCCTGTTTTGACTCCGGAGCATAAACTCGGGCGATGGACTCGGAGAAAGCGAGAAGGTCTCCGAACAGGCGAGAGGCTTTGAATTCTCCGATCTCTTCGTCCCAATACGCTCCGCCAGAAAATCTCTCCAGAGCGCGGTTTGCTTCGGCCTCTAGCAACTCTCGCACATGTTCATCCCTCTCGCGATCCGATCGATTCTGCCAGGAGTAACTGCTGAGTTTGACGAAATCGGGAAATTCCTGGAGTTCGCCGTAGGCCATGAGCACCCGCTCCACCTGAGAGCGCTGTTCTTCCAATCCGTTTTGCTCTGTAGTGATCGTCTCCAGTCGCAACTCGAGTCCTCCGTGGTTCAGCCGGGTGAAGAAGGCAACGATGGGATTGAGGATGATCAGATAGAGGATGCCACCCGCACTGACGCCATCCATTACGCGCTTTGCCCAAGCGGGCTCGATCCGAGCTAAGGATACGATCACGGCGATCACGGCGAGGAACAGGATGAGAGTGATCCGGTATCGCAGCGGAATCAGGGCGGGAGGTGGAGGGAGCCTTGAGTCGGACATCTCGAAACGCTGCTTTGAATTCAGGGGTGGTCGCCTTTCACAGACTCGTAGAGGCGGGCTAGTTCGAGCAGGAGGGGTTCGAGTTTCTTGTAATAGTCTGCCTCCGGAGTATCGGCCTTTGCGCGGCGGAGAGCCAACACATCTCGTTCCAAGCGGTCGCGATTATGCCTCTGCTTTTCAGTGAATCGACGTTCGAAATCGCTCTTCACCAGCACCTTCTGGGAAGCGAGATCGCCGTCAGGCTGAGACTTAGGAGAGGGTGCCTGGGTGGGGGTGATTCCCTGAAACCACTCTGCCCGGGAGCCGAGACGGTCACCGTTGTCATCAATCAGCGCGTGCTCGGTCGCGATCCGAGATTCGTCTTTGTAAAAGGCGACGACTCGCCCCGACGCGAAGAGAAAGGCCTCAAGTAGGGAGACCTGACCGTCGTTGTCCACATCCGCAGACTCCGCTCCGGCAATGGCTTCGACAAAGAAACGCCCGAAGCGCGTGTAATTCTGTTCGCCTTCATTTTTGGTAGCGGTAATTACGATGCGATTCTCTCGACTGAGGCTGCGAATAAAGGACCCACTGGCGGAGGCGGTATTAATCACAGCGAGCCGTCCAGAATAAGTATCCAGCCAGCTCGACAATTCGCGATCCGTGATGTCCGGGCCGCGCATATTGAACCTTATCTCCCGCTGGTCGAAAGTGCCGTGCCCGATCAGCACGATCCAGAGTTCCGACGATGTCGTAACCGCCAAGGAGTTCCGCAGCTTTTCTGCATCGCTCGGCCCACCATCCGCTGGGGCATCCAGTCCGATCAATTCACACTCGCCCCCCCCTTTCTCCGCCGCTGCCTTCCAGAGACCCGCCGCTTTCGCGAACTCCTCCGCGAAGGTCTGCGTGCCTCCGCTACCTACAATGACGATAATTTTTAGCCCTGATTTTCCCGTGGACAAGTCCCCTGACGAGCCCGTTTCCCCCGCAGTCACGCACGTAGAACACGCACACCCCAGAAGCAGAATGCCGAGAAGAAGTCTGAGTGGAAGGCGTTCCATATCGAGAGATTCGTAGCTGGATGAGTCAAGATGTAGCAGAAACTCGCTCAATTTACCAAATGTATGACAAAGACCGAGCTTGCGCCGAAGAAAGAATCGGATAAAATTCTCCCAAGCATTAGGAGTTGCCTGACGTATGTCGGGTGCGGCAACCTGGTTGGAGAAGCCAAGGTGCCCTGAATGCCGGATTGGGAGTCCTCCCGAGACGACATTCGATGTGCGATCCTTCGGGATCGAAGAAAAGTTCTCCCGGTCAAGTCCTGCGACAATAGAAATTTGCGACAATCGCAAACCACTTCTAGAAAGCAACTTCGACCAGCCTGATGCGGTAACGAAATCTGAATACTGCATACTCCATGACATATCTCGATCTGATCGAAGCGTGCCCCGTCATCACTCCCTCTCGTCTCGCACCCTGTCGCGAATTAGCCAATCCAGACCACCATCTGTGGAATAATCGCGGCACTTGGTGGTGCCATTTCACTCTGCATCACGTCAACTGGACCTCCGAGCGCGTCCGCGTATCCCTCCGCACTCGTGATCTGGCTACCGCTCGCAACCGTCGCGATACTCTTCTGAATCAATTTGCGAAATGAAGGTCTTCTCCACCATTTCATCAGCCTCGCAAGCAAAGCCTTCTCACACGGGCCGAGACAACTCTGAAATTCCTCGGACGCGCATTCCCTCGAACTTCGAAGACTGGCCGCCCTGCATGCAGCGACGTTATCGCGAACACGCGCTGAAAGCGGGTCACTGCACAGGAGTCACAGGAGTAGGATTCTGAATCAGCGATGTGAGGGCATTGCGAAGATCTCGATAGCTGTTGATCATGCTATTGGCTGCATCGTAGCGCTGCATCGCCATGGAACCCTCCTTATTACTCATTTCCATAAAAGTGCGAGTAGCGCTGACGACATCTTCTGCCGCCGTAAGCGCACTGCGGGCCTCCTGCGGGCACTCCTGTCGCAGCTTCAGGAAGGCATCACTGGCCTGATTAAATGGATCTTTGAACGTAACTGTATCGTTAAACGGTTCTCCTTTGCTGGTCAGTGCCAGAAATGGTTCCATTACCTGATCGAGCTTTCGAGTGAATCGTTGAATCTGAGTGCGGGTGTCGAGTGGACGAGAACCATACTCCTTCATCGCCCGAGCGGAAAGATGCGACGGATAGATGTTAATCAGGTTCTGCAGCTTCTCTTGAGCAATCTGATGACGAGCCAGCTCAGGGAGCGCCATGCGCTTCGATGCGTCCTCGATCTCGGCGAAAAGTGAACTCGCTTCCGTCAGCCCCGGATCGATAGGAGACGTCATCCGCACCAGCACATCGTCGATGCTGCGATAAGAGATGATCTCTGGGTGGAAGAGGATTCCCAATTGATCGCTCGTCTGAAGAGATGTGATCAAAGGCTCGAATGCGATTTCGGGAATCAGGAGGTAGCGGACTCCGCTCTCATGCGCTTTTTCGATCTGTGTGATGGCATTGCCTGCGATACCGATCACCATGGACTCTGGATTGAATTCTCCGAGGAGCAGATAGTCTTTATTCACTGGATTACCGGACAGCGCGCTCTCAATGAGAACGAGGGAAGGCAAGACCGGAGATGCTTTGAGCGGTGCAGGGGGCACGGGGGAGATAAAACTGAGTTCTCCGACGCCCCTTTTGGGCCAGTGCCATTGACGAGAGGCGGCGAAAGCTGACGGAATCGTCGGTGGCAAAAAGGGAAATCCTCCGTTCGGGACATAGATCGGCAGGTCCGGTAAGGCTTCGCTTGGATTGCGCACGAGTCGGCGTTCTTGGCCGTTCACCGGCGGCTGAATTCGGAGCGTTAGTGTCCCCATCACCAGAGAAGGCGGATCGCTCACGAGTTCGGCTAATACTGAATCCATCGACACGGTAATTGGCTGTAATGGAGGTAGCTCGGCTTTCGCCTTCGGTCCCCCGAGATTTTTCGGAGAAGCTTTCGCCGCCTCTTTCGCCGCCTCTCTCACCGCAATCATCTCAGCTCGACGACGCTTCTCGAACAGATTTCGCGCCTCTCTGAACAGGGGCATAACCTTCGCAGCAGTCGGGTTTTTGTTCGGATGCAGCTTCACCACACCCTTCCAGTCAGGAGGGGTCTCTCCGCACACTGTGGCGAAATCCAACAGCCGATCCTCCGGCCACTGAGGATGGATTAGCAGAGAGAGTTCCATCAGATACGGAGCCAGTCGCTTTCCTTCCGGATTGATCGGCGGTGCGATCAAATGCTTTCCTGTCGTCCACAGCATCTCGGACACGGAACTGAGCGATTCAAAAAAGGCAGACGGCGTCGGCGTGATCCCCTGGTTCAGTTCCTGCAGAACCATACGGGATTCGTGGTGCATGGGATTGATGCGTAGGGCCAACGCAAGTGCCATTTCCCTCAGATTGTCATCGACCAGAGGATCATTGGGGAAATTCGATGACAATGCGGCCAGAGCTGACAGCACCCCATCATTTTCTTCCTTCGACAGAAAAAGCCCGTCTCGATCAAACAGTTCCGTCCTGAAGTTGGGCGACTCGAAGGCGATTAGCGCTCCCGTGTACACGATGAAACCAAGACTCGCGCTAATCGCGAGTCCGGCACAACGGAGAATGGAGGAGGGACGAAACATCTGTCAATCGAGCGCCAAGACTACCATTTTGGGGCGCAACTGTCCATGTGACTCTAACGTATAGCGCATCGGTGTACCCGTTCACAGGGACAATAGGAAGAAAAATCTGATCAAAGCACCATCTTTTGATCTCCCCTCCGCTTGACCTCACGCCCATGCGAGCGAAGTAGTAGGACTAATGAATCCAACAACGACAGCTTTCGGCTCCTGGAGTGGGGGGCGCTTCATGCACTACGGTCAGCTTCTCGATGAAGATCGCTGGAAGAACGTGGCTCGCCTCGCTTATGAAAAGGGCGTCCGCACCTTTCTAACATCCGATGTCTACGGCGTCGGACGCGGAGATCAGCTTCTCGGCGAGGCTCTGGCTGACTTCGACCGCGACAGTTACAGTCTAATCGCGCTGATCGGGCACGACATCTATGACGGAAATCGCGCAGGATCGCGTGGGTACGCACGTTTCACCAATCCCGACCTGCGCGGACCCGATGGATATGAGGAATATCTGCTGCGAGCCACCTCGAAATGTGCAGAGCGATTTGGCACCGATCATTTCGACCTCGTCCTCCTGCACAATCCGGACTCCATCGGCTACACCAGCCCGGATGTATGGGCGGCGATGCGTAAACTGCGCGAAAAGGGACTGTCCGAAAACACCGGAATCGCTCCCGGCCCTGCCAATGGCTTCCCCATCGATATGGCCTACTGTCTAGAACATTTCCATGATGACCTCTCCTGGGCGATGATTATCCTGAATCCTCTGGAGCCTTGGCCCGGTCGCCACATGCTGCCCGTCGCCAGTGAATTTGGAGTCGATGTCATCGCTCGCGTCGTCGATTACGGCGGAGTGTTTCACGATGACGTGAAGCCGAATCATCCCTTCCGCGACGGCGACCACCGCAGCTACCGCCCCCAAGGCTGGATCGAGAGTGGGAACGAGCGCATGGAAAAAATGCGTCCTATCGCTGAGAAATACGGTCTGACCATGCTTCAGCTCGCCAGTATCTGGGATCTGAGCCAGAATCCTGTGAAATCCGTCGCTCCCACCTTCATCCAGGAGGCAGGCGAGGATGCCCGTCGGATCGAGGACAAAATTACCGAATTCGCCAATCTCCCCGATGTGCGCCTTTCGGCAGAGGAGGTGGAAGAGATTCGTCAAATCGGTGATAACGAGGGTTGCATGGCGCTCAAAGGAGCTAGCACACGCTATGAAGGGATAGATCCTCAGCCTGATCAGTGGCCGATGCGCCCCGATCTGGAGTCTTATGCTGCCAAGTGGCACTTGAATCCTGCGTGGTGAGAGCGTTTAGTCTCGCTTCTCGGTCATCGTGACCGAAATCTACCAGCCCCAGGCGACTCCTGGGGCTTTTCTTTTCTCATGGAAACCCTGACTGACATCCAGAGCCAGACCGACACCCGCCGCATCGCCATCGACCGCGTGGGGGTGAAAAACCTGCGATTCCCGCTGCGAGTGCGCGATAAGGCGAACTCCGAGCAGAGCACCGTGGCCACTGTATCCATGGCCGTGGATCTGCCCGAGCACTACAAAGGCACGCACATGAGTCGCTTCGTTGAGGTGCTCAATGCCGAAGGCCCCATCCTCGACATTCGCTCCATCACGAAACTCCCGGCGAAACTTCTCGACCGCCTTCCTGCTGAGCGTGCTCACATCGAATTCCGCTTCCCCTTTTTCCTGACCAAAGCCGCTCCCGTCACCGGGCGTGAGGGTATGATGGATTACGAAGTGATCTTCGATGTCGATGGCTCGCGTGAATCCAGTGTTTTTACCGCCACGCTACTGGTCCCGGTGACCACCCTCTGCCCTTGCTCCAAAGCCATCAGCGACCGCGGAGCCCATAACCAGCGCGGTATCGTCACCTATTCCGTCCGCTTCTCTGGAGAACCGATCTGGATCGAAGATCTGATTCAGCTAGTCGAACGATGTGCCAGTTGTGAACTCTACAGTATGCTGAAGCGTCCAGACGAAAAGCATGTCACCGAACACGCGTACGATAACCCTGTCTTCGTCGAAGATCTCGTTCGGAATGTCGCTGCGGCAAGCGATCAGCAACAGAGCATCGCCTGGTATCGCGTGGAAGCGGAAAACTACGAATCCATCCACAATCACAACGCCTACGCAGTCATCGAAAGAAAACTGTGAGCCTCACTGATCTCTTCTTTCACGAACGCTCCCGCCGTCCGGGAAAGAGAAAGGATAAGCCATAAAACGCAACCGTCAGGAAGACGATGAACGGCCCGGTCGGGATGTCATACTGATAGCTGATCGCAAGTCCCGCTGTATTCGCCACCGCCGTCATCCCCACCGCCAGCACCATGATCGCCCACAGCGTGCGTGAGAAGCGTGAAGCCGTCGCCGCAGGCAAAATCAGCAGTGCCTGTGACAGAAACAAGCCAGCGATCCGAACCATCAGCACCACACAGATGGCCGTCAGACCGAGGAGAAGAAAGTAGTAAAAGGTCGAGGAAACTCCGCGAAGACGAGCGAATTCATCGTCGAAGGACACGGCGACGAGCTTGTGATAAAAAAGCCCGACGATTACTAGAACCAGAACCCCCAACACGACAGTCGCTATCACGTCTCCCTCGGAGGTCAGGAGGATATTGCCGAAAATATAGCTCTCAAGATTCACCGCTTTTCCTGGAGCGTAGTGGAGAAAGATCAGCCCTACCGCCATCCCCAGCGCCCAGATGGCACCGATGATCGTATCCTCGCGCTCGTGGAAGCACAGCGTCACCCAACCGATCACCAACACGGCTAACAGGCCGGATACTGCCGCCCCCAGCATGGGCGTGAGCCAGGGCAGATCATAGACTCGACTGTAGTAGATCGACGCACCGATCCCGCCGAGAATACTGTGGGCGATCGCCGAAGCAATGTAGCCGATCTGTCGCACCACCACCAGAGATCCCACGACTCCGAAGGTCAGACTGGATAAGATTCCCGCATACAGCGCATAGCGGATCAGCGGCACTGTCCGGATGGCGTCAAAAAAATCGGCAAACAGGCTAGTCATGCTGACAGGCAGAGTGATCGCCCTCGTCGTGTCGAGCGCGGCGGTCGTGTTCGACTCGTCGACGACCACTGTATATTTCCTTAATCGTATTCCCCGAAAGTGGCAGAGAGTGACGGTGGACGCGGCGATTCACGCACAGAACGCAGTCCCCGAGTGACGACACTAGATCGAGATCGTGCGTAATCATCAGGATCGACATACGCACTCGCAGCGCCACCAGTGCCTCGATGATCTGCGCCTCGATCGAGAGATCAATGCTCGCTGTCGGTTCGTCCAGCAGCAGAATTTTCGGTTCACAGACGAGAGCGCGAGCCACCAGCACCCGCTGGCGCTCCCCACCGGATAGAGCGCAAAAAGATCGCTTCTCATATCCGCCCAACCCTACCTCTGCCAAAGCCGACATTGCCCTCTCCCGACATTCCTTCGAAAATCGTCCAAAGCGCAGCCGATCCAAGCGTCCCATGAGCACGATATCGAGAGCATTGACAGGGAACTGCGGATCATAGTGAATGGCCTGAGGCACATATCCGATCGCGATTCGTGCTTCTCGGGGCGCTTTTCCTAACACTCGTATCCTCCCGCTCGACGGCTCCAAGAGGCCCAGCATCAGCTTCGCCAGCGTCGATTTTCCTCCACCATTCGGGCCGATGATGCAGAGGGATTCGCCGCGATGCACATGGAAGCTGACCTTCTCCAGGACCTCGGTGCTCCCGTAGGAAAACGCTACATTCTCGAACTCGACCAGCAGAGGGCTGTCGCTTTCGCAGGGAGAAAGTAGGGGCTGAAGAGTTGGATTCAACAGAGTCAAATCGAAAAAGGAACAGGGTCAGGTCGCAGAAAATCGGAGAAACTACGATATTCACCCTCTACGGTGTTTCTGCAATCGCCTTCGCGATCCGAAGCAGATTCCCGAATACATCCTTGTCCAGCGGATCGAGCGTTTCCACCCGACCGCCGATCGCTTCGGCCAGCGATTTCGCGCTCGATTGATCAAACTGGGGCTGCACGAAGAGCGTCGTCACCCCATCAGCTCTCGCCTGCCGAGCGATGGCCGCGACCTGTCGAGGCGTCGGCTTTTGATTCCCGACCTCGATCGACTTTTGGACCAACTCGTAGTCGTGGGCGAAGTAGGTGAATGCCGCATGATATACATAAAAAGTCTTTCCCTTCTTTCCGTTCAGCATTGAGCGAATCTCCGAATCTAGCCGATCCAATTCGTCTGTATAAGCGGCCAAATTCGCATCGATCTTTTCAGCGGCAGCAGCGGGCAGATTTTCCTTTAGCACCGCAGCTACATGCGATGCCTGCACCTTCAGCGCCCGAGCGGACAGCCACACATGCGCGTCTGCCTCTTCACCATGGCCGTGATGATCGTGATCCTTTTCCGCTGCTTCGGCTTTGTCGTGATCGTGATCCAGAATCTCCACCCCCTCTAGCAGATCGATCTTCTTCGGTCCTCTGCTTCCTGCACTGACCGCCGAATAAAAATCTTCTTCGAAAGTCAATCCACCGGAGAAAAGCAAAGCCGCTCGGGACACATCCGCCACCTGTCGGGGCGACGGCGAATAATTATGACAGTCTCCGCCTTCCTGCACAATTGCCGTGACCTTCACCAGATCGCCTCCGATCTGCCCAACCAGATCCTCGTAGGGCAGCACGGGCACGAATATGCGCAGAGCCTCTCCTGCGAGAGTCAATCCGCACAGGCAGAAGCTCATCGCAACTAGCGACAGGAGCGGGAATAGCCGGATTGATTTCATGGAGAGCATGACAGGAAAAAGCGCCCGCGACGCGGCACTATCCCGCTTTCGCAATGCGTCAGAACTATGAGCGCACGGAAGGCGAATGCAAGCACTCACAGCATCGGCGAAACTAAAAAAAGCTGGGTGTCTGAACATGATTTTGATAGACTCGAACCAATGACTTTTCCCTACCCGCACGCTGCTGAGCGATACGACACCTTTCGTCACCACATCTGGCAGCAAGCAGTACCCACCGTTCACTCGCAGAGGCCGAGCAGCCATCCGGACGAACTTAAACTGCAAGCCTGCTGGTTCGGCGGCGAATACGGACGCACCTTCACCGGTACGGAAGGGGAGCAAATCGAGATCGTTCAATTCGGCTTTTGGAACCGCAGCAGTGGCCCCGATTTCACTCACGCCGCAATCTTGATCGATGGCATTCCCCACCACGGGTCCATCGAGATCGATCCCGACGCTCGTGATTGGGAACGCCACGGCCACGGAGAAAATCCCGACTTCGAAGACACCATTCTCCATGTATTTATCGACACTGCCGCACGAGACCGCGTCTATACTCGCACCGTTTCCCACCGCTTGGTTCCTCAGATTCTATTGCCCCAATATCAGGGATCGAGAGGAGCACCCGACTTTCTACCCGAAGCCTTTCCCGGACGGTGCCTCGCCCCACTTTCACGCATGAGCGAGGACGAGATCGAATCTCTGCTCATCGCCGCCGCCCAGTATCGCCTGAGACAAAAGGCAGAACGTCTCCGTGTGATGGCTGTCGCTACCAGTCTTCGACAAGCTCTTTACCAAGCTATAGCGGAGGCTCTCGGCTTTGGTCGTAACAAGACCTCCATGGCCATCCTCGCGCAGAGATGCCCGCTGGAACAATTGCTCGCCATTGACCGAACGGAGCGTGAAGCTCGTCTTTTTGGGACGGCTGGATTTCTTGATCCCGCGCTCGCCGACTCGAGCGATGCTGCGCTATCTCACGATTACCAACTCTCGCTCTGGCACAGTTGGTGGCGGATTCGTGACCAGATCGAGCCAGCCTCCCATCGCACGATTTCTTGGCGCTCTGACGGTACCCGACCGCACAATCATCCTCAGCGTCGTGTCGCTGCCCTCGCCTGCCTGCTCGACCGCTGGGGCGAGGTGGAAAATTGGTGGGGAAAGCCAACGTATGGATTGGGAAAAATTGTGAATAACTGTGTACAACTTCTCTTTCATCCCTACTGGAGCTATCATTTTACCTTGCTCTCCAAGGCCTCGGAAAAGCCCATTCGTCTGGTCGGTCAGGACCGCGCACGCGACATTTTGGGAAACGTCATATTTCCTTATACCATAGATCGTTACACTGCATCTTGGCAGGAGTATGAAGAGCTTCGTAGCGTCGATCAGAACCGTAAACTCCGCCGCGCCTGTCTACGACTATTCGGCCAGGATGCTGCTCGAAAAAAGTTATTCACAAGTTATTACTACCAGCAACAAGGACTCCTACAAATTTATCAGGACTTCTGCCTCGACGACACCAGCGACTGTGCTTCCTGTCCTTTTCCTGAACAGTTGCTCCAGTGGCGAACAGGCGTGGAAACAGAATAAAATTTTTGTCGCAGTGATCTTCGCGACGATGCACGTCCGCGCCATCATTTCTCATCTCTATTAGAATCTGCAGAACGTTCTGTCGCCCTTGTCGAAATCCCAATCCCGAGCCATTCACCTTTGTCCCACCTATCTGCGACTCTGGGATGTACACGGGTAGCCAAGACGCTCGCCCTGCGCTCAAAGTCCCCTTTACACTTGCGATGCACGGTCTTATGCTCCCCGAATTTCTTTTTCCCTTCTCTTTCCCCATGTCCAACACTCGGCAAGGCAAACGTATCGTGATCAAAATCGGCACCGGCGTGCTGACTCGTGGCAAGGGTGGACATATCCATCATGCCATGATCGCCCGCCTGTCACAGGCGATTAGCGATGTACACACCGCAGGACACGAAGTGATCATCGTTTCATCCGGGGCTGTGGGAGCCGGACTGGAAGCGTTCGGGCTAGAAAAACGCCCAGATCAAACGCAGATGAAGCTGCTCCAAGCCTGTGCGGCTGCCGGGCAGGCACACTTGATGCATCTGTATGATAGCCAATTCGGCCTGAATGGTCTAAAGGTCGCGCAACTACTCGTGACGCATGAGGATCTCAAAGGCAAGATGAGTAGCCAGAGTGTTCTCGGCACCCTGAATACGATTCTGGAGCACCGGGGAATTATCCCGATTCTGAATGAGAATGATTCCGTCGCCATCGATGAAATGGTCGGTGATAATGATGTTCTTTCATCGATCCTCGCACGCCTCATCCAAGCGGATATGCTGATGCTCCTGACCAGTGTGAACGGGCTTCAGGCGAGCGATTCAACGATCATCCCTTTCGTCGAACATATCAGCGAGGTTCTCACCTGCGTCCGCGACGAAAAAGGAGAAAACTCTAGGGGCGGGATGGATAGTAAGCTCAGAGCCGCCCAGGCCGCTGCCGATGCCGGAATCGAAACTCTGATCGCCAATGGGAACAATCCCGAGCAGCTTCTAGATCTGGTCAACGGCGACGGAATCGCCACACGCTTCCGCATCAGGAGTCCGCATTCACCTCAGACGATCTCCGATTCAGCCGCCGCTCTCTCCTGACACATAGACATGACATCTGACGAAATTCGATCTGCTATCTTTCACATGGGCGAGCAAGCCCGTGCCGCCTCACGCGTTCTCACGACACTTTCCGCGAATCAAAAAAATGAAATTTTGCTCGCGATGGCCGACGCGGTTCTGGCTCGCGAAAAGGAAATTTTGGAGGCGAACGCTCTCGACATGGCAGCCGCCGTCGAGGTAGGCCTCAGTTCTGCCATGCAGGACCGACTGAGGCTCGATCCTCAGCGAGTGGCAGCGATGGCGCAAGGGATTCGCGAAGTCGCCGATCTTCACGATCCGGTCGGGGAAGTGCTACGCGAATGGACTCGCCCGAACGGGATACGATTGCAGAAAAAGCGCACTCCCATCGGTGTGATCGGGATCATTTTCGAAAGCCGCCCCAACGTGACGGCGGACGCAGCGGTGCTCTGCTTTAAAACCGGCAATGCCACCATCCTGCGCGGTGGGAAAGAGGCCATCCACTCGAATCGCGCCATCGCCGCTGCCCTGCAGGAAGGCGGTGCTACCAAAGGACTCCCGGAGAACAGCATTCAACTCATCCCTTTCACCGACCGAGAGAGCGTTCGCTACCTCTGCGAAATGGATAAATATCTCGATGTACTCATTCCCCGTGGAGGTGCCGGATTGATCGAGACTGTGGTCAGCATGGCCCGGATGCCCGTGATCAAGCACTACGATGGGATTTGTCACGTCTATGTGGATCGCTCCGCTGATCTCGACATGGCGGTGTCCATCGTGGTGAACTCGAAAGTCCAGAAACCGTCCGTGTGCAACGCCCTAGAGACTCTGCTAGTGGATCGTCAAATCGCTGAGACATTCATCCCCCGAGTGGCTGAGGCCCTGACGGAAAAAAACGTCGAACTACGCGGAGACGAAATCTTCCGCTCTCTCGCCGGGGTCGATACCAAACCTGCCGAGGAATCGGACTGGAGGACGGAGTATCTCGATTACATTCTCTCGGTAAAGAGCGTGGATGGAGTGGGCGAAGCGATCGATCACATCAATCATTACGGCTCTCACCACACGGACACGATCGTCGCGAGTGATTCGACGACAGCAGAGCGCTTCTTACTGGAAGTCGATAGCGCCTGCGTGTTCTGGAACGCCTCGACCCGCTTCGCCGACGGAGGCGAGTTCGGTTTCGGTGCCGAGATCGGGATTAGCACCGACAAGCTGCACGCTCGCGGGCCGATGGGGCTCGAAGAACTGTGCAGTTACAAGTATCTGATCTATGGCGATGGTCAGCTTCGGGGCGTATCCTACGAGCCTCCGTGCACCCCATAATCATCCCAAGAGCGTTTTACGGCGTGTAATCAGCCGGTATCTCCCGACCTTCTCCAGCTTCCTCGTATGTCACTCCATCTCGGATGTGATAAATTCGACGAAATGTCGGGATGATCGCTTCATCGTGCGTCACCACGATCACCGCTGCCTGATGACGCAGTGCCATATCGTTCAGTAGCTTCACCACACCCAAGGCACGTCGCGAATCGAGCGGAGCCGTGGGTTCATCAGCTAAGACGACAGGCGGACGATTTACCAGACCTCGGGCGATCGCGACGCGCTGCTGCTGTCCGCCGGACAGAGCGCTTGGAAAAGCGTGCGCTCGTTCTTGGATTCCGAGTTCTTGGAGCAGCTGGAACGCCTGATTTCGTGCCTCTCCGTTCGGAGTGCCTGCCAGCATCGGAAGCAGAGCCACATTGTCGAGCGCACTCAGAAAGGGGATTAGATAAGGAGCCTGGAAAATGAAACCGATTCGGTCACGCCGGAGCTGGGATAAGTCTTTCACTCTCCATTCCTGATCATAGATCACTTGGTCTCCCAATGACATCCGACCTCCGCTCGGATCGATCACAGCGCCCAAACATTTGAGTAAGGTACTTTTCCCGGAACCGGAGGCTCCCATGAGCCCGACTACCTCACCAGGCATGACGCGCATATTCGCTTCCTTCAGCGCCTGAACAGCGGTTGATCCGGAGCCGTATGTCTTCGTCAATCCTTCGATCAGAATTCCGGGTAGGATTTCTTTTACCTCGTTCATTGTTCCAATTTAACCAATTGCCTCGGCTGGATCGACTTTTAGGGCCAGACGAATCGCCATGAGACTGGCCAGCACACAAATTACCATCAGGAGAAAGAAGGCTCGAATCGTATCGCCTGGCATCAGCAGAACGAATTTAGGGAAAATCGGAGCAGAAAAGGTCGCGCTGATTTTCCCAACTACGAAACCGATTCCGCCCAGAATTAACGCCTGCTGCAGAATCATCCAGACGATGACTCGATTTCGGGCACCGATCAGCTTCAGAACCGCGATTTCGCGCAGTTTTTCCATCGTTAAAGTGTAAATGATGAAGGCGACGATAGCGGCGCTGACCAGAGCCAGGATCACTAAAAACATTCCGATCTGTCGGGCAGAAGCAGCAATCAGCGTTCCCGTCAGGATCTCCTCCATTTCCGCCGCATCGTACACCGTCATCCGCAACCAACGACGGATGTGCTCAGCGACTAGCTTCGGCGATTCTCCGGGCTTCACTCGCACCAGTACCACGTTTACACTACGGGGCTGGTTCTGCATGGCATCCACCGCATTGGACAGATCGGGAGCATCGAAGCTGGAGAAGGCGGGACTGTGCTGGGCTCTGCGCCTTTCTTTGAGAATCGCATCATTGTCCGGAAGAAACTGTGCTTCCTGCGCATCCCGGAGCGGGATGAAGATCATCGGCTCACCGCCAGTGGAAACGGCACGACGCGTCAGTCCCACGACCTCATAGCGATGCCTACGGATGCGAATTACATCTCCGATCCGAAACCCTGTAGCCTCATCCGCCACGGCCTCATAATGATTCCGGGTAACATGGCGCCCCGCCACTAGGTTAGCGGGCCATCCCAGAGTTCCTGGACCTCCTGGCGCGATCCCTGCCACCAGAGTTCGCACCAGTGCGCCGTCTTTTTCGAGCTGCATGGTCAGATAGGTCGCATTCGCCGCTTCCCTGACACCCAGAGTGGATCGCACTGTGCGCCACAGATCATCAGGGATGCTCGATGGCTCGGCATAGGGACCCAAGGTATCCTTCTGAACCACCCACAGATCAGCTCCACTGTTTGTAAGCATCGTTCGAGCGTCATCTACCAGTCCTCGATACACACCAGCCATGATCAAAGTCACTCCGACTAACAATCCAAGTCCAAACCCGGTGAAAACGAATTTTCCCCAAGCCTGAAAAATGTCACGGCCGGCCAGATTGATCATGACTTCGTCAGCGATTTCACCAGTCGCACTCGTCCTCCGTGATGCAGAGACTTTTCAGTCAATCGGACGATTTCATCACCGAGGGCCAGACCACTGCTAATCGACGTCCATCCCTGTCGATCCGAGCGTCCGGGAAGCACTTCCACGAAGATCGGTCGATTTCCTGAGAGCCTCCACACGCCGATCTTACCGTCGATGACATGGATCGAAGCGTTGCTCACTGAGAGAGCCGAAGCCTCCGCTGGCAGATTGACGATTACCTCGGCAAGTTCCCCCATCGCAGGCAGCAGTTCCGGAATCTCATCGAGCACGACCTTGGCCAACAACTCTTCGGTCACTTCATCTGCGACGGGTTCGACCCGCAAAATTCGCCCGGAGAGCACCTTTCCTCCTTGAGAGCGCAACATGACTTTCGCTTTAAGTCCAGCGACGAGTCCTCTCGTACCCGTTTGGTCAAATCGAGTATCGATCCACAGACTCTCGGGCTCGATCAGTTCAATCATTGTCTGCCCGGCGACGACTGTAGTCCCTGGATCGACGTAGCGTGCCACGACTAATCCATCTGACGGAGTCACTAGCTGCAAATGCTGCATTTGCTCCTCCAGAGCCAATTGCTCCGCCCGGATGCTTTCCATCTGCTCCCGAGCAGCATTGACCGTCTCCTGCGCCACTGTCAGTTCCTGGAGTGTACGGTCCACCGCCTCTCGACTGACCGCCCTGTGCTCAACCAATTCCTGATGTCGGTCCCACTGCGCCTGAGCGTATTTCACTGTCGCCTCCGCTTTACGCAATCCTGCCTCCGCTGCTTTGTAAGCGGCACCTTGGGCTGCGATCCGACTATCGAGGTCCACTGGGTCTATATGCCCGATTTCTGCCCCAGCTTTCACTCGGTCGCCCACATCCACCGTCAGAGACTTGACTCGTCCCGGTGCGGTGGGACCGATCTTCCAGTGATGACGCACCCCGACCGTCCCGATCCCATCCAGTGTCGGTTGCACACTTCGCTGCGTGACTTCTTCCGCCACGACAGCCACCGGTGCCAGCGGTCCTGAGCGGACAACCACATAGACGAAGACGAGCAAGAGAGGCACTAGAACCAATGCCAAGGACAAACCTCGCTTTGATAGGCGCAAGCGGCTCATTCTACTCCTCCTACTAATCCAGTTATATATAGATCAAATACCCGGGGAGCCAGATTCGCGATCCGGCCCGGTTCGTCCACCACTAGGGATTGAAGAACTAAACCCTGAAGAGACCCGACGAAGAGCGTGGCAGCGGCCTCCACATCCAGTTCTTGGGCGAATTCCCCGTCTCGGATACCTGTCTCGAGAATTTCTCGCAACTTCGCTCCATATTCAGTCAGCATTTTTTCGACAATCTGCTTCGGTAAAGTCCGTCCTGGACGCTGCAGTTGTCCAAAAATCATGCGTGGAACACCGGGACAAGTAGCGACGAAATCGGTGTGCGTCAGAAAGACCCGCTCTAGTTTCTCACGAGCAGAGCCGCCCTCTTGGATCGCTCTGTCCACTCGCCGCATGAGCTGCCCAGAGACCCAAGACAGGACGGATTCAAAGATCGCTTCCTTCGTGGGAAAATGTCGGAACAGCGCCCCCTGAGTTAATCCCATTTTCTCCGCGATCACAGCGGTCGTAATCTCTGCAGGATTCTGCTCACCTGCCAACTCCACCACCGCCTGTACAGCTCCCGCTCGGCGTTCCTCTGTCGATAGATAGGGATGAGTATTTTTCATTCGATTAAAAAGAAAGTAAGTGCTTACTTTCTTTTGTCAAGAGACAGGGTAATCAGATTTTGCGGTTCAATCCTATTCGAATAATTACAAAATCTTATCCGCTCGCTCAAAACTCCTTCGACCTCCTTTCGAACGAGAATTACCTCAAAGAATTTGCGACAACATTCTGCTCTTGATTACTCTCAGCACCAGCATCTTACAATTCGTATCTGATGCCGTTTGACCTTTTCTTCTGATGCCCGTTCTTTCTCCATGAACTCGGCGCTGCAGACAGACCTTTATCAGCTCACGATGGCAGCCGCCTATTTCCACGCGGGAAAGACAGAGCAAGACAGCGTGTTTCACCTGTTTTTTCGACGCCTCCCATTCTCCGGAGGCTACGCCATCGCAGCGGGTTTAGAGAACGCTCTCGAGTGGTTGGAGAACTTCCGTTTTCAAAAAGATGACTTGCAGTACCTCCGCACTCTCAAAACGAAAAATGGGACCGCCCTTTTTTCACAGGAATTCCTCTCCTATCTCGCCGACTTACGTTTGCACTTGGACATCGACGCCATCCCCGAGGGGACGCTCGCGTTTCCCCAGCAGCCTCTCTTGCGAGTCCAGGGTCCCATTTTGCAAGCTCAGTTAGTAGAGACAGCGCTATTAAATCTGATCAATTTCCAGACCCTGATCGCTACGAAAGCTGCGAGGATTTGCCATGCCGCCGGAGCGCCCGTACTGGAGTTCGGATACCGCCGAGCGCAAGGTCCCGACGGTGGACTCACCGCGAGCCGAGCTGCCTACATAGGTGGTTGCTCCAGCACTTCCAACGTATTGGCCGGACAAAAATACGGGATTCCCGTCAGCGGCACTCACGCTCACTCCTGGGTAATGTCCTTCGACGACGAGCAAGATGCCTTCGACAGCTATGCGGAAGCGATGCCAGATAATTCCATCCTGCTGGTAGACACCTACAACACTCTCGACGGGATACGCCATGCCATCCGAACAGCCGGAAAACTGCGTCAGAATGGGCACCAGCTCACGGGAATTCGCCTCGACTCCGGAGACCTCGCATGGCTCTCGCAAAAGGCACGGGAAATGCTGGATGAGGCTGGCCTTCCTGAAGTCAAAATCGTCGCCAGCAATGATCTGGATGAAGAAGTGATCGAGAGTCTGCGCTACCAGGGAGCTAAGATCGATTTCTACGGAGTCGGAACTCAACTGGTCACCGCCGCAGGTCAGCCCGCTCTGGGTGGCGTCTATAAACTGACCGCTCTAAAGCAGGCAGACGGAAGCTGGAAACCTCGGATCAAAGTGAGCGAACAACGCATCAAGAGCACTCTGCCCGGTCGCCTGCAGGTACGGCGCTTTTTCTCGGGAGATCGTTTCGTCGGCGATGGAATTTTCGATCTCGACCATCTGCCATCTGAACCATACGTGCTGGTAGATCCATTGGATCCTCTCCGACGCAAGACTCTACCCTCTGACATCCAACACCAAGACTTGCTCCAGCCTGTGATGCGAGAGGGGAAGCGCCTGAGCGAGACTGTGGCCTTGAGTCAAATCCGCGAACACGCAGCGGAACAATTACGTCATTTGCATCCCGGCATTCTCCGGTCAAAAAATCCCCATCCTTATCCGGCGGGCCTGATGGAAAATCTCTATGAGCGCTGGGAAGAAATGCTCAGCCAATACCGTTGACCGGATCACCCCACCACTGAACACCCGCAATCGATCTCATGTCTCAGAATGATCTCCTGCACGACCGCGCCTCAGGTTGTCTCGCTGGTTTAGCCCTTGGCGATGCCCTCGGCACTACCGTCGAGTTCTCGCGACCGGAGACTTTTACCCCCATGACAGATATCGTCGGTGGTGGTCCCTTTCAGCTAAAGGCGGGGCAATGGACGGATGATACCAACATGGCCTTGTGCCTAGCAGATAGCCTGTTGGCCTGCGGAAAAATGGACCTCGTAGACCAGTGCCAACGCTATGTCCGCTGGTGGCGAGAGGGCTATTTCAGCCCCAAAGGCTACTGCTTTGATATCGGTGGGGCCACCTCCAGCGCATTGCGTCAATTCGAGCAAACAGGCGATCCGCATAGTGGATCGACCGATCCCTACTCCGCCGGCAATGGCTCCATCATGCGCCTTGCCCCCGTCCCCATCTTCTTTCATCGCGATGCGGAGAAGGCCATACGCCAATCGGCCGAAAGCTCTCGCACGACCCATGGGGCCGCCACTTGTCTGGATGCCTGCCGCTATCTCGGCGGTATTCTGTGGGGATTACTGAATGGAGCGACTCGAGAGCAAGTCCTAGCGCCCGGATACCATCCAAGCGGAGGTGACTGGGAATTCCAGACGGACGAAATCCGACAGATTGCCGCCGGATCGTACAAAGAAAAAAATCCGCCACAGATTGTCGGTTCTGGATACGTAGTGCAGTCGCTAGAGGCCGCACTCTGGGCCTTCTACCATGCCGAGGATTTCCGTCATGGAGCGCTATTGGCGGTGAACTTGGGTAACGACGCTGACACGACGGGCGCGGTCTACGGACAGATCGGCGGAGCGTGGCAAGGCCTATCGGGCCTACCGACGACATGGCTCGATATCCTCTGGGATCGCGAACGCATCCTCGACTTTGCCCTTCGCCTGGCCGAAAGTGCAGTACCTTGAACTCACCCTGAATCCATCCGTCAGCCCAAGCTACTCCTTGCAAATCGTTCATTCTGCGACAGGCTGGCCTCATGGCTGCCAACTCTGCGTCCCTGAAACTCTATATCAAACCCAGCTGCCCCTGGTGTCACGATGCGATTCGCTGGCTGACGCAGGCCGGATACGAGTTCGAGAAGCTCGACGTCTATTCTGATCCGACGATCTACGCCGAGATGCGCGAAATTTCCGGACAGAGCCTAGCCCCTACCCTGTCTGTCGGAGACCTCGTGCTGGCAGATTTCGGAGTTGATGAGCTGATCCCCTTTCTGAAGGAACACAACATTCAGCCCAGTTAGGATCGCGGATCGAACAAATCAGTCTCATTCGAAACTCCCAAGCTCTGCAGAGATTCACAGACAGGTGATTTAGCTACCTTGAATCGGCTTTTTTGCCAGCTCTGTCAGGGCCTTCAGTTCTTGGGCTGAGAGCGCTCGATCGAAGACGGCCACTCCACCGATCCATCCAGTAAATCCGACGCTGCGACTGCTGTGAATCACCCGTCCGATGGTGAAGGGGCCACCGCTACCATCGCTCGCTGGCTCATAGATGCCGTGTGGGTACCACCATGGATTGAGCCGTAGCGCGACCATCTCTCGCTCTACGGAGTCCCCTTTCTTTTTTACTTTCACTTTCGTGTATCGATATTGCCGCAACTCCACCGTCGCTCCATCCTCGTCTGGTAGAGACGTTACGGAAAGTGGCGTTTCCTCCGGAGGATTGTAGTACTGATCGGCGGGAAAGCTGGCATCCTCTCCCGACTGCAACCCTGGCTCTGCATGAAAGTAACCCTGTCGCCAAGCGTTACAGGCCTCAGCAAAGCCCGCCTTTTTCTCAGGATTTTCCAGCCAGCGCTCTCCTGATTCGCCATCGATCCAGCCCGTCAGTTCCTCTTTCGCATGATCCAGCGTCATCGCGAAACAGCGCCAAGAAGCATCGAGGACCGAAGCCTCTGAATCCCCGGGAACCATCGGAGCCACGGGGAGAGAGTTGCACTTGTGCAGGGCATACTGGTAGAAAAATGTGCCCGATCCATTGTCCGACACATGCCCGCAGGCTGATCCACCGACGTTTAGTCCGGCAAAGAGCGCATACTGCCGCTGTCCCCGCTCGACTTTCTTGATCGTGACCGTCTCAGCCTTTTTGAGATCCGTTCCCTCGTGCCAGATTCCCGCTAGGGCATGTCCTCCGCTCTCCCGTATCGCCCATACGACCACCGTGACGGACTTCGCCGCTCCTTTGATATCCAGAGCAGTATCGTGAAGACGACTCCGAGGGATCTCCAGCATTGGACGAAATGTCGCATCTTCCTCATTCCGAAGGCGAATCGCCTGTCCGAACGGCCCCCTGCCCATCAAGGGGAAATCCCCCAGCGTCGCCTCCCGCCCTTCGCCCCAGTAGTGTAGAACGTAGTTACTCGGGTCGAGAGCATAGGCATCATCCTCCCCAGTCGGAGTGTGAGCGACAAAGCGATGAGTGCCAGCAGGCTCGCGTTTCACGAAGTCCCAGAACGCGACGAGACCGGGAGTCTCCACGATCTTCGCGATGCGTTCTGCAGAGGTATCAGCTCGAAGCAGGTTCATTGAGAAAGACTGAAGAAAAGTCAGAGTCAGGGAAAAGACGAAGAATCTCATGGCAAAGTTCCGCTCAGAATGCCTGAGTTGCTTAGCAGACTCAAGGATGATTCCCGACGCAGTTGCGGTGATTCCGGTTCTATTTATTTTCTTTAGATCGGATGTACCATCTGTGTCATGCGCACTTTCGAATGCTCCATTTTCACCCGTTTTCTCTTTTTCGCCCTGTGCAGCGCTTGCTTCATCGTGTGGGGCGAAGCGGATGATCTCCCCAGCTCCCTGAAACCCTATTTTTCTCCTCCGCCTGCATTCGAGAATCAGTTCGGTACGTTTCGCAGCCCTCTGCTGTTCAATGACGGTAGCCAAGTGAAAACCGCTGACGACTGGGCGAAGCGACGAAGTGAAATTCGAGATCAGTGGATGGATCTCATGGGACAGTGGCCACCTCTGATCACAGAACCAAAGGTGCAAATCCTGGAGTCGGAAACGCTTGAGCCTGGAATCCTCTGTCATCACGTCCGCTTTCTCTGGACTCCCACGGAGGAGACGACAGGCCTCCTGCTGATTCCTGAGAACACTGCATCTCCGCGTCCGGCGGTGCTGACGGTATTCTACGATCCGGAAACGGCAGTAGGGCGTGGTGAGAGGAAGAGCCGAGCCACCTGTGACTTCGCGATTCAGTTGACTCGACGTGGCTTCGTCACTCTCTCCATCGGCACGAAGGAGGCTAGTGCAAGGGGCGAGTACTCCCTCTACTGGCCATCCATTGATCAAGTGGACGTCCAGCCGCTGTCCATGCTCGCCTGCGCGGCGGCGAATTCCTGGTATGTGCTGGCCTCGCGTCCCGAGGTGGATTCCACCCGCATCGGCATCATCGGACACTCCTTTGGTGGAAAATGGGCCATGTTCGCCTCGTGCCTTTTTGATCGCTTCGCCTGTGCAGTGTGGAGCGATCCTGGAATCGTCTTCGACACCCGTCCCAATGTGAACTACTGGGATCCTTGGTATCTGGGCTTTCACCCAAAGCCCTGGCGGCAATGGGCAGTGCCAACGCCTGAAAATCCCGTCCGGGGACTCTACCCGAAGCTCCTCGCCGAAGGTCGTGACCTACACGAACTCCACGCCCTGATGGCTCCGCGCCCGTTCCTAGTATCGGGTGGTTCCGAAGACACGCCTGCTCGCTGGCCAGCGCTCAATCACTCCATCGCGGTGAATCACCTCCGAGGCCGTGAGAACCGCGTCGCCATGCAGAATCGGGCAAATCATACGCCCACGGTGGAATCCAATGAAATTGCGTATCAATTCTTCGAGTGTTTTCTAAAGCCCTGACCACCGGAGGACAAAACTCACCTCTATCGATATTCCAACCAGATCGTCACCTTCGCTGTGCCAGAACTGCGGCAGCGCAGCCAACTGGCCTGAAAGCCATCGGGAAAGGTGTGTGTCACAGCCTTTTCGCCTTCCAATGTGAAACGACGATAGACTGTCCAGTCGTCCATCCCCGTCAGATCGATTTCGATACTTAACTCGACAGGAGTATCGGAGCTCAAAGTCATCTGCTTTTCGTCGAAGCCACTCATCAGGTAGGGATCGGAGACATCGCCCGCCTTCACGGACGCATTCTTCCACGGACCGCCCGATCCGGTGGGCTTCCCGAGATCCCAGAGATCATCCACTGCTCCCGCCCAGAGTCCGGTTTTCCCGTCGGTGCTACGGATGATGTGATGATTTTTTCCCATCCGGCTCAGATCGATCCCGGACATGATCAGCAGCCCCCGATAGCTGCAATAATCGACGATGCTGAAATCATGTGATGCCACTGGTCGCACCCGGCGAAACCCTCCTGCATTCTCCGCAGGTAGTTCGTAGAAAGTGCCGTCGCAATGGAAGAGATCGCGCTCCGTCGCTACCTCGCGACAGAGTCTCTCGCCGACCGGAAAAATCGCTCTCTCAGAGCTGACACTCTGGTGACGAGGTAGGCGAAAGTGCGTTCCCGCATCGTCGGAGTAGATGATGGACGCTGCATCGGAACTCAGAACGCCCTCACGCGAAGGGATGGCAGCGGCTTTCTCCAGCCAGGCGAACTCGTTGGGGTTTTCGGTCGGCTCCAATTGCATCGAATCTGACAGGGTATAGAGTCCCAGCGGACCCTCTTCAGTGTGGGCTGCGAAGTGGAGATTCCGCTTGTTTTTGTCGCGGGGACGGATCACACCGCCGGTGATCGCGGAGTTCTCCGACGCTTTCGCCCTGCTGAGGCCATCGAATTTTACGGAATCGGAAACTGCCGGTTTGCGCTCGTCCTTTCCGGCATTGGTGAAGACCGCAGCCGCCCCTGGAATGACGCTCTTCGCCACGATGCGGACCCACACGCCAGGCTCGTCATCGGCAAAGCGCAGCCAAGTTGATCCTGCCGGTGGCAGGGTGACGGATTGGAGCGGTTCCCAGCGACCTTTTCCATCGCGATCTACCTCGATCATCGCCTGAGCCTCCGTCGCTCCCGTTTGTGCCAAATGCAGCGCCCGCCGAGTTAGCCCGCCGAAGAGATAGGGATCAGAAATGCTACCCGTCGACACGTCCTCCTTCAGCCATACGGCTCCCTTCCCCATGATCGGCCCCAGATGATCGAGCTTCTCCGGGGGGAGAAACCAGAGATTCGATTGGGACTGAGGCGCTGCGATGCTGCCTTTCGCACGCCGCTTATTGAGGAACTCGCTCTTCGCCGTGTCGTCGCAGCCGAATACGATGCGGTCTTCCCAGCGACAGAAATCGCCGATCACTTTCAGATACGTGGAGCGCGGTGTGATTCCGGAGGTGTCAGCCAGCGAGAAGGTTTTCGGGAATTCCCAGAAGGTGCCGTGCATGGTCATGAGCAAATCTTCGCCCTCCCCGATCTCGCGGATGCGTGGCCATTCAGTGTTCCATCCGTGTGCCCCATCGTAGCTATTGCTGGCCTTTGGCAGACGGAAGGAGTGCCACTGCCCGCCGTCGCGCAGCATGAGAATCAGAGACCGAGCATCCCAACCGATGCTCCAGAGCGGATCGGTCTCCGGGTGATCATTCCCGTAGATCCCGCCCGGCCCCGTCACTTCCGTGAACTGATTGCGACGGACGACTTTCCACTCCTTCCCATCCCATTCCGTCAGCGCACCAGAGGGGATAAAGGGATTGGTCCGCGCCTCCGGGGAGTGTTCCCCGTTGTTCGCATAGACCAACACGCCCTGCCCGGAGTAGAGTCCTTTCCCGTGGTAGCCGGGCAGATCCGCCTTTGGTCCCGCCGCAGAATCCTGCTCATCGCGATACAGCACATTGACCGATAGCGTCTTTACATCGATCTCGTAGAACGCCTCCTCCATCGACGCGCAGTAGATTTTTCCCGCTGGATCGGTCAAGTGACGAGCATTGCCTGTGGGGCGACCGAACATCTCCGTGTAGGGAATCACGCGCACACTCCCCTCCGCATCGATGGCATACGGACCGATGAATAACTGCCTCGACTCCCGGTGAATCATGCGATTGGCCGGAGTGCCACCGATGGACTCGGGTCGGATGGTCTGGACGAGGTCAGGCGAGATTTCATAGAGCTTATCTGTGGAGCCCTGAGGGCGATGCGGGGCGTAGGTGATCGCCCACAGCCGCCCCGCCCACGGCACGACAGCTCCGGTTCCGCACTCATTCTCCTCGTTAAAAAATGCGAGATGTGGATAGATCCCGCTCCAGTTCTCTGGCTCCGCCTGCACTATGGCATTGCTCAGAATCCATAGGATTGAAGACATCAAAATCGCTGAAAAGAATCTCATCACTGCCTCATACTCTGCCCGATTTTCCTGGAGTGGCGCAAGAACAGAATGAGATGAATGTCTCGTTCGGTTGTTTCGTGTAATCTTGAATTTATAAATTTAATAAATTTTTTGCCGCACTCCATTTAAATTAGGATACAGCAGACTTGCATTAATTTATAATTTTTACTATCTTTATGGAATGCTTGGCCGTCCAAAATATTCTTCCTCTCCTCGGCGCACTCTGGTTCCT
The DNA here is from genome assembly GCA_963205275.1 of Verrucomicrobiota bacterium. Classification (GTDB taxonomy): domain Bacteria; phylum Verrucomicrobiota; class Verrucomicrobiia; order Verrucomicrobiales; family DEV007; genus Arctic95D-9. The sequence goes on along the minus strand of CAUJIH010000104.1, from coordinate 21,984 downwards.
GGAGCGCCCGCTCCCGTAGTCACTCGGCATCCAGTAATGCCCAAGACGGCTCCGATTGCACTGGGAGATGTTACGAACGCCGAAGAAACGATTCGGCAATTGGAAAAACTCGTCACCGACTTTACGATTCGCTATCCCGGTCATACTCAGCGAATCCCGACCATGCGTCCGGGAGAGCATCCACTGATCGCCTTCGTCCGATCGATGGCGGCATCGATGGCGGAGAAGCAGGATCAACTGGAGAAGCTCAATCAGGAGGTGATCGCAGCTGTCAAAGAAAAAGAGCGCTTCTTCGCTAATGTGAGCCATGAAGTACGTACCCCGATGAACGGAATCTTCGGGATGGTGAATCTTCTGCTGGAGATGGACCCCGATCCCCGCTTTCGCGAGCATCTGGAGACCATTCACAGCGCCAGTGAATCCCTGCTGAATATTCTCAATGACATCTTGGACTTCGCCAAGCTCAATGCGAAACAAATGCAATTGAAGCCACGACAATTCGACCTTCAAAAGCTGATCCGAGAGGTATTGCTCGTCTATAAGCCGAATGCTGACACAAAGGGAATCGGCCTTTCCGCGATGATTTGTGAGACGCTGCCGGAGGTGGTCGTAGCGGATGAGCTGCGCCTCAAACAAGTACTCGCGAATCTGACCAGCAATGCGATCAAGTTCACCGATGCGGGAGAGGTCACTGTGACCGTTCAGAAATACCAAGGGGAAGGCAGAGAACAGTTGCTCTTTCATGTCCGGGACACCGGAATCGGAATCGACTCAGAGGCCGGATGCACTCTCTTCCAACCCTTTCACCAGATCGATTCCAATCAGACCGGAAATCAGACCGGCGGCACTGGGTTAGGACTCGCGATCTCGAGGAGTATCGTCGAACTGATGGGCGGGCAGATCTGGTTTGACAGCCCGCTCGGGGGAGGAACCACTTTTTACTTTACCGTCGATTATGCGCGAGCAGAACCAGAATCTGATGACTTCGTACGCCGCAGCGCACTCCCGAAGAGCACGATGAGTTCACAAGCAGAAACCCGCACACGAGTCCTTCTCGTAGAGGACAATGAAATGAATCAGAAAGTCGCCCGGATGACGCTGGAAAAGTTCCATTGTGACGTCACCGTAGCATCGAACGGGCGGGAGGCAGTCGATCTAGCGGGAGGAGCAGAAAAATTTGACCTGATCCTGATGGACGTCAACATGCCCGTGATGAATGGTCTGGAAGCGTCCTACACCATCCGACGGCTCGATCATTCCAACGCTGCGATCCCGATCATTGCGATGACAGGGATGGTTTTCGACGAGGATAAAGAGCAGTGCCATGCCGCCGGGATGAACGACGTGATCACCAAGCCATTTTCTCCGGAGATCATTAAAAACATGCTCGAATCACTCTCTGATCCGGATGGATTTTCAGCCGATCCGGTCGGACTCGTGTCCTGAGTCCTGATGATTCCCACGAGAAATCACTCTCAAGGGCAGCTCAAGAGGGAGAAAAGAAATCTCACGAGTTTTCTCTGGCGTTTTTCCCTGAATTGGCGAGGATGACCGGCCATGCACTTGGACCTGCGTATTTTTAGCGGCACTGCTCACCCCGCTCTAGCTGACGAGATCGCCGAATATCTCGGCGTCCGTCGATCAGATGCTACGGTGAAACATTTCCCCGACGGCGAAACCTTCGTCAAAATCAACGAGAACATTCGCAAGCGCGATATCTTCATCGTGCAGCCGACCTGTCCGCCGACGAATCAGAATCTGATGGAACTTCTCATCATGGTCGATGCCGCCCGGAGAGCCAGCGCCGAGAGCATCACGGCTGTGATCCCATTTTTCGGCTATGCACGCCAGGATCGCAAGGACCAGCCGCGAGTGCCGATCACGGCGAAACTGGTGGCCAATCTTCTCACAGCCGCTGGCGTCACTCGCGTACTCGCGATCGATCTGCACGCAGGGCAGATTCAGGGTTTCTTCGACATCCCCGTGGATCATCTCTACGCGATGCCTGTGCTGATCAAATATTTGCGTGAAAGGGGCGTCTCCGATAATTTAGTGGTCGTTTCCCCAGACGTCGGCGGAATGAAAATGGCTCACGCCTATTCCAAGGCCTTGGGCACTCCGCTGGCCATCGTCGCGAAAAACCGGGTCAGCGCCACTGAGGTTCAGGCCATCAGCCTGATCGGCGAGGTGGAAGGCAAGGATGTACTGCTGGTGGATGATATCTCAGAGACGGCAGGAACACTCTGCTCCGCATCGAAATTACTCAGCACGAACGGTGCGAAGCGGATCTTCGCCGGAGTTTCTCACGCCGTCCTCAATGAGCAGGGACACCAGAGGCTCGCGGAATCACCCATCGAGGAGCTGATTTCTACGAACAGCACACCCTACGCCGTAGGACCGAAAGTCAAGGCCCTGAGCGTAGCCGAACTTCTCGGCGAAGCGATCCGACGCATTCACTTTGGAGAATCAGTCACTTCTCTCTTTGACATTTCCTGAGCATCGACCTAAATTCCCCGCCCCTCACGATCCGGACTGAACCGGCGTGAGGAATTTTTTTTCAATCCACATACATCACGGAAAGATGGCCAAACACGAAACGATCCAAGCCGAGAAGCGTGAAGCGACGGGAACGGCTGCCGTTAAACGACTCCGTCACCAGGGCATCGTCCCCGGTGTAATCTACGGAGCAAAGCAGCGCGTTTACGCGATCCAGCTCAATGCAAAAAATTTCTCTGATGTCGCACGTCGCCACAACAGCCCGAATTTCATCGTGAATCTGGAGATCGAAGGAGCTGCTGAGAAGACCAAGATGGCCGTCGTGCAGGATGTGCAACGCAATCCTCTGAACGGATCGCTGGTGCATGTCGATTTCCGTGCAGTGAAGGAAGATGAGCTGATCTCAGCCGTCGTTCCTGTCGAACTCTCGGGAGATCCGATCGGAGTGAAGAGCGGCGGCCTTCTCGAGCAATTGGTTCACGAAATCGAAGTTCAGTGTCGTCCTGACGACCTTCCGGAGTCCATTTCCAACAATGTAGAGGGCCTCGACGTCGGTCAGGGCCTGAAGGTCTCCGAACTAAATCTGCCCAAGGGCGTCACAGTGCGCATGGACGGAGACGTTCTGATCGCCATCGTCAACCAGACTCGAGCCGCTGTTTCCGAGGATGCAGCTTCGGCCTAAATCGAATCTATTTGATGAAAATCTGATCGAAAGCCTCGGTGAAAACCGGGGCTTTTTATTGTTTCTTCAGTCCTTCTTTTCGAGTCCTTCTTCATGGCCCAGAGAAGCCGATTCCGTCCCTGCATCGACCTCCATGAGGGTAAGGTCAAACAGATCGTGGGCGGCACTCTGGATTCGGCCAGCGAATCCCTGAAGACCAATTTCATAAGCGAGCGCCCTGCTGCGTGGTTCGCCGAGCTGTATGCTGCGGACGAACTGCGGGGCGGTCACGTCATCCAGCTCGGCTCTGGCAATCGGGAGGCTGCCCGAGAGGCACTGGCAGCCTATCCACAGGGCCTCCAGATCGGCGGTGGCATCACGGCTGAGAACGCGACAGAATGGCTGGAAGCCGGAGCCTCTCACGTCATCGCCACTTCCTGCCTGTTCAACCATGAAGGACATTTTCTACTCCCGAAGCTGGAGGAACTCTCGTCCGTAGTCGGCCGTGGTCGCCTCGTCATCGATCTGAGCTGTCGTCGTCGTGGAGATGAATGGATCGTAGCGATGAATCGCTGGCAGACGCTCACCGATGTACGCATCGATCTCGGGACTCTGGATACACTCTCCTCCTACTGCGACGAGTTTCTTATCCACGCCGCCGACGTCGAGGGAAAATGCCTCGGGATCGATACGGAACTCGTCCAGCGCCTCGGCACATGGGCGCAGCGTCCCATCACGTACGCAGGAGGTGCCGCCAGCATGGACGATCTCGTCACTGTTGATCGCATCAGTCAGGGGCAGGTAGACCTCACGATCGGTAGCGCACTCGACATCTTCGGTGGAAGCGGGGTGCGTTACAGAGAACTCGTCACGTGGAATCAGCAGGCGTTGTGATCCCTTACCCTCCGAATTCCTGCCCCTGAAAACATTTGCCGTAACACGTCAATGAGCGGACAGTTCTCCTTTCATCGTTCCGGCTTTGCCGACTATCCATGATCTCCAGACTCCTCGTCGCCTTGCTTTCTACCGTCAGTCTCACACTCTCATACGCTATCGATCCCATCCCTCTGGCCCAGGATGGCAGCGATATCACCCCGGATTCGGCCGTGACGTGGGGACTACTCGATAACGGCCTGCGCTACGTCATCCTACCGAATACCGAGCCTCGGAATCGAGTGAGCATGCGCCTCTACGTCGATGCTGGGTCTCTGATGGAAAATGACGATCAGCAGGGCCTCGCACACTTCCTTGAGCACATGGCTTTCAACGGAACCAAGCACTTCCCAGCCGGTGAAATGGTCGAATATTTCCAGCGTCTCGGCATGGGCTTCGGCAATCACACCAATGCCCACACTTCGTTTCGGGAGACGGTGTACAAGCTGGAACTTCCCAAAACCGACTCAGCGATGATCGACGAGGGAATGAAACTCTTCCGCGACTTCGCCGATGGGATGCTACTCGACAACACCGAGATCAACGACGAGCGCGGAATCATCCTGAGCGAAAAGCGCGACCGCGACTCCGTGGACTGGCGAACTTTCGTCGATGAAATCAGCTTCGCCTTTCCTGACCAGCGCATCTCCAAGCGCCTTCCCATCGGAACGGAAGCCGTGATCCAGAACGCACCACGAGAGCGCTTCGTTGAATTTTATCACGATTGGTACACCGCCGACCGCATGGCAGTCGTCGTGGTCGGTGACATCAAGGTCGACGCGATCGAACCCATCATCAACAAGTACTTCGCTGACATGCCGGGACAAGCGAAGAAGACAGCTCCCGCCATGGGCGATCTGAGCAAGCGCGGATTCGCCGCACACCTCCACTACGAAGCAGAGGCCGGGGAAACTTCGATTTCCATCGAAGCGGCGAAACCTCGGGTCAATCCACCCGATAATACCGAGCGACGCTTCCACGACCTCCAGCTCAATCTGGCCAGCAATATCATCTCTCGCCGCTTGGAGCGTCTAGTGAAAGCTGCAGATTCACCGATCAGCTCAGCCAGTATGCGCACCTCCGGCGACTTTTTCGACCTTGGCTTCGCAGAGTACTCGTCGATCAACGCCGACTGCAAGCCAGAGAACTGGAAAGCCGCACTCTCCCTGATCGAACAGGAATTGCGCCGCGCTCTCGAACACGGATTTACCGACGCCGAAATGACCGAGGCTAAAGGGAACGTCAAGGTGCGCTACGAAGATGCCGCCAAGAAAATGGCCACGCGACAGTCTCGTCAACTTGCCGACGACATCGCGAAGAGAATCGGTGCTCGTCGCATCTTCACCAGCCCTAGCGACGACTTCCCGAGAGTCGTCGCCTCTCTCGATAAAATTACTACGGAGAGCTGCCGCGATTCGCTGAAAGAACTCTGGAACGACGCGCATGAGACTCTCGTTTACGTCTCCGGGAATGCGAAAATCGACGATGCCGTCGCACAGATCACTTCCGTTTGGGAAGAAAGTCAAAAGGTCGCGGTGACCGCGCCTAATAACAGCGCAGTAGCGGAATTCTCCTACGCGCAGCTCCCTACTGCCGGTTCTGTCGCGGAGAAGAAGGAAATCGAAGACCTCAGCGTTACGCAGATCCGCTTTGCCAATCAGGTGAGGGCCAACCTCAAGCCGACGGATTTTGAGAAATCTACGATTTACATCAAAGCTCGTATCGGAGCCGGTCTGATGACCGAACCTAAACCCGGCCTCTCTCTCCTCCTCAGTCAGACCTTCATCGCCGGAGGATTAGAGGCGCACAGTGACGACGATCTGAAAGCCCTCTTCGCCGGGAAATCGGTCGAAGTCAATTTTAACGTCGATGAAGACGCCTTCATCCTCTCCGGACGGACCACCCCCGAAGCGCTAGCAGATGAGCTTTCTCTGATGCGCGCCTACATTCTCCATCCAGGCTTCCGCGAAGAAGCACTCACCGAGTTCAAAGGTTCGCTGGATTATCAGTATCAGCAAGTAGAGCGGACACCGGAGGGAGTCCTCCAAGGAGCGGTCGCTCAATTCCTGCACGACGGCGACTCCCGCTTCGGCTACCCTCCGCGCACCACCGTCGAAGCTCTGACCAGTGCCGACGCCCGGAAATGGGTGACGCCCGACTTGAACTCAGGCTATTGCGAAGTCACCCTCGTCGGTGATTTTGACCGCGATACCGCCGTGAAACTTCTATCCGAGACCTTCGGCAATCTCCCTGAGCGAGCCGCTGAAAAGCCGAAGTACGAGGAAGAGCGGCAGGTCAAATTCCCCGCTGCGGGCAGCCGTGAGTTTACCTTCTCCTCTGAAATCCCGAAGGCGATGGTATTGCTCCAGTGGCCGACGACCGACTTGTTCGAAATCCAGAAGACTCGTCGTCTCGGTATGCTCTCGGCAGTGCTCGACGATCGCCTCCGTCTTAAGATTCGCGAGGAACTCGGCGATGCCTATAGTCCCTTCGCTCATAACATTCCCAGCTCCACTTGGAAAGACTACGGCTATCTCTTTGCCGCCGTCACTGTCGATCCGACCCAGATCGGAAAAGTGACGGAAGTTCTGAGCGGCATCGCCTCCGATCTCGCGAAAGGCGATAGCATCACCGAAGACGAACTCGACCGCGCCAAGCGACCGCAGATCGTCACCATAGAGGAAATGCGCCGCACCAATCGCTACTGGATGTCCAGCGTACTCGAAGCCTCGCAGGAATATCCTCAGCGACTCGACTGGTCCCGCAGCTTCGTGGACGACTACAAAGATATCTCTGTAGCCGACCTCAACGCGCTGGCGAAGGAATTCCTCCGCAAGGACACTCAAGTAACCGTCTCAATCAAGCCAGTTACTGATTCAGGGGACGCAGCCAAGCCTAGTAAGTGATCGTTTATTCTCTCGCCTCTTGAATGCACGTGTTCCAACAATTACTGCTTGCAACACGTAAACTCGCGATACATCAAACCTTCGTGTTCCACTAGAATCCCTCACACACCTTCAGCTTCTCGTCCCGTACTCAGCTGATTCCCTCTTTTCTCGTATCTCAGAGTCCATTGTGACATTAAATAGATCAAGAGTATACAATTGAGCACCTCGGAGTCGTAAAAAGTATCTTCAAATAAGCCAGCCACGAAAAAAGCCCCAATCAGCGGCACAAAGAGACTAGCATAGCGACTGCGCCACATCTCCCGAACCCACGCTAGGCAAAATCCTAGAAAAGCGATTCCACCGAATACGCCCATGGAAGCAAAAGCTTCGAGTACATTGTTATGAGCGTGCCCAGCCGCATGAATTACCTGAACATCCCTTCCCGGCAGATGAACCCGATCTTTATCGAAATGATAACGCTCCTTCAACTCTGCGGAATGGGGTTCGAAGTTCCGATACCCATAACCCCATACCGGGCGCTCCAGAAAAGCGAGACTAGCCGCACGCCAATGACTTTCACGGAGTGGCGATTTGATTCGGAGATAACGTCCTCCATCAAAACTAGAAAAGATTCCACCGATGATCCCAAGAATCACGATCAAGATCATGAGTTTATAACTGCGCATTAGCGCGTAAATTGTATATCCCGTGATGACTCCCAACATCGCACCGCGGGTGTACGTCAGATACAATCCAATTCCTGCGACAAAAAGTATCGTCACCATCACCCAATAGTGAACTCTCGTTAGCTTCGACCACCATCTGGGAGAAAAAAGCATGATCGCGAGTGTGATTACGGTGAATTGAAGAGTATTCGCAAAAGTCATGACCTGCCCATAGAACCCAGAGATCCGAGGGTCGACCACAGGCTGACTACGAAAGAGATCCTCCCCAGCGACTAGATTCGATAAACTGAAAGCAAGCGCAAGTACGAGAGGGATGAACCAAGCGAGCACCAGCGAATCTCGCCGCCAGACTTCTGTCAAATTTTTCCACGCGAGACGTGGTATCAACAGAATTAGAAGAACGAGGGCTAAGTGCCTTACTTTTAATACTTGCTGTAGGGGACCCTCGATCAGATCGAGATTAGCAAGAACCGAAATAGCTGCGACCAGTAGATAAAACCCGAGCCACTTAGCACTACTCCCCAGCTCACTCCATTGTAGAGTCCGCCGCCCATCTTCTAAAAATGCTATCACTATACTAACACTGACGAGCATCTGCCCGGCAGCGATAAGCTTCACACCAAAGAACATCGCCAGAACTAGACAAAAGAGACCTGCAGAAAACAAGCTCGCAGCTGAGAAGTATCTCTTCATTACCGATGCAGAAAAGGAGATCATACAGAGGGCGGAAGAATGGTAGAGGTAGGCGCGATATCTGCGTCCACGTAAGAATCGAGTAAGTGCGATCCCTGAATGAGTGAATGCGCATACTCCCGCAGACCTTCTTCGTCCTCGTCGTCGATCAACTCCAGAATGCGCCCCATGTCTATTCTCTTCACTTCCTCCTGCCCGATCTTCTTCACCACCCAAATCCGATCTAAGTCCGTCCGCTCCACATTTTCATCATCCGTGAGCAGTTCTTCGTACTCCTTTTCGCCCTTCTTCAGGCCGGTGTACACAATGGGAATCTCGATATCCGGAACGAAGCCTGATAGCTCGATCATTCTTCTTGCCATATCATCGATTCGAACAGACTCGCCCATTTCGAGAACGAAGATGCGCTGATCTTCTCCAATCGCCCCAGCAGTCAAGACTAGCTCGACAGCCTCCGGAATCGTCATGAAAAATCGCGTCACCTCCGGACTCGTGACAGTGACCGGTCCACCCTTTGCGATCTGCTCTCGGAAGATGGGTATCACACTCCCATTACTCCCCAAAACATTCCCGAAGCGCACCGCCTTGAAGCATGTGCTTCCTGTCGAGTCACATCGCTCCACCACGACCCTCTCGGCCAAGCGCTTGCTCGCGCCCATAATACTCGTCGGGCGCACCGCCTTATCCGTTGAGATCAACACAAAGTGCCCCACTCCTTCTTCCTCAGCCACACTGGCAGCTACCTGCGTCCCCACGACGTTGTTCTGAAAGCAGGCGACCGCATTACGCTCCATTAAATCAACGTGCTTATACGCCGCTGCATGGTAAAAGATGTCGATTCCTCCCGCTTCGCGTATCATTGCCCGCAACTGGACCTGATTCTTCACATCCCCAGCACATGCGATCAATTGTACGCCTTCGCACTGCGCCTGTTCCATCAGCTCCCGCTCGATCAGAAATAAATGAAACTCGCTGATCTCGTACAACACGAGCACTCGTGGTCGGAAATGAAGCACCTGGCGACAGATCTCTGAGCCGATGCTTCCGCCAGCGCCCGTGACCAAAATCCCCTTTCCCGTGATCATGTTCGCCAAACGCTCCGTCTGGCTCTCGTAGGGCAAACGCGGCAGCAAATCCTCGATCGCCACACTCCGAATCATGCTCACATCAACCTGCCCTGAAGCGATCTCATCCAACGAGGGAACGACTCTATAGTCACATCTCAGCTTCTCCTCTGAGAGTGAATCCACCACAGACTGAATCTGGCGCGGTGATGTGAAAGGTGGCAGAAACAGGATCGTCGTAGCGGAGAGCTTCCGAACCAGATCCGGAATCGACGCAAGCCCCGTATAAATCTTTACTCCGCGAAGTCTCGATCCGCGATGCTTGCGATCATCCTCTACGATCCCAACCACACGTCCCATTTCTCCGGAATGCGGCTCAATCGCTCGAATCAGCAAATCCGCCTGCTCTAAAGGCCCGACCACCAAGATCTGCCCGACTCGTTTCCCCATGGAGCGATACTGGTTTTCTCGAACAAGTCGGGTAAATCCGCGACCGCCGATTTCCCAAATTAACAGGAGCAGATAAGTAATAATCAAAACTGACCGCGAGACACCGTCGAACGAGTTATGATTCGTTACATAGATCATCACAGCTGATAGAACTGTCCCGAATCCGAAAACGAATGCGGTATAGACACAGTCTCGAAGCGTAAAGAACCGCCACATTCCCCGATGTAGACGGAAGAGAAGGATACTCAAAATGTAGCAAGAGAACAGAATGATCACTCGCTTTTCAAATGTCACTAGGTGTTTGTCCGGAATATCGAAGTCAAATCGCAGCGTATAGGCTCCGAAATAGGAAACCGCGATGCCCAGAATATGGAATATCATCGCTAGGGAGCGACGAAACAGCGAACTATCCCAGAGCCGAGCTCCAAGCGAAAGCTTTTCGGAAGTATCATTCCCTCCCTTGAACATCTTATTACTCAACTGTTTCCCCCTTCCCGTACATCAGAATCAGAGTCCACCTGTTTCTCCTTCGGCGCAACGTGATCTCCGAATCCTCGCCCCGTAGCCGTCCGCCAAAGAATCATCAAATCCAACTTGAGTGAGCGGTTCCTTACGTATTCCGCATCGCTCTCAGCCAATCTCAACGGATTCGACATATCGATACCACGAATCTGACTCCATCCCGTGATGCCCGGCAGCAGTTCATAGACTCCGCGAGCCTCGCGTTCCCGTATCAGTTCCTCCTGGCTCACCAGACAGGGCCTCGGACCTACGAAACTCATTTCTCCACGCAATACATTGATCAATTGTGGTAGCTCATCGAGCTTTGATTTTCTTAAAATCGCTCCGATTTTCGTCACCGCATCCGCTCCGATTTCATGAGTGCCCGCCTGCTGCGTTCCGATCTTCATCGTTCGCAGTTTGAGACAAAAAAAAGGGCGTCGCCCTTTTCCTACTCGCTCTTGGCGAAACAATCCTCCACCAGCGGAATCGAATCGGATCGCCAAGATTAAAAGCCCGAGCAGCGGAGCTGCTATAATTAATAGCAGAAGCGCTAAAACTCGTCCAAAAAAATACTCCACCATTCAAAAAATCATATTCCCCGGCTTAATCAAATGACCGAGCGCTTCATTGCATCTAAAGTACTGGATTCCGGCTGCCATGCAAACATCTCTGCAAAGGGCCGCCAATCTACTTTGAGCGGCTTGAACAAGGCGTCGGCGATTCCCTCCCGCCTCAGTAGTCTCAACCCACGGTCCATCAGTGGAATCGGTCCAGAAAACAAAAGTGATCGCCGCCCGGAGGCGCTCCGCAACACCCTGATAATCTCAGGCAGTGACACAGGCTCCCGATCCGCGATCTCATAGCACGCCGTTGCCGCTGCCCCGCTTATCTCACTTTGGCGCAAAACCGCCTCGATAGCCCTAGCCAACGCGGTCATGGCCAAATACTGTCGTTTCACCCGGACATTGGCGAAGGGCAATGGCACCGGACGACACGCCAGTGCGCGCAGCTTCGCCCAGTTTCCCGGAGCACCCTGACCGTAGATTAGCGGAGGACGCAAGTTCACGCCGAGTTTGCCCTCTTCTCGGAGCGCCAAAACCGCTGCCTCAGCCGCCTTTTTGCTCGCACCATAGGGATCTCGAGTCGTCAACCCTCTCGATTCGAAGCTCCCCTCGTCATACTTCCTCGCAGCGATACTACTCAGATGCACCATCGTTCGGCAAGATCTCGACCTTGCCACCGCCCCCGCCAAATCATTCGTCCACCGAGTATTGCCCAGTTCAAATTCCTCAGATGGAGCACTAGGACGATGCGCGACGCCTCCACAATGGATGATCGCATCCATCTCGCTAAGAAGGGCTTCATAGTCCGCAGACTGATGACAGACGACCAGTTTCGCTTGCGGCTCAATGAAGCGCGAGAGCGGATGCCTTACAGTCGCGGTTACCGAGAATCCCATCTTCACCAGATGCGATATTAGATAGGACCCCACGAATCCATTCGCTCCGGTGATTAAAACCCGTTTCATAACGCCTTCCTGCAGAGCTTGCACACAGAGCCACTCCGCCCTGCACGAGTCGATTAGCCAGTCGATTCAATTCGCCTAACATTACGAATTTTCAGGAACAACTCCCATCATTCTCGCTCCAGCATTAGCTCAGAAAGGAAATTCCCGAATTTCCGTCCCAGAAGGTCCCAATCCCCATGCTCTCGCAAGTATTTCGTCCCTCGATCTCCCATCGCTTCGTATTCACTTGGGTCCAACTCCATGAATCGAATGCACAATTCATGCAGTGACTCTGGATCTGTCGTTAGACACACGAGCCCGGCCCCACTCTGCTCAACAGGATTTGCCCCTACATTCCCTGCCCAAAGCACGGGACGACGTGCTAAAAAGTAGTCCCATATTTTATTCGGACTCACCCCGTACCGATACAAGGGAACGGAATTCCACGCAATAAACCCGGCATCCACCTGGTTCAAAAACTCTCGCACCATCGATTTTTTCAAACGCGGTAATACGTCGAAGATAGGATAGGGAGCTTGAGCCGCCACTTTCTCGAGTTCCTCTCGCTGAGGCCCTTCACCGACCAGAAGAAAGCGATAGGGAGCCTTCTCTCCTCGAGCGTTCCACCACGATTGCAGATCAATCAGGGATTGTAGCGCATTAGGTGGTCCCATCGCGCCCGTGTAGCCGATTACGACCTCTCCCGCATCACGCGCCGCCTGAATCGCTTCGCGGTGGATATCATCCAGCTCGCTGGATTTTTCGAAAGAGGGCTCCGATATCCAAGTGCCGTTGGGCACCACTGCCATGGGGATATTTCGTTCGCGCCCAACCCGCTCTCGAAAATACCCCAATGCCTCCGGCAGGACGGATACCACCCCATCACAGTGACGATAGGCACGACCAATCAGATATCTAACCCATACCACGAAGGGATGATAGGGCGATACCCCCGCCAACTGCATCAAGGACTCTGGCCAAATATCACGTATCTCCAAAACGAACTTCGTCCCAAAGCGCTTCTTCACACGCAACGCCGCGCTCGCTACCCAAGGATGAGGCAAGGAGGCAACCACGACATCAGGTGCATCCGCCATCGAACATCTCTTTGCCTCTCTGATAATCCCATGCGCAAAGTCACGCATGTTTAGAATGCGAGCGAGTCCATTCCCGCGATAGGGACGACAGGAAATTGCGACATACTCGACACCATCTTGCTCCAAGCTGGTTCCGATGCCGACCTCTGGATTTAGGTGATGGTTTGAGGCATAAAAAACCCGGACGCGGAATCCGGTCCGGGCAAGCACACGACCCAAAGCCGAAGCCCGAGCAAAACGCCCGGAATCCGGCGGCCCTCCGTAATGGTGAAGTAACCAGATAATGGGAACTCGGATATTCACAGATCAATTACCCCAGTAGATCTTAGCTTGCAAGCCACCTAACAAGCCGTCGGGCAGGGCCAATTAATTTTCTGAGAAGGACGTTCGACTGCACCATCTCGCGGACTCTTCGAATCTTCGCGTCATAGCGATTTACCTCCGCAACAAGCAGATCCAACGCCCGCTGTCTCGACTCGTTCCCCAACTCCTTCAGCCGACTCGCATCCTCGGCCCCCAATATCTCGCCCAACGATCCGTCATACGGAAAAAATGGAGGCACTGGCCTACTCCCCTGCTTGATCCGGGAAATGCTGAGCGAGTTGAAACCAGTGGTTCCAAAGCCCGTCAACTGCTCGTCGCTTATTCCACTCGCAATGACCGGTCGTCTCTCGAGTCCCCGCTGGATCGAGTAGAAAAACCATCCATCCACTCCTCTCCGAACATCCTCATCGGGCAAATACTGCAAAAATTTCGTTCGCGTCGCCATGTTTGGATTACACGGATGATAGGTCCACCCCATTTTAGGAGTCGTCAGGGGAGGCTTCTGAGCCCCCCTAAAAATAGACCAGCTATCAAAGTTGCAGTCGTAGAAGAGCATGTCATCCCAGTGGAACCAATCCACTGAGCCGTCCTGCAGAGCATTCCAGGAGGAACGCAGCCTCGTCGTGTGCGGATAGTCATCCACCCCCTGGAGAAGAAACACCTCCGACGACTCCACAGCGTTGTCCCGGATCAGGGCCCATTTGCGGGACAAGTGAACCCACTCGGATAGCATGACGCGCACAACCCGGACACAGCCGGCCCCGACTAGCCGAGTCCGATACTGCTCGATCAACGCGCTCGAAACCGAATCATCTTCTTGGCAGATCACGATCTCCCACGGCACCGGGACCCCAGTCTGACGCGCCAATCCAGCGATGGGAAGCCACGAGATCGCAGCAGCTTCCATCGCCGGAATGCCGACAGTGAGTAGGGGCGCCCCGTCTTCCCGGAAGCATTCGTCTTTCCGAACCTTCATCCGAAACCATTCAGGCAAGCGGTCGCTCGTACAGAGCGATCACGTTCGCAATCTCCGACTCCGCCGAATTCTCCACCCTGAGCCGGATGAGAGCCGAAACCCCGCCCCAGCATGAGCGATCCGTAGCCAGCTTCCGCCGCACCTCTCGCGGTCTTCATCACCCGAAAATCCCCCGAAACGGGATTTCGAACCATCCCAAGAACAACCTTCACATCTTTTTACAGGGTTCAGTGTGAAGGTTTTCAATAGATACGCCCTGGATTCCCTCGGTTGGGATTCCCCCATATTTACGGACAACCGAAACTTCCAGAATTCGAATCTCCAGCCTAGACCCTCTGACTCGAATCACTGGCGAGATCTCCATGACTCCTCTCGGCCTCGTCATTCGGAAGGTAATCCGCCTGCGTCCTTCGGGAAGGGACGATACCCGGACCATCCGTCTCGCGCACCCGATCCTAGCGATTCCCAACAGAAACCCCAACCACCCACGTGCGAGGCCCCCTCCCCTTCTCGCCATTCCCAAAGCGAGATATAGCCCTGCAGAACTACTTGCCGCCTCGTATTGGATGGAATATTCGAGCTGCACCTCGTCCAGCCAAGGCCGCAAAACCGACCACATCCGAAAACGCCTCAATGGGATGCAGACCTCGATGAGCCCCTCCTTTGGATGACTAATATTGACATGGTTCGACTTGACCTCGACGGGATCAGAGCGGTCGACGGAATAGAAATGCCGGTCCACACGCGTCGAAACACGCCACCCCACTCTCTCGAGATACAGTCGCCCCTTTTCCCCCTGTGGCTCGAGCTCTCCCAACTCGGGAAAGCGGGAGACGCCCGCTCCCCACCGGCTTCCACCGCCGACCGACTTGGGGACCATGCCTTCCGGCAAGTTATAGATCATTGTATCGTCCGCGCAGGAGACCAGCGGCTTGAGAGCCTCGAACCCGCCCGCAGCGGGATCCGCAACATCGCCAGCCTGCCCGTGCCCTCTGAAGTCGATCAGCTTCCATCGCCCGGGATTCGTCCGTAGGGAGATTCCCCCCGTATAGAGAAAGACACGGGGCTTCTCGATCCAGTACTCAGGATGCACGAGAATCTGCCATCTACCGCCATCATACTTCGTATCATAAGGGTTACTGGTACGTCTCCAGGATCCCCCAGAGTCAGAAAAATATCTATCGTGCGATACGTGGATAGCATGATAGTTGTAAGCGTATTTTCCCATAGATACCGACCAGAGCGTTAACTCCTGCCCCAGAATGTTTTTGATTTTACCGGATAGCGGGTAAGTCAGTTGGAATTGAGGAATGCAGTCCGGAATTCCTTCCGCTGAGATCCCTGTTTCAGACTCAATCGGATTCGCTGGTTCCAAATCGGCGTCGTGCCAATAATTGGTAAACTGTCCACGGTAGCAATCTGGGTCTCCATGCGCAGCCCAGCCTGAAACGCTTACTCCCGTTGCGCGCAACCGACGAGTCGCCGCTTCTATCGCTGTGTCTAGCTCCTCTATCTCACCGCGATACCATTGAGCCACAAAGTTGACATGTAAAGCTACCTCGTGACCGAGTAATTCAAGTTCACGACACCATTCATCGAAATTATCGTCTCCCCAATAGTCAGCTGTATGCAAAAGATAAAATGTCGAACGACAACCCTGTTCAGCCTCTGCTCTTGCGATTACTAGCGCCTTCTCTAGAGAGTAGTCGACATCGTGCCGCATGCCTATACCTTCGAGCAACGGATCTAGGTAAAGCTCGCGCATGGTGACAGTTCGCCCCAGACTCCGCAGTAAGCGAATATAATTGGATGAAGCTCTCATAACTACAGAGGAGCACTGAAGAAATCAGACCAGTGATAAAGCTACGATGGTCAAATATGCGAGAATGGTGCAACCTAAATATGTAATACACAGATCAATAAAGAAAAGACACAGAAGACATGATCCTGAGTTCAAGAGACGCGTGGCCTTAGAAGCATTTAAAGGTGCGCGTACCATCTAGGAAATCGGCGAGGAATTCGAAATTCACCCATAAATCCCCGAGTGGAAGTAAATCTCGACTGAGAATGTCGCGGTGACTTTCAACTCTAGGGTAAGGAAACGCGGAGCCAAGGCATTCGAAGCTGAAAACCAGAAATTGCACGTTAAAATCGCTCCGCAGGTTCTAGAACTAGATTGAAGTCGCGTTTTCTTATCGCCTTTAAATTAGTTACCACGCTGCAAGCTTTCAACTACCGTAATCGCCTGAACACTTGACGAACACCAATGCACTTAACGAACCTTACAGCAAATCTTAGAACTCGATGAAATCCACTCCGCACCAAATTAGCCAGCCGTATTAGTCGACGATAACGCCTAACCACGACTTTAATAGACTCTAGAGCAGATTCCTTGCTCGAAAGCTCATCAAGCAACATATTGATAGTTCGGAGACGAGAAGATAAGAACATCTCTTTGAGCTTTATAATTTCGTCCTTCATCAGAATCCCATCGAAGGAATGTTCATAAGGAAACACAGGCGGCTTTGGACTCCTACTTTGCTTGATTCTCCCCAAGCTCAAATGGTTGAATCCCGTCGTCCCAAATCCAAGCGCTTGCTCCTCGGACTTTCCACAAAGAATCCTTGGCTTCCTCCCCAATCCCTCCTGGATGCAGTAGAACATCCACCCATCCACTCCTCTTTTCACATTCTCATCCTTCAGAAATGACAAATACTTTGTTCGAGTGGCCATATTTGGACAACACGGATGCTTTTCCCATCCCAACCTAGGAACTGGCAGACGAGGCTTCTCGGAACCCCGGAAAATTGACCAACTATTGAAATTGAAGTCGAAGAAAATCATGTCTTCCCAGTGAAACCAATCGCATTGTTCATCAAGAAGACCATTCCAAGAGGATCTTAGCCTAGAACGATGCGGATGATCGTCGACACCTTGGAGCAGGAAAACCTCGGATTCGCTTCCCAAATGCGACGCAATCACCCGCCACTTCTGAGAAAGGCAAATCCATTCCGCTAGCTTAATCAAGGTAATACGAACACATCCACTATTGGAAAGATCAGATTGATACCGAAGTATCAGATCTTCGTCGATGGAATCATCCTCCTGACAGATTACAATTTCCCAAGGAACCGGTACATCCGTCTGCCGGGACAAGCCTGCAATCGAAATCCACGATACGTCTTTCGATAAAAATGCAGGCAACCCAATGGACATGCGCGGCTTGACATCTGTGCTGTAAACTATTTTGATATTAGGCTTGTGTTCCTCTTTACTCATGGGTGGGATATTACCAATAACCGTAACTACTCACATCTCCCCGCTCGGACGGGAAGCGTCCCAGAAATTGTTGAAATTGGTAGCTCTGTGGCCGGATGACCCTTAGGTCGTCCGTGACTAAATCACAGAGACTACCAATATGAAAAAGAGCACAAAGAGCCGATTGAAGCAAGCGTTTGAACTGAACGAAGAGGAAACATTTCAGGATATGATCCGCGGGATGGTCAAATCTGCGTTGCTGGGGGTGATCGAAGAAGAGATCGAGGGGCTGTGCGGTCCCCGCTACGGACGCAGCGAGGAGCGTCCATTTTATCGCAGCGGAGGGGTTTCTGCCAGCGTTTACCTCAATGGAAGGTATGAGACGGTGCGGCGTCCCCGTGTGCGGGAACGACTAATGGACGGGGGCAGCCGGGAGCATGGGTTGGAAACGTGGAAGGCGGCGAAGGACCCAGCAGCATGGGAGGACGCGGTGATGCGGGCAGTGCTGGGCGGGGTGAGCACTCGGCAGATGGAAGGGGTGTATCCCGACGATCTGGCGAGCCATTCCCACAGCAGCGTGTCCCGACTGTGGAATGAGCGGGCTGGAGCCTTTGTCCAAGAGCTTCAGCACAGTGATCTGTCGGGCTTCGACCTGCTTGTTTTGATGGTGGACGGAGTGGTTTTGGGCAAGGACTTGGTAGCGGTGGTGGCGCTTGGGTTTGACGTTGATGGGCACAAGCGGGTGCTGGGCTATCGCTTGGGATCGAGCGAGAACGCAGAGGTTTGCAAGGATCTGTTGGTCGCCTTGGTACAGAGGGGCTTGCGTATGCCTAAGGAGCGTCGATTGCTGGCGGTGCTGGATGGCTCACAGGCACTGGAGAAGGCACTTCTGGAAGTGTTCCCTGGGACTCTGGTGCAACGATGCCTGGTGCACAAGGAACGCAACCTGCGCGGCTACCTTTCGCGCAAGTCTTGGGGTGAGTTGGCGCGGTTGTTCACTCGGCTTCGACGCAGTCAGGGGGCTGCTGCTGCCGAGGAAGCGGCGCAGGATATTGCGGCATTTTTAAAAGGGCAAAACGCGCAGGCGCAAGCGAGCTGGGAAGAGGCGGGCGACACACTTTTAACTCTGTTGCGACTCGGAGTGAACAACCACCTGAATGTGGCGTTGCTATCAACGAACGCCATCGAGAACATATTTCGTAATCTCCGGAGTCATCTTGGGCGGGTTTGCCGCTACCGTGACAAGCCGGATCAAGAAGGAGTGACACAGGCAGACAAATGGCTGGCAAGCGGGCTTCTGCTGGCAGAAGAGGGGTTCCGGCGGTTAAATCACTACGAGCACCTCAAGGAGCTAGCAAAGGCGCTCAAGAGGGCTGCATAGGCCTCAGAGGTGATCCCTGAGAACATAAAGCGGCCAAGCGCCGGGAAGGGGGCGGCGCGCCCTCGCACACCTGCCGTCGTGCTCCGTCCTTGCCGCTACGCGGCACCGCTATCGCGGACGGACTACGCACGGCAGCAGGTGTGCGAGGGAAGGTTCTGAAATCTTTCTCAAATTAAGGATTGCAAGGAGGCCAGAAATGGATAGAAAGGGGCTGCCAAGAGCTATCGAATTTCAACAAACTTTGGGACATCCCCGCTCGGACGTGTTATTAGCCGAGAGTAATGAGAATATTCAACCGTTATCGCGATCTTCGTGATCATCGGTCCAGATCGTTTGCCTACCTTCGAGAGTACGATTCGAATTGAACTCGAACTTGCCAATACTCACGAATCCGACACTGTATCCGATGCGCTTCTTCTTCACCTTCATCATTCGATGACGTATCGCTGCTTGGTTGTGGTCGTGGAGCGTAGCGAGATCTTCGAAATTAAGTTTAGATTCAGTAATCTGGAACAATTGCCGGTACGCTAGACGCGCTGCCAATTGTAGGCTAAGTGTAGCACGGATTACAAGCGCCAGCCTTCGGTTTGCCCTGTTTCTAATATCGCGGTCTGACGAGATTCTTGACCGCTCAATTACTTCAGCGATTTGCCCAACAGTTAAATCCTACATACCCCGATAAATTAGTGTAACGAAAGAGTGCGCAAGCCGATTCGCCCCCCGTTTAACCTTTAACGCAGAAATACTTGAGGGCAATGTAACAATCTGTCTGCTAGAGAGTTCAGGCGAATTTATACCAACTCCGTCTCCCCTCCATGAGATTCGCGTGAGCGAATCTTCGCAATCCCTCTATAATTGCTGCGAAAAAGATCGACCGGAAGCAGTGCCATGACCTTCCATCGGGAATTGTCCCAGATTCTCCTTATGAGCCAATAGTTTGACGTCGACGTTGAAGATTTCACCGGAACTGCAGACTTCAGCGATCTTTGAGTCACTTCAGGGATTCCTCCCAACCCTTCTATCCCATAACGCAGCAAATTTTCCTAGTATTCCTCCCTGCTTTTCCCATGACGTAGGAAAACAGCTAGTGACTGGTGAAAGTCGTCTTAGATCTTTCACAATCGATTTCACGGATTCATAGTCCGGCTCTCCGAACAGCTCCCTGTATACTTCGCTGTAATCGACAAGCGACGCCGAAAACTTCCTCTCCTCAAGATATATTCTAAACAGCTTGAGATTCTGATAATATTTTGGCGGTAGATCGAATTGCTCATTTTCACGCAGCCCCCACTTCCGATACCGGTCGGCGCGCTCTTCCCTTGATTCGATCTCCTCTCCTCCTGTTCTCTGGAACCGGCGGATGAAACTAAGCTTCTTTAGCCACCGAACATTGCCTCTGAGAGATGCGTATGTGATTAGACAACGGTCGCTTGCATAGCCACCGGACCATGGACACTTACAGAACAATTTTCGCCGGAATACGCCGTGGACATACGTGCCTTGTCTAACTTTGACGATCTTTCGCATTATCTGCGCATCCGTAAGGCCGCTCGTATCGATATCTGGGTCCGGGATTCCAGAATCATATTCATTGCCGGCATGGTCGACACTGATACAACTCCCATACACCCAAGCCGTCTTCGGACACTGCTCTAAAATCTCTACTGCCTCCGTCCAAAAATCTCCAGTTACGATGTCATGCCCCCCAACCCAGCAGAAATAATCGGTATCCGCAGCAATCAGACAGGATAGGAAATTCCGTGAAATATTCCCATCCTGGTTGTTTACCAACTTTACGTTTCGTCTGCTACTTTGAAGTTCCCGGACGATTGCTACCGTGTTGTCGTCGCTTCCGTTGTCCGAAACTATAATCTGAACCGAGTCTCCAAGAGTCGAAAGTATGGACTCAACGGTAGATTTAATGTATTTCTCTTCATTGTAGACTGGTAATCCGATGGTCAAATTATTGAAATTCTTCATATCAGCGGTCACACTACGCGATGGCTGTCAAGCGAGTTGACTGTTTTTAGGCGGCTTGTTTTTGACGTTTTTCTAGATTTCTGTTGTCGATTGGGTAGAGATTGACGGAGGGTCGTCGGAGCGCAGTTCCGAACTTTTTTGGCGATCCAGCGATTAGGATTCTCTGAGCGCTTCTGCTCGAGTATTTTCTTACGTTTTTGGAGTAGTTCCACGTCTCTTCCGCAGTGCTTCTCTTGTGGAGTTACGAAGTTGAGAGCGCGGTGTTTGTGTTCGATATTGTAGTATTTTACAAAATCCTCGGCCCATTGCCGAGCGCGGTCGAGCGCTCCGTTTCCTGATGGAACCAATACAATCGGTGGATGGACATTGCTCCGGCGAAGCAAGAGGTTTTTGGACGACAGCATTATTTTGCGTTGAGACGAATCTTCGATGACGGGGAGCCCTATCTGTCTGTGATTAGCAATGTGTTCCTAGGTAAGGAGGCTCTCGATCTTTACCGCTTGCGTTTTCGCTGTGGCATTGAGTCACTCATTTGGTTGTTAAGCCAGAAACTTCATACAGCCTCTGGCCTTTTTCCGTAACTACTCAGGTCTCCCCGCACGGACGAGTTGTTGGCCGAGAGTTTGAGGATCTTCAACCATCAGCGTGATCTTCGTGATCATGTCTCCGGACTGTTTGCGCACCGTCGAGATCACGCTTCGGATTGAACTGAAGGCTTGCCCATACTCGTAATTGCGAAACTGCCCGCTGATCTTCTCCTTCACCTTCATCATCCGAAGGTCCCTCTCCGCTTGGTTGTTGTCGTAGGGCGTGATCAGATCCTCGAAATATCTCATGATTTCTCCTCCATAACGATCCAGACGGTCTAGCAAGTTGAGCACTTTGCCCCGTTTGACTCGTCCTCGTTTACCCTCTGGTGGGCTCGGAGGTGGCGGATTCATCGCGTATCCTTCCAACACGATGTCGGCGAACTTTATCCAGATCCTCTGGATGGTTTCTTCATCGATGATGACCGGGCTTTCCGGAGGGCGACTTCGCTCTTTCTCGGCCAGTTCTTTGGCTTCGAGAAGAACTTCGATCATTTGA
>CAUJIH010000103.1 GCA_963205275.1 Verrucomicrobiota bacterium | reverse complement strand
GCGCCAGAGCCGTTCGATGAGCACATTGTCCATCCAGCGACCTCGACCGTCCATGCTGACTTTCACGCCTAGCTCTTCGAGTCGACCGATCCATTCCGCGCTGGTGAACTGACTCCCCTGATCGGTATTGAACATCTCCGGAACTCGTCCGGTCGCTTGCAGTGCGTTCTCGAGAGCCTCCAGACAAAGATGAACATCCATTGTGTTAGACAAGGCCCAGCCCAACACCTTTCGGGTATACCAGTCCATCACCGCGCACAGATAGCCGTGACCTCGCTCCATTGGCACGTAAGTAATGTCCGTGCACCACACCTGGTCGGGGCGATTGATGGCCAAGCCCCGCAGCAAATAAGGGTATTTGCGGTGCCCCTCATCTGGAATACTCGTGCGAGGGCGGCACCAGATTGTTTCTAGCCCCATTTTCTTTCGCAATCGCTGGACTCGCTTACGATTGACCTTTAAGTCATGGTCGCGCTCCAGGACGGTCACCAGACGGCGATTGCCGAGGCACGGGTCCTTCAGATAGATTTCATTCAGCAGACGCTTGACGAGCACGTTCTTCGGAGACTCAGGTACGGGCACGTAACTGACCGTGGAGCGTGCTACGCCTAACAGTTTGCACTGTCTTCTCATACTGATTTTGGGATGATTTTTTTCCACCAGCTCGGCCCTCTCCCTCACAGGCCGAGCTGTTTTGATTTTTTTGTGATCCAGTCCAGTTCTACGGCCTGCTGACCGATTTTGGCGTGCAATTTCTGCCTTTCTGCTTCGAATGCATCGGCTCCACGTTTCGTCACCTTGGGGTCGAAGGTCATCGCTGCATTCTCAGCCAAGGTTTTCTTCCACTCGGAGACTTGAACCGGGTGAATTTCGTATTCCCCGGCGATTTCCTGGATCGTACGCGCACCTTTAAGTGCTTCCAATGCCACGCGAGCCTTGAATTCGGGATCATGTCTTCTGCGTCTTTTCTTCATTGATGTGTGTATTAGGGTTTTAGGTTACACTCTTCTCGCGTTTCTGACCATCGTAGTTTAGCCACTGGCCTGATTTATTGGGAGCTGCTCAGAGATTCCAAAAACACTTGTGGTAGAGGACCTTGTGTCAAAAAGAACGTAAGTACGGGCCTTGCGAATGAAAATAAGCGTCAGCTCTAAAAGTGAGGCTATGGTAAAGCTCTGATAGGCAGCCCGCTCCACTCATTTCGCGCTGGTTTCCGATGGTATCCTAATGATGAAATTGGATTTCTCTGGGATAGGATTTGGTGCCGCAATGGAGATCGGATGGGGCCACGGGGTGTAATCGCCGTCAAATCGTATTATACTCCTCCGCATCGCGTTTTCGAAATTAGATCGCTCATTCTGCAACCATCGGCCCAACCGGGGCGCTCGCCTTACAGATGCGGGTCCACTGTTGTGCGCTCCGCTTGCCCCCTGAACGGGAGGCGGGCGCGTCGTGGACGTCCATTTTCTAGAATCCGAAAATGGGATGCAGAGAAGTATAATTCCCTACCGTTCGCGCCAGCCCGTCTCCCGATCCTCCGGCGCGTCATGCGATCAGCGAGGGGACCACCTTCACCAGCTCCACGCCGGTGAGGCGGCCGTCGAGACCTTGGTGCTTGTAGGTGAAGCGCTCGTGGTCGAAGCTGAGGAGTTGGAGCACGGTGGCGCGGAAGGATTCGGAATGCAGATCGTTTCGCTCATTTCCGCAGGAACGTGCCCCGTATCAGCGAGGTGTCGTTGAGCGAGGGCTTTCCTCCCGAGATGGCACGGGTTTTCAGCATGCTTTTCAATTTCGGTTTACGCGACGACTTCGACCGATTCAGCATAACCTTGTAGCTTGCGGAACCAAGGCCCGGGATGCTCCGTCGGAACCTGCCAGATACCACCGCAGCCGTGACGTTGGCCTGGCGCGTGGCGATTTCGAAATAGCGCGCCCTTGCCAGGGCGCTCCCTTTCCCGGATTGGGCGCGGATCACATCGTCGGTCCTCCCGTCGTTCTCGATCCTAAAGAAGAAATGAAGCGAACTTTTCCGGCGGACCGTCTGGGTGGCCGTTTGCCTGGCCCCGGTCCGGTTGTAGACATTGTTTCCGCGCATCCGCTTCAGGGAGGTGCCGACGAGGAGGTCGGGACGCCAATCGCCCCGCATGATCGGATTCCCCACCATCGTGTTCGGATGCTCGACGGTCAACGTGAAGCGGCTCGCCTTCGTCCCTTGGTCGTTGGTGAGGAAGACGACGATCTCCATGGAGCCGTCATCGAGAGGGACGCCGGAAATCACGCCGGTCTCCTCGTCCAAGACGAGGCCCTCCGGCAGACCCTCGGCGAAGAATCGCGTCGGGTTTTGCGATGCAGTGAGGGCGAAGGACGTTTCGGTGCCGACGCTCAGGGATACCTCGGACGGGCTAGTGAGCGTGGGACGGCGCTCCTCGAAGGCAACTTCGAGCGTTCCCGTGGCGACGTTCCCCGCAGCATCGATCGCCGTAACGATGATCTCGTTGACGCCGTCCTCGAGCTCGATCCCCGGGATCTGCCACGTCTCCGTCCCGATGGCTACGCCGCTCCTACCCCGGTCGCTAGTCCAGTAGACCTTGGAGACGCCGCGATTGTCGGATGCGCTTCCGGCCAAGGAGATCGTGGGTTCCAAGGACGTGATCGCCCCACCCGTCGCCGGCGAAGTGATTGTCAGCGTCGGGGGACGGACGTCGTGATGACGCAATATCAGCAGCCCGGCGTTCGAATCGGCGACATAGACCTTGTCGCCCGCCGTATCGATGTGACGCGGTAGGCTTGGCGTTCTGTAGAAGGCTTCCAGCTTCGGATCGGAAGGATCGCCCAGATCGTAGGCGTGGACTCCCATACCCATACCCCAGGCGGCGACGTAGAGAGTTTCTGCGTCGACATGGAGGCTGAATGCTTGGAGGGTCTCGTCGGCAAAGGTGCGGACCTCCGTTGGATTCGAAAGGTTGGAGATGTCGAGGACTTTCACACCTCCCATGTCCAGTGCCAAGTATGCGAAGTTCCCATGCGTTACAATGTCTCTCGTTACGGTGGTCCCATGAATTCCGGTGTGGACGACGCTTGGAGAGCTGTCGGTCGCAACGTCGATAAAGGAGAATTGTCCCGTCGTCGAATGGGCTCCGAATATTTTCGAATTCGAATAAGAGCCCCTCCAAATGTAGGAGGTGGAGAGTGCGAGTCCGCCGACGCGGGAGAAGCTCACCGGATTGGCAAGATCGTAGATTCCGATCATTGGTATGGATGGTGATCCATTCTGATTGTAGTCACTCCCATACAGATAGAAGCGATTTGAGGAAACCAGCGTTCCCAAAGCCCAAAAACCCTTGTGAGTAACGAGTTTCGACGGTGCCGAAGGAACTGTGACGGAAAATAGGTCGACATTTCCACCGGCATTTGTGACGAAGGCATGGTTTCCCGATACCTCAACGGTTTCGGCCTGACCGTCGGAAGCGGCCTGACCGACCACAACGGGCCGAATCGAGTCCCGCACATCGACCACTTGAAGGCCCTCGAAGTCGGCAGCGACGTAGGCGTGATCGCCGGACACGCGGACTTGCTGAGCCCATCCGAAGGGGGCACGAAAGCGGCCTCGGAGCACCGGCAGAAGGGGATTGGAAGTGTCGAAGACCTCCAACCCTCCCATCCCCGATGCGACATAAAGGAAGCCGGATTCGTAGCGGCATCTTTTACCACTGGTGTTTCCACTGAGATCCAGAACCGACTCTCTCACCGGATTCGCCGGATTGGTGACATTGACCGAACAAAGCTGACTGTCTACTCCCCAGACCGTCGATCCAGACCGGGCGACATCCGTCATGAAATTGGGGGGAAAATTGGCGATGTGGACCGGCGCCGCCGGATTGGAAATCCGCACCACATGAAGACCGCCGTTCGACCAAAAGCAGCCGACGTAGGCGTAGGTCCCATCCGAGGTGACCCCATAGGCGTCCGCCCCTACCGAGGAGTTCCCCAGTATGGTGGCCGCCGCCGGATTGGTCACGTCCAGAATCATTAGGCCCGCCGACTCTGCGGCGACGAGGCAGAGGGTCCTGCCGCCTTGCTGGACGATTTCGAGGTCGTTGGGCCGCCCAGGCAGGGGCACGCGGTGGACGATTCTCGGGGAGGCGGGATTTTGCGCATCGATCACGATCAGACCCTCCGCGCTGTCGCCGATGAGAACGTAGCCTCCGACGCTTGTAACCGAGAGAGCTTCGCCCGTCGTGGGAATGGCGGCGACGAGACGGGGGGACCGGACGTCGGCGACGTCCACGGCCTGAATCCCGCCTTCGTAGGGCACAGCGAAGACGTGGCTGCCGTGCAGGGCAAGATCGCGGATATTCGACGCCATTGGGATGCGCCCGACTTCGGCGAGGGCCGCCTTGTTCCGAACATCGACGACGACCAACGAAGGCCCCAAGCTGAGATAGGCGTAGTCTCCCTTCACATCGATGGCTCCCACCCCGCCACCGACCTGCCCCAGCAGCTCCATGTTTTCGCCCTGGGCGGTTGCGTAGGTGAACCCGTTCCGCCGTTCGAAGACCTGTCCGCCCGCCTCGACAGTGACGGAGACGGTCCCGTAGCCAGGGCCGGGAGGCGTCACGGCGAGAACCCGGGACGGGTTGATCACATCGATACGGGCTGCGGGAGCGGAGCCGAAGCGAACCGAGGAGATCCGGTCGAGACCGCCCCCGGTGATGACGACCTGGGTTCCCCCCTCGACCGGGCCGCTGGAGGGTGAAATCGACTCGACGAAGGGAGCGCTGCTGTTCGCGCCGTATTCGCCGATCAAGCCGAGGCCGCGCCCCTCCAGCACGGTGATACTTCGAGCGGGCGGTGTGATCCAGCCGTCGAGGTAGGAGAACTCAATCTGAGCCGGGCCGAGTGGCAGGGCCGACAGCGTGGTGCCCGATGCCTGCCATGCGCTAGAACCCTCCAGGCGCCATCGTGCGCCCATCTCCGCCGCCGCCTGTGGGAGGATCTCGACCCGCACCGATCCCGTGCCCACGGGGAGAGGGCGGAAGTGGGCCTCGACCACCTTGTTACCGTTCATCTTGAGATACGAAGTGATGCCAACCCCGCCGAGATCTCGGCTCCACTCCATGAATTCGTAGCCCGAGTCAGGGACGGCGGTCAGCGTGACTCTCGTTCCCTCCGAGAAGAAGGACTGGGGTGGAGAGACCTTCACCGATCCATTCGCGGCTGGAATGACGTTGAGCGTGTACTGCTGCGTCGTGTTCAGGTCCAGGTCCCGTATCGTCACCGATTTGGTGGCAGTGCGCCACTCGCTGCCCGAGCGGTATTCAGCCTGCACCTGCACCTGCTGGTCGCCGCTGACCGAGAAGGTCTTCAGCTTCCCGTTTGCGTCGATGCTCGCCTTCGAGGAATCCTCGGACCAGGTCGGAGTGACGCGCACCTTCCGACCGTCGGACTGGATCGAGTAGGCCGAGTAGACCGTCTCGCTGCTCTCGTCGACGATGGCCGGTCCCTCAATGGTGAGGGAGTCGACAGTGGGCGTGACGGTGGAGGTCGTCTCGCGGGAGATCGAGACCTGATCGACGCGGAACGAAGTGGAGAGGGTGGCGTTCGTCGTCGCCGCGAACTGGAGGCGGACGGTCTGCCCCTTGAACGCGCCGAGGTCGAAGCGACGGGTCTGGTAGAAGTTCCTTCCCGCCCCGGGATTCCGGTCGCGGTTCGAGGCGATGAACAGGGTGGACAGCGGTGCGCCCGTGTTCGGATTCCTCAGCGATACGGTGAAGGTATCGTTAGCCACCGTCCCCTGGTCCTCCGAGGTGATGTTCAGCGCGAAGCTCAGACTCACGGTTCCGCTGCCGGACGGGATGGCTACGGTTTGCGCGAGGGTGTCGTTGGCGTTGTGCGTTTCCCCGAGGACGGCGTAGCGCTGACCCGCATAGGGGAACACGCCGCTGGAGACGACCGCATTGGAGAGGCTCCAGTAGTCGTTGCCCGCCTCGAAGTCGCCGTTGCGGAGCAACTCCGCCGCAGTCGTCTGCTGCTGGGGCTGCGTTGTGGTGTCGAGGATGGCGACCGTCATCTGCGCCTCTTTCGCGACACCGCCCTCGGTGTAGGCGGCGCGAATGACGACGGTCGAGGTACCGCTCACCGAGCCCGCCGTGAGTTGCCCAGCGGAGATGGTGGCCGCCGTGCCGGCGACCCGCGACCAAGTGGCGTTCACCGCCTTAGTAGCTCCGTTCGTGTAGCTGGCGATGGCGCTGTAGAGGGACGTTGTCCCCTCGTTCACGTACGCCGCCCCCGAGATCTCGAGTGACTGCAAGGTGCCCGTGGCGAGCTGCGTCGAGGATCCCACGAGGAAGGTGTGGGGAGGCGAGGGGATGGCACCCTCCACGACCCTGACCTGCCATGGACCCGCATCGCCTGCCACGGCGATGTTGTAGCGGATCTGTGTGGCGCTGCGGCTGACGAAGCGCGACGCGTTGCTGGGAATCTCCTCGCCAGACGGGCTGGTGAAGACGAGCGTGCTGCTGCCGGAGAAACCGGTGCCCGTGATGGTCATCTCCTGGGTCTGCGAACCCGGCAGGGCCTGCAAGGGGGAGGGCGAGATGCTCGTGATGCGGGGCACGTTGGTCTGGCCGACGATGGTGAGAAGCCCCTGTTCCTTCTTCGTGTAAGCATCAAGATTGAAAGACCTTACGCGACACACGTATGCTCCGGCGTCAGCGGCCTGGACCGAAGAAATGACGTGCGTCCTGCTCGTCGCGCCGGGAATCGGGCTGCCGGATTTAAACCACTGGTAGCTGATCGACGGCGTTTCGCCCAAGGCATCGGCTCGCCGGGTGGTTGCCTCCACCGTGAATTCGACTCGCTGCCCGACACCGACGGGACCCGAATGAGACTGAGTGACACGAGCAATGAAAGGTTCTCGCATGAACATGCTGTCCTTCCATCCCGCCACTCCCGATGAATTTCGAACCGAATTCGCGAAAAATTGAATTGGCATGCTATGCCCGTAAAGATATATTTTCTGAATATCGAAAAACTGATTGACATCGAGATTGATCGAATTTGAGAACGGCCACGAGAAATTTTGACTTGTAGCGTTATGCTCTCGATCCGTGATGTCCCCAGAGATGTGGAAATTCTCAAGGCGAAAGATCCTGAAGATATCATTGTTATCGGCGGCGAAGTCGCTCAGCTTGTCAATTTCCGATTTTTCCAAGTTCGAATCATCTATATACTGATCGTTTTCAACTCCTGGTATGAACGGGTCCAACAAAGTAACTTGAACGGTTAGCGGGGTTGAAATCCCTGCTGATTTCGCAGGTCGGTCCTTATTGCGGAGATACCCGGCTGCAGCACGGGCGACCCACGTCCCGGCGCTATGACACACAAAGTGAACGCGTTGGAGGTTTGGATGATTCTTGAAAATTTCGGAACCGAGATGTACTCCATGCTGCAGGGCATTCTCAGCCGCTTCGATCCCGTTGACGAAGCCTTCGCGATAGAATTCCCGATCCCCTAGAATCCTCCCTCCGGTGTCCGCATCGTCTTCCCAATAGTAGCAGAAAAACTTCCAGTCACTTGAGTCCTGGAGATCTCTCAATGCGGACGTCAACGATTTCCATTCATTGGATGCGCCGTAGGGATCGTTCTCCGACCCCGGGTTCCATCCATGAACAAGAATTACAATTTTCTCAGCATCGATCAAAGAGCCAGTGGTATAGGTCGTCTTGTTCAGCGCTCGCAAGGGATAATTGGTCCCATTTTGGAGCTTCCAGAAATTCAACTGTCGAAAGAGGTTGTAGCCTTTAACCGGTTCTCCTGGATTGTAGTCCAAATATATTTGTTTTTGAGACTGCATTTGCGACCCTCGGTACGAGATGGAACCCAGCCGCAAGTATACTGGATTCTTCATATCTCGAATTAGAATCGATTCGCTCGGATTCTTGTTCCAATTGGTGTAGAACATCATGGTCTCGTAGGAAAGTCCATTGCTCCATAGCGGTGCCACCGTGGGATACTCGGAACTCTCCCAAACTCCCCATCGAGAGCTGACATATGGTCCCGGCTGAAAGTCCTCGACCCAATCCAAGGCGTATGGATTGGGAAACCCATACGCCTTTTTCTCGGGATCAAAGCCGTCCGCATCAGCTATTAGCCCGAAGGCGAAGCAAGCCGTGAGAAAAACGGCGGTTAAAGAGCGGATCGCTCTCGCATACAGGTTTGTGGTCGCATTCATGGGGTTCTAGACGAGTTGGGATGATCGTTAGCAGTACCTATGGGATTCAACGGCTGTCCTTGGCATCGCCTGAACGCTGCGGCAGGCTGGCTGTCGCACGGGCAAAATGCCCATGGGCGTCGGGACAAGGGGTCGGAGATTCGGAAGCGTGGGAAACGGCCCGGACGTCGCGTGACGCAGAGCCGGAAGTTGTAGGACTGCGTCCGGTGATCGGCGGCTCCTAGTTCCAGGCCGGGATTGGCAAAAACGCCGTACAGTGGATTCCCGTCTTCATCCCGACCGGGAATCGAGATCGGAGTCCCGTGGATGTAGGACGGTCCACTGCCGTCGAGGCTGGGGCTGAGGGATGCAATCACCTCGGCGGTGCGAGGGCGGATAGGCATGGGGTGATATCCGGCGAGCGATTCTCCGTATTGCTCTCGACTTTCTCGCTCGACGGTGTAGCTAACCTTGGCTGCCGCCATCAGGTCGCCCTCATAGCTGGCATCGATAAAAACGCGAGCCTGATGGAGGATTTCATCGACTGTAGTGATAGACACAATGCGGGGTCG
The DNA here is from genome assembly GCA_963205275.1 of Verrucomicrobiota bacterium. Taxonomy (GTDB): domain Bacteria; phylum Verrucomicrobiota; class Verrucomicrobiia; order Verrucomicrobiales; family DEV007; genus Arctic95D-9. Next base: position 119,162 of record CAUJIH010000103.1, on the reverse strand, counting down.
CCGCTTTTCCACGCATTTTAGAGCCTGATCCGTGATCACACGAACTCCGGCGCTCTGAAGCATCGTCTGAAAGGTCTCTAGGTTCACATGCGGCTCGGCATACCACAAGGGAGTGTCCGGTTTTATCGCAGCGGCACGCATTAAAAACTCTTGGGCGAAGCCTCCGATTGTCTCTTCCCGTCCTTTATCTGTCCTGCTCAGACCGCTCGCCACCATCCCGCCAACCCATTTCGTCGGCTCGATCAGAGTGACGGAGAGTCCTTCGCGAGCGGCGACGACGGCTGATGCAATCCCGGCGGGAGTTCCCCCATACACCACCAGATCAACAGGCTCCGCATCGCACAGAATGGGAAAAATACCGAAAATGAGAGCGAGAATGAAAGTGTTGTTAGGTGATCTCAACACGAACTTTCTTGGAACTGATCGTATAGAAGCAATTCTCTTCATTGAATCATCGATCTTTATTATAGCTTCGCGGCTTTCGTTCAAGATAAGAATTGCGGACTTCCGATTAGATCATGGCGATTATCGAGATATCCTGCCCGAAGTGCAGACAGAAAGTTTTCGGCGGCGAATCCTACTGCGGAAGTGTGGTGGAGACCTTTTGTCAAAAAGAACGTAAGTACGGGCCTTGCGAACGAAAATAAGCGTCAGTTCTGAAAGTGGAGCTAGGGTAAAGCTTTGATAGGCATCCTGCTCCACTCACTTCGCGCTAGTCTTGAAAAAACGGGGAAGAGATGGGAAGCTAGACGGTGTGCTTGATTTATTTCGCGGGTTGCAGGAAGTGTTCAAGAAACTGGTAGGCGATCTCATTCGATTCCGGGGTCGGCGAGTGGTCGGGGCGATTCTGCATGGCCACGCGATTTTCATACCCCAGCACGCGGGTTACGGCGATTGCATGATTGAGCGCAGGCCAGCGAGCGGCCGTATCCTCAGAGCCGCCGGATACCAGAAATGGACGCGGTGCCATCAGTGCATGCAGTTCATGTAAGTCACGGCCTTCGGCGAGCAGCTTGGGATAGAGGCCATGCGCCGGGTTTTCAGCCGTGGGAACTCCCCGCTGCCGCCAAGGCTTGGGATAGTAGCCGAGATACCAAGGTTCCCAGTAGTTCACGCTGGGACGCACATCAAACACGATGCCGGGATCGCTCCACACAGCGCACGCGAAGCGATCAAATAGACACGAGGCAAACATGGCCCATTTCCCGCCGAAGGAGTGTCCCATCACTCCGATGCGGGTGGAATCCACCTCGGGTCGTGAAGCCAGCACATACCAAGCGTTCGCCGCCGCGTAGCCTAGCATGGAGAGTGGCTGCACTTCCGCATTTTCAATCGAAGGCCAGTAGAGTGAGTATTCCTTGCGCTCGCTCGCCTCCGTGGTGCCGATGGACAGAGTGATAAAACCTCGTCGTGCCAGCTGAATGGCGAAGTCGCGGTTTTGCTTATCATTCATCCCCGCTGCTGTTTCCGGATCGTAAAAGACAGTCAGGACTGCCGGGCGCGGGGCCGTCGTGTTGGCCGGGATGAAAAGATAGCCGTTAGTCATTTCCTTTGGCGTCCAGAGGAAGCGCACGTGCTGGCGGACGAGTCCACCCTCCAGTGTCACGCTGTCGAGAGTTTCGACCTTGGGTTCTGTAATCAGCGGAGGCCATTGCCCCATCAGCCCGGTCCACTGATCGAGAATTTCCTTCCGTCGCCTCGTCCAGTCGTCTTCGTTCTTTACGGTCGATCCATCGAGAAATTTCAGGGGGCTGCGAAAGCTACCGAGTTGATCCCGATACTCTGTCGGAGGAGAAAAGTACGGGCGTAGAGTTTCGGGAAGGTCATTTGCTGCGGCTTGTCGGGGTGTCAAAGAGCCGAGCAGAAAAAGTGAAGCGAGAAACAGAGAAAAACGAGAGCATCGGAAGCGCATTCTTCTTTTATAACGTATCCGGACAAAAATGGATAGAGGCGGAATCGACGCAACTACGCCGAAATGGTCATGCCCATCCGTTCACACGAAATCGAGAATCGATCCAAAGTTTGCATCGAAGAGGCGGCGGTAGGTGCGCGTGGCGACTCCGTCGGTCATTCTCGCGAGTGTGTCACATATGATGCGAGCGCGATCCGCCTCGGTAGAGCAGAATTCTAAGCGAGCTTCGTCTTCCTGTGAGAGCAGGTGAAAATTGACTTCACCGGGATGGCTTCCGTAGATGTAGAGATCAGCCAGCACTTCGAAGAGACGATTCAGGATATGCTCATATTTCCAATCGAGTTGCTGGAGCTGCTGACTTTGGAATACCAGATCGAAGGCGATTTTCTTATAGAGATCGCATTCCTCTCGGATCGCTGGATCAATCGCCAGATAGAAAGCGTGGCGGGAAGTGAGGTCAGAGAGGAAGGCTCCGTGAGGAACCGGATGGAGCTGGGCTGCCCGGATGAACTCTCCGATTTTCCGTCCAATGATTGGCTCGACGCGCCTTTCCCGAATGGCGGCACACAGGTCGGAAAATTTCTTTTCTTGATGCGGAGTGAGTTCGGTGGCCTCCGCCCATCGCGACAGGCGATCAGTATTGATGAAGCCAGCCTCGACTCCGTCAGTGATGTCGTGCAGTGAGTAGGCTGTATCATCCGCCCAGTCCATGATCTGGCATTCGATGGAGCGGAAGCTGTTGCGCTCTTTTCCCGGAGGGAGCGAGTCGGGGAATTCCTGCTCCATGAGCGCGAAATCTAGCAAGGAAGCCTGGTCCGGGTAGAGAAAGTGATTTTTCTGGTTCTGCACTTCTCCGTACAGGGTTTTGTATTTCAGGATTCCTCCGATCAGAGCACGAGTGGGGTTCATGCCCCGATTTGAGTGAAAGTGGAATTTCACCAGAATGCGCAGCGTCTGTGCATTGCCTTCGAATCCACCCCACGACGACATCAGACGGTGAAGTGCCCGCTCGCCCGTATGACCGAAGGGTGGGTGCCCGATATCGTGAGCGAGACAGCAGGCCTCCACGAGGTCGGAATCGATAAAAAACTCTGGTCCGAGCAGCTCCGAGCTGCGGTTGAGGTAGTCGCACAAGCTGCGCCCGATCTGGGCTACTTCGATCGAATGAGTCAGTCGGGTGCGATAGAAATCGTATTCGCCGCTGAAGAATACCTGAGTTTTGTTCTGGAGATGACGAAAGGAACCCGAGTGAATAATGCGGTCGCGATCCATCTGGAACGCACTGCGGTGCTCGCCAGGCTGGGAAATGCCATCTTGAATGGCGCGCTCGGAGTCAGCTGCCTGATAAAAGTGATTCGCCATGTCGTCTCCGCCTCGGGAGGGGATCACTGTGCTGCAGGGTAGGGAATTTTACATCCGACGGCCTCGACTGAGGGATGAGCGACCGGCCTTCCGTCTCGGATGGCGGATAGTGCATCCCGCAGATCGTGCGTTTTCACCTCGCGCTGACGTTTGGTGGGGCCGAGGTAGAGGTCGTTGATCCGTCCCTGATAGAGGACTTTTCCCTCGGGCGAGACGACCACGGCTTCGGGAGTTGTTTTGGCTCCGAAATGTTTCGCCAACACCTGCTTCGTATCTTCGAATACCGGGTCCGCCAGTTCCATCATCGACGCATGTTGCTTCCGATCTGCCTCGCTCACACTCGGATCAGCGTGGATGTAGCGAAAGGCGAAGTCTGCGTGAAAATCTTTCGCGATCGCAACCATCTCCGGGGCGAAGGTATTGGACGTGGGACAGTAGGGGGAGATGAAGAAGAGCACGCTCGCCTTTTTTCCGGCAGGATCGAGAGGAGCGACCTCGGCTCCGGTGAGGTCTTTTAGCTGGAATTTCGCATCGACGGCATCGTCGGAATAAATGAGAGGAGCGGAGAGGATCGCACAAGTCAGCAGGAAGGCGAGGGAGGGGAGACGGAGTTTCATATTTCTTTTGCGTCACGGAGTTAGCGCGAAAACCGCCTGCTTGCAACTGTTCAGGAGTAATCAATCAGCCAATTCCCACGTTTCTGCGAACCAGGGGTCGAGATCGATGCGGAAGAGATCGTCGATGCGAGTCGCACGCGAGGCGTTGGTGCTCCGTTCCAGCGGAATCAGGTGTAGGCGGTAGCGATGTCCCTTCTGCAACGAGGCGGCAGGATCAAGTTTTCGGTCGCGGAAGGCCCATAAGAAGACGATTCGCTCTTTTCCGTCTTCTGTAGTGAATAGGGCGGAGTATATCGCTGAGGCGTACGGAGTCTGGGTGGGATCGCCGATGGGAGAAAGTTCACGCAGAGTGGCGAGAATTTCGTCGGAGGCGGCTGGAGCAGTGGGCATCGAGGAAGTTCCGGGAGTGCTCACTTCCGGCAGAACGACCTGACGCCACTCGATCCCGGCGCGCCGGGCAGGTAGTTCGGGTAGGAGCAAATCACGGGCAGAAATCAGCCAGACGACAGTGCGAATCTCGTCACGACGTGTTGCTGGTAAAGTAGCGAAGGATTCGCGTACGGCCGTCGCTCCGCCGCCATTGATCGTGATCGATTCAATGGGGCGTCCCAGAGCGGCAGAAAGGTGGGCGACAAAGCCAGCCCCGATGGAGCCCTCCCCTGCCTCAGAAAAGCCGAGTGAGGGATCGTCGAAAATGTTTGCAAAACTGTCGCCGATTAAGCAGAGATCGGGTGATTCGGATCTGGCTTCCGTTTTGACCGGACGAAGAAGTTCGGCAGATTCAGGCGGGAAGATTGATTCCTGCGCCTTCCCGAAATCGAGCATCCCCACTAGATCGCCTGAGGCAGATCGATGCAAAGACTCTACAGGGTATGATCGCGAATCATCCCCTGTTCGATCATCCGGAGCAGATCCGGACTTCGTCTGTGAGATTTGCGCGATTTTGCGAGCGACTGTTTCCATCATCGACGGAGTCCAGTGTGTGTCTTGTTTCAGAAATTTCCCATCGTCAGTCCCAGTGATAGAGGCAGCAGAGATGGTAGGCAAGAGATCGACGAACTCGACACCGGACGATTGTAAATCCCGCTTCGCTGTTTCCCAAAAAGTGGGTGCTCCCAGTCCGCTATCGAGTCCCAGACCGTCGCGACAGATCATGGGTTTGGTCGGTACAGGTACGAAGATCAGTCTTACCCCGCGATTTGCCAGATCAGAGGAGAAAGCCTTCACTACAGGCACGGGAGGCTGCCAGTCACGATCTGGACGGGCGCGAGTCACGGATTTCGGCTCCACATGGTAGGGGCCTTTGCCTGTGATGCTTTCTAGATCGGGACGATAGTAGAGCCAGCCGCCTTTCCCGACGAACACGCGTCGATTTCCTGCTCCTATCCATTGAGTCAGGATCGCCTGATCCGTCCGCCGCCAGTCTTCGAACAGTGGCAGGGATTTCGCGGAATTTTCCCATCGAGAGAGTCGCTCGCCCAGCGAAGCAGGTGATTTTTCCCCGACGGTTTCAGGTCGCAGACTGGGAAGTAGCAACGAGACCGCCGGAAGTAGCACGAAGACACAAAACACCGCGACAGCGATCCGCAGTCCGCTGCGCCCGATCTGTAGATCGTCTTCTGGCCACAGGGTCTCTTGGGTGCTATTCATTCAGAACTGGAAGTAAAGGAAAGGGTTGTGTCCCTGCAGGCCCATCACACGGACGCTGACAAATAGGAGTAGCAGCCCTGAGGCTACTTTCCACCCGTTGAGGCGGCGCAGCCAGGTGGCGGAATTCGGGAGAAAAATCATCACACTGCAGAGACCGAGTATGGCCAGACCGCGCGAGGTGAGTACGGTCGCCGTCAGTACCTCAGTGGCTACACCCTTTTCTCCTCCTCCGATCAATGCTCGGAAAATGTCCATCGCCGAGCCAAAGTCCGGAGCGCGGAACAGCACCCACCCCGCCAGCACCACCGTCATCGTCACAGCCCAGGCCAAGGGTCGTGGCAGAGTCAGTCCGCGAGGAGCGAAGTATCCCTTCGACCATCGCTCTGCTGCCAGCACCAGCCCGTGCAGCCCGCCCCAGGCGACGAAAGTCCACTGTGCCCCGTGCCAGAGTCCCCCCACCAGCATCACGAAGAGCAGATTCGCGTAGGTTCGTCCTGCACCCTTCCGGTTTCCCCCCAGAGGGATGTAGAGATAATCTCGCAAAAACGTCGAGAGCGAGATATGCCAGCGCCTCCAGAATTCCGCGAGGCTCTTCGATTGGTAGGGCGAGTTAAAGTTCTCAGGAAAGTGGAATCCCATCATGCGCCCCAGCCCGAGAGCCATGTCCGAATATGCAGAAAAGTCGAAATATATCTGAAACGCATAGCCCAGCACGCCTGCCCATGCCAGCGGTGCATCCAGTGACCCTGCCTCGAAGACAGCATCTGCGATGCTTCCTGCGGGATTCGCGAGGAGGATTTTCTTGGCGAAGCCGTAGTTAAATCGTGTAAAGCCAGCCACGAAGTTCTCCAGCGTGTGCGCCCTCTGTCGTAATTGCTCAGCGACGTCCGAGTAGCGAACGATGGGGCCGGCCACTAGCTGCGGATACATCGACACATAACAGGCGAAATCAATAAAACTCCGTGCTCGCTGCGCATCCCCCCGATAGAGATCGATGGCATAGCTCATCGACTGAAAGGTGTAAAAGGAGATCCCTACGGGCAGGACGATGCTGCTGAGGAAGGTCGGCGGCTCCAGCGTCGGCCATCCCATCCAGCTCGAAACCGTTCCGAGACTCTCGGAGAAAAACAGCGCGTATTTGAAGAAACCGAGCAGGCTCAGGCTCGATGCAACGGAAATCGACAGCGCGATCTTGCGTTCTAGGCGACTCGCTTCCTCGCGGACGATCCAGGCTCCGCAGATATAATCCAGAGTCGTAGTGAAGAGCATAAGCAGCGTGAACCAGGGATTCCACCAGCCGTAGAAAACGTAACTCTCCGCCGTCAGCACCAACGAGCGCGCCCTTCTCGGCGACGCGTAATAGATGAGCATCGCCAGCGGCAGGAACCAGAACAAGAAGATGTGGGAACTGAATACCAAGGGTGTATCCGGATTTGGAAGTGCTCATTTTCCATGTTTTCACCTGAATCGACAAGAGCGGAATTCAGCCATCGCATTCGAGGAATCCTTTGATCTTTTCATCCGGCTGGACAGGGATACGGTTCTTCATGCCTCTTCGAAAGACAGTTCTGCCTAAATCAGACATTCCCACCGAATCTTGGTCGATCCAGTGGCCTCGGGATCGCGCTTACCTAGTGGCGGTGTCGGGCGGGCTGGATTCGATGGTAATCTGGCATCTGCTGCATTCGTCAGGATACAATGATCTGATGCTGGTCCATATCGACCATGGACTACGCGGAGAAGCATCGACTGGCGATCAGGAGTTCGTTCGACGGGAGGCGGAGAAAACGCAGACTGCCTGTGAGATTCGTTGCGTCGATGTACGTTCTCATGCGGGCGCACAAGGACTTTCACTGGAGGCAGCCGCACGAGAGCTGCGCTATCGAGCCATCGCCGAAGTCGCTCGCGACACTGGACGACAGCAGGTATTTCTCGCGCATCATGCGGATGATCAGGTCGAGACGATCCTGATGAATCTTTTCCGCGGCAGCGGATCGCGAGGGCTGTCCGGAATGCAGAGGGAGTCTAGTCGGGAGATCGACGGCATTTCCCTCACATTCCTCCGCCCACTGCTCGACACGTCGCGTGCCCTCATTCGCAGGTATGCTGAGACTCATGCAATTTCTTGGCGTGAGGACGAGAGTAATGCGTCCTCTTTCGCCTTGCGTAATCGAATCCGGAATCGGCTCATGCCTGAGATTGAAGAGACTTTCGGTCGCGATGCAAAACAGGCGATTTTGCGGGCAGCGAAACTCGCATCGTTGGATGAGGCCTGGAGCCGCTCTGCTCTGGGAGAGATACCGATCCGTGGAGAAGGACTCGACGTCGGCGCACTGCGGTCGCTGCCGGAAGCGCGGAGGAATCGTCTTCTACTCTCTTGGCTACGCAAGTCTGGCGTTCCTGATTGTGGCTGGGACGAGGTGGAACGCTCTGCTCAGGTGCTAGTCTCCGACGGTCGCCCGGCGAAAGCCAGCCTGCCAGGAAACTATCAGATCCGGCGTCGTGCCGGAGTTCTCTTTCTCGAGCGGGTCAATGCGTAGTCGCGGGACTGATCCCGAACTGATCTCGCAGCACGATAGTGAGTTCCTCCATCGGCAGACCGATTACGTTGCTCATCGCTCCCTCGATGCGGGCTATCACCATCTCGCCATGCTCCTGCGCAGCATAAGCTCCGGCTTTATCCATAGGATCGACCAGAGCATGATAGGCGGTGAGCTCTCCTGGATCGAGGTGGCGAAAATAGACTTGCGTCGTCACAGTGAAGTCAGTGCTTTTCCCTGCTCTCGCATCGCGAATCGCGACGGCCGTGAATACCTCGTGCTTCTGTCCATTCAGCTCCGTCAGCATTCGAGTGGCCTCGGCTCGATCCGTAGGTTTGGAAAAAACCTTCTCCCCCAGCAGCACCAGAGTATCGGCAGCGACCACCACCGCATCGGGATGATTCTGGGCGACTGCATCGGCTTTCAGCGACGCATTCGATGATGTCAGAAGACGAATCGGCAGACGGGTATCCTCATTTTCCTCCACGCCTGGAGCTTCGACTCGAAAGTGATAGCCCGCTTCTCGCAGCAGATCGCGACGGCGCGGTGAGCTGGATGCGAGGACGAGTTCTCTTGGGGATTCAGATTCCATTGATTAGCGAAACTCTCCGGCAAAAAATGGATTGTGTCTCTTTTCTTCTCCGACAGAAGTCAGCGGACCATGGCCGGGACAGATTACGGTCTCGTCGGAGAGGGTGAGTATTTTTTCTCGATTGTTGCGCCAAGCATCTTCGAAAGAAATTAGCCCGCCGCCCATCGATCCTGCGAAAAGCGCATCACCCACCATCGCAAGCGGTGTCGACAGACCATCGACGACATAAGTCGTGCCTCCGACGGAATGACCAGAAGTTGTTCGTGGCGTGACCGACAGCGAACCGAGTGAAAAGCTGTCCTCATCTGTGAAGAGTTCGGTATTCGGCCACGGCTCGGCGTGATTGCAAAGAACCCGCGCCTGAGGAAAAGCAGCACGCAATTCTCCAAGGGCTGCGACGTGATCGCTGTGTGTGTGCGTGAGAAAAACGTAGCGCACGGTGAGTCCGAGCTGTTCCACCCGTTTCACCAGCGGCACGCTGTCCGTACCCGTGTCGAAGAATGCGGCTTCACCACTGGATGAGTCATATATCAGATACGCATTCACCCACAGCCTGCGCCAGCCGAGGCGGAACATCTCCAAGCCCGCCACCCGATGGAGTCGTGGACGCCAGGCACGCGCCGCAGCAATGGTGAGAGATTGCGGATCGAGCGAGAGCACAGGCGCGATTTTCAACAGTGCAGGTTCATCGCAGAACTCTCCGCGACAAAGACGGGAGAGGAGCTCGAGTGGAAGTCCCGTCCGGGCTGACAGTTCGGACTCCGCGATACGACGCCCCCTCATCGCCTTGAGGAGGATGTCAGCATATTCATCTTCCAATGGAATCAATGAACTCATCGAGCGAAATCGTGAAAGTGCGAAAATCGATGCAAAAGGGCGGAATTTGCTTGTTATATTTTTTAAAAACTGTCATTCTCGTGATGGAGTTTGGCACCCGGAGTGTCGTCTCCAGCACTAAATACGCCTTCGGGCACATCATAAGCCTACATAAAATAAACATCATGAAAGTGAACAAGAAACAAAATCCGCAGGGTGCCTTCACCCTGATCGAGCTACTGATCGTGATCGCGATCATCGGCATCTTGGCAGGCAGCGCCATGCCTGCATATAACGGCATCCTAGAGCGAGCGAAACGCAAGAGGGATTCCAGTAACGTGGGTCAGATCCTTCTGGCCTGCAACTCCTTCGCTGCGGACTGGGACGGACTCTATCCTTCCTTCGATCCTGATGACGAAAATGCGCAACAGGGAGGGGGAGAAGACTCGAAATTCTCGTCTTCTACCGACGCGTTTAATGTTCTTTATCCTCAGTATGTGGACAGTAAAGTGATCTTCTGGATTGCGACCAAAGATCCGGAAAAGATGAGACCGCCCACCGAATCTGGAAAAATCGAGGCGAGAGAAAATACTTACGCTTATGTCTCCGGACTGAGTAATACCAGCTTCAGCCGCTCTCCGCTCGTCGCTGATGGTCTGATGGAAGGTCCTGGGTCGTACAACCAGTATCACCCGTGGCTGAAGTCGCGGAAGGCGATCGTTGGCTATTGCGGCGGTGACGTGCAAGAAGAAATGCTCACGACGAATCAGCCGGGAGCCACGATCCGTAGCAAGGATGGAAAGGTGAAGGACATCTTCGAGGAGCGCCAAGTCACGGGAGATGACGGATCGGCCTCCGGCGGATGGCTCGATACCAAGAAGGACAATCTGCTTCTGCCGAAGTGAGGTATAATTTGATCAGAGGCTAAATCCCTAAACAATCCAGCCCGGTTCGGTCTCTCCGAGCCGGGCCTTTTTGTTTCTTCACTCGCTTGCGAATTCAGTTGGGAGAATTTGAATATTGCGTGAGCTTTCGGCTTCTCCCATGATCGCCCTGCGTCGGCAGTATTTCCTTAGCTATGCTGCGATCGGCAGCGTCACTCCTCTTCTGACCGTATTTCTGCGTGATGAAGGTGGTTTCTCATTTTTCGAGATAGGAATCGCTCTCGCGCTGATGGGGATTCCGACGCTGACTTCGCCTCCTCTGCTCACGCTCCTTGCGGACCGAAATATCGACCCACGACGCCTTCTCGGTGGGGCTGCGGTGTGCAGCGCGATTGTGCTCACGACGATGTTTTTCACGCAGAACTTTCCTCTGACTCTGGTTCTCTTCTTCTTTCACGGCCTCGCCGCCGTCGCGATGATCCCCCTGCAGGATGGTTATTTTTTCTCCCTAGCAGAGGAGCGGCGACAGCGCGGTGAAGCAACTGTGGAGTATCCCACCGTCCGCATCTGGGGCACTCTAGGTTACATTGTCCCCAGTCTGCTTCTCTACTACCCGCTTCTCAGAGGAGCGGAGGTTCGAGCCATTCTCCCCTGTGCTGTTTTTTTCTGCCTCCTCACTCTGATCAATAGTTTCACTCTGCCGTCAACTGCTTCGCGGGCTGTGAAGAAAGTGATCAAATCCCGTGTACCATCCGGGGAAGCACTACGTATGCTCTACGGTCCGAATGTTCGCTGGCTCGCCATCGGCCTGTTCTTTGCCTACTTTGCAGCCATGAACTACTACACCTTCATCGGGAACTATCTGGATGAGGTCGTGCGGATTCCGAAACCTTATATCGGACTCATCATCGTCTTCGGTGTCCTGATCGAAGTTTTCTGTACACTCTCCATGCCTTGGTTGCAGAAGTGGTTTCGCCTGAAGGGCATTATTTTGATCGGCTTCTGCTGCATGGCTGGACGAATGCTTCTACTGGCCTGGTTTCCGACCCCGCTGACCGCCGTGCTCACGCAGCTCGGGCATGGATTTGAAGTGCTCGCTCTCTATGTCAGTCCGGTCATGTTTCTGAATCGACTGGCCTCGAACTCCTTCCGCAATTCGATTCAGGGAGTCTTTAGCATGTCTGTCAGTGGCACTGCCCGAGTCTCTGGTTGCCTTTTGGCGGCTTTTGTGGCAGGACACTTCGGGATGAAAGCGAATTTTCTCATCGGTGGAGTGCTGGGGATTTTCGGCTTTCTCATCATCGCCCTTCTGTTCTCTCGCATCCCGAGACCGGAAGAGCAGCTAGTTGACTCACCAGTGCAGCCTGAGACTCCGTGACGATGTCGAGTAATACGCCTCAGCCTCTTTCAGAATCGAAGTCCGTCACTTGGTCGAAAGTGGCGGTGATAGGCTTGGGACTCGGGATTGTCGGGATGGCAACACTGTGGCTGGGCTTCGGGCTGATTTTAGTCGCCGGAGCGGCGATCTGTGGGCATGTCGCTCGCTATGAAACCGAATCAAATCGCCGTCGCGGGAGGTTTTTAGCAACGTTCGATCTGTGTCTCGGCTATGGCGGGATGGTTCTCTTTCCCATCCTCCTCATCACAGCAGTGATCGCTTACCCGGTGTTCAATCAATGGCAATCGAAAGAGGTGGAATACTCCACTACAGCCAGTCGTGAGCGAGCGTTTCAACTGTTCATCGCTTGTGAGTCTTATGCCCGAACTCACGATGACAGATATCCGGTCGATTGGGAAGATCTCGCAGAGCGATTCATCCCGTCGGATAAGCTGGTCACGGTGCTCAGGAGTCCCTATCCTCAGGGAGCGGAGATTGCCTTTAAGTTAGTGCCCCATCGTCGTCCGGTTCTCGCTGCCGCGAAAGCTTCGACCGTGGTAATCGAGGAGCAGGCTCCGCCACAGATTCCGAAAATCGTCCTCGTCTATGCGGACGGAGAGATCGAATTCCAAAGCAATCCCGATTACGAACGCAAGCCATGAACCCACTCAGAGTTTCTGTCCTTCTCCTGCTGATCGTCGCTGACCTACTGACACTTTTTGGAGAGGAAGAAGCTCTCTATTTCAGCGTCAATGAAACAGAGGCGATCCTCGCTCAGGAGGGACACCGAGTCATCATCCACGGTTGGATTGGCGAAACGAAAAAGTCTGCCGCCGGGACGAATTATCTCTCCTTCCGGGAGGGCACGATCTCATTGGTCACGTTTAAGAGCGATCTCAAACAGTTTCCGGAAGGAGAGCCTGCGGATCTCTATGCGGGGAAAAGACTCGCAGTCCGAGGAACCGTCTCGATGTTTCGAGGGAAACCGCAGATCAAGGTGACCGATCCAGCTCAGGTGACAGTATTGGCCGCAGAGGATGTTTTCCCCCCGGTGACAGCTCCACCAGCGGATGCAAAGGCGAAGGACCAGAGCGCCGAGAAGGCTCAACCTGCTGCATCGGACGCTCAGCAGACTCCTGAGCCGGAGAAAAGAAAGCCTCCTGTTTCTGCGTCAGAGTATTTCAAGAAGCCAAAACCAGTGAGTGAATAGAACCCTCACATCGCTCGCATTCCCACAGCTTCCCGAACGCGATTGATCACTTCCCGCGCTTTGACACGAGACTTTTTCGCTCCTTCTTCCAGAATATCTTCGACATAGGCGATGTCCGCCGCCAACTGCTCACGTCGCTCTCGCATCGGAGCGTAGTAATCGCGGATGCGTTGAAAAAGCTGCTCCTTGTAAGCTCCGTAGCCGACCCCTCCCGCTCGGAATGAGGCTTCCATTTCCGCTACCTCGTCACTGCTGGCGAACAGGCGATAGAGTAGCACGATGGGGTTATTGGTCGGATCTTTCGGCTCCTCTACAGGAGTCGAGTCAGTCACGAGGCGCATGATTTTCTTTCGCAGCGCTTTTTCAGTGGGCTCGAAAATGTCGATCGCGTTGTCGTAGCTCTTGCTCATCTTTCGGCCATCCAATCCTGGCACGGTCGCTGTCTCTTCCCGAATCCGAGCATCGGGAATGACCAGAAGACCCTCACCGTAGCGATCATTGAATTTCTGGGCGATGTCGCGAGTGACCTCTAGGTGTTGCTTCTGATCACGACCGACAGGAACGACATTTGAGTCAAAGATCAGGATGTCCGCTGCCTGCAATACGGGATAGGCGAACAGTCCGTGCGAAGGTGAAAAGCCCTGCGAGGTTTTGTCTTTATAGGATACGCAGCGCTCCAGAAGCCCCATGGGCGTCACGCAGCTCAGAAGCCAAGTCAACTCCGTCACCTCGGGGACATCGGATTGTCTCCAGAAAACTGCTTTCTCGGGATCGAGTCCACAGGCTAAGAAGTCAATGGCCAGATTGCGCACGTTCTCACGCAGCACAGCGGGATCGTGCGTCGAAGTCAGAGCGTGGTAATCTGCGATGAAATAAAACGCATCCCCTTCGTTCTGAAGCTGGATTGACGGTTCCATCATCCCAAAATAATTGCCGATGTGCAGCCGACCGCTCGGTTGAATGCCTGAAAGAATTCGCATGATGATAATTCAAAACTCCGGAGTCTCGAAGAATCCACCGGAAGAAGAGATTCCGACAATCAGCGAGAATTGCAACTAAGGGCGTATTTTAGACTCCAAAGAAAAACTTGTATCACTGTTCATTTTTTCACTGGACTCGTGAACATTTTTCGTGCATCTGTTAAGAAAGATTTGTTTTCTAATGAGCAAGCTGCTATCTCCCATGAGTAACGAGCGGATCGAACCCGATTCAGAGTTCGATCTCGAACGGAAACCTGATCTCGAATCATGTGAAGAATTTTCGTCAGCGCCTGCATTAGAATCCTCGAAAGAGCCTGAAGCGGATATGCTGCCTTTCGATTTTTCATTAAAGTCTTCATCACAACCAAGAATCTCACCCTCACTCTCTTCTCCCATGGCTGCATCCAAGAATACCGAAAAGGCACAGAATCCCGTCGCCGACGCACGGGCTAGGAATCTCGATCTGGCGATCTCGCAAATTCAAAAGGACTTCGGTGAGTCCGCCATCATGCGGCTCGGCAGCGATAATCGCGTCGAAGTCGAGGTGATCCCTACCGGTAATCTACTGATTGATCGCGCACTCGGCGCGGGTGGTTTTCCTCGTGGCCGTATTATTGAGGTGTATGGCCCAGAGTCTTCAGGAAAAACGACTCTGACCCTCACCGTCATTGCCCAAGCGCAGAAACTAGGCGGGCTGGCTGCCTTCGTCGATGTCGAACATGCGCTCGATCCCCAGTACGCTCGACGTCTCGGGGTGGATCTGGACAATCTTCTTCTCTCTCAACCTAGTTCAGGTGAAGAGGCGCTGCGAATCGTAGAAACTCTCGTCCGCTCGAATGCCCTCGACGTGATCGTGCTCGACTCCGTAGCGGCTCTGGTCACGAAGCAGGAGTTGGACGGAGAGATAGGCGACGCCACTGTCGGTGCCCAGGCACGCCTGATGAGTGCGGCCCTCCGCAAGCTGACGGCCATTATTTCCAAAGCTCGCACTGTCGTGATCTTCACCAATCAGATCCGGGAGAAAGTCGGTATCATGTTCGGTAATCCAGAAACTCAGCCCGGCGGACGTGCGCTCAAGTTCTATAGCTCCGTTCGCTGTGATATTCGTCGCACCGGCAGCATTAAGGGTGCCGATGGAACGGTCGTCGGCAATCGCACTAAGCTGAAGATCGTGAAGAACAAGGTGGCCCCACCCTACGGCGAGGCGGAGTTCGACATCATGTTCAACGAGGGCATTTCCGCCGTCGGTTCGCTCCTCGATCTCGCGCTGGAGCATGAAATCCTGCAGAAGCGTGGTTCTTGGATTAGCTATAAGGGAACTCAAGTCGCGCAGGGGCGCGATGCAGCCAAGGAAGTATTGAAAACAGA
The DNA here is from genome assembly GCA_963205275.1 of Verrucomicrobiota bacterium. Classification (GTDB taxonomy): domain Bacteria; phylum Verrucomicrobiota; class Verrucomicrobiia; order Verrucomicrobiales; family DEV007; genus Arctic95D-9. Next base: position 103,853 of record CAUJIH010000103.1, on the reverse strand, counting down.
CGAAAAGCTTTACGCCGAAGTCGAAGCTGAGGTGAAGGCACTGTTGGACAAAGACACGGGGAAATAAGGGGGAGGGAGCGGCACCCGCTGCTTCTGACTGCCCGCTACCTCTGCGCCCTCTGCTGTAAAAGGGACAGTGATTTTCTTTTCCGCTTATCCTACGGGATACCAGCGTGACCCGAGCGTCGTGCCTCGTATTTGTCCAGACAGGGTTTCGCCAAGGAAGGGGCTGACAGGCCCTTTCGTGTGCATGCAATCCGACGAGATTCGCGTCTGCCCTTCTTCGTCAAAAACGAAAAACTCCGCTTTTTCACCCTCTCGAATCGCAGTCGGCTGTTGTCCGATCAACTTGCGCGGGGCATTGGAATAGCGCTCGATTAAAAGATTCCATCCGAAAACGCCTCGCCGAATGAATTGATCGAATATCAGCAGCACCGCAGTTTCCAAACCTGCTGCCCCGAAGGGAGCGGAGATAAACTCGCTCGACTTCTCGAACTCTGTGTGCGGAGCGTGATCACAGGCCAGCACGTCAATGCTGCCGTCAATAAAACCTTGCACTAACGCCTCGACATCCGCCGCAGGACGAAGTGGGGGATCAAATTTGAAGTGCGTATTGTAATCGTGGATCGAGGCATCCGTCAGCACCAGATGGTGAGGAGAGACTTCGCATGTAATCGCAGCTCCTTCTTCTTTCGCGATCTGAACAGACTTCAGTCCGTGGGCCGTGGAAATCTGGGAAATATGCAGTTGTCCCGCCGTATGCTGGGCGATGCGAATATCACGATCAATCCCGATTTCCTGACTCATCGCGGGAATCCCAGGCAAGCCGAGGCGGTAAGAAGTGAGTCCCTCGTGAATCGCGCCCCCTTTGCTCAGCGGCGGCGTATCGCAGTGACTTGTGACCAGCACTCCGAAATCTTTCGCGTACTCCATGCAGCGACGCATGAGATACGGACACGGTACGGTATGATCGGCGTCGGTGAGCATGGGGACTCTCCGGGCGGCCATTCCCGAATATCCAGCCATTTCCTTCCCTTCGCGTCCTTTCGTAAGACAGCCCGCCTGATACATAGGGATTAAAGACTGCTCAGAAACCAAGTCCATCACGCTTTTCACCAGATTCCCCGTATCGACCGGAGGCGACGTGTCGGGCATCAGGACACAGCCCGTGACTCCTCCGGCGAGGGCAGCCCGTGAGCAGGTCGCAAGCGTCTCCTTGTGCTCCTGACCAGGTTCGCGAGCGTGAACGTGAACATCGAACATGCCGGGAACGAGAATACACCCAGTGCAGTCGATCACCTCCGCCTCAGTCGGGACTTCGAATCCCTTTCCACGAGCGATGATCATTCCTGAGCCATCGACGAGCACATCTTCCGGAACGAACTCGGTCGCCACAGCCGATGCGATTCTTCCGCCACGAAAAAGTCTGGATTTTTCGACACTCATGAATCCACTCCATTTTCCGGTTTGAGCCAATGCAGCACCGCCATCCTCACAGCGATGCCATTTTCAACCTGCGTGCTGATGAGACTGCGCTCGTAGCGCATCGCTTCGTCGGTGATTTCGACTCCTCGATTGACTGGCCCAGGGTGCATCAGCCAGGAACCCATTTGCCGCAGTCTGTCGAGTCGCAGCGAGTTCAGCCCATACATTTTATGATACTCTGCGATGCTGGGGAAGAATGCTCCTTCTTGTCGTTCGAGCTGTACGCGCAGGAGATAGATGACATCTGGCTTCCAGTCGAAGACCTCTTCCCACGACATCAGTCGTCTCAGAAAATCATGTCTCTCCGCCGGGACCAGAGTGCCGGGTCCGAAGTATGCCACTTCGATTCCCAGCTTGTGGAAAAGTGTGCTGGTGGATCGTGCCACTCGTGAGTGTAGAATATCGCCTACGATCACGACTCGCCGTCCCTGATGCTCAGGAAATACCTCGCGCACCGTCATGGCGTCGAGCAGGGCCTGCGTGGGATGAGCGTGAAACCCATCACCAGCATTGACGACAGAGGCCTTCGTGTGTTGAGCGACGATCCCTGGCACTCCGGCGGCCTTGTGCCGAATCACGATATAATCGGATCGCATGGCCTGCAGGGTCTCGATAGTATCGAGTAGGGATTCGCCTTTCACCACGGAGGAACTGGACACGGTGAAATTCGTCACATCAGCCGATAGGCGATGAGCTGCTACTTCAAAGGAGCTACTGGTCCGGGTCGAGGGTTCGTAAAATAGGTTCAGCACTGTCTTGCCGCGAAGAGTGGGAACCTTTTTGACGGATCGCTGAAAGAGTTGTTTAAAAGGAACCGCATTGGAAAGCACGTATTCGATCTCCGACAAGTCGAGGCTCTCGATGTCCAATAAGTCTTTTCTCGGTTTCAGTTCACTCATGCTTCGAGTTCACTCTTCGAACTTTCTAGAACTACGCTGTCCTCCTGATCATCGTCCTCGCGAAAGCGTACTTTCACATATTCCAATGCCGTCGTATCCAGTCGGAGGACGAAGTAATCTGGCTGAATGGGGATCTCCCTCAGCCCGCGATCCACCAGCACGGCTAGTTCGATCCGCGCAGGACGACCATAATCGATCAAGCCCTCAAGAGCCGCACGAATCGTACGCCCGGTGTAGATCACCTCGTCGAACAAAACAACTCTCTTTCCGTCGATTTCGAAGGGCAGCTCCGAGGTTTCGAGCGAGGGAAATTCGCGCCCACGGTGTCCGAAATCATCGCGATAGAGCGAAATATCCAGTGTCCCCACGGGATAATCTGTGTGGCGATTCTTCTGCAAAGTTGCCGCCACCCGCTTCGCTAAAGTCACGCCCCGCGTGCGGAGGCCGACGAACACGACATCCTCGTCGGGAAAATTCGCGATAATGCTCTGAGCCAATTCCTCTATCCCATCCTCGATCTCTTGCGGACCGAAGATCTCTTTCACCACGATGTCTTGCGGATTTTTCAAGGGAAACAATTGCTCGTGCTGAGCAGTCCATATTGTCGCATCATTCGCCCGCTTGCATCAAAAATCTGCGATCTCGCGTCGAAGACTCAACTCTAGAAATTCTTCACTCCGATGTCCGAGCGTCTCTGCATCCCATCGAAGTGAATTTTCTCGCATTCTGCATACACGCGAGCGACTGCCTTTTCCCGACTGGAATCTGTAGCGGAGACCACCAAGACTCGACCGCCTGCGGTTTCGAAATCTCCCTGAGCATTTCGTCGCGTCCCGGCATGAAACACTTGAGCTCCTGCGACGGTTTCCATACCGGAGATCAGGTCGCCAGTCCGAGACGATGCAGGATAGCCTGCGGAGGCAGAAACAACACAGACTCCCCAGCCATCCGCAATTGAAATCAGATCGGGACGCAGAGAGCCGCGGGCAGCTTCGTACAGATAAGCGGCGAAGTCACCGCGAATCATCGGCAGCACAACTTCCGCCTCGGGATCACCGAAGCGACAGTTGTATTCCAGCACTTTCGGGCCGCTCTGCGTCAGCATTAATCCGAAGTAAAGGAATCCGCGATACGGCAGACCATCGTTCACCAGTCCAGCGACGGTTGGACGAACGATGGTTTCCTCGATGACCTTCATCAGGTCGGGAGCGATCATTTCCCAGGAACTAACGGCACCCATGCCCCCTGTATTCGGTCCTTGATCGTCGTTGAAGATTCGTTTGTAATCGCGTGCTGGTGCTAGGATCTGGAAATCATGATCGACGACAGAGACGAAAATCGAGATCTCAGGACCTTCGAGATATTCCTCCACGAGTAGGCGACCGTCTCCGAATTTTCTCTCTTCCAGAACTTCGTTCAGAAATTCTTCTGCCGATTCGCGGTCGGGACAGATCGCTACGCCTTTTCCAGCGGCCAAGCCATCGAACTTGAGTACCGTCGGATACTGTTCGCCGATTGCGTTGAGCGCCGCCTCAACCGTATCCACCGCATGATAGCCGCCTGTGGGGATCGCATGACGCAGCATGAATTCCTTGGCGAATTCCTTGCTCGCTTCGAGCTGGGCGGCCTCCTTTGGCGGACCCCAACAGGGGATTCCTGCGATCTGGCAGGCATTGGCGAGACCTTCTTCCCGGACGAGATAACTTTCTTCCCCTGCGACACAGAGATCGATCCCCTCGCGTTGCATCGCGGACACCAGCGACGAGACACTGCCCAATGGACCGTCCTCGCTCGGGAGTGGCTGCGCCAGATCAAAAATCGCATCTGATCCTGGAAATGAGTAGATTGAGACATTTCCGGGGGATGCTGAAAGAGCGGAGATGAGCGCGTGTTCACGACCTCCTTTACCGACGACGAGAATTTTCATGATTCAGCGAGGAGCTTGGCACAAAATTGCTTCTTGCCAAGTGTTCAGCGGGATTTGCACGGATCCAACAGGGTCGAATTAGAGACTGCACCATGTTCGGTTGCCTCTCGCATCAGCCTTATTTGCGAAATTCGACCGTTTCATCCGGTCGAGCGTAGGCACGAACGATCAAGCGGTCTTCCATGACTCGAATCTGGACTAGGCCATCTGACTCAGTTTCAAAAAGTGGAATTTCCTTTTGCTGAAGCAAAACTCTGAGAGTCTCTGGAATACGTTCGGATAACGGAAAGTCGCTGTGACTGGAGATCACTGCTCGAGGAGAGATCGCCTGCACGAATTCCATCGATCCAGACGGATTCTCGAGATGCTGACCGCGCAGCCACACATCGGCACGCAGATTAACCCCGGATTCGAGCAAGTCTTTTTCCATGGCAAAGCCACCGTCTGACGTAAAGAGAAACTTCCAGCCCGCGTGTTCCAGCTTCGCCACTAGGGTACGGTCATCCGCGATACGCCCCTGCATTTTTTTATCAGGGTAGAGCACGGTCAGCGAGAGTCCCGACGAAAAACGCAGGATGTCTCCACGATTCACTTGTCGCCGCTCAGTGCCCAGTTGTTCCGCACTGGTGACAATTTCTGAATAGACATGTGATCGATTCTCGGGCGCTGATTCCAGAATCAGAGTGGGGCGAAAATCGCTGAGTACAGACTTCGCCGCTCCGATATGCCCGATGTCGCCATGGGTAATCGTCAGCACATCGAGCTGATGAATCCGGCGACTGCGGAACAATGGTAGCAGTCGTCCCGAGTAAGTCCGCTCACCACCGCTGTCGATGAGCATTCGGAAAGAGTCTCGCCCGCTCAGCGTCGGAAGATCGATCAATGCCGCCGATTCCCCGCGTTCTCCGACGACATCTAGCGCTAAGCTTGCCCCCTCCGCTATCGGGGAGGGGGCAACGCCGGTGTAGAGAGTCGCCCCAGGGAGATTGGCGAAAAAGTGGGCTAGGGTTGCTAATCCCAGAGTGACCACCGCGTTTACATGGTTCGACACCGCGACGATCCACGCCAGACGGAGAGCAGATGCGAGCAGGGAAACAGTCCCGATGGACATCACGATACCCGCCAGAGGCACCATTATGAGATTCGCCAGAACTCCTACCAGAGCCAGACTCTGAAAATGCACGGCCAGCGGAGTGGCTGATCCGATCCATGATGCGACAGACACCGCTAGCAGAGCCGCTAAAGTCATCGCAGTACGGTCGGCGAATCGCCTCCACGGGCCGATCAGACTCTTCGGAAGAAAGGGATCAGTGAGAAAGGGATGGGAAAGGAGGTGAGTCAAAGCGGGAGTGAGGAGTGCAATCGAGAGTACCGCAGCGAAGGAAAGCTGAAAGCCTGGCTGAAAAATCTGCTGTGGATCAAAAGCCAGCAGAAGAATGGCCGCCAATCCCAGACTGTTGAGCAGACGAGGTTTCTCTCGTATCGCATAGCCGAGCAAGAAAACTGCCGCCATGATCGCCGCACGCAGAGCGGAAGGACTCAGACCGGTGAGGACGGCATAAAAAAATACTGCGGGTACCATGATCAGAACTGCCTTAGTCTTAGGTACATTCATCAGAGATAGGATACAGGCGAGAATCCCCGTTACCAGAGCCACGTGCAGCCCAGAGACGGCGAATAGATGCATGGTGCCGCTGTTACGGAAGTCCTGCTGTAATTCCTCAGGCGAATTTTCCCGTGCTCCCAGAACCATCGCTGCGACCAGACTAGCATAAGGTTGTAGCGATTCCGGGACTCCGACATATAGTGCTCGCTCCATGTTAGCTCGAGATGCGATGGCGAAGGAAATCAGGATCGAACCCTCGCGCTCAGGCAAAACCTCGCGCTCGTGGGCATCGCTGATCGTCAGACGCCCCATGGCACCTAGGCGACGAAAATAAAATGAGCGAGCATCGAAGGCACCTGGCACCACCGCTGATCCCAGTGGCTCGAGATGTGCTGAAAATTTCAATCGAGAACCGTAGGCAAGATCAGGGGGTGGGTTGTCGATCCGACAGGGAAAATCCTGATCGCAGGGGAATGAATGTCCTCCAATCGAAATCGAGGCTAGACGGAGAATCACTGCTGCGGAACGCCACGAAGCATCGCTAGGGCGAACAGGTGCCGAGACCCAGCCTTCGCCCTGAATCTCTGTCGAGATTCCTCGTGACAGTGCGACCGACAAGGGAAAGCGTGAGATCTCTCCGAGTCGGGAATGCTGTCGCCAGCCGAGGAAGATGAGACTCATCGCTGATCCAATGATTACCAGTGCCAGCCCACGAGATTTTCCCCACAGGATAACGCTCAGACAAGCGAGCAGTACCATCAGAGCGACGAACCAACTAAGGCGACCCTGATCAATCAGAACGATCCCAACAATTCCACTGACAGCAGCAAGCAGCATTGGCGATTTCCGCAGTTCATCGCCGAAGCGCTCTCTATGTGCTTTTTGTGAAGCACTCCTGCGCGTTTCTGATGCTGTGTCGGAGTTGCCGGACATCACAAATTTAAAAAATAGGCTTGCAAGAGAACGATTCCAGAACGATTCTCAGCGCAGCGCAAGCTGAACCAACAAAAAGAACTCCAGCAACTCTTAAGATTTCTAAAATTTAATTGAAATTACAAGAATATTTGGAATCTTTAAGAATGTTTAGACGATGCGGGTATAGCTTAGTGGTAAAGCCCTAGCCTTCCAAGCTAGTTATGTGGGTTCGATTCCCACTACCCGCTCCATTCTGTTGGTTGCTATGAGGTTCACTTTTCTTCTGCCCTATCTGTTTGCTGCTTACGCTGTTCTGCCCTCGACCACAGAAGTGACGGCGTCAGAAGCAGCGGCGAGCGCAGATTCCGCAGTCGTGGTCTTTCGAGCAGGAATTGAATCGCATCCCGACCAGCTTGTCCCCCTGTTTCAGGATTCCCTTCAGACGAATCCCGACCATAGCCGAGAAGTCTTGCAAGTAGCGCTTGCGCTTCCGAATCTCGATTCTAACTCCCTCGTCGCGATTCTCTCGATGGTCCGTCTGGAATTTCCAGATCGTGACTCAGAGTTTGCGGAACTCGCACTTTCTGTGATACCGGATCGCGCGGTGGAAATTCGTGCTGCATTTCTCGCCAGCGATGATGAGATGTCCTCGCACATCGCCAGCTTAGTGCATCTGGATGAATCGAATGCATCTAAGGCTGTCGATGCTCAGAATGATTCCCTCAGCCAGGATCAACTCATGGATAAGGAAATTCAAGAAGCCATTGACCGAGTGGAAGCGAAGATCCGAGGACATTTTCAAAGCGATCCCCACGTTCAAACTCGGATCGCTAGCACTCATAAATCCGACGAAGTCCGAATTCCCAGACAGTCGTGGAATGCCGACGAATCGACTCTGACGAACCACCTTCCTCTCGACCGCACCGATGAGCGTGAGATGGCAGCGGGCGATGCACGCATTGACGATAGCAGAAAGGTGCAGGATGCCATCCGCCTCGATGAATCAAAATTCGGCACTGAATCTGGTACGGCGTCTGCAAATTCGCCCGCAGTTAAGGCTCGAGCTATCGCTCCCGCTGGCTCTGTGGGACTTCCTTTGCGACCAAAACTGGCTCGGTCCAGTGTTTATCGGATTCCGCCGTCCGCTGAGACATTCGATTCGACGATCGATCAGACGACGGGAGAGGCTCCCCAGCCCACACTGATTATCCGCCCTCAGGCCATGAAATCGAGTAATCCTCGCATGGAAATGAGCCGTCCGTAGAGATTCCATAATCGCGCTCTTGCAGAGAGCGTCCCCTCTCGCTATCCATGGGGGATGATCGATTCTGTGCGCTGTCTCATCTGTCGCCTTCTCGTCCTCGGTGCTCTACTGAGCGTTTTCTGCCTGCCATCCGATGCTGCGGAAAACCTGCCTCCTCTCGATCTGAACGACGGTTCCGACCTGCCACTGATCGATCTTTCGCACGAGAGCGCTCGTCACGTCCTCATCGCAGCCGGGACGCAGGAGGTCTATCAGGGACATCCGACGACTCTACTGATGCCGGACGGAAAAACGCTCTTTGCTGTGTGGAGTATCAACCACGGCGGGCACGCCGGTCCGATGGCGAAAAGCGTGGATGGTGGGCTGACTTGGCAGAGACTCGACGAGACTCTACCTACGGGATTTTCTACCCATCAGAACTGCCCTAGCATCTATCGCCTGATCGATCCGCAGGGAAAAGCACGGATCTGGGTCTGGTCTGCATGGCTAGGGAAGAAAGGTGGACCAGGGATGCCCTCCATCATGAGCGCGGACGACGGAGCTACTTGGGAGGAAATGCCACCACTCAATTTTCCGTGCACCATGACGTTCAGCTCCATCGTCCAACTGAAGGATGGCCGATCCCTCGGACTCTATCACGCCCGTCCAAAGCAGAATCCGAAGCTGCCGCCTCAGGCTCTTCAGACGATCACTGCCGATGGAGGACTCAGTTGGAGTCAGCCTCGTGTTGTCGCCTCCGTGGAGGGAAAGAGCCCCTGCGAACCCGATGTGTTTCGATCACCTGACGGAAAGGAACTTTGCTGTCTGATGCGGGAAAACTCCCATCGTGGGCGCAGTCTGATGATGTTCTCTCAGGACGAGGGAGAGACTTGGAGTACGCCGGTCGATACACCTTGGGGGCTGAGTGGTGATCGTCATCAGGAGATTTTGTTACCGGACGGACGCTATTTCATCGCCTTTCGCGACATGGCTCCGAACAGTCCGAGCCGCAGCCACTTTGTCGCATGGGTGGGCACCTATGACGCGATTCGCAGCGGTCGTGGTGGCGACTATCGCATCAAGCTGCTCCACAATTACGCCGAAAAAGTCACAGACTGCGGCTATCCCGGGATCGCGCTCTTACCAGATGGGACCATCTTAGCCACCACTTACATCAAATACGCTCCAGGGAGTGAAAAGCACTCAGTGGTCTCCGTACGGCTAAAAATCGCAGAGACAGATGCGCTTCGCTCTCAGAAGCCATCGCCTTCTCCTGCACCCACTGACATCGACCGATTAGTGCCGGATCTGATGGAAAAACATCACGTTCCCGGAGTGAGTATCATCGGTATCCGAGATCGAAAGATCGCCCTCGAGCGCACTTATGGCGTGAAGTCCGCCGGATCGCCCGATCCCGTGGACTCGCACACGCTCTTCGAAGCCTGCTCGATGAGTAAACCGCTCGCCGCCTACGCGATCCTGAAACTGGTCGAGCAGGGCAAGTTGGATCTGGATCGACCGCTGAACTCCTATCTGGACAAGCCCTATCTGAACGGTGAACCTCTGCACGAAAAAATCACCGCTCGTATGGTGCTGGAACACACGACTGGTTTTCCCAATTGGCGAAAGAAAGGGGAGCCGCTGCGAGTGCTTTTCGAACCTGGCACGAAATACATTTATTCCGGCGAGGGCTTCACTTTTCTTCAGCGCGTGGTAGAGCACATTACCGAAAAGCCCTTTCACACCTTCATCGACGCAGCACTTCTCGGTCCACTGGGATTCGATCAGGGTGGATACGTCTGGCGTGATGATTACGGAGCACTCGCAGCCGCTGGACATGATGCGCAAGGGCTACTCAAGGAAAACCGTTCTCTGTATCGCCGACCTAATATCGCATACTCTCTCTACTGCACGCCTCACGAGTATGCTCTGTTCCTGATCGAAATGATGCGCGAGGATCGTTCTGCTCCCTACTCACTCACAGCCCGGTCTATTGCAGAAATGATGAAACCTGTGATCGTGGCTACCGGTCGGGAGCCAATCCAGCGACCGGGGTGGACATCGACTGGATCATCTCAACGTAGCCTCGGCTGGGGCGTCGATCCGGGAAAGCCCGAGAATCGCGTCTATCACTCTGGATCGAACGGTACCGGGTTTCGCTGTTACAGTGAATTCAATCCCACGACCGGTTCCGGCATCGTGATCATGACCAACTCCATGAGCGGCTCCGAGCTTTGGAAAGAACTGATCGCTGCGGTCGGGCTGCCGTAAGCTTCTGCTATTTTACGGATCACTCGACGAGTGTAAGCAGGCTTTTGTCGGCGATCACACAAGGAGCGTCGTAAAAGGGAATGTCGTGATAAATCGTGAAGTCTCCCGCTTTCTCAAGCTTCGTCGCTGGGATTTCATAGACTCGGCCGGAGATCAGATCCACCCATACGGGTTCGGGGATATCGAGTCGGCTCGTGATTACGTGCGCTGGACGCGTGATGAAAGAGTCACTCGGAATCGCAGAGGAATCCCAGAAGACGATCAGTGCTCGACCACTCTTTCGATGACGATAGGCGAAGCTCGTGGCTGCGTGCTCGTCCATCACGCCTACGACTGGTCCGCTCACACGCGTCAGTTGATCGTCGAAGACCGAGGCGCAGTTCTGTACTGTATAGTAGGCCAGCTTGATCCCATCTACCTTCTTGTCTGCAGTGGCATGAAGAAGCCCTTTCCGATTGATCTCGCGCCCGGTGTGGTTGAAATCGCAGATCGTGAAAACGGAGGATTCGACATCGTGGCCTAAGTCTCCCAGCATTCGGCGGAGATCCCACTTTGCCTGACTGGTCTCGGTCCAGGGATAATCGCGCAAGGCGAAGTTTCTGGCCATCTCAGAAGGGCAGCCGTTTTCTCCCTGACGCATTTTCGCCTTCGTGGAGAATCCTGCCAGAGTGGCCTTCAGTTCTTCCACGCTCTGGTATGCCTCGTCAGGGTTATAGGTGTATCCGTGGTAGATAAACCAGTCGAAGAGCTCGATTTTTCCTTGTTCTTTCAGGATCTCCAGACAGCCGGCCAAGACTTTCGGGCTCTTACTCGCCAGTGAGAGTCCGGCGATCCGAGCTGTGGGAATGATGCGCCGTATCATTTCAGCAGTTCGAATGTTGATCGCGACGATATCCGCGTATGTGTGCTTCTTGTTGATGTCTGGCTCATTCCACATTGCCCAGTCTCCTACGCGGTCTTTGTAGCGTGTCGCCATCGCTTCTACCCACCGATCCCAAGCGGCCAGAGCTTCGTCGGAACTCGGGAATCCTCCGCTGAGATCAGTGCCTCCGCCGCCTTTGTAGATCGAATTCCCATATCCGGTCTCGAGGAGGATGTTCAAGCCTCGTGATTTAGCATCGTCGATGATTTGATCGAGCCAAGAAAACTCGTATTTTCCCTTTTCCTTCTCCGTCTTGGCCCATCCGCCTTGCAAGCGAATCGTTTTGATCCCGAGCGGGACGAGGTATTCCTTGTATTCCTGATAGTTAGCGAAGTCGCGATCCAGAGTTTCACATCCGATCATCCAATTTGATCCGGTGATTTCCTCGGTGCTCCTCGGTCGCAGAGTGGCGATCTGCCGTAATCCCGGTTCGAGAGCCGTAGAGGCTCGGGAGGGTGAACTGTCGATGGGTGGGCCACTCTGTACTAGCTTGGGTGACAGAATCAGAGTGACTGCACAAACAGCAGCGATTAGCCTGCTTTTCCCTTGTCTATCGGTTTTCATTATCGGATCAGTCCGCTGTACGATACGTATGGACAGACGGAATAGAAATGCGAGCCGCATTCTTTTCACCTTTCCTCAGCGAGTCAGAAAGCGTTCGAGCATACCCGCCAGAACTTCGATTCCCCAGTAAAAACCATCCAGAGGGATACGCTCGTTTTCTCCGTGAAACAGGGAAGTGAAATCGAGATCTTCTGGCAAACGGAGGGGATAGAATCCGTAACAGACCGCGCCGAGTCGCGCATAATTATGGCTATCTGTGAAGCCAGGAATGACAGACGGAACGACGTAGGAACCAGGATCAGCAGCGAGAATCGTCTCCTCGATTTCCCGATAAAGAGGTGTATCGAGAGGGAACGAGATCGGAGCGGAGTCGTGAAGCACGGTCAGCGCGTAATCTTTGCCCAGAAGAGGGAATAAAATCGCATCCAGTTCGGCAATTAGGTCGTCAGTGGTTTGTCCCGGTGCGAGGCGACCATCGATATCTACGAGCGCCACGCCGGGTAGCATATTGATATTGCCTCCCTCACAGAGACTCGTCGGAGTAGCGGTGTTCCGTAAAATTGCTTCTAGCGACGCCCGTCGCGAAGGTTCTCTCACCATCCGCGGCAGCAGGTGAGGACCAATGCGCGGATGAGAAATGAGCGAGGCAATCTGCCTGCCGACGTAGCCACGAGGTGCCGCGAATCCCTCGAGAAGGCGTTGTGCCTCTGGCGAAGGATGCCAAGGAAGACGTGTATGAGTAATCCGATTCACGGCACGACCCAGTCGTGCTACCGCACTATCTGTTCCTGGCAGAGAACTGTGCCCGGATTCCCCGCAGACGGCCAGTCGCAGCCAGGCGACACCCTTCTCCGCTACCTGAACCGGATAAAAACGGTTTCCTTCCCGGTGAGTCGTGAAGCCTCCCACCTCATTGATTACGTATTCAGGATTTCGAAGCAGATCAGGACGTTCATCGACGAGCCAGCGCGAGCCGAGGCGAGTCCCGGCCTCTTCATCGGAAACGGCGACGAAGAGCAGATCACGACGTAGGGGGATATCGAGTCGTTTCAATTTAGCTACTACAGCAAAGGCCATCGCAGCGAAGCCCTTCATGTCGATGGCTCCTCGGCCCCAGACGTAATTCCCGTCATAGTGTCCTGACCAAGGAGAATAAGTCCAGCGATCAGGGTCTGCCGGGACAGTATCGACGTGACAGCTCAGAACGAGCGGTCTGTCTGTGCACCGATCAGGATCGGCAGGAAATGTGGCGACGAGATTCGGACGCTCCGGGATAGCGCCGACCACCTCGGTTGCGAGACCGAAAGCTTGGCACCGCTGCTCGAGCAGCTGAATCGATGCGCCCTCCTCGCCGGGCGGATTCGAAGTGTCAATACGGATCAGATCCTGTAGCAAGGCCAGCGCTTCATCGCGCTCTTCAGCACTCAGGCGACACCCGTCCATCAGTTTTTCACTGTCAGGGAGAGTTGTTAGCGTAGCACGGCATCCTTCGATGAGCCGAGATCATCCCGGACAAAAGCGCTGGCTGGGAAATTTTTTAACGTTACTCCGCTGTAACTCAGGATAATCGGGGCCTCGCCGTCGGAAACTACCATCTTCGAGAGAAAAGGACGTCCGTTCACATTATTTCCGTATTCCATAGTAGCCGAGCGAACGACGACTCCAGACTTCGCATAAAACTCGACTTTCTTACCCAGGTTTTCTTTTTTTGTCACCCAATAGCGAATCTTCGCATAGGTGTCGCCTAGGGAATTAGCGACCATGGTATAGATGACTGCTGCTTCGCCATTCACCTCTCCCTCTTCTTGTCCCGCAACCTTGTAGCCATCGACGTAACTGGTCGATGCGATGTCACCAATCGCTGCATTTCCGGAGAGTCGTTGTCGCTTTGAGACCGAAACCGGACGACTGAGACCGGGTTTCCAGAACCACATCTGACCTTTAGCCTCGGCCAGATAGCGACGCCCAGCGGAATCAGCGGGTTCCAAGACTTCCGCAAGAATTTTTCCTCCTTGGGAGATGGCGACGAACTTCGCCGACTTTTGACCAGAAACAGTCACCGTCCACCGAACTCCGTTTCCGGTTAGAATTCCTCGTGACTGTTCGGCAGCCAATAGGGCAGCATCTTGGGAAAACAGCGAGCCGACGAAGAACGACAGGGCGAAAGCGAGAAAGAACGTCTTCATAACGTGGTCCATCTTACACATGTCCCAGAGAATCGACAATACTTTGTTTCGCAGCACGCCGCGCCGGTGCTACCGCTGCGAGAGCGGTGAAAATTACTAGCAGCACCAGAGTAATCACCAGTGTGACGGGCAAGATGCGAATCTCCCAGATCATGGGTCCCGCTGTCACCGGCGGCTCCCAAGTCGGAGCGATCATCAGCACGACTCCGGAAAAGGTTACAGTGATCAGAAGACCGATCACTGCACCGATCATGCCCAGCAGAGTGCTTTCGACACCGAAGAGTAGGATGACTCCGCCACGTTTCAGTCCTAGGGCACGCAGCGTACCGATCTCTCTCGTGCGCTCGATCACCGCCATGCCGATGGTATTGAGCACAGACATGGTGACGATCACCGTGATGATGACGAAGACCAATCCGAAGATGATGTCGAACATGCGCTTGGTCCTTAGATAGAGCTTCGACGCCTGATACCAGGGGACGATCTCCCACTCGGATTCGGGAAATTTTTCTCGCAGAGAGGCGACGACGGAATCTGTGTCGACTGTACGCTTCAGCAAGAGCCGGACGCTGCTTAGCTGGTCTGTATCGTACAACTCCTGGGCCAGACTGAGGGGAAGAAAGATGTAACGACTGTCGAGGCTCTCGGCCATCGTCTCGACGATCTGATGAACTTCAGCATCCACCGCATTCATCTGTCCGGCTAAGGATGCTGCCATCAGAACCACGGGAGAGCCGACCTCCAGTCCGAGCGCTTCCGCCATTCCGCTGGCGATGGCGATGGAACTCTTTGCCTCATCTGTAATCGGAGTTCCCTTCGGCCCCGTCTCCTCGGGACTGCGCAGAGCAGTGGATTGGCCTTGAATTTTTTCTTTCAGGGAAGGCACCATCGCTTGCCCGACGAAATAACCGGCCTTTCCATCTGCATCCACGCTTCCCTGCACCTCCAGCATCCCGGTGGCGAACTGTACCCGCTCATCGGCTTTTACAGCAGCCTGGATCGCTTCATAATCCTTCGCCGAGATCAGATAATCAGTTGGATCGGAGCCGCCGTAGGTTCTGGCGCCGACGCGCCAGATCTGAATCTGGCCGTAGGCCTGCTCGTAGATGTGTGCATCCTCAATGCTTGCGAACATGTAGGCAGCAAATCCGGCCAAGATATTGACTGCTGCATAGCCCAGCGAGACGGCCGCAATCGTGGTGATCGACCGACGTGCATTGCGGAGCAAATTACGGAATGCGAGAGAGATCCAGTTCACGGGAGAGAGGTTAACCGAAAAAGTGGGTTACTCTCGCGAAGAACACACACAGCACAAGAAAGAATTCTGTCTCCTTCCTGCGCTCCTGAAATTGACACAGCCTACGGCGAAACGAGGAGCTTACTTCGGTCCGCCAGTTCTCGGACCCGTGCTCCTTGGACCACTACCACCGCTTTTGTTCCCGGCTCCGCCTGCACCTCCGGAAGTTCGGCGAGGCGTCGGATTGGGTTTCGCACGTTTTTTCGGTTGCCCAGGGCGAGCCATACTGCGCGGAGACTGCCTTTTTCCGGTGTTGAACGGGCGAGGACTGTGAGAATCCATCCGGTAAACGATACGAGCCTTCTCCGTGTCATAGGGAGACATTTCGATTTTAACCCGGTCTCCAGTCACTAGACGAATGAAGCGCTTGCGCATCTTCCCGGAAATGTGAGCGAGAACGAGATGTCCGCCTGGCAACTCTACCCGGAACATCGTGCCGGGGAGTACAGTGTGGATCGTGCCTTCGAGTTCTACCGTATCGTCGTTCTCCATAATCGCTGAGAGGTGAGGACTTTCGTCCAAATTTAAGAATTTTGAAGCAATTTCTTCAAAGGATAGAGAAAGCAGGAATCGCTCCTCCATGAGTCAAATTGCGGCCACGCAGTGCGTAGGAGATTCGGGATCTGTCACGCGGTTACCGACTCCGACGCTGGTGACTGGGAAGAATATGCAACTCTTCTCGATACTTTGCAATTGTCCTTCGTGCAATCGGAATCCCACTCTTCGCGAATACTTCTACTAAATCCTGATCGCTGAGTGGTGTCTGGGGATCCTCGGATTCAATGAGCTCTAACAGATGCTTCTTCACGCTCGTGCTGCTGAGGGATCCCCCTTCTGCGGTCTCATATCCCGAAGCAAAAAAATACTTCAATTCAAATATTCCGTGGGGAGTTTCAATGAATTTGCCTGAGACGGCACGGCTCACCGTGGTTTTATGGACTCCAATCGCCTGGGCGATTGCTGCCATATTTAGTGGCCTCAAAGCGGAAGGGCCGGATCGAAAAAAAGCGTCCTGCCGCGCTACGATCTCCTTGGAAATTCGAAGAATTGTTTCCTGTCGCTGCTGAATCGCGCGAATAAAAGCTTTTCCGCCTCGGATTTTCTCACGTACGTAGGACTTTTCTTCGCGCCCCATATCTTCAGCGATCAGGTCTTTGCATGAATTACTGATCCGAAGATGGGGAATTTCCCTATCATTCATCGTCACCGCCCAAGCGTCTCCTTCCTTTTCTACAATCACATCCGGGATGACGTAGGCCGCTCCGGGAGTGGAACTGAAGCTCCTGCCTGGATGGGGATCGAGCTTGGAGATGGATTCAGCTGCCACAGCAACCTGAGCGACGGATACATCGAGATCTGTTGCGATCTGCTGATAGCGTCTCCTGCCCAGGTCGGCTAGGCATTGATCGACGATTCGCCATGCCAAGCTACCAGTTTGCCCCATGTGGCTGAGCTGGAGGAGCAGGCAATCGCGTAGGTCAGTCGCTCCGATTCCAGCGGGATCGAAGCTGCGGAGATGTTGCAGCGCCGCCTCCCAGTTCTCTTCGCTGCCTCCGAGTTCTTCGCATAGGGACGCGAGATTCGTCGTGAGAAATCCATCGTCATTCAGACTGTCGATCAGATTTGCTACGAGTTCAGACAGAACCTGTGGCAGGTCAACGAATGATAACTGCTCCATCAGATGTTCGCGGAGAGTGACGGGTTCTGTCAGCGAATCCAAAACCCACTGATGAGTGCGGTTCGCCTCGCTGGGAGAGGAATTGTCGAGATCAGATTGTGCATAGTAATCATTCCACTCCTCATTCATGCGGGACAATTCGGAGATATCCGGGTTGAACTCATCCACGCTGGAGGATGAGAGAACTTCTTCGAGTGAGGACGGAGATAGATCCTCTTCGAGCGCGGGATTCTGGGTTAGTTCCTGACGGATCAGTTGCCGTAGTTCCTGAGCGGGCACCTGAAGCAAATGCAGACTTTCCTGCATTTGATGTGTAAGCGATTGCTGATGTAGCAAAGAGGGCGATGAATCGAGTCTCGGCTCCGGCATCGGGAATGATGACTGTCTAGTGAGCAGTCTAATTCGATCTTACCAAGAAAAAGGAAAATCGCACCCGAAAAGATGACTCCGAACAGATGGACTCAACGCAGATTCATTGGTTGCAACAGGAGAGCAGAAGGAAGCGATGGTCAAATTTCAGATAAAATAATTTACATTTGTTTATTATAAATGTTATAATGATGTGAAATTTCTATTTCTTCCAATTTTCTTTTTTATCTCAATTTATGCGTTTGGCTCTCCTCGTCGTCATCGCGACTGTCTCCCTACCGCTGTTTCTAGGCGGGCAGGAGCCGCGTGCTTGGGCGAGGCCAGTCAAGGAGCGAGCGACTGATTACTGGATCGAACTGAAGGATGTCCCGCCCGTTCAGGCCCCAGTAGAGGAACCGCGAGTCACTCCGGTCAAGACTCCCGCTTGGCAGACCAGATATACTTTGGGGCCAGGAGATACGCTAAATTTCTCTGTTTACGACCGTGCAGATCTGGCTCGGGAGAATGTCCAGATCGCACCGGATGGTACGGTCAGTTACCTTCAGGCCGTCGCAGTCCGAGCGGATGGACTCACGCTGGATCAGTTGCGATCACGGATTGAAGAAGCTCTTTCGAAGTATCAGAAGAATGTCAAGGTGATCATTACCCCGTCTGCCGTCGCGAGCAAAGAATTCGCGATCATCGGACGCGTGCGCAAGCCAGGTAGTTACGTACTAGACCGTCCGACGACAGTGCTTGAAGCAATTTCTCTGGCCGAGGGCGTCCAGATCGGAACCGTCCGAAATTCTGCCTTCGAGTTGGCCGACTTCGAGCGATCCTTCGTCGCACGGAAGGGGCGCAAGCTGAACGTGGATTTGGCTCGTCTGTATTACGAAGGGGACTTCAGTCAAAACGCTTTTCTTGAGCCGGATGACTATATTTATGTCGCCTCAAACCTAGAAAACGAAATTTATGTGATCGGAGAGGTGCAGGAGGCGGGACGCCGTCGTATGCCGGTGAAGCTGACTCTAGTCAAGGCCATCGCGGAAGCGGGAGGATTCACCGATGCTGCCTATCGCACTCATGTCTTGCTCGTGCGTGGCAGCATTCACCATCCCACGACTCAGATCGCCAACGTGAAGGCGATCTTGGAAGGCCGAGAGGCAGACATTCCTCTGCAGACTCGCGATATTATCTTCGTGAGTCGACACCCCTTTAATTTAGTGGAACGCGCCTTGGACAACGCGATCATCACCTTCATGCAGACGGTGACAGCCGAGACGATGAACCAATCTTACAACCCGATCTTGGGCGGAGGCGGAAATAAGAAAGACTGATCATCCCAGCCGCCAGATTCATCCCATGCGCTCTCTTTTCACTGACTGCTTCCGCTCTGCGATGCTTGCGTTCGCAGTGCTGATGCTTTCGTCATGCATCCATCTGAAGCAGGCGGATCGAGAATTCCGGACTCCAGACGATTTCGCCTATAATGCGAACTTTGATGCAGTCAATCCAGCCATGACGGCTGAGGAGGCGCTCCAGCGCATTCCGAAGGATCCAAAATTCGAGAAACTCAAAGTCCGAAAAAAACTGGATCGCTCCCTTCTACAGCCGCCCTCTGGTCCCTATCGCGTCGGCCCCGGAGATGAGTTAGACATCGAGGTCGCTGAGATGAAGGACACACGCACCCGGACCAAAGTGATGCCAGATGGGATGCTCTATTATGACGTGGCAAAGGGCATTGATGTGCGTGGAAAAACGATCACTGAGATTTCCACCCTGCTTTCAAAGGCGCTCGAAAAAGATTACGTTCAGCCTGTCGTGACGGTGAATGTGGCGAAGGCGGACAGTCAACGCTTCTGGATGTTGGGACAGGTGCAGAAGCCAGGTGCCTACCCGATCACCAAGCCGACTACTCTGATCGCCGCACTATCGGAAGGGGGAGGTCTTCTCGCACATACGGAGAGTAACGAGGTGAATAATCCTGAAGCCGCAGACCTTGAGCGAGCGATTCTCATCCGCAACGGAGACCTGATTCCCGTGGACTTCTCGCGCCTAGTCGAGCAAGGAGACATGTCACAGAACGTCTATGTACGTAGCGGGGACTACATTTTCCTACCTTCACTCACCACGAGATCCTGCTACGTACTGGGTCATGTGAATAAGCCGGGTCCGGTGTATTTTGAGAAAGGAGCCACTCTCGTCTCGGCTGTTGCTGCCGCCGGAGGTCCACAGATGGAGGCCATCGTGACGAAGGTGCTCATCCTGCGCGGAGGAACCCTGCGTCCGCAGGTAGCCGTGGTGAATCTACGCTCGATCTTGAAAGGGCAAGAAGCGGATCTGAGACTAGAGGGCGGAGATATCGTCTGGGTGCCGCGCAGCCCTTGGAGCAAGCTCGAGGATTACGCCGAAGCCGTCCTGATCACCGCAGCCCAAGCCATTGCCGTACAGGAGGGCTTGGGAGCACTGGGAGCCACAGGCTCTGCAGGAGTGACGATCACTGCGGGCGGACGCTGAAAAGTAAGGTCGCGCTATATCAGTCACCGCTGAGCATGCGACCGATTCCCCCGAGCACGCTGCCCTCCCCTTGCTGAGTGCCCCCGGCAGAGGGTGCCGCTTTGATGATGCGATCTGCGAGACGTGAGAAGGGGAGGCTTTGCAGCCAGACGTGACCGTATCCGCTCAGCTTCGCTAGGAAGAGACCCTCTCCACCGAAGAACATCGATTTCAGACTGCCTGCTCGCTGGATGTCATAATTAACCCCAGGAGAAAAGGCGACAAGACAGCCCGTATCCACCAAGAGCGCATCGCCCTTCAGTTCGCGCTGAATGATCGTTCCGCCGGCATGAAGGCAGACGATTCCATCACCCTTCAGCTTTTCCAAAATGAAGCCTTCCCCACCGAAGAATCCGCTTCCGAGGCGCTTCGTGAAGGTGATCGTTACCTGCGTACCGAAGGCAGCACAAAGAAAGGCGTCTCTCTGACAAGTGATTTCCCCCCCCAGCTTAGCCAAATTGACCTCTACGATCTTTCCGGGAAAGGGAGCGGCGAAGGCAACGCGACGCTTTCCAGACGGAGCAGTATTGGTGAAGTGAGTCAGAAAAACCGATTCTCCCGTGAGGACACGCTTTCCGACAGCCATTAACTTGCCCATGAATCCCTCGTTGGGATTCGATCCGTCTCCCATCTTGGTGACGAAGGCGATATTCTCCTCCATGTAGTTCATCGCGCCCGCTTCCGCGATCACTGTCTCATTGGGATCGAGTTCCACCTCGACAATCTGCATGTCATCACCGAAGATCTCGACATTGATCTCGTGACACCGCCCTCCCGCTGGAGCGCCGCCTTGAATAGGGAAAGCCGGCGGCATACCGGAAAAAAGCTGCGGTAAAACTTGGTCGATAGGCATCCAGTTTGCCATCCCGGTTGACCAAATCCGGGTTTGTCGAGAAATCGTGCCTGCACGAATCAGATCGGGGAGACTTTCTTCAGAGACTTGGACTGGTTGGTTGGCTGCGTCTGTGTAGTGCCACGTTTTCATGAGAGATTGATTGATGAATTGATTCAGACAGATACGAGATGCGAAAATCGAGAGAAATGAAAGCATAAAGCGTGAAGGATGAACATACTTTTCTTTCAAGTCCGATGTGATTCCCTACGATTCTGACAAGTGCGACGCACTATCACACTATAGGGACCGTTGTTACGTCTAGGCAGGATGAAGAGTAGTCCAGACAGGTTTTGTCACGATTCCCAAGTTTCCCCTTTCCATCGGCGCTGATCTGGCTACAGGTAGGCATCTATTTTACCAAAAACTTCCTCAAGTTATGTCCACAGAACGTACCCTTATTCTTCTCAAACCCGATTGTGTCAAGAACGCCCATTGCGGCGAGGTGATCGCACGCTTCGAAAAAGCTGGATTCGCGATTCTAGGGGCGAAAATGATGTGTCTCTCTGATCGCTTACTTGCCGAGCACTACAGTCATGTGGCCGATAAACCTTTCTTCCCTGAGATCGTCGCCTTCATGCAGTCCTCTCCGGTGGTGGCGCTGATTCTGGAGGGAGATGACGTGGTAACGAAAGTTCGTGCGATGCTCGGGCCGACTAATTCAAAAGAGGCCGCCCCCGGCACCATTCGCGGCGACTTTGGCCAGGATATGATGGTCAATGTCTGTCATGCTTCCGATTCGCCAGAGAATGGTGAGATCGAAGTGCGCCGATTCTTTTCAGACAGCGAGATTTTTGGCTGATTTCGACTCGGAAATTCAAAATAGAAGTCGCTCTCCCAGGGATGTGGAGGCGGCAGGGTGGTGAAAAGTGCATTCATCAGCCCGAAATTTGTTTCCCTGTAACAAAGCACGTCTGCGAATCTCGTGCCCTCTTGATTCGATTTCTTGGTTTCCGGCGTTATTTCCCGAATTTTTGCTTCAAGGTTGTGGAAGCTGCCCTATAGTTCCCGCCCAATGTCTGAATCCGAGAACCAGGGAGTTGATCGCCCAGAAAAATTGATGGCTGTGAACCGGGGCGAAATCGCCATCCGGATTTTTCGTGCTGCTACCGAGTTAGGACTGCGCACGGTCGCGATTTATGCAGAGGAGGATCGCTTCTCGCGTCATCGTTTTAAAGCGGATGAGGCATATCGTCTCCGGCAGGAAAAAGGTCCGGTGGGTGCTTACCTCGACATCGAGGGCATCATCAGTCTCGCTCGTGAGAAAGGTGTCACGCTGATTCACCCTGGATACGGCTTTCTCTCAGAGAACGCGGATTTCGCTCGTGCCTGTCGCGAGGCAGGCATCAAATTCGTCGGTCCCGATCCAGAGATGCTGGATGCTATGGGAGACAAGGTTTCCGCTCGGGCATTGGCTGCGAAGGCGAAGGTGCCAACTCTGCCAGGTACGGAGCATCCGGTGTCTGATCGAGCGGAGGCGCTGAAGGCTGCGCGTGAAATCGGGTTTCCTTTGATTGTCAAGGCTGCCTACGGTGGTGGTGGTCGCGGGATGCGAGTCGTTCAGCGCGAGGAAGATCTCGACAGCTTATTGGATCAGGCGCAAACAGAGGCGGAGAACGCCTTCGGCAATCCGGCGGTTTTTCTTGAACGATTTGTCTCGCGTGCGAAGCATATCGAGGTGCAAATCCTAGGTGATAAGCACGGAAATATCGTCCATCTCTTCGAGCGCGATTGCTCGGTTCAGCGTCGTCACCAGAAAGTGATCGAGATCGCGCCCTCTGTAAATCTTGATGAAGATGTGAGGCGTGAACTCTGCGAGGCCGCTGTCACTTTGGCGAAGCAGATCGAATATAATAACGCCGGGACGATCGAGTTCCTCTACGACGTCGATACGAAGGACTGGTTCTTCATCGAAATGAATCCTCGGATTCAGGTGGAACATACGGTGACGGAACTCATCACCGGCATCGACCTAGTGCGCTCTCAGATTCTAGTCGCCCAAGGACATTCGCTTTTTAGCCATGAAATCGATATTCCCGCGCAGGAAGAGATTCCGCGGAACGGCTACGCAGTTCAGGCGCGAATCACGACAGAGGATCCGGCGCACGGGTTCGCGCCCGATTATGGCAGAATTCTGAATTACCGTTCCGCTGCAGGATTCGGCATCCGTCTGGATGCGGGAGCGGGAGATGCGGGGTCGGTGATTACTCCCTACTACGACTCGATGCTGGTGAAGCTGACGGCCTATGGTTCTCGCTTCGACATCGTTCTTCAGAGGTTGCATCGCGCTCTGCGGGAGTTTCGAATTCGTGGAGTCAAAACGAACATCCCTTTCCTAGAGAATCTTGTCGTGGACCCGACTTTCCGAGCTGGAGATGCTACGACCCGCCTGATCGATACAACGCCGGATCTGTTTAAGTTTAAGCCTCGGAAAGACCGTGCGACGAAGCTGCTCAATTATCTGAGTGACGTCACTGTGAATGGCAATCCCACGACCAAGGGCTATCGTCCTTCAGGGGTTCTGCCTCGTGCTCATGCCCCTACGTATGATCGAAAGACGGAGCTTCCGCGTGGATCTCGCGATCTGCTGAGAGAGATCGGGCCAGAGCGATTTTCTGCGTGGATTCGAGAAAAGAAACCTCTTCTGATCACGGATACCACCATGCGGGATGCCCATCAGTCGTTGATCGCGACACGGATGCGCACGGCGGACATGCTCAATGTCGCTCCCGCTGTCGCCCGTCGGACGCCGAATCTCTTCAGTCTAGAAATGTGGGGTGGAGCGACCTTTGATGCAGCGATGCGCTTTCTCAAAGAGTCGCCTTGGGATCGATTGCGCAGCCTGCGAGAGGCGATTCCCAACATCTGTTTTCAGATGCTTTTCCGTGGATCGAATGCGGTGGGCTATTCCAATTATCCGGACAATGTAGTGGCTGGCTTCGTCAAACATGCGGCGGAGTCAGGGATGGATATCTTCCGGATTTTCGACTCGCTGAACTACCTCCCGAACATGAAGGTCGCGATGGAAGCGGTTCGGGCGCAACCCTACGCGGTCTGCGAAGCGGCGATTTGTTACACTGGAGATATTAATGATCCGAAGCGGGACAAGTTTTCCCTGCAATACTACGTGGCCAAGGCGAAGGAATTGGAGAAAATGGGTGCACATATCCTGTGTATCAAGGATATGGCGGGTCTCTGTCGCCCCTTCGCTGCGAGAAAGCTCTTCACAGCTCTGCGCGAAGAAATCGGTCTGCCCATTCACTTTCACACGCATGACAGTTCGGGGATCAATGCGGCCTCCATCCTGTCCGCAGCGGAGGCCGGGGTGGATATCGTCGATCTGGCGCTGGCCTCGATGTCTGGCTCGACGAGTCAGCCGAACTTGAACTCGGTCTGTGCGGCTCTGTCCGGTCACGAACGCGATCCAGGGCTCAACTTCGACGCGCTGAATGAGATGTCCGATTATTGGGAGGAAGTTCTCGAGTTTTACAAACCCTTCAATACCGCCCCTCGCTCCGGATCGGCGGAGGTGTACTTCCACGAAATGCCTGGGGGGCAGTTCACGAATTTGAAGGAGCAAGCGAACGCGATGGGACTGGGGGACCGGTGGCGCGATATCGCGCGCACCTATGCAGAGGTGAACCAGCTCTTCGGAGATATCATCAAGGTGACTCCCAGTTCGAAAGTGGTGGGTGACATGTGCATGTATTTGGTCACTCGCGGCATTCGTCCCCAGGATGTGACACAGTTGGCCCCTGGATCGCAGGACTTTCCGGAGTCAGTGATCGACATGCTCTCCGGCGGACTGGGGCAGCCCGACGGCGGATGGCCAGCGGAGGTGCAGCGCATCGTGTTGGGGGATCGCGTGCCCACGACGAAGCGACCGGGAGAACTCGCAACTCCGGTCGATCTGGAGGAGAAGCGTGCAGAGCTGGTGAAGACGCATGGACGGGAGATCAGCGACGACGATCTCTACAGTCATCTGATGTATCCTGCGGTCTTTCCCGATTTCGAGAAGTTCGTATCTACCTATGGAAAGGTTACAGGACTGCCCACGACCGCCTTCTTTTATGGACTCAGCGTCGGTGAAGAGATCGAGGTATGGATCGACGACGGGAAACTGCTCTTCATCAAGCTCATCGGTATCGGCGAGGCGGATGACACGGGACATCGTACGATCTTCTTCGAATTCAACGGGATGCCGCGCGAGGCTCTGGTGCTCGATCGTTCGCTGGCGGCGAAGGATGCGATCTCGAAGCCAAAAGGTGATATCAATGATCCAATGCAGGCTGTAGCGCCCATGCCTGGAATGGTCACGGATGTCGTGGTCGGTATCGGCACTCGGGTGAAGTCCGGGGATCCTCTCCTCACGATCGAGGCGATGAAGATGCTGACCACTATCTCAGCGAGTAGCGACGGAGTGGTGGAGGAGATTTTAGTGAAGAAGGGGGATTCGGTTGCGACGGATGATCTTCTCGCGAAACTTCATCAGTGAAGCCGACTTATCCTGAACATATCTCTTTCTCACACCTATAGAACTATGGACGAACCAACCCAGAATCTTCTCAAAATCGGACTTCCGAAAGGCAGTCTGTTCAATCCTACGATGGATCTCTTTGAAAAGGCGGGCTACAACATCCACGGCGCAGACCGATCCTATCGTCCCTCAATCGACGATACAGAACTCGACTTGCGCTTGATTCGCGCTCAGGAAATCGGTCGTTATGTGGACCATGGTTTTCTAGATTGCGGAATCACAGGTAAAGACTGGGTCGCAGAAAACAGAGCGAATGTCCATGCCGTCTGCGATTTGAAGTACAGTCGTGCCACGTCCAATCCGACTCGATGGGTTCTGGTGGTACCGAATGACTCACCGATTCAATCCGTAAAGGATCTGGAGGGAAAGCGGATCGCTGCCGAGGCGATAGGGATCGTCGAGCGATATCTAGAGGCGAATGGAGTGAAGGCTGAGGTCGAATTCAGTTGGGGAGCCACAGAGGTGAAGGTTCCGGATCTCGTCGACGCCATCGTCGACATTACCGAAACTGGCTCTTCCTTGAAGGCAAACAATCTTCGTATCGTCGATGTGCTGATGGAGAGCTATCCACAGCTCATCGCCAATCATGATGCCTGGGCAGATCCGTGGAAGCGGTCAAAAATCGAGCGACTGTCCGTACTCCTGCGCGGTGCTCTGATGGCCCGCGACATGGTGGGACTGAAGCTCAATCTGCCAGAGCTTTCGCTTGAGAAGGTCGGGACATTGCTCCCCTCCCTGCGCAATCCGACTGTTTCACGTTTGGCTCAACAAGGCTGGGTGGCTCTCGAGACGGTTTTGACTGAGCGCGAGGCCCGCGAGATCGTGCCACTGCTAAAAGAACATGGAGCAGAAGGAATCATTGAATATCCCTTGAACAAAGTGATCGAGTGACCGATAATTCCCGCCCGCGTCCGGTTCGGGTAAATTGCCACGAGGCGATTACGACGGGCCGGAATAAACTAACATTGATTAACGAAATATGGGCTCTCTGAAGAAAAAGCGGAAGACCAAGATCAACAAGCACAAGCGAAGCAAGCGCATGAGGGCGAATCGCCACAAGAAGCGTTTGCGTTACAAGAGCTGACCGCTGATCTTGACGTAATGAAAATGAAGCGTACTGGTGGCCTGACTCGATGTGATCACCAACGTTTCGTCATGCTCGGGAACAGCGCCTTCTTACGAGGTCTTCTCATCGCGGGTGTTACGCTCTCGGCTCTGTGGATTTCCACAGGTAGGGCTGAAGCTCCCGTTTCGACCGCGCCGTCCACGCCGTCCACGCCGTCCACGCCGTCCACGCCGTCCACGCCGTCCACGCCGTCCACGCCGTCCACGCCTGCCAAGACGAGGCAGCTCGACGACTTCGCGCAGCTCTACGTAGATCAATTCTTCGAACCGGATGCGAGACTGAATCTCTCGACCGAGGGACAGAAGAAGAGCGCCGCTCTGGCTCAGTATGCCATCGGACAATTACTGGAGGATGAGGGGCGGATGGAAGATGCCATCGCGGCCTACCGAAATTCGCTCGATCATCAGTCCGGACAGATCGATCTCGCCCGGAAGACCGCGCATTTGCTCGCGAATTCCGGTCGTGTGCAGGAAGGGCAGGATCTGTTGGAGAAAGTCTTCTCTGAGAATCCTAGTCAATACCTGATTCACCTCGTCCTGTCGGAATATCTGTCGACCTATCGGAGTCAGGATACGGATGCGATCAAGAGAGCGCTCGAGATCGCGGAGGGAGCGGTAAAGAAATTCCCAGATGAGGTAGCAGTCTATGGTCACTTGATCGCTCTGTATTCCTCGCTCCAGAGGCGAGATGAAGCCCGCAGTATCGTATCTGAAGTGCTGAAGCAAGATCATAGCGATCCTCGATTTTGGCTCGATCTCGGGCGGATCGCTGTGCGAGCTTGGCCCATCGAAAAGGGCGGATCGGGGCCGAATGCGACGCTGGTGGGTGGAATCTTCAGCAAGGCGATGGATCGAGCCGGAGAAGATGAGGGAGTGATCGAAAGCGTAGGCGACTTCTATCTCAGTAGCGGACAAATCGACCAAGCGATTTCCGCTTTCAAAAAATGTGTCGGAATGAGTCCGGCGAGTCTGGAAGTAAGAGAAAAGCTGGCGCGAGCGTATGGAGCTGCTGGCGATACGGAGAACGAAATCGCGACTCTGGAAGCATTGTCAAAAATTGACTCCGAAAATGCGGAGGTTCACCGTCGTCTCGCGGGGATCTTTCTTCGAGCGGAGCGTTATAAAGAGGCGATTCCCCATTTTCGGGCGGCACTGGCGATCACGAAGGGGAGCGAGGAGGAATACAGTGCTCTCGGGCGGATGATGATCGAAGCGAAGGAGTATGGGTCTGCCGTCGAGTTTCTGCAGCAGACGGGTGGCCTTTTCCCAGAGTCGTCCGAGTTCCCGCTACTCCTGACTTACGCTCTGTCTGGACAGGAAAAATGGGCGGATGCCATCACTCAGTTTCAGAAAACGATTCCCTTGGCGGAAAAGGCTCTACCGCAGGCGCTAAATGCGGGATTTTATTTCCGTTATGCTGCGGCGTATGAGAGAAACGGGGAGTTCGGAAAAGCCGAAGACTTATTCCGCAAAACGATCGGAATGCTGGGGAATGCGCAAGATGGAGACGGGAATCAGAAATTCTCTGCGACTGTGTATAATTACCTGGGCTACATGTGGCTGGAGAATGACATGAAGGTCGACGAGGCCGGTGAGCTGATCAAAACCGCCTCGGAATTAGATCCAGACAACGGTGCGATTCTCGACAGTCTGGGTTGGTTTTATTTCAAGAAAGGGCGCTTTGAGGAGGCCCGCGATGCACTTCAGAAAGCGGAATCGCTGATCGATGAAGAAGATTCGGTCATTTACGATCACATCGGCCAGACCTTTCACGCATTGGGTGATCAGGCCAAAGCAATCGAGTACCTCGAAAAAGCGGTGAACCTATCCCCCGACAAAGAGGAATACAGCAAGCGTCTTCAGTCCTACAAGGAAGCGTCCGCTGCTCCGAAGCAGTGAAGCGGAACCGCATCCCGTGATCAGAGAATCTTCTGGCGCGATCAGCGTCCCATAGACCCGCCCTTTGCCGATTAGGAAATCCGCGTTAGAGTTCGCACCTTTCGCTTCATTGCGGAGTCGTCATGATCCAGTTCGTTGTCAAAAAACTCTTCCGTCTCAGAGAGCAAGCAGCCATGCGTCCCGGCGCGGACGATGGTTTCGATCCACATGAGAAGCCCTTTCTCGATCATCTCGACGATCTGCGCGTCACCTTGTTCAGAATTATCGGGACGCTAGTGATTGCTACCTGTGTCGCCTTCATTTTCAACAAAGAGATCTTTCAGCTAGTGCAGCTCCCAGCGAAGTCCCATTTTGCAGATGTTGCCGAGGGCGTTTCGCTCTATGACAAGCTCGAGCTGACTCCGTTGGCCCCGACGGAGATGATCTTCCTGATGTTTAAGCTGGCCTTCTACGTCGGATTGATCCTCACGTTTCCCTTTGTCGTCTTTTTCCTCTTCCAATTTCTGATGCCCGGACTGCGGCAAGTGGAAAAGCGGACGATCATCCCCGGGGTCGCCGCTGGATTCATTCTGTTTCTTCTGGGTGGATCGTTCGCCTTCTTCTTAGCGACGCCTTTCGCTCTGAAATACTTCTACCAATTCGAGAATGAGCGTTTAACGGCCACTGATCCAGCGAATGAGGCACTGGCTCGTCCAGCGTCCGAGATCGCTTTGATCGGGGTGGAGGGAACTCGGATTCCTCCGGTAAAAAAGGGTGAAAAATTTGAATCGACTTCCAAGCTTTCGCCCGAGATGCGCAATGAAATCCGCACTTATCTCCTCGAGACGCTGACCACGGCGGAGGGGTCGAATTTTGCTCTTCGCTACGATAATGTGCGTGACAAGATTGCCCTCGTTCCTGCCAAGGGCGGGAAGAGCGTTTATCGGATCGGATATTACATCAGCTTCGTCTCCCAACTCGTGCTCGTCTTCGGCATCAGCTTCCAGATGCCTATCGTCGTCACCATCTTGGTCAAGCTACAGCTATTGACGGCTCGAGTGATGCGCAACACCCGATCTTACGCCTGGATCATCATCATAGTGCTGGCAGCGATTTTGACTCCCAGTCCGGATGCCTTCACGATGGCCCTGCTCGGGGTCCCCCTGATTCTGCTTTACGAGATCTGTATCATTGTCGCCTCGATCATCGAGAAATCACGAGAGAAGCGAGAGCGTGCGCAGGAAGCCGCTGAAAAGCTTCGTCTGGAAGCCCTCTATCGTAAACCCACCTCCGAGCTGTCGGAAGAGGAAAAAGCAGAGCTTCACCGGGCGGAGATTGAGCAATATGAGAAAGATCATCCCGGCTTGATCGCAGAGGAAAGCGATCACGTGAGTCGAGACACGCTCCACGGCGAGCCGACAGAGGAAGATTCCCCACATTCAGAATCTAGTAATTACGACGAAAGCTGGCATGAGAGCACGAGCGAATCTCACACTGCCTTCGACAGCGATCACGTCGAATTAGAGAATCTTGATCCCGGCGAATCCGAATCGCGAACAGACTCAGAGTTTGAGAACTGCGTTCCGGATGGCCCCGTGGTCGATCTCAATCACGCCTCTTGGGACGAGCTACAGACTCTCCCAGGGATCGACAGCTACATGGCACAACTCATCATCGATCACCGCCCCTTCGAGACTTATGACGATCTCTACAACGTGCCCGGTCTCGACGGAGGAACGATTCAGGGCTTTATTGAGCGTTCAATGCTGGGCTGATCAGAACACTCGATCCAGCAATTGAAAGCTTAGCGATGTGAAAGCTTAGCGATTCTTTTTTACGAATTTGCGAAGCTGGGCTTCGCTTTGAAGACCAATCAACTTCCCGACAACACGGCCATTTTTTACCGCCACTATTGTGGGTACGACTTCGACTTTATAGCTGTCGGCTATTTTCGGTTGCTGATCGATATCGACCGTCTGGAACTCGACTCCAGGTTCTGATTTCGAGACTTTATTATAGGCCGGACGCATCGCTTTGCAGGGGCCGCACCATTCGGCCTCGAATTTGATGATTTTCAGCGAACCGGTCTCGGCTCCGAAGCTGAGGACAGCTCCAAAAACGGCGAGAGTAGCGAGGAGGAGAAGACGAGTATAGCGATGATTCATAGAGGATATTCAATGGATAGCTTTTGAGCCTTGGCTCTGACATACGACGTATGAGAGTATGCGATCTTTCTGAGAAAGAGGAATATTTCTTCCGCTCTCGCCTGCCCTGAGATGGATCATCGAGAAAGCGACTCGCAATTCCCCCGAAATTCCTTAGATTCGCCGTTCCGTGAATCATGGCCGCCACTTCTGAGAACAACGACTGCCCAAAACTCACGCCGATGATGCAGCAGTATCAGTCGATGCGTCGAGAATTGCCGGATGATGTCCTTCTGCTCTTCCGACTGGGCGATTTCTATGAGATGTTCTTCGACGATGCGAAGATCGCCTCGCCTATCCTCGATGTGGCGCTGACGAAGCGCAACGGCATACCCATGTGCGGCGTGCCCCATCACGCAGCGGAGTCCTACCTTTCGAAACTGATTCGCGCCGGACGCCGCGTCGCCATCGCCGATCAGGTCTCAGAGCCGCAGCCGGGCAAACTGGTCGAACGAAAAATTTCACAAATCATCAGCGCTGGTACGGTAGATAATCTCAGTCTGCTCGACGCGACGCGGTCGAATTATCTCGCAGCGGTTTATCGCGCTCGCGGTCGATATGGTCTCGCGTATATCGAACACAGCACAGGCGAATTCTGTCTAGCTGAATTTCCAGATCGCCCATCGCTGGAGGATGAACTGACGCGCCTTCGTCCGAGCGAGCTGCTTTTCTCCGAAGACCAGGCTGCGGAATTTGACCGCCTCCCTGCTGCGCAGGATTACGATGCCTACCCCTTTCTGATCGAGCAGGCGGAATACACGCTGAAGAAGCACTTTCACGTCCAGACGCTCGATGGGCACGGCTGCTCCGGCCTTGTCCCCGCTATCGGTGCCGCTGGGGCCGTCCTGCACTATGTTGAAACGCAACTGCGGCGTAGCGTCGCCCATCTGCGCACCCTGAGCGTCTTTCAAGATGGAACTTATCTCCTGATCGACGCTGCGAGCCAAGCGAATCTCGATCTCGTCAGCAGTCGTTCGGGCGGGGTGAAAAGCTCATTGCTCGGAGGGCTTGATCGCACTCGTACTCCGATGGGTGCGCGAAAGTTGCGTCACTGGCTACTTCACCCTCTCAGGGATCTGTCCGCAGTAACCGCTCGCCAGGACTTCACAGAGGCTCTCGTGCTCGATCCGTTCTTGTTGAACACATTGCGTGATGATTTCGCCGAGGTGCGCGATATTGAGCGCTCCCTGAGCCGTTTGAGTCAGGGCTCGGGGAATGCTCGCGACTTGAAATCGCTGGAACTTTCGCTGCGTCGTGTTCCTGACGTTCGTGAGCATGTCAGTGCCCTCAGAGGTGGTCGTCTTTGTGGTGAGCTTTGTCAGCGTCTCGGTGAATTCACCGACTTAGTCGATCTTCTCGGCCGTGCCCTCGTTCCTGAACCGCCCGTCTCGCTGCGTGACGGTGGAATTTTTGCCACAGGATACAGCGCGAGTATCGACGAATTACGTCGTGCCACGACCGATGGTAAGCAGTGGATCGCCGACCTCCAAGCTCGCGAACAGGAACGCACCGGAATTTCGTCGTTGAAGATTAAATACAACGCCGTCTTTGGTTACTTCATCGAGATCACGAATGCCCATCTCGACAAAGCTCCGGACGACTATACTCGTCGTCAGACCTTGGCGAACGCCGAGCGCTTCACGACGCCGGAGCTCAAGCAGATGGAAAGCCAGATTCTAGGGGCTGATGAGCGGCTTAAGGCTTTGGAATTCGAGGAATTCGCAAATCTCCGAGAGGCCGTTCTCGAATACATGAGCGCAATTCAGCAGACCGCATCTGCCCTAGCAGAGATCGATGTGATGACTTCATTCGCGGAGACGGCGCGGCTTTTCGGCTACTGTCGTCCGCTTCTCGACAATTCGCACGATCTACTGATCGAGAAGGGACGCCATCCAGTGCTGGATCAGAAGATCGGAGAAGAAAAGTTCGTGCCGAACGATACGGAGATCATGGAGCAGTCGAATCGCTTCATGATCATCACTGGACCGAATATGGCGGGAAAATCGACTTACATTCGTCAGGTGGCACTCATCACTCTGATGGCGCAGATGGGAAGTTTCGTTCCCGCCACCAGTGCCCGCATCGGTCTGGTTGATCGTATTTTTACGCGAGTAGGAGCCAGTGACGACATAGCGAAAGGGCATTCGACCTTCATGGTCGAGATGGCTGAGACAGCTTTGATCGCGAATCACGCCACCGACCGCAGTCTCGTTGTTCTGGATGAAATCGGACGCGGAACGGCGACTTACGATGGACTCTCCATCGCGTGGAGCGTGGCCGAACATCTCCATGATAAAATCCGCTGTCGCACTCTCTTCGCCACTCATTACCACGAGTTGACTCAACTCGCTGCCTCTCGACCGTCCTTGAACAATTACAGCATCGCCGTGCGGGAGTGGAAGGACGAGATCATCTTCCTCCGTCAGATTGTTCCCGGTGCTGCCGACAGGAGTTATGGAATCCAAGTCGCCCGACTCGCCGGTTTACCCGAATCCATTCTGAAGAGAGCGAAGGAGATCCTAGCGACTCTCGAAGACCAGGGGGTCCCACCCGTAGTCAGCTCGGGCGAAGACTCTCCTCCCATCGCCTACGAATCCATGCCGAAGAAGGGCATTCCCGGAGAAGCAGGCAGCCGAAAGAAGCGTGGAAAACGCGGCGGGAAAGATGGTGATGACGACGATAATGGTCCAAAGGTCACACAAATGCTTCTTTTTCCCTGATTTCCTCTGTATAATTCTGCCATGTCCTCAATTTCTCCGATCCGCCCTTGGTTTTTCGTCCTGACGGCGATGTTGGTCGTCGCCTCTGCCGGTGTCGCTGGCGATCCAATTCCTCTCTTCGATGGAAAAACATTCGCTGGCTGGGAAGGCAATCTCAACACAGTGTGGCGGATCGAAGAACAGAGTCTCGTGGCTGGATCGCTCGATAAGAAGCAGGAAAAGAACGATTTCATCGCTACCACGGCGGAATATGGAGACTTCGATCTCACGCTGGAGTGGAAACTTGAAGGTACGGAGGGCTTTATCAACGGCGGCGTGCAGTTTCGTTCCAAGCGGATTCCAAATCATCACGAGATGATCGGCTATCAGGCCGATATCGGAGCAGGCTTTGACGGAGCGCTCTACGACGAGAGTCGCCGGAGGAAAGTTCTCGCCCGTCCTTCCGAGGAAGTTCTAGCGAAAGCTAAGCGCCCCATAGGTGAGTGGAATCAATACCGAGTCCGAGCCGAGGGAGCGCGGATTCGTCTCTGGCTCAACGGAGTTCTCACGGTGGATTATACAGAGTCAGATGAAAACATTGAACGCTCCGGTCGAATCGCCCTCCAGATCCATGGAAACGGTAAAGTAGTCGTGCATTACAGAAATCTGAAGATCGAGAAGCTGGGCGAATCTTGAGCGTTGAAAATGCGGGATCGTTTTCAAAAGACAAACGCTCACCAATCCGTCGCAGAGAGGGACGACCTGACTGAGAAGAACTTCATCCTACAATCCCTAAACCACGAAGGATTCAGGCGCGTTCTCAGCCGAAGAATGATCACGAAAGATCGTTCTGAAATGGACATTGACTTCTCTTTCGTCGGGCCTGAAACTTTTCCATCGTCCTTCGATCAGAAGCAGTTCTGATAGAACAGCCTCGCTTCTACGGACGGTGCCAAAACGTGATCTTTTAACCCAATAACAGAATTCTATGAGTGCAATCCCCGACAATGATCCAAGCGTCGTGTTCGATGTACGTCCCATCCCCGGACGCATCAAGCACACGCAAATATTCCTGCGATGGCAAAATCTACCGGTCAACGAGTTCTTCGTTCTACTGAATGACCACGATCCCATTCCGCTGAAGTATCAGTTCGACGCTGAATACGACGGGAAGTTTACCTGGGAATACTTGGAGCAGGGGCCGGAAGAGTTTCGGGTGAAGATCACGAAGATCGTCTCTACAGATCCAGCAGACGATCCGAACCGCGATCCGAAAGTTGTTTTTGATGTGCGTCCCATCCCTGGGCGAGTGAAGCACCAGCAGATTTTTGAGCGCTGGCTCAATCTGCCGGTCAATGAGTTCTTCGTGCTCTTGAATGACCACGATCCCATTCCGCTGAAGTATCAGTTCGATGGTGAGTTCGCGGGTAAATTTTCTTGGGAATATCTGGAGCGCGGTCCAGAGGAATATCGAGTGAAGATCACCAAGCTAGCCCCTGTCGAGGCTCCTGAGCAAAAAGAATCCGCTCCGACTCCCGTAACGCAGGCTGAAGCAGGAGTGCAGGAGATCGACGCGACCGGATTGGAGCCGCCGGAGCCGCTCGTGCGTATTCTGGCAGCGCTAGAGGCTCTGCCTGCCCATACGAAACTTCGAGCTCGCACGGATCGTGAACCCTGCCATCTCTTCCCAGAGGCAGAGCAGCGCGGCTTTAGCAGTGACTGCACGGAGCAAAACGACGGGACCTGGGTGACCATTCTTTCCCGTGTCTGACTCTCTTCCCAAACCCTCAGCAGCGGCACCTTCCGGTGGAGGCGCGGTCAACAAGAGTTGGCTCGCCTCACAGGGGAGACTGCCGCTGTTATTCATGGGGCTGGCCATGCTCTGGCTGATCGCCGCTGTCGGTGTGATGCTTGGGCATCCGACGATGCTGTTTCAGCCTCACTTTTCGCCCCAAGTTGTGTCACTGACACACGCCTGGATGCTCGGCTTCTTCGCCACCGTTGCCTGCGGTGCCGTCTATCAGCTCGTACCCGTGGCTCTCAGCACCACCTTGTGGAACGAGACCTTCGGGTGGCTCCACTTCTGGCTTCATGGATTGGGAGTGCCGGGTATGGTGATTTCGTTCTGGTTCAATCGATATGATCTGGTCGGCTGGTTCGGAGGAATCGTTATCGTCGGCGTTATCTTATTTAGTGTCAACGCGATCCGGACCGTTCTCGGATCGAAACGTCGCGACGTGATCGCTATCGGCATTCTGATCGCTGCAATCTGGCTTTTAATTACGGTGTTCGCTGGTCTATTCCTGATCGCCAATCGTCTCTGGGGTTGGGTCCCTCTGAATCCCATCGCTCTGCTGCGAGCACATGCTCATCTGGGGCTGATCGGATTTTTCCTTACCTTGATCCAGGGAGTCGGATTTCAGCTTGTCCCCATGTTCACGATGGGACAGGTGAAAAACTGGGGACCGGCGAAGGCGGGCGTCTGGTGCACGCAGATCGGACTTTTGCTGCTGATTCCCGGTTTGGTGATGGAGAACACCATCCTAGAAGTGATCGCCACTACTGTGATTGCGGTGGGGCTGGGATTTTCTGCCGTCGGGATCAAGCAGGCGATGAAGGATCGAAGGAAAAAGCGAATTGATCCCGGTGTTGTCGTATTTCTGCGCGGCTGCATCGGGATTTGTGTCGCTGCGATTGTCGCCATTTTTCTAGCCATCTACGGATCGACCCGGGCGGACGCTTTTAGTGGCTTCAATGCTATGACTTACGCGATCCTCGCGATCTTCGGTGGACTACTGCCCTGCGTGACGGGAATGATGTGTAAGGTCGTGCCATTTCTCACTTGGATGCGTGCCTACGGTCCCTGGGTGGGGAAACGCTACACTCCTCCGGCTCATACGATGACAAATGCGAAGCTCGAATTATGGGGCCTCGGCTTGCAACAGTTCTCGGCTCTTCCCATGGTCGTGGGGGCTTGGATTGTCGGGAAATACTGGCTCATCGCAGGAATCGGGATGCTGACGGTGGGAGTGATCCTGTTCCTGATCGATATGGCCCGGGTGCTGCGTCATCTGTGGAAGCCTGACACCACGCCGCTGGTGATCCCTGGGGCGAAAGCGAATACGAATTAATTGATAGACTGCGAACAATGGAAGTGACTGACGAATCCGTTTGGAGTGCCCTAAAAACGATCCCTGACCCCGAGTTTGGGATCAATATTGTCGACATGGGCCTAATCTACAGCGTTGAAACTGCAGAAAACAATGTCCATGTGATTATGACGCTCACGACGGAAAATTGCCCCTCCGGTGCTTGGATCTACGAAGGGGCGAAAACGGCGATTCAGTCACTAGAGGACGTAGGGGAAGTGCAGGTCGATATGGTATTCGATCCGCCGTGGACGACCGACATGCTCAGCGATTACGGCAAAGCACAGCTCGGATTCGCGTGATCGTACATTGATGACCCATTGATCATCTTGAGCTTCGTGGCCGTCACAGCAGTCCGAAGTGCTCGTTGATCGGCTTTTGATACTCTTTCAGGGTTCCAGAGACGATCTCTTCAATCGATACCTCACGGCGGGCTAGGCTCGACTCCAGAACCGCGTATGCGCAGGCGAGATCACGCAGGCCGATCTCCCCGGAGCATTCGGGCTGGCGATTCAGTTCGACAGATCGTAGCCAGTCGAACTGAGCCAAGGCGAAGTCGTCATTCAGTTCCAAAGGAAAGTGCTTTTCGCGCATAGAAGGGGCCGCGTTCTTTTCATACGCGGCAGATAGTGACTGACAGGTTCCGTCGCTGAGACAGAGAGTATTGCCGGACGACTTGCCATGTCTCCCATAAAAAGTGCCGCCCTCTCCCACGGAGGTCCCTCCGCCACTGCCCGCCCAGCTCGCGAACAGGGAAGCAGTCGCTCCGGATTCAAACGTAGCGACTGCGTGAAAAGTGTCGTCTGCATCGCAGTCAAACGCGCTCGGACTCGTCCCTTCGGACCGAATCCAACGCGTCGGTTCGAGCACTTGCGTGCGTGCGCTGACGCGGGCAATCCCACTACCGGAGATCTCGCGGAGCATATTGAAATAGTGCGGTGCGAGATCGAGGGTGATGCCGCCGCCTTCGATGAGACGGTGACGCCACGGAGTTTCGGCCACTACCAGATCGGGTGCCCACCAGACGCCCAGGTAGCCCATCGCAGCCATTTGCATGGCACCGACTGGACCCGACGAAGAGAATGCCCAGTGCTGATGCCGGACACGCGGGACGAAGTGGAGATTCTCGAAGACCCCGAAGGTGACTCCTGCCTTCTCCGCTCCCTCGCACATGCGCCGCGCAGCTTCGACCGTCACTGCCAGAGGCTTCTGTGACAGAAGATGTTTTCCTGCGGCGAAAGCTGTCTCAGCCACCTGATGATGAAGACTGTGCAGACTGAAATCATTCACGGCATCGATGTTTCCGGAAGTAATCATCTCCCGAAAATCCGTGTAAATCTCTACCGGAGTCTCTGGTTGGAAGTCGGAGAGATACTCATCGTCGACAGCCAGCGGATCACCGGCGATACGGGAAACGGCTGCCGGTTGAGTTGGCCCTTCACCTCGTCGAACATAGCTTCGGGCTCGATCCGAATCCCGTGAACAGAGAGCGGTAATCTCGAAGTTGATAACCCCTGCCTCGCGTAGAAGACGGTATCCTCTGAGATGAGCCGCCAGAATTCGGCCACACCCGACAATGCCGATTCGTATCATATCTGCACGATTGTACCGGGCACAGGGTATTCTGTCCACAGTCGGAAGAAACAATTCCGCACTTTCACCCCTTTCGGCGGTGCCGAGGACCATTCGGAATCACCCTCGATCCCGGGTTCTACCGCCAGACTGCCGGAGCAGCCTGACGGAGGGTGGATCGTTCGCAAGCGAAATCAATAGCGATACAAGTCGGACTTGTAGGGGCCTTCAACGGCTACGCCGATGTATTTCGCCTGATCGTCGGTCAGACGGGTCAGCTTGGCCCCGATCTTATCGAGATGCAGTCGAGCGACTTCTTCGTCGAGCTTCTTCGGCAGGATGTAAACACCGGGCTGATAGGTCTCACGATTCTTCCAGAGATCGATTTGAGCCAGAGTTTGATTGGTGAAGCTGTTGCTCATCACGAAGCTCGGATGCCCCGTCGCACAGCCGAGATTCACGAGACGGCCCTCCGCCAGCATGAAAAGCTGTCTCCCGCCGGGCAGATCGTAGCGATCTACTTGAGGCTTGATGTTGACCTTGGTCACACCAGGTTCAGCGTTCAGCTTGGCCACCTGAATTTCGTTGTCGAAGTGTCCAATATTGCACACGATCGCCTGATCCTTCATCGCGAGCATGTGCTCCAGACGAATGATGTCCTTATTTCCAGTCGTCGTCACGTAAATATCCGCCCAGCCGAGGGTATCCTCGACGGTGAGAACGCGATAACCTTCCATCGCTGCCTGGAGGGCGCAGATGGGATCGATTTCTGTTACCACGACCTGAGCACCAAATCCGCGCAAGGTCTGGGCGCAACCTTTCCCGACGTCGCCATAACCGCAGACTACCGCCACTTTTCCGGCGATCATTACGTCTGTGGCTCGCTTGATTCCATCGACTAAAGACTCGCGACAGCCATAGAGATTGTCGAACTTCGACTTCGTGACGGAGTCGTTAACGTTGACGGCGGGCACGCGGAGTGTTCCCGCCTCGAACATCTGATAAAGACGATGGACGCCGGTCGTTGTTTCCTCGGAAACGCCCTTCCAGTCCTGAAGATAATTGGTGAACTTCTTCGAGTCCTGAGCATGGATGCGGCGCAGCAGTTGCTTGATCACCTCTTCCTCCTCGCTCTCGGAGGGGCTGTCGATGAAGGAATGATCCCCGCCTTCTAGATCAGCTCCTTTGTGAATCAGCAGAGTCGCATCTCCGCCGTCATCGACGATGAGCTGCGGTCCTTTGCCGTCGGGCCAAGTCATCGCAGCCTCGGTACAGTCCCAATATTCTGTGAGACTTTCACCTTTCCATGCGAAAACCGGAATTCCTCGTGCGGCGATGGCAGCGGCGGCGTGATCCTGAGTGGAAAAAATATTACATGAGCACCAGCGCACGTCGGCTCCGAGATCGGCCAAGGTCTCGATGAGCACGGCCGTCTGGATCGTCATGTGCAGAGAACCCATGATTCGCACGCCCTGGAGAGGCTTTTCAACGGCATATTTGGCTCGTGTCGCCATCAGACCAGGCATTTCCTGCTGGGCGATCTCGATTTCTTTGCGGCCAAAATCGGCTAGGTTGATGTCGGCTACTTTGTAGGGACCTTGAAGGACAGGAATGGCGCTCATGCGTCGTACGGTGGTGGATTAGGGATGGGTATGTGTGAAAATAATCAGAGGGGCTGTAAGCCCGATCAGGCGCAGGCGCTCCGCAGTGCATCGGCCTTGTCCGTTTTCTCCCAAGTGAGCGCCTCGGTGTCGTCCTCGCGACCGAAGTGACCGTAGTTGGTCGTCTTTCGATAAATCGGACGCAGCAGATTCAACTCGCGGATAAAGCTGGCTGGTTTGAAGGAAAAAATCTCGCGGATCGCCTTTACGATCTTTGCGTTATCGACCTGATTGGTGCCGAAGGTATCGACGTGAATGCTCACCGGCTCAGGATAGCCGATGGCATAGGCGAGTTGCAGTTCGCAGCGATCTGCTAGGCCAGCGGCGACGATGTTCTTCGCTACATAGCGACACATGTAAGCGGCAGAGCGGTCCACTTTGCTCGGGTCTTTCCCAGAAAAAGCTCCCCCTCCGTGACGCCCCATCCCGCCGTACGAATCGACGATAATCTTGCGCCCTGTTACACCGCAATCGCCTTCTGGACCACCGACGATGAAAAGTCCCGTCGGATTGATGTGGTATTCCGTGTCCTTCGTCAGGAGTTCAGCCGGAAGAATGGCCTCAACGAGTTCCTTTTTCAGAATTTCCCGAATTTCCGGAGTTGAAATGCTCGCAGCGTGCTGTGTAGAAACGACCACCGCAGTGATGCGTGCTGGCTTATTATCAACGTATTCCACGGAGACCTGAGTCTTCGAATCGGGGCGCAGCCAAGTGTGCTTTCCGCTCTTGCGCAGTTCGGTGATCGCCTGCCCCAATTGATGAGCATAAGCGATGGGAGCGGGCATCAGTGAGGGAGTCTCACGCACGGCGTAGCCAAACATGATGCCTTGATCCCCAGCACCCTGCTCCGCTGTTTCCTTATGGTCAGCGGCGGCAGCGTCCACACCTTGAGCGATGTCTGGCGACTGTTGTCCGATGGCATTGAGAAAGAAAAAGCTATTCGCGTTGAATTTGCAATCGTCATTCACATAGCCGATTTCTTTAATCGCAGCCTTCACCACTTCACGATAATCGAATTTCGCAGCCGTGGTCACTTCGCCGCCGAGCACGACTATGTTATCCTTCACCAGCGTTTCACAGGCGACGCGGGAGTTTAGATCCTGTTCGAAACAGGCGTCCAGAATGGAGTCAGAAATGGTGTCACACACTTTGTCAGGATGTCCTTCGGTCACGGACTCGGAGGAGAAAATGTAGCTGTCTTTCATGTTTTATTTACAAATCTTGATGGCTTGATAAGCTAGGGGCTTCATTGATGGCGTCAACTCTGAAATTATTGCGGCTGATTGCGGATCCGACTCGTCTTCGGATCCTTCATCTGTTGCGTCAGGAGGAGCTTTCTGTGGTGGAACTGCAGGAAGTGCTCGGTATGGGTCAGTCACGGATTTCTTCGCAATTGTCCTTATTGCGTCAAGCGCGACTGGTGACGGATCGTCGGGCGGGGAAGAATATTATCTATCACTTTGGTCGAGAAGATTCGCCTGTAGATTCGCAATTGATCGCCATGATGGATCGAGCAGCAGCCGAACTGTCCGAGGCGGAAGACGATACAGAAGCTCTGGCTCTGATTCTCGCGAAACGCCGAAACAAGGCACAGGCTTATTTTGACAATCTGGCGGGCAAATTTGGACGCACCTATTGCCCAGGTCGCTCGTGGAAGGCTCTCAGCGAGGCCCTGCTGCGACTCATGCCGCCGATGGTGATCGCTGATCTTGGAGCGGGCGAAGGAACGCTGTCTCAGTTGC
Organism: Verrucomicrobiota bacterium; assembly: GCA_963205275.1. Classification (GTDB taxonomy): domain Bacteria; phylum Verrucomicrobiota; class Verrucomicrobiia; order Verrucomicrobiales; family DEV007; genus Arctic95D-9. The sequence continues at coordinate 62,497 of CAUJIH010000103.1, read as the reverse complement.
TAGCGCAGCGAGCGGAGAAGGTGATCGCTATCGACAATGCTCCGAAAATGGTCGAATACGGAACGAATATCGCACGAGAGAATGGCTTTCAGAATCTCGAGTATCGCCTAGGCGAATTGGAGAATCCGCCTGTCGATTCGGATTCCGTCGATCTGGCGATTTTCAGCCAGTCATTGCACCACGCAGAGCACCCTGAAGCGGCGATCAGCGCAGCCCACCGGATTCTCAAACCGGGAGGTCACCTCGTCATTTTCGATCTTCTGAAACACGGATTCGAGGAAGCGCGCGATCTCTATGCAGATCGATGGCTGGGTTTCTCCGAGGTGGAACTCTCTCGCTTGCTGAAAGGTCGCAGGTTCACCCGCATCGAAATCTCCGTTGCCGACCGCGAGGTCGAGCCGCCCTATTTCCAGACCCTGCTGGCGCTGGCGATCAAGGAGTGAAGAAGTTCGAATCGGAACAGCTCACGCTGACTCACTGCGCAGTCTCTCGATTTCCTCTTTGAGCAGTGCGCCGATGCGATGTTTCGCTAGATAGACTTGGGCCGCGCTCACTCCCAACTCATTCGTCACCCGCGACACGTCCCACTCCTTGACGACATAGGCGTGGAAAATCTGATATTGCTTCGGTGAAACGAGCTTTTTGACACGTCGGAGTGCGGCATCGGTGAGATTAGCAGCCCATTCCTTTTCCCAGATTCGGTCGAGAGTTTCGGCTCCGTCCTCTCCGGCAATGCGCTCGATAATTCCCGTGTGATCTCCGTCTTCGCTCTCACTGTGGACAGCGGCAGCGGGGTTGGCGGGATTTCTCTGGCGTGCACGAAACTGGTCCGCGATGCGCCAGCGAGTGAGACTCATCAGCCAGGCTTTGAACGAGCCTTTTTCCGGGTCGTACGCCTGGCCCTTTTTCCATTGTTTCGCGACCGCGATCACTGTCTCCTGCACGACATCCGACGCTTCCTCTCTGCTTAGACCGGCCCTGAGCGAGACGGAAAAGATCAGTCGCCAATAGGTTTGGTAAAATTCATCCCAGGTACGCTGATCCTCCCAGTCTCCCAGTCGCTCGATCAGGCTGCGACGGGTGTGAGCATATTGCTCTCGATAATCACGCTCCTCCATCCCAGAGAGTTTAGGCAAATCACGGGTGTGGTCTAGAGCGAATTGCCGAATTGGCGACCTTTGATCGTTTTAGATCGAGATTACAGCGGAAACCCAAGTTACCCCTTTGTCTCGTGCTCCTAACCCGACTTTCGCGATTCGTTGGTGTCACAAAATGAATGGATAAAGGGCACCTCCGGAACCCCTCGTGAGCGTGCCGCCATAGCCCTGATCCCCTGTCTAGGCATAGAGTCATACGGGGACCCGAGCATCACGGAGCGTGGTGACGCATCGAAAGGGATAAAAAATCTCACTTCTCCCAAATCACCTTCACATGCTTCTCCACGCGCTGATTGGGGGAAATACGCAGTTTCTTTTTGCTAGCGATCTTGAGGTTTTTGATACTCACCTTTTCCGTTAACACATACGGGAAAGGTGCCGCTTCTGCGTTGAGATCTCCACTACCCCCTGGATCACTGAAGAGCCAAGGTCCTTTGTAATTTTTCTCTGGATGATTGCGATCATCAATTTCCAATCCATCGATTACGATCTCTCGCGGCATGGAGCAAGGGTATCCGAAATCGTGCTCTCCATCATTACTGGCCTGCATCAGAATCGGCTGGACAGGCTTGCCACAACTCGGGATCCAACGACTGTTGCGAATCTCCACGGTCCCGTCCCAAGTACTGCCATAATCACTGCGAAGAGAGAAAAAGGATCTCCCCTGAATCGTAGAATCCTCAATGATAAGTCTCCCTCGTCCGATGGCATTGAGTCCAATATATCCCAGCGTAGTTCCACGGATAATATAATCACCCGACATCCCTTGATGCGTATCCATCCGAGAAAGCACGCAATTTTCTAACAAGATATTTTTACAATAATTCGTGCCGATGACTCCCCAGCGGGTCGTATCGCAGATATTGTCCATGCGGCAGCCGATCAGAGAGTAATTCACCACACTGCCCGCCGACAAATCGTATGATCCCATACTAACGGGCTTCCCGACTACTCCTAACGTCTTGTAAGTCTTATGAGCCGTCAGAAAGCAATCTCGTAGAGTCACGTTGGCGCAGCTGCCCGCGCTGAGAAAGCCGCTGTAGGGGTGCCCGAATTCCTTTTCCCCTGTCACATAATGCTTCAACCCTACGACACTGGTATTGGATCGCGCGATGTGGATATTCCGGTGCCAGTAATTATAGCCCTTTTCCTGCTTCATTTGATTCGCAATCGTAGTGAACTCACCCCCGCTCACCACTAGTGGTTTCTCATCGATAGGGCGGGCTTCAATTCGGGAAATCGTCTCATAATCCCAATCGATGTCCCCTTCTATCGTCCCATCCTTCGAGAGAATGAAGCAATCATTTTGAAATTGCCCCTTGTTCTGATTTAGACCTCGTCGGATATAACGACGCTTTGCAGTGCTCTCTACGCGCACCCAACAATCCATCTCGGGATACACCTCTACCTTCCGCTGATCTCTATGCAGACTCGCGATCTTCAACTTTATCGGCGCCAGTAAGGACTTTACCTCGAAGAGGGAGCGTTGATGATCTTCCACATCGGTATCATCGATGATAAACTTTGCATTCCCCCAATCAGTATCTGTCGCGATCGTAGCCGTCAGTGCCCTACGCCCGAGATGGTAGGTAGCACCAGACCTCGCCTTCACTGGCAGTCCCTGTTCATTCGCGTGTTCATGGGCCCTCACGATGGCAGGCAAATCATCCGTGACTCCGTCACCCACAGCGCCAAAATCTTCATAAGCGACGATGTCTGACGAGGATTTTGACACTCTGTCGTCAGCCTCAGCGGATACGAAAGCGAGAGAAAGAGCAAGCAGTTGGCAAAAAAGGCGAGGAAGGACAGCAAAGAGTAATTTCGAATCCATTAGAGAAGAGAGTAAGCTCCTTTACATACGCGTGAGTGAGCTCTCAAGGAGCGGACTGACCGTAATCACGTAGAAAACGACAAGTGTTGACGCCTCCGTTATCTCACTTCCCCATCCATAACGCGAATCAAATCGCCAGAGTGGATATTCCAAAGAACAGTAGTGTCGTAGTCGCAGAGGTGAACAGCGCCTGTCGCGATCTCCAAGAATCTCGTTACCCTGTCAGCGCATTTTCTTAGGCGGCGCGCTCGCGAGGGATTCCGGGGCTGCCCTAAGGTCTGGGCAAAATTTTTCCGCCCAGAAAGCGGGCAGTGTGACCGAGATGTCGCGCGATGCGGAGACATTCATTCCACTTCACCATGCGCTCGCTACGGGAAAAGGAACCGACTTTGAGCTGTCCGGCATCCGTCGCGACCGCCAGATGGGAAATAAAGGCATCTTCGGTCTCGCCGGAGCGGGCGCTGATGACGGGATTCCATCCGGCTTCCTTCGTTAGACGGATCGCCTCCAGAGTCTCGGTGACGGTCCCGATCTGGTTGAGCTTGATCAACACGGCATTGGCGAGTCCTTTCTCTATCCCTGCTCGAATGCGCCCGGGATGAGTGGTGAATAGGTCGTCCCCGATCAATTGCACTCTGCCTCCTAGAGCTGCACATAGTTTTCTCCATCCGTTCTGGTCCGTGTCAGCCAAAGGGTCTTCCAAGGAGACAATGGGATACCTCTGGCACCACTCGAGCATCCGCTCGATCATATCGTCAGAGTCAAAAAATTCTTCGTCTAGAGCAAAGTGATACAGTCCACTCTCCGGGTCGTAGAGATCGCTGGAGGCGATGTCTAGAGAGATGGCGGCCTCGTGCCCTGGCGTATACCCCGCTTCTTCGATGGCACTCACTAGGATCTCCAGCGCTTCTTCATTGGTCTCGAATTCCGGCCAGTAGCCCCCTTCATCGGCTACTCCCCAGTCACTACCGCGATCTTTCATCTGATCCCCAGCTGCCTTGTAGATGTTATAGGTGATTTCAAGGGTTTCTTCGTAGCTCTCCGCACCGGTAGCGATCACGAGGTAGTCCTGAACGTCGGTGCGCCAGTTCGCATGTGCTCCACCGCCAAAAATCTGGATCTCAGGCAGTGGAAGCAGAGTGCCCTCACCCAATGAACGGAATAGTGGAACCCGTCGCCAGGCGGCAGCAGCATTCGCGACTGCGAGCGAGACGGAAAGGATGGCATTGGCACCCAGACGCGATTTATTCGGAGTGCCGTCGAATTCGATGAGTCGGCGGTCGATCCCAGCCTGATCTTCGATATCCCAGCCGATGATGGCGGGTGCGAGAACTTCCTCGACGTTACGGATGGCACGAAAAACGGATTTCTCCCGAAACCGCGTTCTGTCTCCATCGCGCAGCTCGTGAGCCTCGAACTGACCTGTCGAAGCGCCGGAAGGCACCAGCCCACGGCCACTGGTCCCGTCGTCGAGGTGAATCTCGGCTTCCACGGTGGGATTGCCACGCGAGTCAAAAATCTGGTAGGCAGATACGGATTGGATTTTCATGGAAAATTACGAATAAATTTCACGTCGCCACGCCTCGATCAGTTGCTCGATCCCACGGGCAGGATCGATGACATACTTCATGGCAATGGATCGAGCGATCTCACGACAGGAAGAGGAAAGGTATTCCACGGGTGATTTCCCATCGATCCGAGCCAAGATGATGGCTGCCGTCAGGTGTGCCGCCCGGGCATCGATCTGGGCAAAATCGGATGCGGGAATGCTTTGAGGTAGGTATTCTTTATAGCTCGCCCAGAACTCGCTCGCCACGACATCCCATTGGCAGCGGAGCGGGAGGTGATAGAGGCCTTTCAGCAGAAGCAGGGCCAGCAGGAACGCTACATCAAAAGCGGGATCGCCATACCAGGCGACTTCGGCATCGAGTAATATCATGCGATCTCCCTTGATCAGCAGATTCTTCGGGCTGAAATCACCATGCACCAAACAGAGTGAGGTGGCCTCCAGTTGATTCGCCAGGCTGGTAAGGATGAATTCGATCCTCCTGTGAGCCTCCCCTGTTGCGCGGAGGTAGGGATCGGTGCGGAGCTGACGAAAATTGTCCGTGGTATCAAAAATGCGGGCGAGGTCGGCCTTACCCCAGCTAGAGGCATGCAGGCGGCCCATCAGCGTTCCCGCCAAACGTCCATGGGTGGGATCGAAGTGCTTCTGGAGTAGCATCGTTTTCCAGTTCTCCCACATTCCATCGAGGTATTCCATGGTGAAATAGCCTCGCTCAGGATTGCGGAATAGCACCTTGGGTATATTCCCGGCGAGAGTATTTTCCATCATCTTGCCGAAGGTGTATTCCGTGCCATTGCGCGAGACATCGGCTTGCCAGTCGGCGGCGACGCGCAGTTTCGCGAGCGCCCGCTTCACGATGAAGGAATGCTCTCCCTGTGAAACTTTGTAGATATCACTCGACACGCCACCCGTGAGCGGGGTGAGCGTGGCGGGGTCGGACGATATCTGCCCGTCCTCCCGTAGCCAGCGCTCCAGAGCATTCGCATCGAACTCTTCAGACATAATCGCAGTGTAGCCGAGAGAGCTGGGTGCGGAAGAAGAATTTTCTCGAACTCCGACGAAACCCTCGCTCCGGCGCGACAGTCCCTGAACATGCAGCTTGAAAATCTTCTCAGTTCGTGAGATAAAGCACTGGGTGTGGTGGCTATCGACAGGGTTCGCTGTCAAACCAGACCCTATTCCATACGCCATTTTTCACTTGCCATGGCTCAGAATTATCAGCTTCCGAGAATCCATCCCTGCTTTGTCACGCACAATCTCGCGCTCGGTGGGGCACAGACTGCAGTGTTGCGCTACATCATGGCCCTGCCAGAATGGGTGCGCGAGAGGACGACTCTATACTCTCAGAGCGACGACATGCCTCTCATGGAAGCAGCGGAGCAAAGTGGATTTTCCTGTGGCAAGGTCACTCGAGAGGCTCCGATTGATCCCTCATCTTGGTTCCTTAGCTACGGCGATCTCTCCGGCTTGCCACAGCGCCCGACCTCGCTAGTGCTTCATTCCTGGGATGACGCAGGCTGGCGTTATATCGAACGAGCCTACGACCACCTCTACGGCATGACTGTGGCCGGAGTATCTCAGAAGGTGCTCGACCGTTACGCTGTCTGGGCGAAGGAAAAAAATCATCGCGTCGCGGGTGTTTTGACTCCTCCTGTGTCCGAATTTGCATCGGTGAAGGGGCGTTTCGATCCCACAGGCGCCTCCTCTCGCATCGTGGTCGGATGGATGGGCCGCCCGCTCGAGTCGAAAGGTATCCTCGCTCTTCCCTACCTACTCGCCGAGGAACCGCGCATGGTGATTCGCGCCTGGACAGGGTCGGATACCGCTGGATTGCCCTATACGCAGCGCGTTCAGGCAGAAACTCTAGCGAAAGTCAAGGAACTGGCGACGAAACTGGGCGTAGCGGACAGGCTCGACCTCCGTCCGCTCGATTTCAATCCTTTCGCCTATCGTCATCGACTGGAGGGCTGCCACGTCCTGCTGGGAAACAGTGAGAAAGAAGGGTTTCTCCTCACGGCTGCCGAGGCTCTGAGCTGCGGTATTCCAGTGGTGGTCACGAAAAGTTGTGGAGTCGCTGATCTCATCAAAAACGGACGCAATGGTTATCTGATCGACTGGCACGCGAACCCGAAAAAGCTGGCGAAACTGGCGCACGCTGCCCTCCTGAAGGCGGCGACACTTTCCTCAGCGGACTGTCTGGTCTCGGCGGCAGATTTGTCGCTGAGTGCGAATTACGCCAGTGCCCATACTCGCATTCTTGGCGAGATGACCGGAACCTCACTGCACCATCCCGAAGCCCGTGTGACGGTCGGTTTGCGTATCCATCAGGGCACCGACGTGACCAAGCTGGATGACGCTGTGGCGAGCTTGGCGAATCAGAGCTATCGGAAGTTCAAGGTGAAATTGCTGGTCGATGGGACCTGGGCCTACGGTGAGCGACTGGCCAAGCGCTATGGCCTGCCCCTGATCTGCACCGGAATGGCACCAGACATCGAGCATTGCAGTTGGCTGCATCGCCAAGCTGTGGCTGCCTGTGATACGGAGTATTACAAGCCGCTCGACTATGATGATCAGCTCATGCCCACCTATCTGGAGCGTGCCGTCCACATGATCGAGGCGAAGAAAGTGGATGTCTACGGCTGTCTGCTCCTGACTCTTGAGAACGGTCAGATCGCCCCGCGCCTGCACTGGCCAAACCGAGGGCTGGAGACCATGTTTACCGGGAATTCCGACGACAACATGCTCCCACATTCGTCTGTGCTCATCCGTACCGAGATGGCTCGAAAGGCGGGGAATTATCAGGAACGGGCCGTCGGGTTGGGGGCCGATGACTACCATCTCTGGTATCGCGTACATCTCGCAGGAGGTAAATTCTATCGCGATGACGAGGTCCGGAACGTAGTCTATCGTATTCACGAGCAGAACTCACTCAAGATCCGCCGTGCTCGCTTCGGCGATACGGAGAAAAAAGCGCGTAAGCAGAACCTCTTCCAGCGGGCAGCTGCGGCAGCGGGTTTGACAGTGTTGACGGCACCCTTCTTTGCCGCTACGGCCTGTTCTGATCAGCCGGCTCCGCCTCCCACGAAAGACCCGAGCGCGGAGAAAGCCGACGTCTTGAAGGCCCCAGCTCGAGCGGATGTGCCGAAGGCGACCGCGAAATCGGAAAAAAGTGATCCACCGCATTCTTGAATGAGGCTTTTCTCATCGCCGACGAGACCTTATTTGTTCTGAGCGACACGCGATCAGATATTGAGATTGAATGGGAAAGGCGAGGGGAAAGAAAGAGGGCGGATGGGCTTGGGTTTTTTGATCGCAGGTCGAGATGGCTCACCATCCCACGATATCTTTCGGCGTATGATCCACAATTGAGCACTGAATGAAGAGCGTCCCCACGGGCGGCACTGCACCTTCATAGAAGGAATAGTTCCCGCCAGAGCGGCAATAGGGAGCTGCCGCGAAGAACTTCGACTCACCGATCAGACGCTGTTTCAGATCGTCGATCTTTTGCCCGGACTCCAACTCGTTCAGGTGACAATAGGAGCGCATCGCCTCCTGCACCGTCGCCACCTGCTGGATGCAGATCGCTCGATCAGCCCCAGCTTTGTACGAGTTCACCCCCACGAAAAGGATCCCCACCAATCCAAGCAGGACAGCGACAACCAGAGTAGTTTCGAGCAGGGTAAAGGCACGCCAGTGATTGGGACGGGCGACGATGGTGTGAAAAATCATTATAACTAACTTATTAATATTTTTTGTAATTACAAAATCTATGTTATACAATCTTTCTGTCCTATCCTTGATCGAATCGTGACTCGATACTCTTCGCCTCATGAGCAGCTCACCTGTCCAGAGCGAGGCAGTTGCCTCTCCCGCTGATCACTCCCAGTTCTTAGTCGAGCAATGGGAGTGCTGGGAAGCTATGACTCGTAACTATGGGTCGCCTTGTTACGGCTATGACGCAGAGACCATCGAAAAGCGTGCGACCGAGCTTTTGTCCGTCCTTTCCCCCGCGCCCCAACGTCGCCTGTTTTATTCATTCAAAGCGAATCCCCTCCCTTCTGTCGCGCAAGAATTGAAATCCCTAGGCTGTGAAGCCGAATTGACCTCTGTGGGTGAGATCGGAGCCGCCAAAGCAGCGGGCTGTGAACTCGGACGCGCCCTCTACGGGGGACCAGGAAAAGGGGTGTCAGAATACCGTCACGCCATCCAGTCGGGTCTGATCCACTTCTCCGTAGAATCTCTGCTCAGTCTGAGAAATCTGAGCACTGCCGCTGAGGCAGAGGGACGAACGGTCGAGGCCCTGCTACGTATGAATCCCGATTCCCCTCCGAAGGCGAAGCTCGCCATGTCGGGAGTGGCGAGCCAATTCGGATTCGAGGAGGATGAACTCCTGACTCGCGGGCAGACGATCCGTGAAGCCGCCGGGAAATTCGTTACCTTGACAGGACTTCATCTCTATTGGGGTACGCAAATCGACGATACCGAGACACTCCTGAACTGCTTTGAAAAGACGGCATCTCTCGCGGTGCAGGTAGCGAAATCTGTGGGTTTTCCCTTACGCGCGATCAATTTTGGAGGTGGATTTGCCTGGCCCTACGCCCATAGCGGAAGCGGCTCTGGTCTGCAAGAGCTGCAGGGGGGGCTGGAATTGCTGTCGGGAGCCAGTGCCTTACAGAATGTCGAGTGGTGGTTTGAGTCCGGTCGCTATCTGGTGGCCTCTTCGGGCACGCTGCTCACTCGAGTGATGGAGCTGAAAGAATCCAAAGGTCGCCTGTTTTTGCTCTTGGATACTGGCATCCATCATTTGGGAGGGATGTCTGGACTCGGGCGCATCCCTCGTTTCTCCGTCGATCTGATCACCGATCCAGGAAAGTCGAACGATGATTCGAAGATGGTCGTCGATGTGGTCGGTCAATTGTGTACTCCGCTTGATTGTATCGCGAAGCGCATCGAAATTCCCCGCGTCGGTCCGGGAGACCTTCTCGCGATTCCCAACGTCGGTGCCTACGGTGCGACTGCGAGCGTCGGGGCCTTCCTCAGCCGACCTGCTCCCGCCGAGATTGTGTATCGAGGCGAACAGGTTCTCGCGGTCCATCGTCTGCGCACTGGACATGAAGAATGGACAAATCTCTCCTGATACAAATTTTCCCAATGACTAAAGCCCCCTCTATCGAAGATGTCGCAGATGTGGTACGCCCCTATTTGCGACTCCTGCCCAGTAATGAAGCCCTGAGTTCGACTCTTAATCTCGGATCAGTCGGACTTGATTCGATGGCATCGATTGATCTGCTCCTCGATCTGGAGCGGCATTTCGGAATCAGCATTTCCGACGATGCTCTTACCGAAAACTCCTTCTCCAACTTGGAAGAGATCCAAAGGCTCGTTGTCGCCTCCATGGAGGAATGAACTCAACTGACCGAGAACCGGCCGTATGGCGATTCAGTCATTGGGCTTTGAACTTCAACTGATTTTTCACGATGAGCGATTTTGAGTTTTACCCCCCGTTCCCTCTTGGTCCCGACTCCACCGAGTATCGACTGGTCACCAGTGAGGGAATTTCCGTATCTGAGTTTGAGGGACGTACTATACTGAAAGTTGAACCGACTACTCTGACGCGATTGGCGAAAGAGGCGATTCACGATATCTCCTTCATGCTGCGCCCATCTCATCTAAAGCAGGTAGCTGCGATCCTCGACGATGCCGATGCCACAGATAATGACCGCCTAGTAGCGCTGACTCTCCTTCGCAATGCTGAGATCGCAGCTCGCGGAATTCTCCCGATGTGCCAAGACACGGGCACTGCAATCGTCGTCGGGAAAAAGGGGCAGCAGGTATGGACCGGCGGAGGCGATGAATCCGCCCTAGCAGAAGGGATTTGGCAGACGTATCAGCAGGAGAATCTCCGATATTCTCAGATGACGCCACTTTCTCTGTTCGAAGAGCAGAACACGCGCACCAACCTGCCCGCCCAGATCGAGATACAAGCCACAGATGGGGCTGCCTACGAGTTCCTGTTCATCACCAAGGGAGGTGGCTCAGCCAACAAGACCTTTCTCTATCAGGAGACGAAGGCACTGCTCTCCCGCGACCGCTTTCTTTCCTGGGCAGTGGAGAAGATGAAAACTCTCGGCACTTCTGCTTGTCCTCCCTATCACATGGCGTTCGTCATCGGTGGTACCAGTGCAGAGATGACACTGAAGGTAGTGAAACTCGCCTCCACGCGCTATTACGATACACTGCCGACACAGGGGAGCGAACGAGCGCAAGCTTTTCGTGATGTGGAGATGGAGCAGATTTTGCTCGAAAAGGCGAGGGAGATCGGGATCGGTGCACAATTTGGTGGGCGATACTTCGCGCTAGATGTGCGAGTCATTCGTCTCCCTCGGCACGGTGCCAGTTGCCCCGTGGGACTGGGCGTCAGTTGCTCTGCCGACCGACAGGCCAAGGCGAAGATTACGAAAGACGGTGTCTTTTTAGAAAAATTGGAGACCAACCCCGGCCAGTACATCCCTGATCGCTGGCGTGATCATCGCTTCCATGGTGTACCCATCGATCTCAGTCAGGGGATGGATGCAGTGAGGAAGACCCTGTCGCGCTATCCTGTCACAACCGCTTTGGAACTCTCTGGCACCATCATCGTCGCCCGCGATATCGCTCATGCGAAGCTGCGCGAGCGTCTGGAGCGCGGAGAGGCACTCCCTGAATACTTCAAGCAGTATCCCGTATACTACGCAGGACCAGCGAAAACTCCGGAAGGGATGCCGAGCGGCTCCTTCGGCCCCACCACTGCGGGACGGATGGACCCTTATGTCGATCTCTTCCAGTCAAATGGAGCGTCGATGGTAATGATCGCGAAGGGAAATCGCGGGCAGCAGGTGGTGGATGCCTGCAAAAAGTACGGCGGCTTTTACCTCGGTTCCATCGGTGGGCCAGCCGCGATCCTCGCGCAGAACCATATTCGCAGAGTAGAGGTGCTCGACTTCCCCGAACTAGGCATGGAAGCAGTCTGGAAAATCGAAGTTGAGAACTTTCCCGCGTTCATTCTGATTGATGACAAGGGCAACGATTTTTTCCAGACCGTGCGCCAGTGCCCTGTAGCCTAAGCGTAGGACATGAGTAGCCTGCACCGAGATTATCAGACCGAGGTCGTTCTCGCTGAACCGGGGCAGTTTCTCCTCCGGCAAGGATCGCTGCCCGAACCCGCTCCTGGAGAGGCGCGCCTCCGCATCCACCGGATCGGGGTGTGTGGCACGGACTGGCACGCTTTTCGCGGACGACAGCCCTTTTTCGAGTATCCCCGCGTTCTCGGGCACGAACTGGCAGCAGAAATCGTCGTCGTGAATGGTCCGAGCGAGTTCTCCGTCGGCGATCTGGTCGCGGTCGAACCCTACCTCAACGATCCGGATTCTCCCGCTTCGCAGAAGGGAAAGAGCAACTGCTGCGAGTCACTCCGCTGTCTCGGCGTCCACTGCGATGGCGGAATGCGTCCGGAGATCAACATGCCGATCAAAAAACTCCTACACGCCGACGGAATCGCGCTCGATCAGATCGCACTGGCCGAGATGCTCTGCATCGGAGCGCATGCCGTGAATCGATCGAATCCGGATGGCTCTGAGACTGCTCTCGTGCTCGGGGCGGGACCGATCGGAATGAGCGTCATCACTTTTCTGCGCTCACGGGTGGACCGTCTCGTAGTGGCCGATCTAGATGTGGCTCGACTCGCCTTCTGCCGGGAAGGTCTGGGAGTCGAGGAAACCTTGCGTCTCTCCGAAGGCATCAACCTAGAAAGAGCCGTGCGCGACGCCTTTAGCGGACAGCTCCCTGACCTAGTCTTCGATGCTACGGGGAGTGGAGCCTCCATGCGATCCACCTTCCGTCTCGCCGCCCACGGCGGAAAAATTATCTTCGTCGGCTTATTTCTCGGAGAGATCCCCTTCGACGATCCGAATTTTCATCGTCGTGAACTCACACTGCTCGCGAGTCGTAACGCCACCAGCGGCGAATTTTCACAAGTTCTCAACGCAATCGAGCGCGGTAAAGTCGACGTCGGCCCATGGATCACCCATCGAATGCGGCTCGAAGAAGTCCCGGAGCGTTTTCCCATCTTGGCGAACGATCCGACCGTCCGGAAAGCAGTGATCGAGGTGTGATATTCAATCAGCTCCGTGCAGTGCGATTATACTCGCACTCACGAGGGGATAGAAAGCTCCCAGAAAAGCCTGATCTAACTCGGTAACTCCTGATTCCTCGTCTCCGGTAAAAACGCCATCAGAGCCGCCCCGAAGAGGAACAGGATCGCCAGTATCGAGAGAGCATCCGGGAGTCCCATTCTGTGCTTCAGTGCGGGTGCCAGGTACCATAGCACCGCGAAGGCGAGCAATCGGCCTCCGTTAAACCCCACGCTCGCACCTGTTGCTCGCAGACGATTCGGGAACAACTCCGGGAAATAGACGGCATAGCCTGCGTGCATCCCTAAGGTGAAAAATCCGAACACTGGGAGAATCGCTAGAAGCATCCCATAGCTCGTCGGCAGATAGCAAGTGATCGGCACGATCAGAGCTGCTCCAAGGTGGAAAAACACGAAGGTCTTACGCCGTCCGATACGAGCGCTGAGCGGGCCAAAGAGCAACAGTCCGATTCCTCCTCCCAGCGTTTGGACGATCCCGTAGGCGAACTTTGCCCGCTCGATCGCCTCCTTCTCCGGCACCCCATCATTCAGCATTCGTTGATGCGCGAGATCCTGTCCCGCCACGCCTACCGCCCAGAAGGTTCCCAGTCCGATGGCTCCTAAGAGAATCGCTCCGATGGCGTGCTTACACCATTCGGGCGTGCAAAAGAGTTCCTTGAGGCTGCCTCTTGGCAGCGAGGGATTTCTTTGCATTCGCTTCCACGACTCTGGTTCCTTCACCGAAATCCGCACCCAGACGATTAACAGGGCCGGTATAACACCGATCAGGTAAGCATATCGCCAACCAGAACCGACGACGATGGCGGCCATCGTTGCTAACGAGGTTCCGATCACCGAGCTAGCGTGAAAAATTCCCGCAGCTTGTGCTCGTGCCTTGGTAGGAAACACTTCGGCTACTAAAGCTGCGGCGACCGCCCACTCGCCCCCGATGCCCATCGCGACCAGAAAGCGCAGCCAGAGCACATGATTGAGCGAGTCCGCGAAATAGGTGAGTCCCGAGAACAAGGAATACATCAGGATCGTGATAATCATGATGGGACGGCGACCATATTTGTCAGCGAGCGAGCCGAATAGGATGCCACCAAAAGTACCCCCAACCAGAAAGACGCCGAGCAGACGATCTCCCCATTTTGTTAGATCCGGGTGCCCTGGCTCGACTCCCAGAATCTCCTGCAAAAGCTGATTTCTGGTCAGGTTGAAAATCTGTCCCTCGTAGACATCGAAAATCCAGCCAGCAGACGCGATAATCAGAACGAGCCACTCGTATTTCGAGACGGAGCGATACCAAGGATCAGTGGAGGAGGGTAAAGAATGGCTCATCGAATGGGAAAGCAAAAGAGCAGAGGATGATCTCTAGCAAAGGATGCCCCGTCCGTAAAGCCTGCATCTGCGTGATGTATGTGGGCGATATCTCCGCAATGCGGTCACAGAAGCTCTCGGCCCTTTCGTCCTACCGTGATTTTCGATCTTTACGAAAGTTCTTGGGGCGAGAAAAAGATCCACGATCTGAGGATCGAGGACCGCGCTCATCTCGGCGATCCCGTTTATAAGGACGGTCACCTCCCTCTCGTGCATCGCGACGGCGGTCCTCTCTCCCTGAAGCCTCTCGATAGCTGTCACGCGATTCTCGCTGATCTCCACGATCCCATTTTCTGCCACCTTTCGCATGATATCCTCTCCCGCGATCATCCGGTGAGTCGCGTTTCGGAAAGCGGCGGGCAGGTCCTGTATCGCGGTCTCGGCGGGGTGATTCGCCACCGTCACGATCTTTGGGACCGCGGTCGTAATCGAGTTTGAACGTATTTCCTCGCAGTTGTGCGTGTTTCGCTCTCTCGATCACTTCCGCTGCCATTGATTCATCGACATCTACTAGAGAGAACCAGGGCAAAAGCTGAATGCGGCCCACCATACCATGCTGGAGATGGCACTCGTTGTGTAACATGCCCACGATATCTCCGGGGCGGATCTCATGATTTTTCCCGAGGTTGAGAAACAAGCTAACCATACCCGCTTCGGAGGGTTCGTGAGAGCCTGATCGCTCGGGACGGGACGGGCGCTCGCTACGGTCTCTTTTGAACTCAGACGACTTTTCTGAACGATCCGATCCCCTCGGCTCTCGTGTTTCACCACTCGCACCTCGCTCCCGCTGGGGACGAGTGGGGCGATCCTCGATAATCTCTTCGCCCTCCCGGCTATTCCCTTCTCGTAGCAGATCCATGAGCGCTCCAGCGATCTGATCCCACGCATGACCGGACTCATTCAGCGGCTGGATCAGAGCCAGAGATTTTTCTGAGCTTCCCGCACCGATCCGCTCCTGGATGGATCCTACGAGTTGTTCATCGAGAGCCAGCTCTACGTCTGCGGCAGACGGGATCTCCGCTTTTACGATAGGCTGGCGCGTGTAGCGCTCGATGGTGCGGATTCGATGGATGTCCCGTCCGTGAATAAACGAAACCGCTTTTCCTGAACGCCCCGCCCGCCCTGTCCGACCGATACGATGGACGTAATCCTCTGGGTCCTGCGGTAGCTCGTAGTTAAATACGATATCGATCTCGCTAATATCGATTCCGCGGGCTGCGACGTCCGTGGCGACAAGAATCTCGACCGTACCTTCGCGGAAGAGGCGCAGCACTCGCTCTCGCATCGTTTGAGCAATGTCCCCGTGGAGGCGGTCAGCAGAGTATCCCCGGGCGAGCAGTTCCTCTGTGCATTCGTCGACTGCTCGCTTGGTGTTACAGAAAATGATCGAGAGTCGCGGTTGTTCCAAGTCGATAATGCGTGAGAGCAGTTCGACTCGCGAGCGCTGCCGCGCTTCGTAACAGACTTGCTCGATAGAATCGACGGTCAGCTTTTCCCGTTGGATTTCGATGAGCTGAGGCTCTCGTCCATAACGCCGGATGATACGATTGACCGCATCATTCATCGTGGCGGAGAAAAAGAGCGTCTGGCGCTCCGCTGGTAATCCACCGAGTAGTTCCTCCATTTCATCGGCGAACCCCATGTCGAGCATTCGGTCCGCCTCGTCTAAGATGGCGATGCGAACGTGATTCAGCTCAAGAGTTCCTCGGCGCACATGGTCGAGCAATCGTCCCGGAGTGCCGACGACGAGCTGGACTCCACGCTGCAGGGCCCGAATTTGCCGCTCCATCGGTGCTCCCCCATACACGGCTACAGCACGCAGGCGGGGCAAAGTGGCCCCCAGCCTCTGCAAGTCTTCACAGACCTGCACGGCGAGTTCCCGTGTCGGACAGATTACGATCATCTGAGGCTCCGTCTGATCGCAATCGATCCGTGCTAAGCCAGACAGACCGAAGGCGGCGGTTTTTCCCGATCCGGTTTCCGAGAGGCCGATTAGATCGCGACCTTCGAGAGCAACAGGTATGGAAGCAGCTTGAATCTGCGATGGTTCTTCGTAGCCGAGTTGTTCCACGGCGGCGAGAAGTGACTCGGGCAAACCGAGGGCGGCAAAGGATGTAGGATTCACGGCGAAGCGCGGAATGGGACAAAAAATTCCGCCGCTTCAGAATGAGCCGAGCAAAGACGTGCTCGGTGACGACGGGAGTGAATCGAGAGGATACGCTGCTTTTGAAGCTGCGAAAGTAGAACCTTTGGCATACTCGCCGTTTTTATCCGACGCGACGCAGATTCATCGACAGGTGATTCGTAGCCATGCGATCAAAAATCCTCGTCGTCTTCATATCCGCCGCAATACGCCGCGTTTTGATGAGATCAGCGATTTCACGACGGAGCTGTGGGAAGTCAAAAGGTTTGGTCAGGAAGAGATCGGCCCCTGCCGCGAGAGCTTCACGCCGCATCATTTGATCCGCATTACCGGAAGCGGCGATCACAGGAAGCTGAGAAACGGGAGCCTCAAGCTTCCGCAGTTCTTCTAGGAACTGGATCCCGCCCATGCCGGGCATTTCGATGTCTGTTACGACTAGATTCGGACACGCAGCACCAGAGGTCAGCGCTACGAGCGCCTCTGCACCATCGCAGGCCTCTGTCACGGCGTATCCCGCGCCGCTCAAAACTTTGCGAAGAAGAAGCCGATTCGGAGGACCGTCGTCGATCACGAGGATGGAAAAACAGTTCGGAGGTGGGATTACCAAAGGAAGAGTGTGATGAGGCTGAGATTTAGGAGGAACATGCATGGTCTGTCGAGTGGTCAAATTCTACAGATATTTTAGAATTTAGTAATACTTTGAACACAAATGTTCAAACGTTTTTTGATTTTCTCTAAATCTTGAGGGTAACTCTTTTGGGCTAGGGATGAAAAGCATGATGTCTAAAAGGAAAATTGACGTTGATCAAATTTTGTCTAACACTGCCAATATTATGTCTTCAGGATCTGAAAATCCTCATCCCATCGTCGTTGTACGCGAATCGCTGGGGTGGTCGCAGGCGATGCTCGCAGCCCGTACTGGGATTCCGCGCAGCACACTCAGCGCGATCGAGACAGAGCGAGCCGTGCCTTCTGTGAAGGTGGCTCTGAATCTCGCTCAGGCTCTCGATCAGCCAGTCGAGAGGCTGTTTCGTGATCGTAACTCTGGTTTTGACTGGACCTGGGCTTGGCAGCCGGTGGCTCGATCCGTGCGTTATTACGCGGCGCGAATCGGAGATCAGCGGCTTCTCTTCCCAGTGGAATCTCTGGCTCAGGGAATCCACCCGCACGACGGAATCTGGCAGGAGGGTGAAGCCGTGCCTACCCCTGTCGAAACTCCATCTACTAATCGGACTCTGGTGGTCGCCTGCTGCGATCCGGCGGCTGGACTTCTGATGACAGAAATGGCTCGCACCGCAGAGATCCGCCTCATCGTGTTGGAGCGAGGAGGGTTGGAAGCTCTTCGTCTGTTCAAACAAGGACTCGTACACGCAGCGGGACTGCACTTCTCTACACCCGAAAATCCGGATCGAAATGAACAGATCGTGCGGCGTGAGATGGGAACGGGATTCGTTCTGCTTCGCACAGCGGTCTGGGAGCAAGGACTAGTCTTCCCGAGTGCGAGCGGGCAGCACACGGTCGATCAGGTGCTCCGAGCATCCCGGAACTGGGCGTTGCGCGAATCCGGTTCGGCTGCCCGAGAATGCCTAGATGAGTTGGTCAGCACCTCGTCGTCACTGAGCGGACGCATCGTAAGCAGCCACGCTGCTGTCGCCCTGTCCGTACAGGCCGGATGGGCCGACGCCGGAATCTGCGTGAGACTGTGCGCGGAGAAACCAGGAATCGATTTTCGAACGATTCGACAGGAGGCATTCGATCTCTGCTATCGCGAGCGAGATAGCCGCGATCCGCTCATCGACTCCCTGATTCGATTGCTCCGATCTGATACTCATCGACACAGAATCGCCGAACTTCCCGGATATCACTCCGAAGGCGTAGGAGAACTGATGGCGGTCTGAAAATACCGACCACCCGTGAAGGCTGACAACGTTTTTCCTGAGATGAACATCCCACGCTCTGCTCTTTTGCTCCTGTGCTGCGTTCTGAGTGCCTGTGACAGATCACAGAATCAGCCACAAAACCAGCCACAGAGCCTGAACATCGCAGTCGCCGCCTCGGTGCGCTATGCCTGTGACGAATTGGTGCTCAGCTTCCAAAAAGCGAATCCCGGCGTTCAGATCGAACCCATCTACGGAGCGAGCGGAACCTTCTATGCTCAACTTCGACAACAGGCGCCATTCGATCTTTTCCTTTCCGCTGATTCTGCATACCCGGAACAGATGCTAAAAAATGGGCTGACGGACGCCGTTTTCCCCTACGCCCGAGGTCGCCTCCTCCTCTGGGCGAGAAGGTCCGCAGGGCTGAATGTGGCAAATCGAGGCTTAGAAGTCCTGACAGATCCCGCTGTCTCGCGAATCGCCATCGCCAATCCTGATACAGCACCCTACGGACGAGCTGCTCTGGAGGCTATACGCTCTGTTTCAGGCTTGGAGGAAAAAATCTCGGGAAAGCTCGTTCAGGCAGAGAATGTCGGCCAAGCAGCGCAATTTGCCCAATCTGGAGCGGCTCAGGTGGGGATTTTCGCCGAATCGCTCATCGTTGGCTCTGATCTGAACGAGACGGGTGACTGGCTGGTTATTTCTGACTCGCTCTATTCGCCGATTCGTCAGTTCGGTGCGATTCCGTCCTGGTGTCGAGACCGTTCATCCACAGAAGCCTTTCGAGATTTTCTGCTTTCTGAGGAAGGGCAGGCAATTCTGGAAAAGTACGGATTTTCTGCCCCTTGATCTACTGCATGGATCCGACTGCTCTGTCTCTGACTCTGAAGCTCGCTACGGCGACTACCTTAATTCTGGTGCTGACGGGCCTTCCTCTCGCCTGGTGGCTGGCTACGACGCAATGGCGAGGACGTGCTCTAGTCGAGGCGCTGGTGACACTCCCCATGATTCTGCCACCGACGGTGCTCGGTTTCTATCTCCTAATCTACACTGGCCCCGACAGCACGGTCGGCGGTCTATGGAATCAGATGATGGGCACGACCCTGCCTTTTCGTTTCGAGGGTATCTTGTTAGCCTCCGTTCTCTTCAATCTTCCTTTCGTTCTGCGTCCCTTTGTCGCGGGTTTCAGTGGTGTTGATCGCCGTCTGCTGGAGGCCTCCTGGTGTCTTGGAGTCTCCCGGATGAGCACATTCTTTCGCGTCGCCCTACCCTTGGCCTGGACTGGAGTTGTCTCCGGCATCGTGCTCGGCTTTGCCCACACAGTGGGAGAATTCGGCGTGGTTCTCATGATGGGAGGGAATATTCCTGGAGAGACGCGGACGCTCTCGATCCAGATCTACGATGACGTGCAGGCCATGCGCTACGACGAAGCAGGGCAGACGGCTGGCTGGCTGTTGGCTTTTTCCTTCATCTGTCTCTGCGTGGTTTCCTCTATCCAAAGGAGGCCTCTGTCGGTATGAAAAGCGATCTCCAAGCTGATTTTACCATTCAATACAAAAAAGGACCACGGATCGCGGCGAAATTACGAGTCCCGCTCGGACAGCGTCATATCCTGACGATCGCGGGGCCATCGGGTTCTGGGAAAACGACTCTGCTCCGCTGTTTGGCCGGTCTGGAGAAGCCAACGGAAGGGCAAATCAGGGCAGGTGAACGGCTCTGGTTCAGCGCTTCGGACAGAGTCTGTCTGAGTCCACAGAGCCGAGATATCGGATATCTGTTCCAAGAATACGCCCTGTTTCCTCACCTGCGAGTGACAGAGAACATCACCTACGGACTCAGGCATCTGACAAAAGCGAACCGCCGCGACGTAGCGGAGGACTGGATGGAGCGATTCGATCTTCGAGGGATAGGGGAGCGTCGTATTACCGAAATCTCGGGTGGTCAGCAGCAGCGCGTCGCCCTAGCTCGGGTGTTGGTGCGAAAGCCTCACCTACTCCTGCTGGACGAGCCATTTTCCGCTTTGGATGCGGAACTGCGGACTGAGATGCTGGAACACCTTAGTCAGGCTGTAATCCAGCTTTCTCTGTCTGTGATCCTAGTCACTCACAGTCCGGAGGAGTTGCAGTGGATCACCGATGAAAATCTCGTGCTGCCGCAGCGGTTTGAATGATAGAATCAGGGAGCATTCGGCGGAGTCACGAGTTCTGGATCATCACCTGTTCTTGCGCGCACGTGTGTCGCCCCTAGAAAAACTTCTGCTTTGCTCATGATTCCATGAATTCCATTGACTTTTTGATTGACTCCTTCCCCTGAATTCTGGCTTCATGATGCCCAGACATGGAGTCATGGAGAAACAGCGCAGAACCATTTTTCGTTCGTCTCTCATGTTGTATTGTTCTCATTCTTTGCCCATCTTTTCAGGCCGCAGAGCCATCGACTCCTGCGGTGATTGAATCCGAGGGACCGGCTCAGTTACTGGAACGAGGAAGGGCTGCCTTTTTCGCCAATAATTTTCCTGTGGCGGAACAGTGCTTGGAGAAGTTCATCGTCGAATACGGTCCAGCGGAAGAGGTCGCGGAGGCCGTGCGTCAGCATCGGCCTCTAGTGGCAATCGCCAAAGTAGCTCAGGCGAAATATGCGGAGGCTCTCCCATGGATCGAGGATTCTCTGAGCGATCCCCAGATCACGCCTCGGCTGGCTGATGAGCTTCACTTTTGCCGTGGATTGTGCCTGATGGCGCAGGGGGAATGGGTCGCATCCCAAAGGGCCTTCGGTGAATACTGGATCAATGAAAGCCACGATCCCGCAAAGCGCTTCGAGTCCATGCTCCTCTTCGCCTCCCTTTATCTCAAGCAGGATTTTCCCACAGAGGCGGCGGATCTGCTGGAGGAACAGCGACCACTGCTGCGGACCGCCTCACCGGAGGTGGCGGGTCGGGCAGCGCTGCTGGAGTTCTCTGCGAGAATAGAAGCCGGAGAAGAAGGAAAGGCGCTCGCGATCATCCGCCGAGAATCTCCGAATCTCGGAAAAATGATGCAGCTCGCCAGCTTTCAGAGTCTGGTGTTGAAATTGGGAGCGAAGTTTCTGGAGGCCGAACAATTTTACGAGGCGATCACCTGTTTCCAACGCATCTGGCCGAAGCAAAGGATTCTCGATCACCAAGCGGCTCGGATCGCGGAGATCGAAAGCAGAATCGCCACTCTGGAGAAACAGCCCGAAGCCCGAGGCACGGTCAACCAACTGCGCACCATCCTCGACCAAACGCAGCGGGAAATGGAGCGATTCGCGGAGATCGAGAACTTCGATTCCTCTGTGCGCCTCCGTCTGGCGATGGCTTTTCAGAGCCTGGGGCGCTATCGTGAAGCGGCTCTGATTCTGGCGGAAATGCTGGCCAATCTGCCTCCTGATACTGTGGTGGAAAGTGCCAGTCTCGCTGAAGTCCAATGCTGGATGGAGACGAAAAACTGGAAGCGTGCTTCCGAGGCGGCTGATCGATATCTGAAGGTGTTCGCCGCCCGTCCTTCTGCAGAGGCTCCATCGCTGGCGACCGTGCTTTTCCTTCGCGCCGATGCCTTGCGCGAAGCGGAAGATTACTCAGATGCCCAGCGCGCCTTTGGCGACCTGGTCACGCGCTTTCCCGACGATCCGGTCGCTACGAAGGCCGTTTTTCTCCAAGGTTTTCTCTATCTCCAGCAGGACGACAACGAAGGCGCCCTCTACCAGTTCGAGCAGGTCCGTCGGCGCGATCCTAAATCCAGTTTGGTGGATGATGCTGATTACTGGTCTGCCATGGCTGAATCCTTCTCCGCAGAGTATGACGAGGCCCGGGAGTCTTTGACTGCCTATCTGGAAAAGTACGGCGACCAGGCAAAATATCGCGTCGAGGCCTCCTTCCGTATCGCATTTTGCACCTTCTCCCTCGGTGACTATGAAGAGGCGGTGACGCAGCTCGAAGAATTCCTCCGACGCTATCCGGACGACAGTCTGACGGATGAGGCGAACTTGCTGCGGGGAGATGCGCTTTTCGGCTTGGGTCGATCAGAGGAAGGACTGGCTGCCTATGACCAGGTCAGTCCTCATTCCGTTCGCTACTTCGAAGATGCGTGGTTTAAAAAAGGTAAGGCTCTGCGCTTGCTGGACGAGGTGGGACAGATGAGAGAGCACTTTGAGAAATTTGTGGCGGAATATCCCGAAAGCGGACGCCTGCCTGAAGCGATCTACTGGATCGGCTGGGCCTGGCAGCAGGAGGGTGAGATTGAGCGAGCGCGAGACATCTACTGGGATACCATCGAAAAAATGGGCGATGATCCCACGCGTCGCAGCATGACCGATCTACTGGCCGGGCTTCCGCGTGTATATGCGTCCGGCGGAGCCGAAGGCAAAACTGAACTCGTGACGAAGCTGCGTCTCTTGCGCAGTCGAGCAGGGGTGTCTGACCGCAGGACGCTCGCTCTGCGAGCGGGATGGGTGCTCTCACTGGTGGTGTCTCCCGAGCGTGCGAGAACGGAATTACTCGATATTACGAAGTGGCTCGATCCGAAACGTCACGAGCCAGCGATCTCTGTAGCGATCGCAGAAGCTCAGCTCGCCTCCGGGAATCGTCTGGTAGCGAAAAATTTGCTCATCGAAATCCGTCGCTGGCATCCCCGTGCTGTCGAGCGCGACCGCATCTACGGCGCTCTGGGCGAGATTGTAGCTGCGGAGGGCGATACCGAGCGGGCGCTGGGGTATTATCGCCGATTCGAGCGAGAAACGACAGCTTCGACGCGCCTCGGAGTCGTTCGTTTGCGAATGAGCGAGCTACTGGAATCGCTCGGTCGGGTAGAGGAAGCACGAGAAACTCTCGAAAAAGCGCTCGCCGATTCCACCACGACCGCAGCGGTCAAGGCAAATGCCCTGCTTCATCTCGGACGATCCTATGCGAAACAGGGAAAACAGGAGAAGGCGAGCTTTTATTACGAGCGGATCTACGTCGCATACGGTGGATTGGGTGAAATCAATGCGAAGGCCTACTGGGAAAGGGGGCAAGCTCTAGAGAAACTTCATCGTCTGCCTGAAGCCGTCGAAACCTACGCGGAATTCGTTGCTCGTACGGAATTGAACGAGTTTCCTCAGTATGTCGAGGCTCAAAGGCGAATCGATACTCTGAAACGTGAACTGCCCCAAGAATCTTCGGCAGAGTCTCCCGGAAAGGAGGGGTCGGGATGAGTTGGGCGAGTATTTATCTTCGAATCGCCCTGTTGGTCTCGATTTTTACAGGCTCCTCGCTCGCCGCCCAGGATATCATCTGGCTGAAGAGCGGTGAATCTGTTTCCTGTCGAATCCAAGCACTCACCGACCAGATCGCTGAAGTAATGATGGAATCCAAAAGCCCGCAAGTAGCAGCGGGACGCCAGACGATCTCCGTCGCCCAAATCGAGCGGATCGATTTTGGTTTCGTTGAAGGCGAGAAAGAGGCCTTTGCTCGTCGAGGTGAGATGCCTGCCGCTACACTCAAAACATGGTGGGATTACCATTTCGCCCATCTGCATCGCCCCCGCTCTCGCACTGCTGCTTGGGGGATCGCTTACGCCTCGGCTCTGCTCCAAGAAAAAACAGCGAATGGTCTCGGAATTGCCCTAACG
Source organism: Verrucomicrobiota bacterium (assembly GCA_963205275.1). Classification (GTDB taxonomy): domain Bacteria; phylum Verrucomicrobiota; class Verrucomicrobiia; order Verrucomicrobiales; family DEV007; genus Arctic95D-9. The sequence goes on along the minus strand of CAUJIH010000103.1, from coordinate 38,751 downwards.
ATGCTGGACCGCATCATCGCGCGTGCTTGGTCGCCCGAGGACGTGTCTGCGGCGAAGCGGGTGCGGATTCAGACCCTAGTCGCTCGAGGAGAGTTGGAGGCAGCGATTCAGGAGGCTCGTGACTACGCGACAAGCACTGGAGATTCTGGTCCGATGATAGCAGTCGGTTATCAACAGGGATTAGCTGATTTTGCTGCCTTGAAAAAATTGGAGGAAGAAAATCCGCGGTGGCCAGACGATGACGATGTCCGTCCACAGCGGGAACTCCTCTGGCAAAGAGCGCTAGACCTCTTTCTGCAGGCTCATCTGTTTCATCCGGACCACCAGACCGAGGCTGCGCGTGGACTATTTTCTGCAGCGGAGCTTTACCTTCATATCGGCGAGGCCGAAGAGGCCCGCGCTCGATGGACTGACCTGATCACTCTCTATCCTGACACACCACAAGCGATTTCCTCGCGGGAGCGCATCGCCACCCTTGAGTCACCCGATACCCCCTCATCCGACCGCCCTCTTTCACCCAATCCATGATCATCCGTAACGCACTCATCACCTTTGTCCTCTGGTTCATCATTGTCGCACCTCCTGTGATGGCGCAAACGGAACCACCTCAGCCAGTCGCTTCCGAGAACGTCTCGGCACTCGATCTTTATAAGCAAGGCGGTGGATTCATGCACGTACTGCTGCTTTGCTCGATCGGAACGATTACGGCTGTGGCCTACTGTTTCGTTCAGATCTCCCAGAAGAAAATGGCACCGATCGACCTCGTGAATCGTACGAACTCGTGGATGGCAGTCCGTGATGTCGGCTCGGCCTACAGTGCATGTCAGGCTCACCCCAGCAGCTATGCACGGGTGATGTCATCCGCTTTGTTGAAGGTCAATTTTGATCGCGATCTCGCCAACAAAGCCAGTATGATGGATGCCGCCGCTGAAGCTCTGGACGAAGAAGAACATCGTCAGATGGTCTGGGTGAATTACCTCAATATCTTCGCCACCCTCGCACCCATGATCGGCCTGCTCGGCACTGTATGGGGCATGATCGAAGCCTTTGATGCACTGGCTTCGCAGAGTGGCGACGCCAAAGGACTCGCCTCCGGAATTAAGGTCGCCATGATCACCACTGCAGGAGGTCTGATCGTCGGGATTCCAGCGATGTTCTTTTACTTCTTCTTCCGTGATCGGATGCAGGGCGTGATGGTCACGGTGCAAAAGCACGTCAGTTTCGCCATCGACATCCTCTCTGGAGAAATACGTCTTCAGGGGAGCACAATGCCAGATTCGAGCAGTAATGAACCCTCTTCAATGCCCGATTGAACCCTCTTGAATTTCTTGATTAATGGTCCGTCGACGCCCCAGATCGCAGGATGAGGTCAGCTTCCAGCTCACCCCCATGATCGACATGACCTTTCTCCTGCTGATTTTCTTCATGGTCACCCAGAAGATCACGGAGCAGGAACTAAGCGTGCCTATCCGGCTCCCCACCGCTCTATCAGCGGCGACACCGGGGAAAATCGACCGCGATATCGTTCATCTTGATGGCGAGGGTCGCTATTACATCGGCGATCAGTCCGTCAGTGAAGACGAGCTGCGCAGCCACTTACGCGCTCGATTTCGCGACTTCCCCCCACTCCAGATCTATCTCCGAGCCGATCACAACACGCCCGCGAAGAAAATTCGTGAATTCGTAGAAATGGCTTCAGACGCCGGAGCCATCGACTTGATCTTCGGTGTCCAGGAAGACTGAATTTCACACCGTCATTTAACCACTCCAGAACTTCATGCGACGCCGCAAAACTCGCCAACATCAGGCCGTAGAGATGCAGATGACACCCATGATCGACATGGTTTTTCTGCTGCTGGTATTCTTCATGGTGTCGGCTAAACCGGTTCAACCAGAACGCGATATACCCATGGGGCTGCCGGGGCAGGTAGCTCAGGAGGAAGCGATCAATATGCCTGACGAGACACGCATCGTGATCGAAGCCAATGGACAGGTGGTCCTGAACGAGCGTCGGATTGATCAGCCGAGCGGCTCAGCCTTGCCCGAACTCCGCGCTCTGCTGATCCGCTATCGCCAGTCGGCGGAAAATGCTCGCACAGAAGCCTTGGTTACTCTCGCTCCGCACGACGAAGTGCCACACCAGCGACTGGTCGACGTGCTCAACGCCTGCGCCGAGGCTGGGATCGGCTCTGTTTCCCTCGCTGCTACCTCCGATGAGTGATTCTGAATCGACAGTTCAGCCAGCTCCGCCCGATGGCCCCGCTCCGGCACGGTCTCGTCGTCCTCGATCGAATCGAGACGGAGAAAGCCGGAGCCGTAGTGAGCGCCGCGCACTGATCAGTTCGATCCTCGTCGCCAGCCTAGTCATTCACTTGGTCGGGCTGATTGCTCTCGGAATTTGGACCGTGGCGAAGCGCTTTCATCGTCCAGAGGCTCGGTTCGAAGTCAAAAAGACGGTCACCATTCCGCCGCAGAAGCCAGAACATCGTATGAACGTCGCACGACACGAGGCGATGGCGGCTCGACCAGCTCTCCGCGATACCTTGGCCAGTATTCGTCCGACTCCCTTCGCACTCCCGAATTTACCTCTGGTAGCGATGGATCAGGTACTGACTCCCGATCCTTCTGCATTGGTCGCAGATCAGGTCGCTTCTCTGGTAGGATCCGCTGGTTTGGGACGAGATTTTGGCAGTGGATTGGGCGGCGGAGGAAAGGGGGGTGGAGCGAGCTTTTTCGGAATTCAGGCGGATGGTCAGCGTATCCTGCTGCTCTTCGACGTATCTGCGAGTGTGGTTAACAAAGCGAAAGCCTCTGGAATTCCCCTCGAACGGATTCAGACGGAGACTCTCGCGCTAATTGATGGACTGCCCATCGCTGCACAGTTTTCTCTGATTCAGTTCACAGGAAATTATCTACCATTTTCCGAAGAACTGGTCGCCGCGACTCCTGGAAATAAAGCGATCGCAAAAGAGTGGATTCAGGCTCAGTGGGTGACATCCGGAACGATGGCGGCTTCGAAAAAAGGCGTGGTTTCAAATCGGTTGGGACTCGTCGGTGTTCTCGAGCGGGCGGCACGAATGCGTCCGGAGATCGTGTTCCTATTGTCAGATGCCAGCTTTCAGTGGCGACCAGGGGAGGACGGAGGGTTTTCGAATATTCCTTATCCCGATCTGAAAAAGGCAGTGGATCGACTAGAAGAGGAAAATCGAAGGAAGATTCCCCTGAATTTTCTGGCCTTCACGCCGCGAACTGACGATGCTGACGAATGGAAGCGCATTATCCGCCGGACAGGGGGAGAATTTCGCATTTTGAAAACGGAATAGAAAATCTACATCATCTAAATTTTGCGAATAAATAATTTATTCTGTAAAATTTTGCGATTTGCATTCGTCTTATATTCAATTACAGGCTATTTTCTTCCTTGAGAAGTTTAAAAGTTTTTACAAATTTCCAATTCTTCTTATTCTTTCCTTATATCGTCCGAGAATCGCTTTCTGCAATGAACGACAAGCACCTCATCTCCCTTTCTGCTTTGATTAGCTTTGCGGCCTTATTGGTTGGCTGCAAGACCAAAGGAACCGATCAGCCAGTGCCTCCAGCACCAATTCCGCCGTCCCAATATGGCGATCCCAATGCAGCTTTACCCGGAGCGCCTGGCGTCCCCGGCGCACCAGATGCATCGGGTGGGCGCTTTGGATACAATAATACGGCTCCAACAGCTCCCGGAACGACGCCATCGACTCCGGCACCAGGACTGCGCGACGTGCGTGATATTGCTCCGACGACCCCCACGGCTCCGACGACTCCCACTTCACCGAAGCCGCCAGTCGAGAACAAATCGACGCCTCCTGCAGCATCGACTCCATCCTCGTCGGATATGCCTTATGCAAATCCTGTTACAGGGAATCCCTTGGCAGTTACTCTTCCGGGAGCGAACTCTTCGCTCGGAGCGATCTCGATTGAAAAATACGATTCTGCGGGCAAACCGACTGGCGAGCCGCTGAAACGAGGTACGCAGGTGCAGATTCCCGATCCGAATAATCCCGGGAAGAAAATCTACTTCAAGGTACCCTGAGCACTGACAGAGAAGCTCCCTTCAGGCGTGTCGCAGTCCTCGGTCCCGGCCTGATCGGAGGGTCTTTGTTGCTGGCATTGCGCCGCTTTTCTCCCTCAATCGAACGAGTGGCTTGGACACGTCGCTCAGAGAGCGTTGCTGCCTTGCGATCCAGTCCTGATTTGGTCGATCTCGCGACGGACGACCTCGCACATGCGATTCAGGGGGCTGACTGCATCGTGCTGGGTATGCCTATCGGATCCATGCGATCTATCGTGGATAAATTTGGCGATCTTCCCCAGACTGCGAGCGGAGAGCCTGTCGTAGTCACGGATGTTGGCAGCGTGAAAGGATCCGTCGTTCGCGACCTCGCGCCTCTTGTCGCAGATAGGGGTGGAATTTTTCTCGGCTCCCACCCCATGGCAGGTTCAGAGAAAAAGGGAATCGAATACGCCGATGCCACACTTTTTCAGAAGGCGGCAGTCATCCTCACTCCGAGAAATTCGGCTGATGAGGAGCGTCCCGAGTTAGCCCGCCTGCGTGACTTTTGGCAGGGACTAGGAGCGGTCGTTTCTGTAATGTCCCCTGATCGTCATGATACTCTGGTCGGTGGAATCAGTCATTTACCACATCTGGTGGCAGCTGCTCTCGTCCGTAGTGTTCTCGGATCTCATCCCGATTCCGCAGTGCTGGCTGGAGGAGGATTCCGAGATTGTACCCGCATCGCCGGTGGCCCGGAGGATATGTGGGCAGAAATTCTCCTAGAAAACGCACAGGCCGTATCGGCGCAGCTCTCCCAACTACTTGATCAACTAGCCCAGTGGCAGAGCGTCCTGACTGCTCTTGACAGAGAACAACTTCTTGTCTTCTTGTCCGAGGCTCGACGACTGCGCGAGGCCCTGCCGATCTCTGGTGTCGGAGGGCGTGCTGAGACCTTTTGACAAGTTGACGGATCGCCTAGCATCCGGAACCTTTCCTACCTTTCCCTTTCTCTTCATGGCCGATCTTCGCGTTCGCAAATCAGAAAAATTCCTAGCAGAAATCACTGTTCCCGGTGACAAGAGCATTTCTCACCGAGCGCTCTTGTTCTCCGCTCTGTCCAATGGCATCTGTGAAATTACTGGCTTTCTCACCAGTGAAGATTGTCTGGCCACGATGGCAGCTCTGAAGGCGATGGGAGTCCAGATCGAGACGCTGGATAAGAGCGGCACTCATCTGCGTGTGCAAGGCTGCCGTGGCGATCTGCACGATCCGGAACGCCCGATAGACTGCGGGAACAGCGGAACGACGATGCGGTTGCTTTCCGGCATTCTGGCCGGTCGCCCCTTTTCCACGACTCTCTCCGGTGATGCTTCACTATCAAAGCGTCCGATGAACCGCGTCGCCATTCCCCTCGGTCAGATGGGCGCTGAAATTCAAGGCCAGGGGGAACGCTGCACTCCACCGATTACGATCAAAGGTCGAGAACGGCTCCAAGCGATTCATTACGACTCTCCCGTGGCTAGTGCCCAGGTGAAAAGCGCCATCCTTCTTGCGGGGCTGTCAGCCGAAGGCCGGACCAGCGTTCGTGAACCGATGCCATCCCGCGATCACACGGAGCGAATGCTTCGGTATCTGCTCGTGAAGGTGATACGTGAGGGAGATACCGTCTCTATCTGGGGCGGCCAGGTTCCAGAGTCCCGCGACATTCAAGTTCCAGGAGATATCTCCAGCGCTGCTTTCTGGCTTGTCGCAGCCGCCGCGAATCAGAGGTCGAGCGTGACAGTTCGCAATGTCGGCCTCAATCCCACCCGCACGGGAGTGCTGAAGGTCTTGGGACGTATGGGAGCACGGATTACGGAGCGCATCGATGAATCAGGCTGTGAACCGATGGGTGACGTGACGATTACCGGGGCAGGACTCCATGGCACCGAGATCGGCGGAGGAGAAATTCCTTCATTAATCGACGAATTGCCTGTCTTGGCTGTCGCAGCCGCGTTAGCCAAGGGGAAAACGACTATCCGCGACGCTCAGGAGTTACGAGTGAAGGAGAGTGACCGCATCTCTGTCGTTGCCGACGGACTCCGCCGCATGGGAGCGAAGGTCGAGGAATTTGCCGACGGTATGGAGATTATGGGAGGCGCTCCACTTCACGGAACGGAGATTCAGGCTCTCGGCGATCACCGCATCGCCATGTCTTTCGCCATCGCAGGACTCTTCGCTGATGGAGAAACGGTCATTCACGACTCGGAGTGTATTGAGACGAGTTATCCTGGATTCGTGCATGAACTGGAACAGCTCCAGACTAAGCTCACTCTCTGACAGAGGGTGAGGTCGACCTTGATCGGCAGAAAGGTGAGTCGGTAGAGTTAGCCCATGCCACCCACTTTCTCGAAGCGGCGGTCCGGAATAAACCAAATGCAGGCCACCACGGCGTAGCATAGGCAGGAGAACCACGGAGCCCATGCGGAAACGATTAGCGCGACGACATACAGGCCGACTGACCAGCGTCCCTTGATGTCACGTCCGACCGCCTTCGACAGGGCAGAGTTCGATCCATTGACACGGATGATTTCATATTGCAGAAGGAAGAAGGACAAGGCCGCCATCAGCAGGACGATGCCATAGAGTGCGACGGGCACACTGGCGAACTCGTGTTTGCTCATCCATGAAGTGGCGAACGGGATGAGTGTAATCCAAAACAGCAAAAGAAGATTGCACCAAAGAGTGATCCCGCGAATGCGCTCGCTGACCAGCATTAGATGGTGATGGTTATTCCAGTAGATACCGACATAGACGAAGCTCAAGAGATAGCTCAGAGCCACAGGCCAGAGAGCTAGAAGCGCGGGCCAGCTCGTGTCTTCCGGAGCCTTCAGATCCATTACCATGATCGTCAGGGCTACGGCCATGACTCCGTCAGTGAAGGCCTCGAGACGACTCGTTTTCATCAACAGACAGACTTTTTAATCTCTGAAAGATGAGTGTGTCGCTGACCTTACTGAAGGGCCAGTCCCTTTAGCTCAGCCATTTTCTCCCGCTTGTCCGAAGCTCGCATGAGCGCCTCGCCCACCAGAATCGCATCCACTCCCCATTCTCGGATATGATCAGTATCTGCAGCACTGCTGATCCCACTCTCACTCACGAGAACGCGATCCGACCCCACTTCTTCGCTCAGAGTCTCCGTCGCCGCCAGATCGACTTCAAAGGTTCGCAGATTGCGATTATTGATGCCGATGATGCGAGCATCCGTATCGAGAGCGCGCTCCATTTCCTCCAAATCGTGTACTTCCACCAGTACATCGAGCTGGCAAGTGGCGGCGACATCGAGAAGCTGAATCAGGCGATCTTGCTCCAGAGCAGCGACGATGAGTAAAATGGCATCGGCACCCCCGACGACAGATTCGTAGATCTGGACTTCGTCGATAATGAAGTCTTTTCGCAAAATCGGCAGAGAAACTTGAGCGCGAATTTTCTCCAAATAGGAAAGGTTTCCCTGAAAGTATTTCACATCCGTCAGCACAGAGAGGGCATTGGCACCCGCCTCGGCGTAGGCGGAAGCGATGGCGACAGGATCGAACTCATTCGCGATCATTCCCGCAGAGGGAGATGCGCGTTTGATCTCGGCGATGACTGCGAGTTCGCGATCTGCGAAATGTTCGTCGCCCAGTTGTTCAGGAAGTTCACCGCGAAGCGCAGACTCAAAGGAGCGGAAATCATTCCGTGTGAGTGCAGCGGCACGCAATTTCTCACGGAGCGGGAGGAGTCGGCGCACCTCGGCCTCCTTGTCCGATAAAATCTCGTCGAGCTTGTTTCCAAATCGCTTCATCATAGGCGGAGGGAGAGTCTCGCCTCGACACAGGGGGGCTGCCAATGATTTCTGTTAAAATATACCTTGATAAAGAGAGTAACTTCCATCACTTTACCGTCCGTTTCGCCACTTTGGCGAAAGATGCGGGTGTAGCTCAGGGGTAGAGCGCGACCTTGCCAAGGTCGATGTCGTGAGTTCGAATCTCATCACCCGCTCCATTTTTCTTTTTTGTTTTGTAACCGTCTCCAGTTCTAAAGTCGCTGCTGTGGATACGATTTATCGCTGGTCAAAACGGGTCGATGAAAGTCGAGTCGAGGAATTGGAGGCACGGCTGGCCGATGCAGGAGTCGCCTACGTTCTAGAGAAGCACGTGAAACTCGCTCGCTGGCAATTTCTAGTGTATTCGGATTCTCACGAGGTGGTCGCCGCCCTACCTGCATGCTTCGGCGGAACTGTGGAGATCGTTGATCCCGCCACTTGGCTACCCTCGAAGCAGGCGGATGAGCTTCGAAAGCCGCAGAAGATCCGGGATACTCTTCTGATTGTCGATGAGGAGGAATCGGAGGCGATAGAGAAACTGGCGAGTCAACACCCAGGACGCATCGTACTGAGCTTTCCGCCCCAGCTTGCCTTCGGTACCGGATCTCATGGGACGACTGCGAGTTGCCTCCGCTTTTTGGTCGATTTTGCAAAGAAGAGAGAGAATCGCCCTTGGCGTATGCTCGATCTGGGAACGGGGAGCGGAATCCTCGCCATCGCCGCCGCGAAACTGGGAGCCAGCGAAGTTATCGCACTTGAAAATGACGCCATGGCTCTGGAATACGCTCGTGCGAATGCGGAGAGACACGGAGTGCAGGAAGCCATCGAATTTATCGTCTGTGACGTCGTTCCCTGGTTACGAGAGCATTCGGAAAGCGCTTGCGATCTGATCACTGCCAATCTCTTCCACGATCTTCTCATCGAGCTGCTCCCTATTTTGCCTTCTCATTTGGCTCCGAATGGGGAACTGATCCTGTCCGGCTTTCTCAGAACACAGGCCGAGTCGATGCTCCAATCGGTTCATCGGTCAAAATTGAATTGTTTAGCGACTCTCAGGCGCGGCAAATGGATGGCAGCGCGATGTGGAGGGTGATACACTTGTGTTTTCCGATTTCACTTTGTTCGCCATGAATACTTCCGCTCTCCTCAATATTGTGCGCATGTTTTTCCTGCTCCTCGCGGGATTTATCGGTGCGATCATCGCGATGGGCGAAGGAACCGAGATGTGGTGGTTCGGTGCGATCATCGGACTTGGCTTTTCCTCGGTAGTGATCGTGCTCGATATTCTTCTGCGACACCTCACCTTTCGCTCATTTTCTAATGCCACGTTTGGGCTACTGATTGGCTTTCTGTGTGCCTGGCTGGTGACGCGCATCGGATTTCTCGAAGCAGGTTGGGTGCAGCAGTTTCCGCTGGCAGGAAGCATCTTTAATCTCGCCATTTTCCTTGGATTTGGATTCATCGGAGTCATGTTGGCGCTCCGCAGCAAGCGGGAGGAGTTTTCGCTGCTCATTCCCTATGTTCGATTTCGACAGGATGCACTACAGGATCTCCCCACTCTACTGGATACGAATATCATCATCGACGGACGGATTCCTGCGATATGCGAGGTTGGATTCCTGGGGGGAGCGCTCGAGGTGCCACGCTTCGTCCTAGAAGAGCTTCAAAAAATGGCGGATTCGAATGATGACATCAAACGCAGCCGCGGACGACGGGGGCTTGACACCTTAGAGGCCATGAGGTCGGGAGGGAAAGTGAACGTGACCGTTCGCGATGGGACTTTCGAGGATGGACTAACGGCAGACATGAAAATGGTGCAATTGGCCGATCTTCTCGATGCACGGATTCTGACCAATGATGCGAATCTGGGGAAAGTCGCTCGTCTGCGCGGTATCTCCGTGCTGAATCTGAACGAACTCTCTACCGCGTTGAAGCCTATCGTGTCTCCTGGTGATGAGCTCTCACTGGACCTAGTCAAGGAAGGCCGTGATGATCATCAGGCGGTCGGATATCTGCCCGACGGCACGATGATCGTCGTGAATCATGCGAAAAACCATATCGGAACACATCAGCACGTCGTCGTGGCCGGATCCGTGCAGACGACCGCAGGTCGCCTGATTTTCGCAGAATTGAGGAAATAGAACGGGAGCTCGATCCGGAAAGGAGTTCTAGTTTACATCTGCTTTATCTGACATCGTGCTCTTCAGCATAGTCCCCGGCTGGATCAGTGCGTTGGGATTGACGACGACACGTGAATCCGCTTCGAGATCGGTTGATTTGACCTCGGTCTCGTTGCTGCGACGTGCGCCTTGGATCACGTCGATAAACCGCGCTTTTCCTTGGTGATCCAAAATGATCTGAGGAACTCCCTGATTCACTATGATCGTGTTTGATGGCACGTAGAATGTGTGTTTACTGGGTGGCAGAGTAATCGTCGCCTTTCCGGTCAACCCGATGGGTAGACGAAGATCGGCGTTGTCGATCAAAAACTCGGCTCGCATAGTTCCCGTCGCTGGATCGAAGCTGCGTGATGATCGAGAGAACATCGCTTCCACGGGACTCTCGCTGAATGCAGGAAAGAGGATCCTCGCTCGGGTTGATTTATCACAGCGGGTGGCGAGACTGGGGGGAGAAGCGATTACGAAAAGCAGTGTATCAGAGCGGGCAATCCGGTAAAGCCACTCGTCCCGTCCTGACGCATCGCCCCGGACGTGATTACCGATGTCGAAGTTACGCTCGGTGATGATCCCGTTAAAAGGTGCTCGGACAATGGCGAAATCTCGCTCAGTTTCGAGCTTTGCGAGCTGGGCTGTGACTACCTGACGAGCAGCGGATTTCGCCACGAGATCGTTTTGTCGTCGCTCAGCCTCTTCCGCTGAAATGGCACTAGTGCTTAGAAGTTTCTCGGAGCGCACCGCCATAGCTCTGGCGTTGTCTTCCTCGGCCTTTGCCTGAGCGACAGCAGCCTTTGCGGCATCAATCGCCCGATCCAGATCTGGTACGGCGATTATCGCGAGAATGTCGCCCTTCTTCACGAGATCTCCGATATCTGCCTTTCTCTCTGCCACCGTCCCGGTCGCACGAGTGAACAGGGTTGCATACTCTACAGCCTCTGTGCGACCAGGTAAGGTGATCTGAAACGTGGGATCGCCAGGGCTGGGAGTCGTGGTAGTGACTTCGAGAATATCCTGTGACATCAGTGGAATCGCTAGGAGACAGAGAAGGAGCAGGGAAGGGAAAAATTTGGTCATCGGAGAAAGGGGTGAAGTAAATGAGTCGGGGGCGTATGGAATGATGAGCACCGGAAGTGTTTTATGATGGCGAACTTTTAGCGGATGCTTCGCTCGTCTTCGGCTTCTCTGCTTTCGCGTCTCGTCGTAGGATCGCGAACATGATGGGAATCAGGAGTAGCGTAGCGAGAGTTCCGAAAAGGAGTCCTCCGATGACAGCTCTTCCTAGAGGAGCATTTTGCTCACCGCCCTGAGCATGTCCGATCGCCATGGGAATGACGCCGAGTATCATTGCGAGTGCCGTCATGCTCACGGGCCGTAATCGGGTGCGTGCTGCTTCGAAGGCGCATTCGAGCACGCTCATTCCGCTTTCCCAGCAGTCACGGGCGAAAGCGGTGACCAGCACGCTGTTGGCCGTCGATACCCCGACGACCATGATGACGCCCATCAGAGCAGGCACACTGATCGGAGTGTGAGTGACCCACAGCCCGAAGAATGCACCACTGATCGCGATCGGTAGGCCACTGATCGCGACGAAAGGTAGTGTCCATGACTGGAAGTTGACCACCATGATCAGAAAGACCAAGACAGCGGCGAGTCCCAGTCCCCCCAGTAATTCGCTATAGGACCGGGTCATGAGAGCTGCTTGACCGTGAAGTTCAATCGAGTTTCCAGGCTTTAGCTCGGGGCGCAGTTCGTGCAGGATGGACTCGATCTTGGCAGTCAGTGCCCCAAGGTCTCGCTGAGTAGCATTCGCTACGATAGTGAATGTGGGCTTTAGGGTGGTTCGACTGATCGATCCTGGGGTCTCGTTGGGGTGCACTTCAGCAAAAGCACGCAGAGGCACGATGGAACTCCCTTCGCCAGCGCGGACGTTGAGATTCATCATTTCTTCCATCGAGGTCAGGCGAGCCGGAGGAATCATCACTTGCACCTGATACGAAGTCCCCACGACTGGATCCATCCAAAAATTCGAAGTTACGGTAGAGCCTGCGCCCAAAGAAGCGAGAATAGTAGCTGCTACATCGGAAGGACTGATTCCTAAAGTCGAAGCACGCTGTCTGTCCACCTGAACGTGATAGCCCGGACGATGGAGTACTTCTCGCAAAGCGACATCGGCGATCCCGTCGATTGTCTTCAGTCTCTCCTCCATCTGCGCTGCTAACTTCAGATTTCCCGCTTGATCCCGTCCGCTGAAGCGTATCTCAAATGTAGTCGGCGCTCCGGAAGAAAGGGTTTGGGAGGTAGAATCGGCAGGCTGGAAGAAGAACTGAAGTCTGGGGAACTTTTCTTTTAGCATCTCGCGAAGCGCGTTCTCATATCCGGCACTGGGTGAATGCTTGTCATGCAGTTGGATCAGCAACTCTGCATCCGCGGTCGTCGCGGCGGGAGAATCTACCCAAGCCAAGTTATTCGAGATAGGCATTCCGATATTTTCCACTACGAACTGGAGTTCATCCGCCGGAATTAGCTTTCGAATCTCTGAGTGAACCCGTGCCACTGTCGTCGCAGTATCGTCGAGTCGTAGCCCTGGTTCAGCTCGCAGGAACAGCCGAATCAACCCAGCGTCTGCTTTTGGAAAAAATTCGCGTTCGGCATGGAGAAAGGAAAAGCTGCCGATCGCTAGCAGGATTAGAACGGGAATCGCGACCAGCCACTTGTGAGTAAGAAAACGGCGGAGGATGGCCGACTGGAGAGAGCCGATTTTCTCAAAGAGAGCCTCCACTCCATGGTGAATGCGAGCGAATCCACGAGGAGTGTGTCTCGCATTCTTTTGCTCGATCCTCTCCTCGGTGGGCAGAATGAGACTCGCCAGAGTGGGAACGAGAGAACGAGCGAGAACGTAGGAGGCGATCATGGAAAAGATCACCGCCTGAGCGAGTGGACGGAAAACATCCGCCGCCGTACCGGTCAGCAGGAAGATCGGTGTGAAAACGATGCAGATGGAGAGCGTAGAGACGAACTCCGGGAACGCGACCTCAGCCGCACTATCGAGGATGGCCTGACGAACTGGCTTGCCCAGAGCGACGTGACGCTTGGTGTTTTCGATTTCGACAAGTGCGTTATCCACTAGAATCCCAATCGCCAACGCGAGTCCTCCAAGCGTCATCAGATTAAAGGTGGCCCCGACCAGATTGAGTCCGATCACCGAGGACAGCAAGGCAAGGGGAATCGCCGTCAGAACAATGAGAGTGGATCGCCAGGAACCGAGGAAGAGAAGGACGACCAGTGCCACAAGAGCGGCCACTAGAATAATCTCGTGCTGGACTCCCACCACTGCTGCTCGAACGAAGACAGATTGGTCAAAGATCGCCTCGATCATGACGCCCTCCGGCGCAGCAGCGCGGATCTCCGGCAGTCGCTCCAAGATTCCGTTGATAATGTCTATCGTGGATGCGTTTCCGAGCTTCAGAATCGACACCATCACAGCGTTTTGGCCATTCAGTCGTGCGATATTCGTCGGGATCGCCTCCCCGTCACGTACGTTGGCGACGTCGCGTAGCAGAATTGTTCTCTCTTTGATCGTTCGGATGGGAAGATCGAGAAATTCATCGATTTTCTTCGGACTGGCATTCAACTGCACGGGTAATTCTCGGTTCCCCTCTCGCAAATTCCCGGAGGGCAGCGTGAGATTTTGACGAGCGAGAGCGGCATTCACCTCCGCCACCGTGATATCGAAGGCATGGAGCGCATCGGGATCGACATCGATCATCACCTGGCGCGCCGCGCCTCCGTAGGGCTGTGAAATACGCATTCCGGGTACGCTCTGTAACTGAGCGCGAAGCATCAAGCGGGCATAGTCAGAAAGCTGGCCCGGGCCTAGTCGATCAGATGAGACTACTAGCTGAATAATGGGCACAGAGGAAGGGCTGGAGCGGACGATCAGCGGCGGGTTCATTCCGTTCGGCATAGGACGCAGAACAGTTTGCGAGACCGAAGTCGCCTGAGCTTGAGCCACGGCCATATTGACTCCCGGCTGGAAGGTCATTCGGATCAACCCGATTCCGTCTGTGGTCGTAGAACGGACTTCTTTGATGTCATCGACGTTATTCAGCAGCGCGATTTCCGCATAGGTAGTAACACGCGCCGCCATCTCGCGAGCACTCAGTCCTGTATAGGTCCAGACCACATTCAGCTCCGGGGCATCCACTTGCGGCAGAATGTCCGTAGACATCTTCGGAATGGAGAGAACGCCGAAGAGGAAAATGAAGATCGCTAAGACGGCGACGGTATATCTGTATTGAAGGACGTAGCGAACGAGCCACATGATAAATTAGAAATCGATACGAGAGCAGACGCCGACACCATGTCGTGGATCTCAGGTAGCTACGGTCGTTAGCTTGACCCGGAGAGTTTTCTCATGGGGACTCGGACGTCTTGCTTCCGACTTTCTTACAAATTAAGGTCCATCCCAAGGCTGGCCATGAATAAAGCGTGAGAACTATGCGACTTTTTCCTCATCTATTGAAGATCCAAAATTTTTCAATCAATCGCCCCCTCATTTTTCTCGTGACAATTCCCTCGCGCTCGCTTCACTCACCAGAGTGAAAGCACAAATTCCATCGGAACTAGGCGAACCATTTTACGAAGGTTCGGTGCAGCGGCTCTATTCTGTGCCTGAAGATGATTCCCTGATGATCGCGGAGACCACCTCGCGAGGTTCGGTCTTCGATGTCGGAGCGCTCTTCGAGATCGAGGGTAACGACGTCAATCGCGCCCTGTTTCGACATGTGCTGTACTCCCGGCTCGGCGATCCTGCTGTGTGGGAGCGGGTCAAAGAAGCGGTGCAATCCGATCCCGGACTCAGTGAAGCGTATCGGGCGGAATTACTCTCGGAAGATCTGGAACTCTGCTGTCAGAACGGAGCGAATACTCACCATGTCGGAATGCTTGACGCCGAGACCGGTGAGCTGGTGCGGTCGGGGGTTCCCTCTCATCCCAGCGCCTGTAACGTGGTGAAGCGCTTCCACATTCTCAAGCCAGAACGCACACGCTTCCTCGGCAGCCCTCTTTTCGATTATGGGAAATTCGCTCATTCAGATGGTTTCGTGGTACCGCTGGAATGCATCGTCCGCTTTGGCATCACCAGTGCCAGCTCCGTGTTCCGCAAATACAACCAGATGGATGCGAAGGCAAAGGCTGCGTTCGAGCGTGAGCTAGGCTGCGATGGTCCTCTGATGGCTTGGCAGTACCTCACGCATCCCATCAGTGACTTCACCAGCAAGCATGAACCCGAAGACCGTATGGTGAGTAAGCAGGAGGCATTGACGATGTGTGGACTCAGCGGTGCTGAATTCGCCCGTATCGGACGGCTTTCTGTGCTGGGAGCCTGGGTTGTGCGCAATCTGGTCGAGGATTTGGGGCTGCGACTCTGGGATCTAAAGTGGGAGTTCGCGAAGTCGGGTGATAAGCTTTTCTTCGTGGATACGATCGACACGGACTCGATCCGCGCCACTCTGGAGCAGGAGTGGGATGGCGTTCGCTATGCCATTCACTGCAATAAGCAAGCGATGCGGGATTACTTCGCCCTTCTCCATGCGGATTGGATTCAGGCCATCGCTGAGGCGAAGGATCAGGGTCGCAAAGAAGGTCGGGCCTTTACCGAGATCCTTCGTGCTCGTCAGTCGGCGGGAGAAGCCCCGAAGAATCCCGACGTCGATCCTGAATTTCTCACAATCCAGGTGGAAAAGATGACAGCGATCCGCGATTCTCTCGCTGGAATGTGCTCAGTAACAGAGGCTCAGAAAAGATTAGAAGCTTCAGGGCAAGCCGAATTGTCTTTTTACGCAAAACGCGGTAAAGTCGAAGCCTTGCGAAAAATAAACGGAATTTCCTGAGCGCGGTCAGTTGACGGAGTTAAAAATCTGCCTAGGGAAGCACGACGATTTTTCACGAACCCCTTCACCCTGATAACCCTTCGACCCATCCATGCGGGAGACTTTTGAAATCAGCGACCGCTTCATCGAAGCGGGAGATGCGAACAGCCTGCTCTATGAGCCGCTGGAGGAGACCATGACCTTTCGTCGCACTCGGCGGTATGAGATCGAATACGAGGGTTCTGACACCTCTGCCCCGGTCGAGGCCTTCGTCCGGAGGACGCTTTTCGATCCGATTAGCCAGAGTCTGTGCGTCGGTGAAAAGCTCGCACTGTGGGACTACGATTTCGCCATTGAATACGGCATGAAACCCAGCGCTCTCGATTTGGAAAAGGAGGCAGTGCTAGATTACTATCGCGGACTCAAGTCTCCTGGGTTCGAAATGAAAGAACTGCGCATTTGGCAGAGAATTTACCTCTTCGGAGACGGAGGCAGCCCAGAGCGTTTCGTGCGGGATCTCTGCAATCCGGCGATTCACCAATGGAATATTTTACCCGGCCATGTCTGACACCGCGCCACTGACTCCCCTTGAGCGCATCGCCGATGCGCCAGCCGATCACTATCGCGTCCTGCGAATTTCCGAACTGGACGGCGACGGGCTACTCGAGCTGAGCCGATTCATGAAGCTCTCGCTCTCCCGAGAGGACATGCTCGCCATCCAGACTCTCTACGCAGAATGGGGGAGAGAACCTACGGACGTGGAGCTGGAAGTGATCGCTCAGACGTGGAGTGAGCATTGCAAGCACCGTATTTTTGGAGCGACCATCGAGCACGAGGGTTCAGACGGCCCGGAGACGATTCACTCGCTTTTCAAAACCTACATTCGCGATGTATCGCAGCGAATTTTCGATCAAAAGCCAGATTTCGTCTTGTCAGCGTTTCACGACAATGCTGGATTTATTCGACTGGATGACGATCTCGCCGTGTGCCTGAAGGCGGAAACGCACAATCACCCGAGTGCTATCGAACCCTATGCCGGAGCCAATACCGGTCTGGGTGGAGTGATTCGGGACATTCTGGGTGCGGGGAAAGGTGCCAAGCCGATCGGCTCTATCGACGTATTTTGCTTCGGCTCACCTGATACTCCGGCAGATCGAATCCGCGCTCAGGATGTCATTCACCCTCTCGGCATGATGCGTGGAGTGGTGCGCGGCGTGCGGGATTACGGGAATCGCATGGGAATCCCGACCATTAGCGGAGCCATCCAGTTCGACGATGCCTATATCTACAATCCGCTCGTCTTCTGTGGCACGGCAGGGGTGATCCCTATCGCCGACATCGAGAAAAAGGTGGAGACGGGACACAAAGTGATCGCGGTGGGCGGTCGCACTGGGCGCGATGGACTGCACGGAGCGACCTTTTCCTCCGCTGCTCTCGATACTGATAGCCACGAGACCGACCAACAGGCGGTGCAAATCGGAAATCCCATCGAGGAGAAAAAGGCGGCGGATTTCGTGCTGGCGGCGCGGGAGAAAGGCTTGATCGAATTCATCACCGACTGTGGTGCGGGCGGGTTCTCCAGCGCTGCCGGAGAAATGCTGGAAGAGAGCGGAGGCACCATCGATCTCGATCAGGTGAAGTTGAAAGAACCGGGGCTGGTGAGTTGGGAGATTTTCATCAGCGAGAGTCAAGAGCGCATGGTATTGGCAGTCAAGGAGTCCTCTCTGCCGGAATTGAGGAAACTCGCAGAGCTGTATGAGACAGAACTGACCGAACTGGGAGAGGCCGATGGGTCGGGTGTTTTGAAGGTTGCCCACCACGGACGCATCGTGTGCGAGTTGGACGGTTCGCGGCTGCACGATGCCCCGATCCGTGAGCTGCGCTCCCATTGGACGAAGCCATCGACGAGTCCTGATGCCTCCACTCCACAGGTGGAGGATGCCGGAGAAATGCTGCGTGAGTTACTCGGCGATTTCGCCATTGCTTCACGGGAACCCATCATCCGTGAATACGATCACG
The DNA here is from genome assembly GCA_963205275.1 of Verrucomicrobiota bacterium. Lineage (GTDB taxonomy): Bacteria > Verrucomicrobiota > Verrucomicrobiia > Verrucomicrobiales > DEV007 > Arctic95D-9. The sequence continues at coordinate 20,805 of CAUJIH010000103.1, read as the reverse complement.
AGGTTCAGGGCAACACAGTCCTGAAGCCACTCGCCGGAGCCTCTGGCGATGCACCGCAGGATGCCACTGTGCTCCGTATCAACGGCAGCAAGCGACTTCTGGCTCTGGGCTTGTCCTTACTACCGGAGTGGGGTAAGTCCGATCCCTATGCCATGGGGGTGGCCTGTGTGGATGAGTGCATCCGCCAACTCGTCGCCGCAGGTGCCGATCCCGACAGACTCGCCATCCTCGATAACTTCTGCATGGGGAATCCGGACGACGAGAAGGAACTGGGAGCGCTGGTCGAGACCGTGAAAGGCATCGCCTTCGCCGCAGAGGCCTACAACAGCCCCTTCGTCTCAGGGAAGGATTCATTCTATAATTACTTTCAGACCGAAGACGGACCAGTTTCTATCCCTGTCACAGTGCTGATCAGCGGGATGGGGATCATCGAGGAAGAGAATCACGTCATCGGAGCATCGCTGCGGCGAAAGGACAGCCTGCTCGCGATCATCGGCACGACGACGGGCGACCTCGGTGGCTCGGTTTTCGCTCGTAGAAACGGTATCGTCGAGGCTGCCGTGCCTGAGACCCGCACCGAAGAAGCACTCCAGTGCTATCGCAAATACTACGAGGCCGTGAAGAGCGGTCTCATCCGCTCGGCTCACGATGTGAGTGAGGGCGGGCTCGCCGTGACGCTGGCGGAGATGGCTTTTTCGGGTAAAGCAGGTTTAGAAATCGATCTTTGCTCCCTGCCGATGGATGATCTGGCGGGGAAAGCTGCGATGCTCTTTGGCGAGTCTCCCTCGCGACTCGTGATCGAAGTCGCACCGAAGGATTTTGACAAGGTGGCGAATCTCTTCGACGGTCTCCCGTTTGCCGCTCTCGGACGTGCCACGGGCAGTCACGCGAATCTTCGCATCGAGTGGGGCAAGGAAATTCTGCTGGATCAACCCATCTCCGACCTGAAAGCGATATGGAAAGAAAGCCTTGCGCGTTATTACTGAAATTTCCGGGAACCAACTGCGACACCGAGACCGCTCGCGCTCTCGAAGCAGTCGGTTTCGTCACCGAGATTCTCCCGATCTCGGCGCTCAAGCCTGAAACACTCGTAGGAGTGAGTCTGGTGGTAATGTCTGGGGGGTTTAGCTACGGGGACTACATCGTCTCCGGACGCATTGCTAGCCTAGTGATGGAGGAAAAGCTCGGAGACACACTGCGCGAATTCCGTGACAATGGTGGATACGTATTGGGCATCTGCAATGGATTCCAGATTCTATCCCAGCTCGGTCTGTTGCCACCCGGCAGCTTGGTTCCGAACACCATTGGTCGCTTTCAGTGCCAGTGGGTGCGCTTGGAGAATCGCGCACGGAAAAGTCCCTATCTATGCCATCTCCCGGAGGAATTCGAGTTGCCCATCGCTAATGTCGAAGGTCGCTTGGTCACCAGCGATCCAGCCGAAGCGGAAGGCTACGTCAAAGACGGTGCAGCAGCACTTCTCTACGCTGATGACGTGAACGGCAGCTTCAGTCGCATCGCCGGCCTTCAGGATGAGACCGGGCGTGTTCTCGGCCTAATGCCGCATCCCGAGCGTTTTCTCTATCGCAGGAATCACTACGATCCGGACTGGGACGAGATACCGGATTCCGAAGGATCGGAGTGGGGAAGCGGCTACCTGATGTTCCGTTCTCTCTATCAGGCGATCACCGAAGGAGAGAAAAATCAGGCGGAAGACCTTACTTCCACCGCCCACACCCCACCGTCTTTGCCCGTCTGAACAAAGAAATATGAGTCAGGAATTTACCTATAAAGGTGCCGGAGTCGATATCAAAGAAGCCGCCGATCTCGTCGGGGACATCGGCGAGTTACGTCGGAGCACAGAAGGAAAGCGCTCGTTAATGGGAGCCTTCGGACTCTTCGCTGCGACGTATGATCTCAGCGAGTATCGCCAGCCCGTCATCATGACCGGCTGTGACGGCGTCGGTACCAAAGTGGAACTCCTGATCGCCCATGATCAGTTAGAGATCGCCGGAAAAGATCTCGTCGCGATGAATGTGAACGACATACTCACGACAGGGGGAGACCCACTGCTGTTCCTCGACTACATCGGCATCGGCCGTATCGATAAGGCGAAGATCAAACGCCTGATCTTCGGCATGACTCAATATCTCGCCGACTGCAACTGCATCCTAGCGGGTGGAGAAACGGCCGAGATGCCTGGTATCGTACCTGATGGATTGATCGAACTGAGCGGATTTTGTATCGGAGCTGCGGAAAAAAGCGATCTAGTCGATCCCTCTCGTATTGCCGTGGGCGACGTGCTGATCGGCTATCCGTCCGATGGCTTTCACGCGAACGGCTGGAGCCTGATTCGCAGGATTCTCCAAGCGCATCCCGATCTGATCGCTGATGAAGAATGGGGCGAATTTTTGACCCCCACTCGCCTCTATCACGACGTAGTCGCCGGGCTAAAAGAGCGAAAGATCGACATCAAAGCGATGGCCCATATCACCGGCGGTGGCCTGCCCGAGAACCTCGGACGACTCTTTGACGGAAAAGGAGCCGATCTCGGGATTCCACGTTGGAATCATGGCCCCGTCGGACGTATTCTTTCCTTCGTTTCTGACGAAGAAGCGATCGATACCTTCAACATGGGTTGGGGCTGGGTCGCCATCGTCCCGCCCGATCAGGCGTCCGCCGCCTCTGATTTTCATCCGGGAGCCCGCAAAATCGGCGAGATCACCGAGACTCCGGGAGTCCGAGTCCGAATCGAAGAATAATCGTCGCGTGTCAGTTTTTTCTACCATCCCCCGATAGCGAATGAGCGATCCCATCCACCACGAATGCGGTATCGCACTCGTCCGGCTGAAGAAGCCTATCGGATATTACCTCCAGCGATACGGTACTTGCCTCTGGGGTTTCCAGCAGCTCTATCTGCTGATGGAGAAGCAGCACAATCGGGGGCAGGATGGAGTCGGAATCGGCTGTGTGAAACTGAACATGCCGCTGGGCCAGCCCTACCTCTTCCGCGAACGCAGCGCTGATAGGAATTCTCTTATCACCGTGATGGAGGCCGAGTTTCGCCACTTGCAGGAGCTGGAGAAAAAGGAGCCCGGTCTCAAGGAGAATCCCGAGAGACTGAAGGCCGCTTTCGACTTCGGTGGCGAAGTTCTGTTGGGACATCTCCGCTACGGCACATCTGGTGCCTTCGGCAGCGGAGGATGCCATCCCTATGTGCGAAGGACGAATTACCCCACCAAGACCCTCATGGTCGCGGGGAATTTCAACATGACGAACGCTCGCGATCTCAATCACCACCTGATCGAGCGCGGCCAACATCCAGTCTTCGATACCGATACTCAGACCGTTCTCGAGGAGATCGGGTATCATCTCGACGAAGCGCACGACGACATCTACCGGCGCGAGCGCGGAACACGCCCTGGTCCCGAGATTCCAGCCATCATCTCCGCAGAACTCGATCTCGTCAGCATTCTCCAGAAATGTGCGGAGATCTGGGACGGTGGCTACACCATCGCTGGTGCTGTGGGGAATGGAGACGCCTTCATTCTGCGTGATCCCAACGGTATTCGTCCCGCTTTCTACTATGAGGACGACGAAGTTCTCGCCTTCGCCAGCGAGCGCGTCGCTCTGATGACCGTATTCGATGCTACCGTCGAGAAAGTGCGAGAACTCCCTCGAGGCCATGTCGCTGTGATGAAATGCGACGGGAGCTTTGCGATTTCGCGCTTTGCCCCGGATCGAGCTTCTACTCCCTGCTCCTTCGAGCGGATTTATTTCTCGCGTGGAAACGATCCTGACATCTATCGCGAGCGACTGCGACTGGGCGCTAATCTCGTCCCTCAAGTCATCGAGCGTCTTGACGGGAATCTCGACAAGACCGTGTTCAGCTTCATCCCCAACACGGCAGAGATCGCCTATTATGGACTCGTGCAGGGTCTGCGTAATCTGCGTCGTCACGAGATGAAAGAGGATATTCTGGCGGCAGTGAAAGACGGCACCCTCGACGAAACACGAGTCGAGGAAATCATTCTCAAAACCTGGCCACGAGAGGAGAAAATCGCGCACAAGGACATTAAGCTACGGACATTTATTGCTCAGGAGAAAGGTCGCAATCAGATGATCTCCCATGTCTATGACGTGACCTACGGGCAGATTCAGTCCGACGACTCGCTCGTCGTGCTCGACGACTCCATCGTCCGTGGCTCGACTCTGCGTGACTCGATCATTAAGATTCTCTCGAAGCTCAATCCCAGAAAGATCGTCATCGCCTCGACGGCTCCCCAGATTCGCTATCCCGACTGCTACGGCATCGACATGTCGCAGTTGGGGAAATTCATCGTCTTTCGAGCGGCCATCAATCTACTGGAGCGGCGCGGCATGAGAAATCGTATCCGCGAGGTATATGAAGCCTGCCTTGCAGAGCTGCAGAAGCCCGTTCGAGAGATGGGCAATCCGGTGAAAGCCATCTACTCTCCCTTCACAGAAGAGGAATTGTCGGAAGAAGTCAGCCGACTCGTGACGCCGGAGGATATCCGTTGGAAGGGGAAAGTGGATGTCGTCTTTCAGACCATCGACGGTCTTCGAGATGCCATTCCGCATAATCACGGAGACTGGTATTTTACAGGCGACTATCCGACTCCCGGCGGTTACAAAGTGCTCAATCAGGCCTTCGTCGGATACCACGACAAAGTAGCTGAACGCCCCTACGATACCCTGTTCTGACTCCGATCTGATAGGGTTAGGCGTACGAGAACGGCGATCTAGCTAGTCTATTCGCTACGCAGCAAAACTTCAGGATTCACACAATCTGCCCTTCCCCTTTTCCGTGTTCTGGTGAATATTGTCCCATCACGAGAAGAAAGAATCGGGGATCAGTTCACCGATTTCTCCCGCGAGTCGAGGAGCCTTTTTCTCTGTAACTCACAAGCGCCCTTAGCTCAGCCGGATAGAGCAACGGATTTCTAATCCGTGGGTCACAGGTTCGAGTCCTGTAGGGCGTGCCACCTTATAATCAACGGATTACAAAAGTCAAAGTAGGTGTTTGACATCCCCTCGAAGAGATGTCCGACAATTTTCCGACAAATAGTAGTCTCAACTCTATCCAAAAGCCGCAGAATCTTGTGCGACGGCAGTCCAGAAAGAGTGCCCGTGGTCCCTATCAGATCATCCGTTTCCAATCGGTGAAAATCCCAATTTACGCCTTTGAACATCATGGGAAGACCCGCTACACAATCGCCTTCTACCTGAATGGTTGTCGCAAAAAGCGGCAATTCACTTTCCTCGAAGATGCCAAGCAGGAGGGGCTACTGATCGCCCAGAATATCGTTCGAGGAATGCAGTCCCAGAATGACCTGCACCCAGCAGAGCGAGAATCCTTTCACGCGGCTCAGAGAATCCTCCAAGATGTAGAAATTCCTCTCGTGGCCGCAGTCGAAGACTACGTTCAGTGTCGGAAAATTCTCGGCGGCGCGTCCCTGCGAAGTGCTGTGGAAGAATACTGTAAGCGTATGGGTGGACTAAAGCAGGGAGTCACAGTGTCGGAAATCGCGGAGGAACTGATCATCAGAAAATCTCAGGATGGAGTGAGCGCTCGCTATTTGGAGCAGCTACGAAGTATTCTCGGACTTTTTTTGGAGGCGTTTCCCGGCCCAATAATCGATATTCAGAGCGAACACATTGATTCTTGGCTGAGAAAGAGCAAGATCGGAGCAGTGACTCGGAACAATCGACTTACAATTCTTCGCGTTCTATTTGGATTCGCAAAGCAGCGAAATTATCTCCCGGCGTCGGAGCCGACCGCTGCTGATTCCGTTTCCAAGGTGAAGGCAGGCAATACAACGACCGAGATTTTTGAACCAGAGGAGATCGAACGACTGTTGCTTGCTGCTCCAGCCATTCTCGTGCCCTATCTGGCAATCGCAGCCTTTGCGGGACTCCGACGTGCAGAGTTGTGCCGTCTCGACTGGAAGGCAGTGAAGCTGGAGCGACGGATCATCGAACTTCGAGCTGATCAAGCGAAAACAGCCTCGCGACGCATCATCCCAATTTCTGATAATCTCCTCGCGTGGCTTGCTCCTCTAGAACGCAAAGGTAAGGTATGTAAAATTCAGGAGCTTCCACGTATGGCCCCAGTTCTCGCCGAGACCCTTGGAATACGCTGGCCGCATAACGCTTTGAGGCACTCCTACATCAGCTATCGACTGGCTCTCATACAGGATGTGAATAAGGTGGCTCTGGAAGCCGGAAACTCTTCAACGATGATTTTCCGCCACTACAGGGAACTCGTGAGTGAGGAAGCGGCAGAGAAGTGGTTTTCGATTTACCCACCGGAAGGATGGGAGCCACCAGAAAAGGTGGGAGGGCTAAGCCTTCTCACGGTTCGCCGCAAGAAGGATTGAGTTTAATCGATCTGTTGCGCAACAGAGTTCAATCAGATCGAATCGCCAGAGAAACGGAGTCTCTGCATCGTCCGTCTAAGCACGTCCTCTTCCTTTGCTCCCCAGGTAAAACGAGTTCGAGATTTGGGAGTTACTCCGATTGGTCGCAGAGAATCCTCGGTAATCGTTCGCTTTACTTCTAACCATGAAAGAAACTCTCTGAGTGCTTCAATATTGGTCGAGAGCGTTTCGAGATCAATGACTCGTGCCTCTGAGTCTGCTGCCGCCCATTCAGAGAGATTCTTATAGTGCCACATCACTTCCCAGCAAATGGCGGAAAGTTCCAATGGATCACGATCCAGTTCATCGTTCATCCAACTCGTGACGACTGCCCTTGGGTTTCTCCGAAGCCATGCCCTGCGTGGAATCAGTCGTTCACGTCCCGGATACTGGCCCGACAAATGAAAGCGCAGCATTCCGTTTACTTCCCCGTAGCCGTTTCCTGCAGTCCAAAATCTTTCAACCGGAAACGGGGTCCATGGATGAGGAATCGATTTGTCACGAGAATCCGCTTCTTCATGGGCGCAACCGAGCACATGGGCAAGCCAGCGCGAACCACTGTGACCGATCGCAACGACAAAAAAATTCATAGATCGAGTAGAGTTGTCAGATTTTTCTTTAGAATTCGATGATTTTTCGCCGTTACTCGCTTTGCCAGTTTTCTGGCCTGCTCCCCAAGGCTCACTCCCTGCTCAAAATGGGACACGAGAATGCGACCAAGGGCCGCTGCGTCTTGTCCATTTGCCTTCCAGCGAGCGGGCAACCATTCCACGGCGTCGGTGCCCGCTACAGGACGCCCCAACAAGCAGTGTTCCATCGGCACGAGTCCAAACGATTCCGTCATTGTCGCCGTGAGATGTGCATCGACCGAACGAGCGATTCTGTCCAGATATCTTGCCCAGTTTCCCCATTGGGAGCGTATCACAGGAATTCCGAGTTCTTCCAGATGTTGGATATGGGCCTCAATACGCCCTTCTGAATCATCAGCGGATGAGACGAGCACATGCAAATCACGCATATTTTGAGCTGCCCATTCCACTGCCGCCACGGCTCCGCCCCACGCTTTGATTTGTGCCTCTCGACTGATGAGAGAAACAGTGGGAGGCCCCCCTTCACGTGAAGAGACAATACTCGGCAGCATCACAAAATTCGGTATTTCGATCACTTTAGTTTCCGGCGGAGCGATCACCCGTCCGGCGGGCATAACGGTTCCGTAGAAACAATTTTCCCGTTCTCGTGCCAGTCGGAGAAACTTGTAATGTTGTCGTGGCCTCAGCGTACTGAACCATCCGGTAGCCCCGTGATTGAGCGAGACAAACCGTGTTCTAGGAAACCGTTTCGCCAATGCTGCCATTATCTCCGGAGAGATCCTCCAGATCTCATTCAGGACCAGTTTCACTTCGTGCTTCTCAAGTTCATTTGCGAGTGCTGATGCAGATGTATGATGAGACCATGCGTGACGGATTCCGACGGAAGCCAAGAAGCTCTGCTGTCTCTCTCCGCGATATTCCACCCAGCTTGGATTGGGATGCAAAACCGATAGAACATCCACCGCCCCGCGTATTGGCGTAGTTTCTAGTGTCGCAAATTGATGCTCCTGTTTTCTGTATTTCACTCGTCCGCCGAAATCTGTTACACCCCTGAAAACTCCATCGAGGATGTGATGATGGTCCACCTGCATTGCGGCGAACGATCTGATATGCTGGCTGAGAAAAGTCTTCCGGATAAAATATCCAGTCTTATCGATCCAAGCATCGAAGTGTTGATCTCTGGGTGGCGGCTCTGGCAGAGACTCCAGCGAGAAAATCCGTGCAATCCATCGCGTATTTGGAAATGCTTCGGTGACGGCAGCGAGAGCCATCATTTCATCATTCCAATCACCAGGCGTAATTCTGCGACTGCGATAGAAGTCGCAGTGCAGTTCGTTTGCCGATTTCCTGTGCGTAGAATCAATGAGAGCGATACGACAGTCAGAGTCCTGATGACGCAGTTTCTTGACCGTGCTTTGAATACGCTCATGTGAAGCATTCCCAGCAAAGATGAGGTAAGTAATCATGGTGCGCTTCAATCCATTGCCCCATAGGGATCAGGATCAGGATCAGGATCAGGATCAGGATCAGGATCAGGATCAGGACCAGGACCGGGGTCAGGGCCAGGACCGGGGTCAGGATTTGGATCAGGGCAAGGGCCTTGAGGAGCACAGTGAGAAGGCCAAGCTGCCTGCGCATTGGCGCTCTGTGTTCCCCCTCTTTGTCCGGGAAAATGGACCGTTGCGAAGACAGGCATATTGCCACCAGCAGTCTGTAGAAACGGCCCGGCAGGCCCGAAGTTAAATGAATCTCCCGGCGCTCCGATTTGTCGCAGTAGCACCTGTCCGGCACAGATTACACTGATCCAGCACAGATCGCGTAGCCCTTCAGGATGAGGGCCAATCGTGATTGTCCCGGCAATTTCGCGAGATTGGGGCGAATTATCAGGCAAGTTGAGATGTCCGCATGGCGCTTCTGGCAGTCTTCGGATGCAGCTCGAATCTGTCACAAAAGCGTTTAATGTCACATTTGGGAGGCCATAGGCACGGGGCCTACGAGGGGGGCGCTTGGAGCTGCCGCCTCCACCACTCGATCCCCCTCCTGATCCCGACCCGCTACTCGATCCCCCTCCTGTGCCAGAACTATCGCTCGTACCAGGCGATCCAGGAGGATCAGGAGGTTTGGGTGGCTCTGGTGGTTTAGGTGGCTCTGGCGGCTTTGGTGGCTCTGGTGGCCTTGGGGGCGGTGGGTCACCCGGCAGTCTTGGCCAGGTTGGCGGTCTACCCGTTCCCGGACCACAGCCACATGATCCCCCGGACCAAGTGCCCGCCAGCCATGTGCAGCCCTCCAGTCCCATTGACCTGTTCGGATTTTTTGTGTCCTGTCCAGCCAGTGGATCGTCCTCATCATCCCAGTCCGGGTAGGGTTGTGCTCCGAGTCGGCACTCACACCCATTCCGACTTTGAGACTCAGAGACGACACTGTTGCCACTTACACAGGAAGCAGGGAGAAGCGTCCAATCGCGAGCCAGAAAGTCCTCGCGTGTCATTTGATCATTCTGCACGATCTCCCGTCTATCGGCACTGAGGCGATAGAAAATCCCTCCTCGATAAATGAGCCAGATCAGCTCGTTTTCCTCGTCGCTTCCGTCCCACAGAGCACGTCGGATCGCAAAGCCTTTGCGAGCGTAGCGCAGCGCCGCAGGCAGATGCATCATGGTAGAAGGCTCCGGGAGTATCGACATGAAGACTTAGGAATTTGGAATGATCAGATCCCGGTGAATCCGAACGATGAAAGAACGAGTCGTGCGCCGCAGATCGTGAATCTGCCCTCCCGCCTCGTAGAGAGTCACAAATTCGATTTCTGCCACCGCGTCGAAATAGGTGTCCACATCTTCTTCGTACCCTGACAAGATAGAAGCGAGGGCAGTGCCGGTGAACTCCGCAAGAATCTGATACCTCGCCTCCTCGAACTCTCCCACTTGGAGATAAGAGCCGTCGTTGAGGAGATGAAGTCTCTCCGGTTCAAATTCTTTCAGTCCAAAGCGGATTTGTTCCAAGGGCAGCTCGACGAGAGTTTCGTCTTTCATAAATCCAAGGCTCAGCACCAGTCTGTCTCCGAACTTCACGTGAAGGATTGGTTGTGATTCCTCTTGAGCAGAACTGTCAGATTGCTGCTCCGACACTTGTGAGAGGCGAACCCGTCCATCTCGCAGATTCACGTCGATCTCGATTGAGGCATCTTGCAGCCACGGAGTCGGCTCGACACCCATCGTGATGATGTGATCGTTGCTCTGTCCATCCGAGTTACGCGCTCGAAGCGTGACGTTATAGACTCCCGCGATTTCAGGAGTCCCAGATATGAGACCGGACACTGGATTAACCACAATCCCCGGCGGCAATCCATGGGCGCTCCAAGTGTCGGCTCGCAGGAGTTGAAAATAGCCTCCCTCACTCGTTATATTGATCGCAGCCCCGCCACTCGTTGAGGCGAGTTTGCACGTGGAAGAAGTCAAGTCTCTGAGAAAGTAGCTGTTCTCCGTATTCAGTGGAGCGGGCAAATTCTCCCCTGGAAGCGGAAAGGTCCGAACCCGATTGCCATTTGCCAAAGGAGGATTGTTCCGAGCAAAGGTGAGCGTATCGGTAGACGCCGACGCTGTTACATCCACGCGAGGAAGATCATCGCCTGTGGGCTGGAATGCGAACCCGACGCCCCGCACCAGAGCGAGGACCGATGTGTTGCTGTTGATGACTGGGATTGCCATGGATTGTTTTATTTCTGAATGACCGCCTGACCGAGGTAGCGAATGCTTGAGCTGCCCTCCGCAGCGTGATCGAGACCCCTCACCGCGACGAACCCTCGTGGATCACTTTGATGATTCTCGGTATCGAAGCGCACCAGTCGGGCACGCACTGCGAAGTTGGCTGAGTCTGGAGGAGTTCCGCCCTCCGATGTCCCGTATAAAAGTCGGTCGAGAGTGAGCGTGTCTGACCCGCTGGAAAGAGAACGTGCAACACGAATACCGAAGATATGTGCACATGGGACAGGGGTTAAGATCAGCCGTTGTTCGAGTGCAGGTTGCGCCGACCAGATCACGTTTTGCAGGTTGATCCCAGGGGTTCCCGGAGAAACATCTTGGGGAGCAGTACCCAGCTCGACCACCACAGTCCACTGGCAATTCGTATTGGACTTCAGAACAGCGAGTTCGATAGAAAACTGAAGAAGAAGCTCCGTTCGATGCCGCAGTTGCTTATCGTTTACAAAGAACCGGAACAGCTCTCGTGTAAAATCGCTGGGATAGTAGCTGGATTCCGAGGTATTGCCAAACTGCTCCACGCGATACCAGACTCGTCCATCACAAGCCGCGAACTCGCCCGGTGCCAGATCTACACTTCTTCGCCCGAGACCACCGGGCAGCGTGACACGACTGAGTCCCTGATTCTCGAACACTCGATCCACAAAAATCGCAGACGGCTCCGGGAGAGGATAGGGAAGAGCTTCGACATCAGTATCGTGAACCGCAGCCAAGAGTCCCCCCGCACGAGGGAGTGCGGAGTCACCGGCATTGAAAAGGTCGATGATTTGATCGTTTGGCAGAGCGATCTGTTTCCGCGATGGAAAGATTTCGAAGAATTTTGGCAGAGTCCATATCGAAGCCAGCCCTCCTTCTTTCTCCCTCGATGCAAGAGCTCCTGAAGGTGCCAGAGCTTTGAGCATCGCAATATCGGCTCCAAAAGCATCCAAGATGGTCTGAAGATCGACGATTTGAGCAATCGTGTGAGTGTGGGATTGAAATGCCGAGATCGGGCCAGCAGTCGTGATGAGAACCGCCACAGAACTCAATTCTAGAGCATCCCCGAGGAAGGTGAGTTCGATAGAGTTCGAGTCCGCAATGATTGCCGTATAATCGATCCCTGTGCGTAGGATCGCCCCTCCCGGCAAATTCTCGCGTAGCGTGAGGTGGAGAGCTTCAGTATCGAGATTGTGGTCGATCACAAAAACCGTGTTGATCCCATCCCCGAGAGTCGTCACGTAATGCTGATTTCCCGTGATGATCTGGTCTCGTGTGAATGGAACATAATCCTTCGGCAAGGGTGGGCGCAGCCAGTCAATATTCTGAGCAGAAGCGAGATCTTCCCCAATCAAATCACGGCGGAGCGTTACCTCCGTTCTGAAAGTCCAGACATGAAGGTCATCCGAATCATTCTCGTCCTCGTATGTCACCTCCAGTTCAAAGGGGAGATTCTCAATCAGAGGTGATTTCCTGAGCGCATTGGCGAGTTCCGCAGTCGAGAGACTCAACTCACAAGTCATGTCACCGGGAGGAGCCGATACCACATCGACGAGGAGCTCGTCATGCCCCTGTCCCGCCATCGATCCGGCGAATTCAATATGGGCGACATGGGGCAAGGGGTTGGTTACGACGAACGATCCGTCCTCTTCCGCGAGAGGCTTAATCGCCTCGGAGATTTGTTCTATCCCGTCAGACACACTCAGCAGACCCGAGCGAGCGTAAGTATTGGGATGCTTGATCTGGTATGCTCCCCGGAACTGGGGCGAGATTGTCAGCGCCTGAATCTCGTTCCAGGTAATCTCCCCTTCCGAACCGCCCGATTGGACTTCCGTAATCGCCGGACCGAGAGGAACTACCGGAGAGGAGTCATCGGTAAAGGCCAGTGGTGCTTGGACAAGTCTCAACTCATGCGCCCAACGCCCATCCACCTCGTATGTGCGGACCTTGAGAAAAGAGATGGGATCAAGAGTATTTCTTCCGGCCCGCAGTTGTATTGGTTCCGATATAGGTCCGGAGCTGTTCTCAAAAAACACGACCCAACTCCCGTCCTTCTCCTCGACCTGCGCCGTCGTTACATCGACACCAGGAACATCGAAATCACGGCCAGTGATCATGTCCGTGAGAGCCGCTTGGACCAAATTCGCATCCGCATCATGCTCTAGGAGAGTCGTCGTATTCACGCCTTCCTCAGATGAACCCGAGCCGATCTGAATCGCCCATTGCCCCCTGGCAGGACGGGCATCAATCCACCCGAGAGACGCCCGAACCCGGCGAACATTCCGACGAATCTCTAAATCTTCATCGCCGAGAGTTTCCGTCAGACGCAGGCCGATGCGGAACGTGTCCCCTTCAATAAAATCCGGCCAGTCGAAGTCAGGGCCTCCGAGAGAATCGGAGACCTTATGAGAAGTCAGATTCGCGTAAAGGATAGCCTGCACGTTGAATCGGACAGAGTGTCAACAATTCATCTCCGTCGCACCTGAGCGAGGATAGGATCGAACACCACTGCATGAAACGGGAACTTCGGATTGAGCGGGGGAGGCGAATTCTTTTCCGCCTGTTTCCGCTCCCGCTGATCCACGAGCCGCCTATCTTTGTCGAGACCAAAGCCATCATTGACTGTGTTATTTTTCCTGGTCGCCATTCTCAAATCGTCCAAAATCTGCCCTCGATGCTACGATTCGACAGGAACTGCATGGCAGCGGCACTTGCGTCGTTGTTCTGAGCGAGCATTTGATTGATCATTCCATCGGCGATCCCGCCACCGAGTCCTGTGTAGAGCGTAATGTCATCCGTGCGCCCGACAGGCGGATCGAAGCGGACCGCGTAAATCAGATTCCAAAACACTCGATGTCTCACGAATGGAGTCCAGCTTGCATCCGGAGGCGACTCGGGCGAAGCCCCTTCCGGAGAGAGAAGATAGACAGTGGATAGATGCAGTGAATCTATCCCTTCGTCTACCACCTTACCGAGAAGTAAATCAAGCGGGTCGGGAGGCGTGGGAGGATCATAGCGAGAGGTCGTGCGGAGGTAGGCTCGTTCTCGCGCCCCTGGACGGCGTCCGTAGCTTACGCTGAACTGGGCAAAACTGCCACTACTCCCCGAGCCGAGATTCCAGCTTGTTCCGGCTGCGATTCGATCATGGCGAAGCACGATTTCACAAGCTCGCAGAAGCCGTCTCTTCTTTTCCGACTCTCCCTCGGTGAGCGCTTGAAAGAAAGGCGGCATCCGCTCGCCAGTATCAGGCAGTCCCTCGTCTCCGATGGCACGCCATTGCCGAAGTGGAATTTGAGGGGCTTCCGTCAGCCAAGCATCGACCCTCGCTTCTTGAGTCGCCCCAAGCCGTCCCAGTGTTTCCTCCGGAGCCTCACTCGCTTGCAAGCGCACTTCCGGGTCCAGTCCATTTACGAATCCCGGATTGATTTCACAGGCCCATTCCTCGCGCTCCTTATTCCACGCAGGCGTGACATACCACGGATGTTTCCAGCTACCGTATTGCGTTACCGTGCAGCCGATCACCTGCTCCCGCCTGAGCCTATCAATCAGAGCGTTCCAAGTAGATGCGAAAATGGTCTTCATGCCGCCCAGAAAAGATGGCGTCCTCGACGCGGAGCCAGTGGAGTGGCTCCTTGTTGCAAAACAAAGAGGTGCTGCAAGTTGAAGTGCGTGATCTGTCGGACGCGCTGAACCGAACGTCGATTGGAAGACCAGATCAACATGGCGAGAGGATGTCGTCCCACCTCTGCGCTGGGAGACTGTAAATCATTGACGTGTCGTATGACCACCGCCTCCTTATCTCCCATCAGAACTTCGCCCCATTCGAGATCAGGACGAACTTCAACAATGATCCAAGAGCGCAATTCAGCGTTCGGCTCCCCGGTGATTAGAAGACTGGGAGGCTCTCCTTCGCGGCCCTTATCGTCGGAGCCATCGAGTCGCTTACCTTCGATTCGCGGCACCACATTCTGCACCGTGCCGAATCCTATCATTGCCTCCATTCCCGAGAGTCGGACCTTGAACGGATGATTCCAAGGATTCGAGGCAAGATCAGCCACGATGTATGTCCCGTTCGGAGTGCGCTGGAGTCGAACTCCTCGCCCCGCGAACAGACGAAATTGCTTGGACCATTCGAGAAGCCTCCGCCACGCGGGCAAGACGGGTTGCCCCGGCTGCACATAGAGTTCTCGCAAATCTATCATGTCACAGACAGTCACTTTTCAATTAGCCCGTAGATCACGGCGGGCCATTCTTCTCCCGGCTTGGAAAGCATCCATTCCTCGGTGATCTGATAGACATTGCCGCGCATGCTAATCTTCGGGGGCATGATGAGCCAGTTGCGCCCTTTAGGAGTCGGCAGTCCTCCAGGGAGACGGGGGCGGGTTGTGCCGACATCATCGAGAATATTGGCCGGAATGCGTCGCTTCAGATACGTTCTACGAAATATGGCGTTGAGAACCAAATAGGTGGTCTGGCCGAAGAAAGGATTCTTCTCACCTCGTGATTCTTCCCCTCCACCGAGTCCGACAGTCTCGCTGGAATCACTGGGCACCTTTTCGGGGAAATTGATACGACCGTCATCGCCTATGACTCCCCCAAATCGCTTTCGGATGAGAGCGATCTTGGGATGACTCTCGATGGGCTCCTCGCGAAACGACGAATCAAATTCGTAGCTGGCCTCTTCTCCCGGTTCCTCCTCTGTCCCTTCGTAGGTGATTGTGACCTGGTAGGAAGCGTCTTCAAGCTGATTGACCTGCCGACCTGTCTCGGGGAGTCCGAAGGGATTGCCGCCTCCGACATTCATGGTTTCTGAAAGCGTTTTGCAGTTCCAAGGAATGGAGACCGAGATTAGTCGTCGCTCGTCTCGGCTGGCATTGAGACCGAGCATTTGAAAAGAAGAACTCATCCAAAACGAGCCACCGTATCAACTGCGAGAACCGGGGCGGCAGGTGCACTACTCTGAGGAGTCGGAGTCATTTTCTGATTGAGTCCCTGCAACTCGCTCACCATACGCTGCTGCATCTCCGTCTGCTTCTTTGTCTCATCGAGAATCATCTCGTTGGCACTGCGTCCCATGATCAGATTGATCGCAGATGCAAACGCTCCTGTGGCAAGACGCCCTGTTTCCATCTTCCCGGCAGAGGCAAGCGCAGGTGGAGGCCCCCCTCCTTTCGATACCTCGGGCTTCTTGTCCATCTGCGCCATGCGATCCATCATCCGAAGGACAGCATCGGCGAGCCGGGATTCCTCTCCATCGGTATCCATGAGATCATCGAGATTATTCCAAACGTCGGTGAACACCTCTCCCACGTTCTGAAAAGTCTCTCCCATTTGTTGCTGGACGGCTTCAAAAGCAGGCGTGAGAAGGTCGGACCCTCTTGCGAGCTTTTCATCGGCACCTTTGCGAAGAGATTCGGCAGTATTTCGCAGGGAAGAATCCGAATCTCCGAGCAGTCGGCTCGCCCCAGGGATACGCTTGATTTGCTCAATCGCTTTGGCCAGCAGTTCCATGAGGATGGCAGCAAAGGTCTTCGCGACACCGGCGAGAACATTGCCCATGCCTTTCCAGAAGTCTGCGGTGCCGAGAATCGAAAAGAGCGTCAAAGCACTCTTGAAGATTTCGACGATGAACCGACCCGCAGCAGCGATCACGCTCACAAGCCCTCGATAGAGCGTGTTCACCGAGGACTTGAAAGCCAGCACAAGCGAATCGAGCAGGAGCAGCCCGATTTCGCCCATGCTGAACTCGCGAAAAATTCCGATCACGATTCGCATGGCCGAGGAAAGCGCCGCCCCCAATCGAGCGGCTCCTTCCTGAAGTTTATCGACCTGCTCCACAGCATCTTCGAGCAGCGGGCGCAATGCATCATTGATGGGTTCACCGAAGGAAAGCAGCATTTCGCCGAAGTTATCCTGCAAAGTGGACCAGAGACCGCCCACCGTGTGACTCTGGCGCTCCATCATGTTGTTGAATTTCCCTCCCTCGGAAGTCAGGTCGATAAAGGCCTGTTCTAGATTGGAAAAGCTCAGTTTCCCAGCGCTAGCCATCTTCTGCACCTCGGAATCCGTGACTCCCAACTGCTTGGCAAATTCCTGTATGATGGGGATACCGCGACTTGTTAAGCGCTTCAAGTCCTGAGAAAATAGCCGCCCCTGGACACGAGCGCGACCATACATTTCAGCAATCTCGCCGATGGGAGCCTGAATTCCCGTGGACACGTCTCCGATCCGCCGCAGCGTGTCCGTGACGGTACTGGCATCTTCCTGAAACGCGATGAGCTGCCGGGCGGCTTCCGCAAGCTCGGGAAATTCCAAAGGAGTATCAGCTCCGAGTTTTCGCAGAGACTCAATCGTGTTTGTCGCCTTCGAGGCATCCCCGATCAGCACGTCAAAGCTCACTTGCAGTTGCTCCGCATCGACCGCCCGCTGAATGGAGCCAGAGATTAGCTCCCCGGTTTTGGATGCGATTTTGGCTCCTGCCAGTATCGCCCCTATCCCCGCCGCTGCTTTTCCGACACTGGCAAAAATAGCTGAGCCCAGTCCCGCACCCTGACTGCGCGCCTGAGTGCGGAAGCTCCGCAGAGAATTCTGCGCCTGACGCAAAGCTCCCTGAAACTTGGAAACCTCTAGGGCGAGTTCAGCAGTAATGGAGGCCATTGAATTACGAGGACTTGAACCCGGAGCGAGCTGCCGACTGTTTCATGAAATAGGCGAGACGGCGCTCCATTTTGTTACGCTGGATATTGAGTGCGGTCTGAATGCGTCGATTGAGCATCGAAATCTCGGAGGCGTATGCAACCTGGTTCGTCGCCCGGATCACGAGGTCTTTATCAGTCACACGAATCTCGATAGAACCGGGGCCATCATTTCTCCAGATCCATGCGGGAGGGCGATAGCCGAGACGGGCCGCCGCCGTGTTCCAACCAGAGGCGAGCCGTCCCACCCGCTTTTGTTTTCTCTGGATGTAGGCGCGAAGAGCACTGGCAGGGACACGGATACGCGGAGTGATCGAGCTTGTCACACGGCCTCCTCGCCGATTGGCTGCGTGGATTTGCGCTATATCGAGCCGCTCCACGCGAGCCTCGGCATTCGTTCCCCGAACCAGCTTTAGTATATCTGCTTTCACCTTTGCTGCCCCGCGACTTCGGGCGTTCCCGGACACTCCCGGTCGGCCCGGCGGAGTCAGCGCGATCACCTCACGAAGCACTCCGCGAGCCTGTTCCCGCATCACCACTAGGCCGTCCCTCTTCGAAGTGGCCAAAAAGCGAGCCACCGTGTTCATGAACTCGCGCATGTCGATGTCTATGCTCATGTCCAGTCCTCCTCGTCAACGCCCAGAGTCGCGGCCAGAGCTTCCAGACGAGCCAGACTCTCATGCACGGGTTCGCTTGGCGGTATCGTCCACACAAGAGAAGCGCGAAGAGCGCAGTGGTAGTATTGGAGCGCTCGCGCCAGAGGGAGCTGCCAGAGCAGAAAATCCTCCGTCCAGCTAGTTTCGCGTGCCAGAGTGAAGAGGATCGCCGCTGTCCACCCTGGCTCTAGTAGTTTGGGGGTGCGCCGTCTTCTCCGGTGTGTCCTGGTTTGGGAGCCACATCGACTACGGCAGCCGCAGCCAGTTTCGATACCCTTTGAATTTCCGCGATCAGCGCAGGCAGATCGCCTACTTCCAACTGGAACTCAAACTCTGCAATGCAATCTATCGCAGTGTCATTCCGGAGTGCCGCCAGAACCACGGAAAGAGGCGCGGATTGCACCCATGCAAAGGCAACAATCTGGCGCTGTCTCTCCGTATCGTCGATCTCCACATCCTCATCGAGAAAGAGCGAAAGCCCGAGTTGACGACAGACGTTAACCGTCCCGAGAGAGAGCGGGCGCAGATGAAGACTCCCCACCTTCGTTGTTTCACCCGCAGGTTCGGCAAAGGCGGCTTCGAGGGCAGTGGATCGAGTATCTTTGGACATGAGAGAAAAATTTTGGATCATCCCAAGAGTTCGAGAATTTTGCGCTTGCGCTCAGGATCGGCATCTTGAGGAATGACAGCAAAGCGAGAGCCTTTTCTCAGAAGCAAGGCAGGCTTCTGGCTGCGAAGTTGTGAGTAAAGATCCGCGAGGACATCGGCAAACGCCCTCATATAGGCAATGGGATGATCGGGATTCTCACGCCACCAGTTTTCATCCTCGAAACGGCGGCGAAATTCCGCAAAGTCAATTTTCTCTTCCGAGAAATTCGGGCGGAAGACCATTTCACTGCCCCCGTCCACGCTCCAAGTAGTCGTCCGACTCGCCTCCCCATTCACTTCCTCAATCGTGTGCAAAAATGGCTTTTGTCCTGCCAAGCGGCAGCCACTCACGAGAGCCGCCGCAATCAGAGACGTGTCAGTAGAACGCAAGGGTGGTTCACTGCCGCGAACAAAGATGATTTTCTGACCTGTCCTCATAGTGCATTCGGGAAATTCTGCCCAGAACATTCCCAGGCGTTCCAGTCGTCATTCTTCTCCGACTCCTTGACCGAGGTGAGGATCGTGATCCCCGCGTTGAACAGTCCCTCGATATCCGATCCGCCGTCGCTTCCGATAGCTAGGCCCACAGGCAGGTCACCCCGCCCCTTGACACTGAAATCCGAAGTCGGATCAAACGCCGCCCCCGTAGCGAACTTTCCGTCCTTGTCGAGCAGGGGCTTCGTCTCAATTTTCGCCGTCACTTCCACGCTTTCCGCCAAAGTGATGTCCACGGATTGAATACCGATCTGGGTGAGTGTTACAGGCATGACAGTTTACGATTCTTGATCAGAACCAGAGAGATTCAGATAGGCGAGGCCAGTGATTTCAAAGTCAGGAAAGTCGTCGTTACCCTCGCTCTGTTTGGCCTCAGTAATGCGCAAAGTCCCCTCGGTAAATGCGCCGCTCACCACTGCGGCTAGTCCGGCGTCGCCCTTTCCCTTGATGCTTACGGTGCGTGTGATCAGAGGCTTCGGAACTGCTTTCACTGTCACTCCCATTTCATTACGAATCGTCGCGACATCTATACTTTCCTCGCGAGAAGATTCATGGACATAACCTCCGATTGGGGTAGTGAGTCCAAAATTAGTCGTGACGCCAATATGCGTGGGCATACCGCGCTACGCATGTCAACGAGCGATCACGCCGACGGTGAGAGCGAGACTGTGAACCCAGCGATCCTCCTCGATGCGCTCACTGCTATCCTTGATCCAGATACCTCCGAGATCGAAATTTGCAGACTCAAATTCATCGGAAAGACCGCCATTTGCATGATCCTCCACCAACGAGCGAAGGGTGGCGGCAACTCCGCGATAGGATTCGACCGTAGCGTGATACGCCGGGGCAGAGACGATGAGATTCACCGTCGCCTTGTGCAGTGGTCCGACAGAGTGCTCAATCTCTGGAACCACCACGATCACCGCGAGCTGTTCTAGGTTGAACTCTTCGCTCGAAGATCCCGTATAAACAGGACGATCCAAGGTAGATTGTGTGAGCCACGAGGCGAAAATGGATTCGAGGAGCGAGTTCATGCGCGGACAACGTGAAGAATCAGGAGAGGACTCGTCGGCTTGTTTGTGAGTCCCTTAATGACAAAAGTCTCTCCCTGAATCGTGATCGACTGACGGTTTTTTGGCCAAGGAGTCGGCAGCGAAGTCTTGCGAAGTCGAACCTGGAAATCAGACTCGGGGAGAAAGCCCCCGCTCTGGAGATCGAGTTCAACTTGTGGCTCAGTTACGACCGCCGTGTAGGACCCACCATTCCACGCAATCAGAATCCCGATCTCATCGAAGATCAAGGATAGGTCAGAGTCGATCTCATCATAACGAAAGGCAGCCATTCCGACCCGTTCGATCTGTCAATCAGTGAAGATCGAGCATGGATCACGAATACTGGATTGTTGAACTAAGTCGCTGTGCGACAAGTGTTTATCTATCAATCTGTACAAAGTTGTAGATCCGGAGATTGGGTGGATATGGGAAGGTAGTGGTTCATGAAGAAGAACCATGAATCATAGTCGGGTGAGAGTAGCAGATTCTCACGTATCATCAA
>CAUJIH010000102.1 GCA_963205275.1 Verrucomicrobiota bacterium | reverse complement strand
GACGCTTCACCCAGCACAGCGTGAAATTTATCCGCTGGTTGAACAACCATTTGGATCGTGCGTGCGACTGGCATCAAGCTGGTCGGGCTTTAAAGGCACGCTACGCCTATCAATAGTCGGTGAATTTTGGACACCGTTGGTTATTGGTGGCGGTATTCGTGATGATTTACTGGCAAAACGAATCAAGTAAGACGCTCGATATCATCTCCCTGATCGCGATTGGCTTCCTTATTTATGGTCCGGTCATGCTGATCGGTGTCCATGCACTGGATTTAGCGCCGAAAAATGCAGCCGGAGCCTCCGCTGGTTTCACAGGGTTCTTTGGCTACTTTGTCGGAACTGCACTGCTTTCAAATTTTCTCATGGGCTACCTCGCGGATCAATACGGATGGGATGTAGGCTTCCAACTTCTGATCGGTGCGTGTATCGTCTCGTCTGTGTTGATGCTCCTGACGATTCCCGATGAAAATAGAAAGGAGCGCTTGAGGCTGGAAAGAATACACAGTGGGAGTGAATGAGCGGAACCGTGAGGGCCTTCCTCGAATGGGTGAAGGCTGGAAGCGACAAAAAATTTCAGCGCGAAACTCCGAGAGGCTTGCACGATTGCCGAATTTTTGCTCAATAGGGGCGTTCCTCATGTCTTCCTCTTCTCCAGAATCTTCCGACGATATCGATGAGTCGATGTATGGCACCCTCCCGGATGGGCGAAAGGTGCGAATTTGGACTCTTCGGAATCTGCTTGGAATGGAAGTTCAAGTAACGGAATACGGAGCGATTTTGGTTTCGGTGAAAACGCCGGATCGCGATGGAAAGCTGTCGGATCTCACGCTGGGCTACGATTCGCTCGACGGCTGGTTGGGAAACTCTGCCTACTTCGGAGCCAGCATCGGACGCTTCGGCAATCGGATCGCCGGAGGGAAGTTTACTCTGGAGGGCAGAGAGTATCACCTAGCGATCAACAATGCACCCGGCGGACAGGCTTGCTCCCTGCATGGAGGAAAATCTGGATTCTCGATGAAACTTTGGCAGGGGCTGGCTTTTCGTAGAGAAGGAGTCCGCGGGGTCCGCCTGAGTTACGAAAGTCCCGATGGTGAAGAGGGATACCCAGGGTGTCTTTCAGCGGAAATTACTTACACTCTGACCGATGAAAATGAACTGATCTGGGATGCGGCGGCAACGGTAGATCAGCCTACTGTAGTGAATCTAGTGCATCACAGTTATTGGAATCTCAGTGGCGATCCGGCGGCGGGGATCGCGGGACATGATTTGAAACTGGATGCAGATCACTTTCTCGCGATCAATGCGGGACTGATTCCGACGGGAGAAAAGAGGGCCATCGCAGGAACTCCACTGGATTTCCGCATTCCGCACAGAGTAGGGGAGCGGATTGATGAAGATTTCGAGGCTCTGCGCTTCGCGGGTGGGTACGATCACGCCTTCCTGCTGTCGGGCATACGAGATCAGGATGGCCTGCTCTCGGCTGCTCACCTGCGCGATCCTGGGAGCGGGCGAGTGATGACTCTGGCGACCGATCAGCCTGTAGTTCAGTTCTACAGCGGCAATTTCCTCGACGGCTCGGTGACGGGCAAGGGTGGTATTCGATATGCACATCGCGCCGGACTCTGTTTGGAAACCCAGACCTGGCCGGATGCGCCGAATCAGGCCGGAGCCCCTTCCGCCGTGCTGCGACCGGGGGAGCGCTATCACCACCGCATGGTTCACAGATTCTCTGTAGAATAGGCGGGATCGGGTGATCCTTGGAAAAACTTATTGCACTTTAGTATCCCGACTTTCTTCTCTCTCATGACTCTCTTTACCTTTCTCTTTTTCACCGCCCTGGTCGGCGTTCTGACTTGGATTCTCACTCGCCGAGACAATCACAGCACTACGGCGGGATATTTTCTAGCGGGGCGGACTCTCACGGGCGGCTACATCGCTGGGTCGTTGCTATTGACGAATCTGTCCACCGAGCAATTAGTGGGTCTGAACGGTGCGGCTTTCAAAGACGGTATCTGTGTGATGGCTTGGGAAGTGCTGGCTGGAGTGGCACTCGTGATCATGGCACTCTACTTCTTGCCCAAGTATCTACGCAGCGGGATCGCGACGATTCCAGAGTTTCTGGAAATGCGTTTCAACGGTACTACGCGGACGATCACCAGTGTGATCTTCATTCTGGCGTACGCGCTGATCCTCCTGCCCATCATTCTGTATTCTGGTGCGATGGGGATGATGGGAATACTGGATCTGCATTCGTTGACAGGGATTGAGAATGAGACGGCTCTGTTGTGGACGACAGTTTGGTTCATCGGAATTGTGGGTTCGATCTATGCGATCTTCGGCGGTCTGCGTAGCGTGGCGGTATCAGACACGCTGAACGGATTCGGACTGCTGGTCGGATCGGTGATGATCGTCGTCTTCGCACTGGAGGCCATCGGCGGGGGAAATCCTATGGAATCGCTGGCGATCCTGCGCGATGCCCATCCGGAGAAATTCAATTCGTTAGGCACTGCCACGTCATCTGTCCCGTTCTCGACTCTGTTCACCGGGGTGATCCTGCTGAATCTTTTCTACTGGACGACGAATCAACAAATCATTCAGCGCACTTTCGCCGCATCGAGCTTGGCTGAGGGGCAGCGAGGCGTGCTGATCGCGGGTGTATTCAAGGTGCTGGCTCCTCTCGTGCTTGTACTGCCGGGTATTATTGCATTTCATCTGTATGCAGGACGCGAGGGATTCAAGCCGGATCAGGCCTATGGGACACTGGTCCATGATGTGCTCCCGAGTTCGCTGACGGGCTTTTTCGCAGCGGTGATGGCGGGAGCGATTCTCAGCTCGTTCAATTCGGCCCTGAATTCCACTGCGACGCTGTTTTCTCTGGGAGTGTATCGACATTGGTGCCCGAAGTCGGCCTCTGATGATGCTGCGGTGATTCGCAATGGAAAGATCGTAGGGACGATTATCGCGATTTTTTCGATGCTGGCCGCTCCGATGCTGGCCGGGCAGAACAGCCTCTTTGGCTATCTGCAGAAAATGAATGTGCTGTATTTCATTCCGATCTTTGCGGTGGTTCTATCCGGCTTCCTCTTCCGACGTGGAGGGGCGAGGGCGGCGAATATTGCACTGCTCGGAGGATGCGCGATTCTTGTTCTCGGCTACTTTGTACCACCATTTTCGACCTTGGCTTCGAAGATTAACGAGTTCCATTTCGCCGGTTTGGTTTTCGCTTTGCTTATGGCCTATCAGTTCGTGATGAGTCGTGTGAATCCGCTTTCCCAGCCTTGGGAGCAGAAATACAGCGGCGACGTCGATCTCACTCCTTGGCGCTGGGCGAAGCCGCTCGGGATCGGGATCGTGCTCTTCGTCCTGACTCTTTACTTCAGCTTTGCGGATTTTTCCGTGCTGCACTGAGGCGGTGTGGTCAAGGGAGGAGAATGCGAATCGATTGACCGAAAAGGGCCGATTTGTTGGTGCAGGGAGGAAAGTATGGCAGGATTTGATCCATGCGTGAAAGCAGAATCGTGCTATCTGTTCTAGAGGTGCCATAGACGCCGCCTTGCCTTCATACGCATCATGATTCGAAAGATCGTTCCCTATCCCGACCCAGTTCTGCGCCAATCCGGTGCTAAAATCGACGTGGTCGATGACGAGATTCGTCGCCTCGCTCGTGATATGCTGGAGACGATGTATGATGCACGAGGAATCGGCTTGGCGGCACAACAGGTCGGCGTCCCGATGCAACTCGCTATCGTCGATGTCTCCTTCGACGGAGAGTGTGTATCCTATCTGCGAGTGAACGGCGAAGAAAAAAGCACCGCCGACATCTGTCCTCTTATTTTCATCAATCCGGTTCTGGAGTTCTCCGGTCCACGAGTCGCAGAAAACGAGGGCTGTCTCTCCTTTCCCGATCTCCGTGGTGAGGTGACGCGCCCGGAAGAAGTTCGGGCGACGCTGACCACACTGGATGGAGAAACGCTCGTGATCGAGACTGACGGCCTTTTCTCACGAGCGATTCAGCACGAGACGGACCATCTGTTTGGTCGCCTCTTTATCGACCGTATGAGCAGTGCCCGGAAGCATGCGATCAAGGGCTACCTGCGCGATATGCGGGAGCGCTATGGCTGAACCGTAGATGAGATTTCTCTCTTCTCGCGCGAGCATTCGCCTACTTACAGCCAGCCTTTTTGCTTGAAGAACCAGTAGGGTAGCAGCGCAGAGAGTAACATCATGCAGATCGCATAGGGATAGCCCGCAGCCCATTCTAGCTCTGGCATCGCCTTGAAGTTCATCCCATAAATGGAGGCGACGAGAGTGGGCGGCAGGAAGACGACAGCGGCCACAGAGAAGATCTTAATGATGTTATTCTGCTCGATCTCGATCATCCCGAGGGTGGCGTCGAGCAGCAGAGTGATCTTGGAGGAAAGAAATCCTGCGTGATCGCCGATGGAATGAAGGTCGCGAGTGATCGTCTTGAGGCGGCTGCGTATGTCTTCCGAGGGAGAGGCCCGCACGACGTGCTGGGCATAGAATCCCATGGCGCGATCCAGAGTCATGAGAGAATCGCGGATATCGGAGAGCAGATCTCCGGTGCGTCCGATGATCTCGAGATACTCTCGATGCAGAGATCCGCCCTGATGGCGTGGAGAATTCGATTGAAAAATACCTCGGGAGACCGGTTGCACCTGTCGTCCGGCTCGCTCGATAATATCGGCTAGGCGTTCGACCAGAGTCTCGATTAGGCCGAGGAAAACCGTCTCCGCTGAATCCCCGGAGATGGGAGTGCGAGTGGCTCGATTGACGAAAAGACTGAAGGATTTCGGGTCGTGATAGCGAATCGTGATCAGGCGATCCGCCGTGAGAACGAAAGTCACCGGTCCCATCGTTGAGTGCTCTTCCTCCGTCGCTGCTGGTAGCTGGGCAGTCATGAAGAGGGCCCCATCCTCCTCATACAATCGGCTGGAAATCTCGATTTCCTCCATTTCCTCACGAGTCGGAAGAACGACTCCTATCGTTTTTTCCAGTTCCACTTCCTGTTCTCGGCTAGGAGAAACTAGGTCAATCCAAACAGCGCTCGCGAGCTCTTCCGTCCTGCGAAGGCGTCCGTTTTGAATCGAGTAGGCTTGGTTCATAAAGAGGAAATTTTACGTCATGGATGGCTCGCCGCCTCCGAAAAAGATCCACAGGAGAAGAGCTGCGCCGAGAACGAGTCGATACCAGGCGAATCCATTAAAGGTATGCGCTTGGACGAATCGAATCAGCCAGCGCACGACGAGAAAGGCGGACGCAGCGGAAACCAGGGTGCCTAACAAAAGCATCCCCCAGTCTTCGTCCATGGCGCTCCCGTCACGGATCGATGTCAAGGTTTCTAAAACTCCAGCTCCCATGAGAGTAGGAACGCCTAGAAGAAAGGAAAACTCTGTGGCGATGGGGCGAGCTGCACCGACGGCCATGGCGGCGAGAATGCACGCTCCCGATCGCGATGTCCCTGGGAAAATGGCAGCGAGGAGTTGCGCGAGGCCTACGACGATCACGATGGGCCAACTGATCTCATCCCGTCCTTGACGATTCTTTCGCCATCCCTCGACTCCGAAGATGACGAAGGCTCCGATCAGAGTGGCCCAAGCCACGGGTGCGACGGTTTGCGGTAGAGAGACGTCTAGTGTCTTCAGCAGTAGTCCTCCCATCATGGAAATAACGAAGGCTCCTATGAGCTTGAACAAGTAATCTCGCGTCTTCGGCTCGCGAAAATCGGTTACGAAGGATACGATTCGCTTCGCGAACACGGCGACCACAGCGAGAACCGCTCCGCTCTGGATCACGACAGAAAAAATGTCCGATTGACGAGGCAGCCACCCCATATTCTGAGGAATCAGGAGGTGTCCCGTTGAGGAAATCGGAAGAAATTCAGTCACACCCTCGATCAGGCCGAGGATAACGATGGAGAGCCATGTGGGAAGGTCGGACATGCGAGCGATGAGAAGGGGGAGCGACAATTCATCGCTCGGAAGAGCCGAAATGCAAAAGGCAATCGCTTCAGAATTCTGAAAATATCGACGTACCGAGCCAGTTTCGATCTGTCAGAATCACTCTGTAATACTCTTTCGAGGAAGGTAAATCAGGGAGTCGGTTTTTTCCAGCCGAGATGTTTCCGAAGAAAGGCAAATGTTCCGGTAGAGTGAATCGCGTGAGGGCCAGGAAACCACTCGATCTCGCACCGATCAGGAATTTTCAGCTTCGCTGCGTAGAGGGAGCGCACTTTCGCAAACTCGAAAGCGACCTCCTCATCCGGCGCGACTCCGTCGAAGTGCCCACGCTCGACCATGAAGGGACGCGGGCAGATGAGAGCGGCCATCTCAGCATAGTTAAAGGTGCCGCCGAGATTCCATTCGAATATTTCATATTCTCCTTTGTTTGCGTAGCTGTATCGCAGTGCTTCCTGATCGGTAGCTGCGTTCTTCCAGACCCATTCATTGAAGTCTCCGGAGCAGATCGACAGGCAGTAGCGATCTACTAGCGGAGGAATGCGCATGGCGGACTTTCCTCCGTAGCTCAGACCGTAGAAGGCGATCCGATCAGCTGCGACCCAGGGCTGCCCCGCCAGCCAAGCGGTGATCTGCTGATGCTGGGGCACGATGAGAGAAAACAGAGTCTTTCCGATGGATTGCGCTTTGAACTGCTGAAGACGGAACAGATCGAAATACTTATAGCCATTTTGTGGGGCGAAGGTAATGAATCCCTCCTCTGCCAGTCGAGTCGCAAAGGCGGCATAGGCATTAAACTTGAGCTCTCCTATGGTGTCCTGCGGTGTGCCCTCCAGTCCATGCTGACAGACCACGACGGGACGCTTTTCACCTGATTTCAGATCTAGGTCCTTCGGGAGGGTCAGGATGCCGTAGGCGATCACCTTTTCGCCGCCGCTTTCCATCACGTCCAGCACTACTTCGTAGCTGATCGTTTTCTCACCTTCCTGATAGGGGCGAGTTCGAGCGTTAGGGGGGAGAAGAGGTCGCTCAAAGTCGCCGATGACTTCGCTCCGAAACTTTTCTCGGTAGGGTTCGATGCTTTTACGAAAGGAGTCGAGAGAGTCGGTTTTAAGTTCGGAGAAGTATTGTTTACGCTCGCCTGCCGCTTCGATCAACATCAGGCGGTTGTGCAATACCAATTCGCGGATGCGGGCTTCGACTCGCAGGGGATCGATATCGACCTTCTGAACTGGATGATCGGACTCTTTTGCGGCGGCTGTCAGAGGGATTTTCTCAGCGGCGAGCAGAGCGGTAAGACTTTCTCTGGAGAAAGGGGCAGGGCTTTTGAGTAGGGCGACTTCAGCGAAGGGAACAAGTGAGAGCAGGCGATCTCGTTCCGCCTGGACCTCGCTATCGGAGGGCAGGGGAAGCTGTGCGGGTTTTCCTGGAATATCGGCTCGCTCCTCTGTCTTCAGAATCAGATCTTTGTCTGCACGATAGCCGTAGGCTGGAGAGCAGCCGTGCTCGATCACCAATCGTCGAGGAGCGATCAGGCTGGCGAGTTCTGCGTCGTCGAATTCAGAGAGCAGGCCGAATATGTTCCGATCAGCAGGTTCACGCCATAGGGTCTTGTGAGGTCCGAAAGCTCCGCTGATCAGGGTGCCGGAGATGCGCGGGTCGAGAGCTGCGGCGAACAGGGCGATGCGCCCGCCCTCCCCATGCCCGGCTACCAGCAGGGGGATCTGGCGAGAGACTGGATCATCGTGCAATCGGTCGATGGCAGACTGCACTTTTAGCACTTCGTATCCCGTCATCGTGCGACCTAGGATGAAGGCTGCGCGGTGAATCCACTCGCGTTGGCTCAGTTGATATTCGTTCAGGCCGCGCGGCACTAGACGCAGAACGAGCACGCGGCAGCCGGATTCTGCGAGCAGGCGAGCAGCAGTCGGGAGACTCCCGTCCTGATCGGCCTCGGGAATGAGGATGACATTGGCATGTGCTGCCCCGATTGGCTCCAGTAGTTCTCCGTCGCCATGGACTTCTCCGAAAGCCCTCCACCGCGCCCGGTGGAGGGGAAACTGGCCTGTCGGCTGAGGTTTTCCTGTTCGTAGCTGTTCCATGCCCTCACCCGAATGGGCGGCGGAACGAGCGTCGCGATCCAAGCCTAGCATCCCGAGCAGACGCTGGCGCATGGGTTCGACCGAGGCACTGTAGGCCTGTGGCGAGGAAAAGTCACGCTTCCAGTAAGAGGGGCGGCTATCCACAGCACGGTCGATTTCTCGGTCGAGAAAGCGGTCGTTCGATTCGACGAGCATGCGCGAAAGGTCGCCAGTTTCCTCCAGGCGGGCGGTTCCCGCGAGAGGCTCTTGAATTGAGGCGCTCTTCAGGATCGGCCATTCAGGTTTCTTCTCCTGTGCCTGAATCGAGACGAACGAAATGAGAGCGATCAGAGAGGGTAGAATCTTCGACGGAACAGGGTAGGATGACATGGTGGGGTATCTTGAAGGATCGGCGTGAGATGAACAAAACGAGCGTTGCTCTCAGAGTCTTAGACCATACTTCAGAAGGGCCTCTGACTCCTGCCAGATCGAGGGACTCTTTCCGCCCAACATCACGGCAACGACTGTTTTCCCTCCATAGGAAGCCGAGGAGATTAGACATTTTCCCGCCGCATTCGTCGTACCAGTTTTTAAACCAGTGCAGTATGGAAAGCTCTTCAGAACCAGATTCGTATTGGTCAGCATCCGCACTGAACCATTCGCCATACGGAAGGGATAGCTTTGCATCCGACAAATCTCTCGGATTCTCGGATTTCTCAGTGCCGCCAAGCCTAGCGTCGCGAGATCGCGAACTGTCGAATACTGGCCGGCAGGGGAGGGGAGGCCGTTTGAATTGGTAAAGTAGGAGTTACTCATTCCGAGCTGTCGTGCTCGGGCGTTGAGATTGGCGACGAATGCGGCTTCGCTGCCGGAGTGATCACGCCCTAGAGCGCGAGCGATGTCGTTACAACTCCGGATCAGGACGGCGTGGAGTAACTCGTCACGGGTATAGACTTCGCCGGGTTTGATCCCCATGACCGTAGGCTCAGCCCATGTGTCGGCTTCTGCGATGGTGACAGGAGCGCCCAAATTCCCTCGCTCCGTTACCAGTAAGGCCAAGAGCAGCTTCTGTGTGCTCGCGGAGGGGAGGTGAGTATTGGCATTTTTCTCGAACAGGACACGTCCGGAGCCATCGACTAGGATCGCCGCTTTCGCTGTGACACGAAGTCCCGCGCTGTTCTCCGTGGAGATCGGTGTGGGAGGAAGAGCGGTGACGGAGCCGAAGCCTGGCGTGGGAGACGGAACGCCGTAGGAGGTAGCCCCTCCGGGATTCGTTACCGTATCGATGGGATTCGGGTATCCGTAGGTTGTCGGATTCGCAGGTGCCGAGGCTGTAGGAGCCGCAGGAACCGGGGTCTGATAGGAGACTGGCTCTGACTGACATGCGGTCAGCAGAAAAAGACCTACTGCGGGGAGTGCAGGGAAAAGCGAAGTCACGACATGACGAAACGCCCGAATGGAACGGGAAAAGATCATGAGATTCGAGGATATTAGCAGAAATTGACCAGATTTGCATCCGGATTACTTCGCTTCTTTGGGACTTTCGGTTGCTCCACTGAGCGCGGCTTCCAGATCTGGCGCGGCTTTCATACCCAGATCGATTGCGGCGTAGTAATGGCGTCGGGCCAGTTCAATGCGAGGTGGTTTTTCCTCCAGATAGCTTAGTGCCAGATTGTAATGAGCTGTAGGAAGTGACGGGTTTAGCTCGACGGCACGCTCGAGTTCGATGATCGAAGTTCCGATCCATCCGTAATCACGAGCAACAGCAGCCAGGATCACCCGCGTCTCTGCCTGATCGGGGTCTTCGTGGAGCGCTCGTGTGAGGCTGGAGAGAGCTAGGGCGAGACTTCCTTTCTCGTATTGGATCAGCCCCAGAGTCTGCCAGTTTCGTGCAATGTGCGGATTGATTTCCGTGGACTTCTGCAGATGCGCCGAGGCGTCCGTCAGATTGCCCATTTGATACTCCACGACTCCCAGATTCGCATAGACAAGCGCGTTTTCAGGTGCCTGTTTCATCATGGTCGTATAGAGTTCCTTCGCCTTGCTCCACTTGCCCTCAGCCACCGCCAGAGCAGCTTCCTTTGCGGAGTCAGCGAGTTCGCTCGGCAGCTCGACCGGTTCCTGCACTCGTCCTACTTTCATGTCTCCCGGAGCATCGAGAGCGAGTGATTTTTCGTCGGAGAAATTCGATTTCTTGGATTCATGATCAGCTGCTACTCCTGAAGCGCTGCCTTTGGGAGACAGACGAAAGCCGAGCTTCTTCACTCGATTCAGCGCTTCCTGACCGGGGGAGTTTGGGGCCGCAGGCTGAGCGCCTTCAATGTTGGAATCAGATTTGTCCGACTTGCTTTCTGTCTGAACGGTCGGCACCACCTCCTGCCCTCGCAGCACGGGGGCCACTCTGGGAATCAGTAGCAGGAAGGCGAATAGGCTCAGGAAGGGACTTCTCATAGAGGTGTTTGAAAGAAAGAACGGCCAGAGTAAAGAAAAATAAAGAAAAAGCAGAAATTCGGTTGCACGAAGTAAAATTCATTCAATGTTCTCCAATACAGTGTTCAAGATGAAATTAACCGTACGCCAGCAACAGGTTTTGGACTTTATTCGTTCAGAGCATCGTCAAACCGGGATCATGCCTTCGACCCGTGAGATTCAACATCACTTCGGCTTCTCTAGTCAGACCGCAGCCGTCGCACACTTACGCGCCTTGGAAAAGAAAGGGGCTATTTCGCGACGACAGCAGGATGGTGGGCGAAGGAAAGCGCGTTGTCTTTACTTTGCGGGATCAGAGGATCGGCAGCCACTGCTCGATGTTCCGGTGTACGGATCCATTCCCGCTGGATACGGAGACGACACTACTCCTGTAGCGGACGGTACGCTCACGGTGGATGCGCGATCCCTCGGGGTGAGTGATAAGGTGAAAACCTATGCGCTGAAAGTGCGCGGAGAATCGATGATCGGCGCTCACATTCTGAGCGGAGATCACGTCATTCTCGAATACCGCGAGCCTAGGAATCACGATATCGTCGCTGCCTTGATTGATGGCGAGACTACGCTCAAGCGCTATGTGGTAAACGGAAATCGCCCCTATCTGAAAGCAGAAAATCCCAACTTCCCCGATCTGATTCCGGCTCAGGAACTCGTGATTCAGGGAGTGATGGTCGGGCTGATTCGAGGACGCTGAGACGGCTGGTCTGGAGGTCGTCTCGTCGGATATTCTCGGATTTTTGTAAAGAGGAAGACGGGACGAGAGAAATTGACTCCGCCCTCCCCAAGGAAACGGCGAAAGTAGACGTAAAAAGGAGACGGTGAACTAAAAGTAGGGACGGGAAGCGCTAGTGCTTTAGTACTTCTGTAGCAAGTCGAGAAGTTTCCGATCTAGGGCGTGGCCATGAAAGTCCTCAGGCGTGATGTCTTTGCGGTCGTTGTCTAGAATACCGAATGGGCCTCGGAAGTTCCATAGTGCCGAGCCCCATTCGGCTCGCTGCCAGTTCTTCAAATTGTCTTCTGCCCAGCGCATCACTACGTCATGGGGAGTTTTGTTATAGCAGCCCCATTCGCCGACGACGATTCCAACTCCGCGTGCTTCCGCCGCTTTCCACGGCTCTATCATTTCCGCCCAGAGCCATTCGCCGTCCTGTTTCACTGCTCCCGCTAGATTCACGCCGTCCCATCGGAGCGAGCCGGGAGCGTTTCCGTAACGCTGATCGCAACTCACGGACGCCTTCGACGAGCTACCGGACAGAGTGATCCGCCGCACCTCCAGCCAGTCTCCCTCTGTTACCCTGAGTGTTACTTGTTTCATCCCCGCTGGAATAGAAGCGGTGTAGTCACGGTCGTATAAGTTTTGCCAAGTTTTCCATTGCTCTTGATAGATCGCCTTTTTCCACTCTCCCTGGCCTCCAGCACATACGAAGTCCTTTTCCAAGACCACTTTGTCATCTGCTGTGATTTGGAACTGCGCTTTGGTGGAAACGATGCCGATGTGGACCGTGATTTCGGTGTCGGTGGGGAAAGGGCCGTCAATTAACAAGGGCTTTGCCAAATTCTTTTTCCACGGACCGTGCAGTAGACCGTTTGATCCGACGTATCTAGGCCATTCCGGGTAGGGAAAGGAGACGCTATTCACCCAAGTCGCACCATAATGGCTGATCTCGGAAGGAGTGTATCCTCGCGTGGCTGCTGCCACCTTTAGATCAGCGAATTCAGGTACAGGCTGTTGCCCCCACTTGAGTCCATCACAGATGATGAGTCGATCTGGATCGACTGCGCGAATCGCATC
The DNA here is from genome assembly GCA_963205275.1 of Verrucomicrobiota bacterium. Taxonomy (GTDB): domain Bacteria; phylum Verrucomicrobiota; class Verrucomicrobiia; order Verrucomicrobiales; family DEV007; genus Arctic95D-9. Next base: position 4,759 of record CAUJIH010000102.1, on the reverse strand, counting down.
TATCAACCGTCGCATCACGACCACGAACTTTTGGTGATGAATGTCTGCCGGTTCATTGAGCAGATTGAAACTCAGTCGTTCATTGGGAATTCCTCGATAGCGTCTGGCGAAGGTGGCCCAGTGCAGTGCGCAGACTCTCTGGGCCTCGGGATCGGTCCAGAGATCACGGACTTCCGCCGGGCGGGCGACTGTATAGCCGGGAGCACGGTGAAAGTTCAGGCAGACATGGATGTCATATTTCTCTCCCCATTCCACCGCTTGATCGATCTGACGGAGCGACTCTTCATCGAACTTTTCCCAGTTTCCGTCCTGAATCCATCCGCGATAATCCATAGGCAAGCGCACGAAGTTGAAGCCCAGTTCGTGAATCCATCGAAAGTCCTCCTCGTGAAACGATTCGCGCTTTCCCTTCCAGATGAATTTTTCTAGCAGGTTGAAACCTCGCCATCGGGGCAGTTTGTCGTGAGTGGCATTGGGGAGTTCGGCGCTTCCTAGAGAAATGGTGAGTATGAGCAGCAGAGGCAGGATGCGTAGAGTCTTCATGTGAGGAATCGCAGAAATCACTCGCATGATACCGATCTGTAGCGTGGGAAATCCAGCGAAAACGGAGACTGATGAAGTCGTGATCGCGGAGCGACGACACATTGATTTGGACGGAAGATCTCAGGATAGTGAGATTCTTATGGTCTTTCTCATGAAACGATTCCTCTGCTTATTCGTATTCGTCTCTCTCAGCCACGCAGTGATCGCTGACGAAGCTCTGTCGAAGACTCTGATGACACAGCGTGGTCGATTGCTGGCGAGCGAAGATTTCACTAACCCTCTGCCCCCAGCGACCGGAACACCGCGCAGTTTCGCCAGCGGATTTACAGGATGGCGCTTTAACAAGAGTCTCAAGTCGGGAAAATGGGATCAAGTCGATGGCACGTTCCGGGGTATTGAACTGACCGAGAGTCACCATCCTGCAACCGCCTCTTACGGAATCAAATACGGAAACGTGATCATTCAGTGCGATGTCCGACTGGATGATGTGCCTGCCGATGGCCGTCCGTATCGCAGTCTTTTCATCAAAGCTACGGATGAAAAGGATTATGTGTGTTCACTGAGTGTTGGCCCTGGAGGGATATTTCTAACGGCGTATGACTCAGATCGGATGGACCCGAAAACAAAGCAGCGGATGAAAGAACCTCCGGTTATCGGCAAGACGGCTGTGAAGATGGACGGTTGGTATACCCTTGTCCTTGAAATCATGGGTGACGAAGCGGTCGGTACGCTCGACGGCCACAGTGTCAGGATCTCCAACCCTCTGCTGTCCTCAGAGAAACACAGCGTCATGTTGGGGGCCAGTACGCAGGCTAGTTTTCGCCACTTCCGTATCTGGGAGGCCTTGCCGAATCCGGACTGGGCACGAGATAAACAAGCGATTCCTTCCGCTGCCCTCCCAACTCCGAAATCGGCCCTTAAACCAGAAAAGCTCTCAGCGCTCGATATAGCGGTGAAAAAAGCGATGAAAGACGGCACCATTCTCGGCGCTACTCTGTGGGTGGAGCGCAAGGGCGAATCCTATCATCGCGCTTGGGGACAGCGGACTGCGCAGCCCCCGATAGAAGCGATGACAGAGGATACTCTCTTCGACGTGGCATCGATTACCAAGGTTATGGTCACGACGAGTTCTGCGATGCTGTGTGTCGAGCGAGGGCTGATCGGTGTGGATGATCTGGTGTCAAAGCATCTGCCGGAGTTTATTGGCGAAGGTCGAGAAAAGGTGACGCTGCGGCATCTGCTCCTGCACAGTTCGGGGCTTCCTGTGAATTTGAATTCCACATTACCTCCCTTTAATACCCCTGCCGATGCTCTGGCTCAAGCCTGTCGCACGAAGCTTCTGTTCGAGCCTGGTTCCGCATTCTCCTACAGCAGCGCGGGCACGATGGTATTGGGTGCCGTGATCGAGCGTGTGACAGGTCGGAAGCTGGATCAATTCTCGACGACAGAGATTTTCGCTCCTCTCCGAATGACTGATACGGTATTCCGTCCGGAAGGGGAACGTCTAAAGAGAGTCTCTCCGACGAGTTCGCCCGCCCGAGGGCTGGTGGATGATACCGTGGCTCGCGTCATCGGGGGCGTGGCGGCTCATGCATCCTTATTCACCACGACCTCTGATATGGCTCGATTTGCGCGAATGATGTTGAATTTCGGCGAATTGAACGGCGTGCGGATATTTCAGCCTGAGACCGTGAAATTCATGACCAGTGTGCAGAGTCCGCCTAGACTCACCAGCCCCGCTGCCAAGAATCTCCCGGTGCGGAGGGGCTTGGGTTGGGATATCGATACGCCCTATCGCACAGCTCCGCACGAGTATACACTGGCACGAGGTGCTTTATTCCCGATTGGGAGCTACGGTCACACAGGCTGGACGGGGCAGATGCTGTGGATCGATCCTTTTTCTCAGACCTTCGTGATCTTCCTGTGCAATCGTTATGTTGGCAGCGGGATTGATACGCACCATCGCGTCCAGCAGTTGCATCATCGCATATCTACCCTAGCAGCGGAGGCGGTCATCGGCTTCGATTTCAAGAATGTCGTCGATGCTTTACCCGGCAATTCGGAACGGGAGTCAGGAAATCCAGAGTCATAGGCCGACGCCACTAGGGGACAGTCTCACAGACCGCCGCCCGATCCCATCCGCCAAATTGAAAAGCCTCTCCCTTACAATCGACAATACGCGAGCTGGAAGCTTCCTCTATTTTCTTCTAGCCTAGCCTGGGGTCGCCAACGTCCTCGCTGGCCCTTGCACCAGTGCGGCAATAGCCGGTAACTCCTTCACTGGCCCAGCACTTCCGTATTGAACAGTATGCAGCCTGACTTCCCCCTTCGTCGGTGGTCGTATATCGCTATCGATCACGTTTTGTGGTTTCTGTGCCTTTTGTGGTTCCCAATCGATCTTTGTATCGTGGGTGCACCAGCCAGTAATTCCTTCCGCTTCTCGCATTTACGTCGTGGCTCAATCGGATTGACCGAGCGAGTTTTTAGGCTTGATTTCGAATTGACTCAACAGACTGTAGCGATGGAAAGAAGAGAATTTCTCAAAACGACCGGGCTTCATGGCTCCGTGATCGCAGCGGCTTCCGCGTTGCTGGCACAAGAAAACAAGCCTACCCCCGTAGCGAAAATCAAGATCGCTCAAGTCGGCATCTGTCACGAGCACGCGAACCGGATGGATACCTTGAGAAAATTGTCCGACGATTACGAGGTAGTGGGAGTCGTGGATGATCGCCACTCCACGGCGGCGAGATACGGAGGGAGCAACTTGAAGCCGTACAAGGGGCTGAAATGGATGAGCTTGGACGAGCTGTTCGAGGTGCCGGGGCTACAAGCCGTCATGATCGAGACAGCCAACGGTGATCTGGTGCCAACGGCCATCAAGTGCATGGAGCGAGGCTTGGCCATCGCGATGGATAAGCCAGGTGGGGAAGATATCGTCTTGTTCAAGAAGCTCCTAGAGGGCTGTGAGGAACGCTCCCTTCCCTTTCAGATGGGTTACATGTTGCGAACGAATCCCGCAATCCAGTTTTGCCAACAAGCCGTGAGAAAAGGGTGGCTTGGAGACATTTTCGAAATTCAGGCTGGGATGAGCCATAGCTACGGCGGAGAGAGCTATCAGCGCTATCTGAGCGCCTACCATGGTGGTATCATGTTCAATCTGGGCTGCCACCATGTCGATTGGATCGTGTCCGTGATGGGAAGACCGGAAAAAGTGATTTCCCTGCTGGGATCGACTGTCGGGGCTGCAAAGGGGGCAAAAAACAACAGCATGGCCGTTTTGCAATACCCACACGCCCACGCTTCTATCCACGCCTGCGATCTGGAAACCGACGGCATCCGCAATCGGCGTGTGAAAATCACTGGTGATCAGGGCTCCATCGAACTCTCTCCACTGGAGCGCTTCGACGGCAAACCCTTGTCGCTACAATTGAGGCTCAAGGAAGCCAACGAAACGTACGAAAAGGGAACCCATATCGTGGATCTCGCGATTGAGGGAGATCGTTATGAGGGGCAGTTGCGAGAATTTGCTCGTGTGGTCCGTGGAGAAATCGAGAACCCATACACCTACGCTCACGATGCTCTCGTGCAAGAGGTTCACCTAGCGGCCTCTGGGTATCTAGAGTGGCAGTGATCCAGCGGAAATTTCTCCAGAAGGGGACAATCGACCGCCTGTGCATTGTGCAATGGCCCCCAAAAAGCCCATCCGCCCAAGCCCATCAGTTTCCCACATCCCATTTGTGTCCATCGGTGTCCATTTGCCATCGCTTCGCTCTGCCCTTCGGGCTGCCTTCGGCAGGCTGTCTTACTTCGTTCGGCGGTGGTTCCTTCTCCAAAGCCTATAAGTGGGGCTAGCCTGCCCCTATTCTGCGATTCCGTTGCCCCATGCAGAGAACTTGTTGATCGGGGGTAAGGCACAGCTTTCCGATGGGTGCTTCTCGCCCAGATAGGAGATGCCGAAGAGTTCGAAATTTCTATCCACAGATTTCGTGGATGAACACAGATTTTTTGATTCTTATCTGCGTAAATCTGCGTAATCTGTGGATAACTATAATAGCCTGTCCCTGAAAACCTGTCCCCAACGGTGTCCAAACTTCCGTGAGATTTTGGGGCCTACGCACCTGTTTAAAACGCTGAAACTCCATTCTGAGAAGCTGGGGATCCGAGGGCTAAATTTTTGACTCAAAGAGCGTTACGATGAGAAATTTGCACGTTTAGG
>CAUJIH010000101.1 GCA_963205275.1 Verrucomicrobiota bacterium | reverse complement strand
ACAGGAACCTGCGGCTCCGACGAACTGTTTGGGTCCATTCTCGCCGCAGAACCCTATGAACAACTTCCCTCCAAGGTGAATCCCGAGAATGCATCACATGAACAGTTGTCGATTTTACCCACTCAAATCCCGAATGTGCCTAAAAAATACCATGGAGTCCCTGTGCCACCGCCTCCCCGTAAAACGTACCCTTCGCTTCGCTCTGAAAACCGTCCCACTTTTACTCGCCCTCTTTCTCGTTATTGGGTGCGATGGCTCCGGCAAGACCGGCGGCCCCGTGAAATCCAAGCGCAACATCATCGCCGGTCGCGTGATGATGGAAGACGGCTCGCCCCTGCGCGGCGACATCAAGGACGTTGTCATCAACATCTCCGGCGTCAGTGGAGCTGGCGAAAAAGTTAGTTTCACTCCCATCGTCAAACCCGACGGCACCTACAGCCAGAAAGTCGCCTCCGGACTGTACTCCTTCAGCACCGGCCTCTTTTGCTACGTGGTTCTGCAATACGGCGACATCGAATTCCACCTCCCGCTCGAACACGTCGGGCGCAACTGGGACAAGCGGCAGGACTCCGAGGACGGCATCGTACAGGATTTCGTTTTGAAGTTCACCGGCCCCACACCCTATGGCAAATCCAATGGCCTCAACATCGGCGACGCTGGCCACTGGTATGGCGAGAGCGTCGGCATGAAGGCGGACAGCTACCGCGAGGACATCAAGGCGTCGGCGTTCGGAATTCCCGCCGGCACAAAACTGGCCTTCACGCTCAAGCCCACCGGCCCCGGCATTGACGGGCAGCCGGCCAAGACCGTCACCGTCGAGCGTGTTTACGAAGACCCTTACGGCAAGCTCGATCTCAACGACCTCATGCCCGCCCCGTATGACATCACCGGCACGGCCACGCTACCCGACGGCACGACGAAGCGGCTCCTCTTCAACATCAAATACGCCGTCTATGGCCCCGTCCTTTCCGTACCCCTGAAAAAGGACGACACCTTTGGCAACGCATTGAAGCAACTGAACGCCTTCGTGATCGACGGTTGAGGAACTAGGCATCTTCGCGTCTCTCTCTTTTCGCCTTCGCAGCCAAACTTTCTGCGCATGCGAAAGGTCACGGCCATCGATGCGACCGGCCTGATGGCACTGAAGGGACTCTATAGCAAGATTCAAAGCCGCAAACAAGTGCTGATCATCAGCGGAATCCATGGACAACCCAAGCATGCACTGGAGAAAAGCGGATTTCTTCGCACGCTCGGATCGGAGAATGTCTGCGTCGATACCAGCGAGGCGCTGGAACGTGCGAAGATGCTTCTCGATACCGACTGAGAGTGAGCGGACTGATCCCCCATCTTCTCTCATGATCTCGCTTTCCAATCGAGGAGCTTCGAAAAATGATTCCAGATTGCAAGAGAAACTTTCCTCTAGAGCATACGAATATTTATTCACAGACTTTTTGCTATAGAGTCCGATAGATCGATTCTTTTTGACAGATTGGACAAATTTTTTGATCTTTAGCAGGAATCCCTTTATTCATGCGCTTATTTCCTCACTCTCTCGTTCCGCTTTTTCTTGCCATCCTCGCTGGTTCTTCTCCCCACTTGCACGCGATCGATCCCGGTGAAGTCCTGCGTAGCGCGGATCTCCTGTGGGGGTGCACGAGCGCAGACTCTTCTAACGGAAAAGTGGAGATGGCTCTGAAGGGGCAGGTGAAAATCGGCGTAGCTCTCGAGGGAAACGATCTCCGCGAATCCACCGCTCGCGGGGGAGACGGAAAAGTCGCCGTGCTCAATGGTGGGGCTTTGCTCGAATCTCGATCAGACCGGGCACCTGTCGCCATCGATGGCACGGCGATGAGCGTGCTCCTACGGGTAAAGGGTGATGGCCGTCCCTGGCCCGACGGAGAGATCTTCGCTCGCCATGGCGGACATAATCAGGTGCTGTTCAACATGCACACCCATCGAGGCGAGTTCGGATTTGAGTTCGGGGTGCAGGGGAAACCTCGCTTGGCTGCTCGACTGCCCATCCCGGTCGCTAAAGTCTCGACCGGAGGCTGGCACGATGTGATCGCCTGTTACGATGGAAAACGTCTTACGCTCTACCTAGACGGAGTCCCCGTGGGACGGAGGGAAGTCACTGGTCATTTACGCGGCGATAACCGGACACCCATCGTTCTAGGGGGCCCCGTGCGTGGGCAGATCGATCACGCAGCCCTGTGGACGCGAGCGCTCAGCGAAGCCGAAATCATCGCTTTGAGCGGCGGGGAGAAAGCCGTAGCGACTCGTCGTGCCGCCTTGCGGGGAGAGGCGGAAAAAATCGTCGGACGAGATAATCTCACCCTCGCCGACAAACTCCGCGCTGCTCGTGAACTGCGGGAACAGATTCAGGCGGATCCCCTGCGTCCTCGGTGGCACCTCGGAACTCCGGACGGAATCTGGAACGATATCAACGGCGCTTTTTTCTGGAAGGGCCGATATCATCTCTTCTTTCAGAGCATCATCTATCCCAGCGCAGAGACGGTCGCTGCAGGTCGGGATATCGCCACCGCCCGAAAGGAGTGGACTCACGCATCCAGTGCTGATCTGGTTCACTGGATCTATCACGGCACCGCCGTGCGACCTGTCTTCGACGGATCACAGCCACGGGGGCTGTACAGTGGGGACATGGTGGACGGAGCGGAGATTCCCACTCTGATCTATCACATCCCCGACCAGGGCACTGCGATCGCACGCGCAGTCAATCCGGACGACCCCGAACTGCTGGAGTGGAAGATCGCAACAGAAAATCCCGTCATTCCCTCCGTCGGAGAGCCCGAGGAAGTCGTGGTCTTTGACCCCACAGCTTGGAAGGAAGGCGAGCTATACTATGCTCTGATCGGCAACAAGAATCATCGTCCGGGATACGAAGGTGACTGCACCAGTCTGTATCGATCAAAAGACCTGATCCGTTGGGAATATCGCGGTCCTTTCTACCGCTCTGACCGAAAGTGGACTACGGAGGAAGAGGACTGTGCCTGTCCAGATTTCTATCCCATCGGGCAGGGACGGCACATGTTACTGATGCACACACATCGTCCGTATGCTCAGGCTCAATACTACATTGGCACATGGGATCGTGAGAAGGAGCAGTTTTTCCCGGAATCCCATGGGAAAATGAACTGGCCCGGCGGTCAACTTTCTGGTCCGGAGACTCTGCTCGACGGCCAGGGGCGTCGTCTATTCTGGGGCTGGGTACGGGAAGCGAGAGAGAATCCGGGAAAACGTGGATGGGGATCAGTCGCCACGATGCCGCGTGTGCTCTCGCTGCATGAGGATCGCTCTCTGAAAATCGAACCTGCTGTGGAGCTGGAGGCTCTGCGCACCCATCCCAGACATCAGGGAAACATCCTCCTACCTGATGGAAAGGAAACGATCCTCGAAGGTGTGAGCGGAGACAGTCTGGAACTGAAGCTGACGGTGGACATGGGACAGGCGAAGGAACTCGGAATCGTATTGCGCTGTTCGCCCGAGGGTGAAGAGAGAACACCCTTCGTGATTTCGCTGGCCGATGGCACTCTACGCAGTGATCTGACGAAATCAGGGGCGGAAGGAAGTTACGGAGAAATCATCGAGCAGGTGGCTCCGCTGCCTCTGGGACAGGGCGAGGACAAGCAACCGCTCCGCATTCGCGTCTTCCTCGATCACAGCATCGTAGAAGTGTACGTGAATGAACGTCAGTGCCTGACTCAGAGGATCTATCCCGTGCGGACAGATAGTCTGGGCGTGCGCCTTTTCGCGGGAGGCGGCGATGCGAAGGTGATTTCACTGGATGCCTGGGACATGATGCCTGTATTCTGAGTGCCGATTTCCATGAATTCCTCCGCTATCGCCTCTGTGACACCTCGTGCTGGGGGGCGGCTTCTCCTCTGGGCCGTCACTTCAGCCTTGGCCGGATTTCTCTTCGGCTTTGACACCGTGGTGATCTCGGGAGCCGAGCAGACGATCCAGAAACTGTGGAATCTGGGCGATGCAGCCCACGGCCTGGCGATGGGAGCGGCGCTCTACGGCACGGTGATCGGAGCCATCGCTGGAGCTTGGCCGACGGATCGCTGGGGGCGAAAACCCACACTGCTGGCCATCGCGGTGCTCTATGTGATTTCGGCTCTCGGCTGTGCTTTCGCAGGAAATGTGTGGATTTTCTCCCTCTCTCGTTTTCTCGGCGGATTAGGGATCGGGGTTTCGACGGTAGCTGCTCCTCTGTATATCTCGGAAATCGCCCCTGCTTCCCATCGAGGACGCCTCGCAGCGATGTTTCAGTTCAATATCGTCTTCGGCATCGTGATCGCCTTTGTCTCGAACGCACTGCTGGGTGGTATCGGGGAAAACGCGTGGCGGTGGATGCTGGGCGTGGCCGTGTTTCCCTCGCTGATTTATCTCGTCGCCTGCGTCTTCCTTCCCGAAAGTCCTCGCTGGCTACTGATGCAGCGCGGGGACCGAGCGAGTGCTCTCATGATGCTAAAACGCATCCGTATCGCAGCGGACGAAGAAACTCTGGTGGCGGAAATTGACGAGATTCTGAACGCGGAAGCGGGAGAGAAAGAAGCGCGAGGGTTCTGGTCGGCCCGACTGCGAAAGCCTATCCTGCTGGCCTTCGCCATCGCCTTCTTCAACCAACTCTCAGGGATCAACGCCGTGTTATATTTCGCACCTCGGATTTTCGAGATGACTGGTCTAGGGGAGCAGGCAGCGCTGTTGCAATCTGTGGGAATCGGAGTCACCAATCTGCTGTTCACCTTCGTCGGACTGTGGCTGATCGACCGGCTGGGGCGGCGGACGCTGATGCTGATCGGCTCCATCGGCTACATCGTGTCGCTTGGGTTATGTGCATGGGCTTTCTTTTCCGGAAATTTTGGAATCGTGCCCGCCTGCATATTCGGCTTCATCGCCTCTCACGCGGTTGGCCAGGGAACAGTGATCTGGGTATTCATCTCCGAGATCTTCCCTGATCGCCATCGAGCCTCTGGCCAGGCGCTCGGCAGTGCCACGCACTGGATTTTCGCCGCTTTGCTGACGAGCTTTTTTCCTATCATGGTGGGCGCCTTCGCCCCAGGATGGATTTTCACCCTCTTTTGTGGCATGATGGTCCTGCAACTGCTCTGGGTAATCCTGCTGATGCCCGAGACGAAAGGCATCAGCCTAGAAGCCCTCTCGCGCCGACTTTCAGACGAAGCGTGAAGAGTTCGATCTCATGATCTCCGCTCCCGCCTAGGGAAACTCTGATAATTTTCTGCTTCGGAACTCGGAGAGTTCTCGCTATGATGGTCGCCATGAAGACTGTCACAGCCTCTATTCTCACCATGCTCGCTCTCCAACTGTTCTGCGTGCCGGATGCTCGCTCCGACGACCGTGATGAACTGTTCCGGACGGATATTGAGAAAATGTTTCCTCAACTGGTGGAAACACGACGCTATCTCCATGCCCATCCAGAGCTCTCGAATGATGAAGCAAATACTTCCGCCTACGTTCTCGAACGGCTCAAGAGTCTCGGGCTGGAGATCCAGTCTCCGGTGGCGAAGCACGGAATCGTCGCCCTACTGAAGGGAAAGAAAGAGGGCAGTCTCTGTGTGGCGATCCGGGCTGACATGGATGCACTTCCCATCATGGAACCAGAGGGTAAGGCCTTTCGCTCTCAGAATCCGGGTGTCATGCACGCCTGTGGACACGATGTCCATACGACGGTGGCTCTGGGCACAGCAGAACTGTTATCGAAACACCGCGATCAGTTCGGTGGGACGGTGAAATTCCTCTTCCAACCGGCAGAAGAAGGAATGCCGCTGACTTTCGAGAGCGAGTGGGGAGCGAAGCAAATGGTGACAGAAGGAGCGATGGAAAACCCTCATCCCGATGCTGTTTTCGGTCTGCATTGCCGTCCTATGATCACTCAGGCTGTCCCAGGGGCAAAAATCCAATACCTCTCTGCCGGACAGCTCGCCTACGCTGCCGGACCAGATAGTGCGAACAGCGACAACTTCGAAATCGTGATCCAAGGGAAAGTCTCTCACGGGTCTCAGCCTCAAAACGGAATCGACGCGGTAGTAGTCGCTGCCGAAGCCGTCACCGCCCTGCAGACGATCCGCAGTCGTTTCACCAGCACACGCGAACCTCTGGTGCTCTCCATCGGAATCATCCAGGGCGGCACTCGCCAAAACATCATCGCCGGAGAAGTGAAGCTGATCGGTACGGTACGCACCTACGACGAGGAATTCCGTGATGGAGTCGTCGAAAAAATGCACCAGATTCTCAAAGGAGTGACCGAAGCCTATGGCGCGGGCTATGAACTGAAATACCGAAAGGGGTATCCCAGTGTGTTCAACGATCTCGAGCTAGTGAAAGCGAGCCTCCCGACGCTTCAACGCCTCTTCGGTGAGAAGGAGGTATTCTCCTACGTGCCCGGCATGGGCGGCGAGGATTTTTCTTATTTTGCAAAGGTGAGTCCGGGCTTCTACTTCCGTCTCGGTGTGGCGAATGAGAAGAAGGGCATTACGGGTGAAATCCACACCGCCGCCTTCGATGTGGATGAAGAATGCCTCAAGACCGGCGTTGCTGCGATGGCCGGACTCGCCTGTGACTTTCTGGACTGAAGGAAGTGATGATTGATTGTGGCCAAGACGATCTGCGAATCCTCAACCCGTTTCCCGTTTTCGAAAAGAATCTGAAAAAACTGCGCAATCCGAAAGACTCTCATCCGTCCTCACGTAAACGGATGACATGAACTATCTCGCCCTCATTCTTTTCTTCCTCTGGGTTCTCTCTCAGCTGCTCGGAGTGTAAAACTAGTGATCAAGAGAGTTTCCCCATCGAGAACGGAGACTTCACCCTCTTCCCTGATAGACCAGACAGGGTTCTCTGATCGTCGATTTGACGTGACAATCGGACACAGATACCGTTTCATCTCTTTAGGTGTCCCCGTCCGACTCTTCCGATGATTTCCTTTTTGCACAGCTTCACCCGGACTCTCACCTGGCCGGTGGTACTGGGGATATTGGTCGCGACGGTGCTACCGACTCTCTCAGCTCAGGAAAGTCGCTGGTCTGAAGCCGATTCCCGCTTAGCGAATCAATACATGCAGCTCCTGCAGAAGGACCCCGCCTATGGGAAGGTTCTCAATTTGCTGTGGGAACTCTACGAGAAAAAGGGACAACTCGATCTTCTCCGGGATTACCTCAAAGGAGCGAGCGAGAAGGGGTCAGATATCGGGAAGCTGATCTATGCGCACGTTCTCAGAAAAAGTGCTGATCTCGATTCGGCTCGTGCACTGTATGCGGAAATTCTCAAGAAGGCGCCCGATAACGTGTCGGCTCTGAAATCTCAGGCCGAAATCGCCGATCAACAAAAGCTCCTCAGCGAGGCAACGGATCTCTATACTCGGCTCGTCAAGCTGATCCCGCCCACCGCCGAAGATGCTCCGCTGATCAGGCGCCGTCTGGCAGAGCTTTACCGCCAATCCGGACAGAATGACCTAGCCGTGGCCGAGTGGGAAAGACTGCTTCAGGACTATCCCGCAGACACGAATCTGCGCACCCAGATTCTCGGGGCGCTGATGGAGGCAGGAGCCGTCGGACCCGCAGCAAAACTGCTCCGAGAGCAGTCACAGAGTGAAAATCCTGCGCAACGAGTAGAGGCGCTTCAGGAACTCAGTCAGATGTACGAGTTCTCAGGCGATCTTCCCTCTGCCTCCAAAGCGACCCAGGAGGCCATGGAACTAGTCCATTTTAAAAGCCCAAAATACGCAGAACTTTTCTCTCGCTATGTTCGCATTCACGAACGAAACGGCGATCTGGAAACTCTCGAAGCATCTCTGAAGGCTCGTGTGGAACGCTCCGGATCGACCAGTTTCTCCGAACGTGATCTCTTTGACCTAGCCGAATTTTATCGACTCACCGCCGATTCGCTACAAGAGGAAGCAACCGTCGCAAAACTATCGGAGCGACTGCCAAAAGACACGGGCTACCGCCTTCGACTCGTCTCTCTGCAGATGCGGAATGATCACTACCAGGCCGCCGCTGCCACGTTGGATCGCTTGCTGGAGGAAGAAGCCGATCCCTCTCTCGATCTCGTTCTCCAGCGGGCGCTGATCGATCTCCATACGTCAGGGCGGCTCGCTGCTTCGTCCCGCCTAGAAATCCTCCTCCAAAAGACCAATCCAGACCTTCAAGGGCGGCGCTCCATCCTCGACTTCGCTCGGACTCACCATCTCGATGATCTCGTGGAAAGACTGCTCGCGGATCCGATCCTAGCAGCAGACCCGTCCGATGGCTCTGCCTCTCCTGTTGAATTGGCGAAATTTCTCTCTGAGCGCGGACGCACAGACTCCGCTCTCGCCGTCCTGCGCGATTACACCGCGAATACTGCGGGTGGAAACCTCGAAAAAGCCTCTCGCCTCCATCAAATATCTGAAGTTCTGAAAGATATGGGACGGAGCGATGAGGCACTCCATGCGCTGGACGAAGCGATCACATTAGCTCCCGCCAATATCGACTATCAACTCAGCCGCGCCGACCTCTGCGTGACGAGAAAGGAAATCGATCAGGCCATTGCACAATTTGAGAAGATTCGGGAGGCCTGTGAAACTCTGGACCGGCGCACCGAGATCGATCAGAAGCTCTTTAGCCTGATTCGCGGCTACTTCGCTACTCGTTCTGATGCAGAGCCATCAGACGCCTCGGTACTCAAGCAGGGGCGCATTCAGAGTCTAGCGGAATACCGTCGGCTCGCTGCAGCCGCCTCGCGGACCAAGCATTCTCCCGGTGACGAAGCTCCACCGCTGGAGTTGATCGACTACTACGACCGGATCAAAACCACTGCGGAGGATTCTCCATCGATCGATCATCGCTATCGGGCCGCTTGGTGGGCTTTCAAGCTCCAGGACTTTGCCGAATGCACACGCCAACTCGATCTGGCCACTCAGGAGGCTGGCAAGCCCGTCATTGAGGTGGAAAAGCTCTATCTCGATCTGGCTGAACAAAACGAGATAGACACACGCTTGATTCCTCATCTCGATCGACTCATCCAAATCGATCCCGAACATGCAGAGGAATATCGCCGCCGCCGGGCGGATGTGCGATTTTCTCTTGGCTTTGAGGATGAAGCGGTGAAGGAACTTGAGGCTCTGGCGCAAGCCCCGGACGTCTCTCCTGCGACCCTGAATTCTCTCGCGAAAATCTATCAAAGGCTGGGACACCCAGAAAAGCAGGTAGAAATATGGCAAGGTGCGTTTCGCAAAGCGGATCTCTTCGAAAAGCGCATCGTAGTGAAGCAACTCTCCACCGCGCTGGTCGAGGCGGGGCAACCAGAAGATGCCTTAAGGGCGCAGATCGATCTCATCCAAGCAGATTCAGATCCCGTGCAGCGCCATAAGCAACTCGACTCTCAAATCGCTCTGGCTCAAGCAAATTACCTGCTGGACTGGATGCAGGATCGCTATGAGGAACTGATCGGGCAACACCCCCTCGATCCCTTTTTTTTCGAAGCTCTCGCCCGCGTTTGCCAAGCCGCCGGACGTGATCGCGAGGCATACGATGCGATGCAGAAGGCCTATTATATGTCGGGTCGGAATGAGGCTTTGCTGGCTGACCTCAGCGACTTATCGGCCCGGCTTGGCGATCTGAAATCAGCGATCTATTACCGCCGTCAATTGCTTTCCCTCGGGGATAGCAACAGTCTAGCGAACTGGAAAGAACTAGTCTCTATGTTGGAAAAAGATCTGCGCGTCGCTGAAGCCGACCGGCTGCGCGTGAGGTTAGAATCGAAATTCAGCAGCGATACCGACTACCTCGCAGAACTGGCTGATTATTATGTAAAAGCGAGCCGTCCAACAGATGCCGAGCGCGTCTTGACCAATCTCGCTTCCCTGAGAAATTGGGATCTGCCCGTACGCTTTCGCTTGGGACTCCTACAAATTCAGCGCGAGGACTACGAAACCGCTTTCACCACCTTCGATGCGATTCTGGATGATACCGACAGTCTCGAATATCCAAAAAACTACGAAAATGCTCGTCTGCCCCTGATTCTGACTCCTGCGAATCGCGTGCTGGACGCCTTTGTGTTCACTGTGGAGGCCTATCCTGCGCTCGGAGATGCAAAAAGCGAAGTTGCAGAGGCCCTCCAGGCCTCCAGAGAAGAATTCGAAATTCTTCCGAAGAGTGAATCAGCGATGCGCCTTCGCGCCATCGAAGAAGCAGCGATTCTGGCGGTGAAATTGGGTCGTGAATCCGCTTGGCGCAAACGATGGGCACCATCAGATCGCCCACTCATCGAGCGACTCTGGGCCGCTCGATATTCGCAGGATCGTTCCAGCTTTGCTACCCTGCTACGCCAGCTTCCCGAGGCAAAGACTCGCGCTGAGGAACTCGGACTCGCCTACTGTCACCTATTGGCGGATGAGAAACTGGACATACTCTCATGGCTCCACCAAGAAGAACCCGCGCAGGTAACGACATTTTCCCGTGCGGTCTGCCTCGGAATCGCCGCTTTGATTCTACGTAAGGATGCCAGCGACGACCCTCTTTCCAGAGGCGAATGGATCGATGATTTGCTAGGCGAACTGCCGCAGTCGAAGGAAGTCGCCTTTCACCAGTTTTCTGAGTTGAGAAAAGTCCGGCTCTTCGAAGCTGCATGGCATCTGGGACGCCACTTTGCCGAAGGAGAATTGAAAGAAGAGGGAGGCTTCCTCTACCAACTCTCGCAGACGGCAGGGCTTGCTGGTCGGGCAGAGGAGCAAAGACACTGGCTCGATCAGTCCCTCCGTATCGCCGCCTCGGGGGCAGGCGGGAGACTGATGAATTATTTCTATCCAGCGATTCTCGACAAGCTTTCCAGCTTGGAGTCCGATTCCGAGAGGGACGACTTCTTGGAATCCTTGAGGACACAGATGAATCAGGCCCCATTCCGAGAATCAGATCGCGCTGAATGCGATCTCCAGATCGCTCTGGCTCGGGGGAATCATGTCGTCGCCTGTCAGGCGCTGAATCACCTGCTAACCATCGAGGCTCGCTCAGCAGTTCCCACTCCAGCCGCTGCTCAGGACGAGAGCAATCACCGGGAGGGGCAGGCGTGGCAGCGCATGACACGTATCCTCCAACGCTATGGAGATCACCTACATCCGAGTCCGTATCTCACCTCAGTGCTGGCGGATTCATCTTCGCGTCTGACTCTGATGCGACGAGCAGAACTGGAGGTCAGTCTCCAGTATGAATCCTTCGAAACAATCCGTTGCCTACTGCTACTCAGAGGGATGTCACCCGCAGAGCGCGAATCCAAAATCCGCATTCTGCGCGGCCTTTTACGCGAGCCGGACAGCCTACTCGATCTGGCCAAGTCGCTGGAAAGTCGTGGATACTATCGCGAAGCCGTCACCGTCTATCGCGATGCGGCTGTGCGACGGGAGCGAGACTACGCCCCTC
Organism: Verrucomicrobiota bacterium; assembly: GCA_963205275.1. Classification (GTDB taxonomy): domain Bacteria; phylum Verrucomicrobiota; class Verrucomicrobiia; order Verrucomicrobiales; family DEV007; genus Arctic95D-9. The sequence continues at coordinate 65,563 of CAUJIH010000101.1, read as the reverse complement.
TTCAAGGCCTGTTCGACGCTGCTTTTGAAGCACTCGATCCGAAATCTGCTCTCGACGTGATTACGCTGATCAATAATCACGACTTCCCCACGCCTCCCGGTCTGACCTTTGATTATCTAAACGAGCAACACGCTCGCTTTCTCCTGATGAATCGGGACATCGAGCGCCTCACTCAGCTCGGTAGGCAGCCGGAAGTGCGCGACGGAGCACCGCCGGTCACCAATCGATCCTACCTTCCCTATCAGGATGCCCTGATCGAGGCCTATCGTCGTCAGGGTGACGACGGAGCCTTATTGCGCCTACTGTCGGAACAGCGACATCGCGGCACGCTGTCTGGCGAACAGAGTCTCCTAGGCGCGGAGGCTCTCATCCGGGAAGGCCGTCAAGCGGAGGCGATCACTTGGCTCCAACCTCTGGCTGTGGATCCGGAGGAAGCCACGCTCCAGAGACGGGCGATCCAGCTCTCCTTGGGCTCTCACGCTGCGATGAAGTCTCACGATGTCGCTACGGTTCGGGCACTGGCTCAGGCTGCGATGGGGAGACAACCGTCCACTCTCGTCCGCGCAGCAGCAGATGCCCTCTTTCAGGCAGGAGGGCAAGAAGACGCCATCAGCATCCTGCATCTGCTCCGCCGCTCCTCCGAGAATCGTAGCCACCGCACATCTGCCTCCGCGCAGATTCTGCGACTGAAGAGACAGCAGGGGAAAGAGTGGAGCGCTATGCGTGAGGACTTGGAGAATTTCTTCCGTGATTTTCAGTACGAGGTGAATCCGGAAGACGACTCTGAGGCCAGCGATCTGAAAATGGGGGATCACAGTCGCCTACTGACTCGACCCAATGCCTATCGATTCGTGAAATGGGCCATCTCACAAGGCGATCCAAAAGGGGAACTAACACAGTGGATCGAGCAAGCCTCGCTCCCTTCCGATTCTCGTTGGCTGGCGGATCTGTTGGCCGCACATTTTCAGGGACAATTGAAAAAGATCACTCGCCAGATGACCTCCGATCTAATCAATAGTCCGACGGCCCGTTTCCGTTTGCTCGAAACTCTTCCCGCCTTCGGAGACGAAGGGATCGCAGTCGCCAGAGAGATCGTCAGTGCCAGTCATGCAGCCGGAACCGAGTTCTTCCCGAACGAACCGGCCCGCCAAATCGCATTTTTCCATCGGATTGGAGATCGCTACCGCCTTCTGGAAGTTCATGCCCAACTCATGCGCGAGGCCATGTCTCCATCCTTTCAGGAACCCGGGAACACCACCCTCCAGCCGAATCTGGACACACGTCGCAATTTTCCGACCCTGTTCGCTTCCATCGAAGAATCCGAACTGGCCGGAAGCTTGTTTGATCGTTACGCTGCCTCCATATTGCCAGGACAGCGACAGGCCGCTCGCTTTCGGGAAGATCACCTAGCCTTCCTGATCGAGCACGGAGACTACCCCAAAGCAGAAAAACTGATCCGCAGCCTTCTAAACGAACCCCTGCGTTTCGACCTGCGCTGGATACCACGCCTCTATCAGGCATGGGGACGACTCGACGAAATGGAGGAGCGCCTTCGTGATCTCTCGCTGACTCAGGGACAAGAAGCTCTTCTCAACGAATGGTCCAGCGCACTTGCTGAAGGGCGAGAGTTGCGCGAAGTTCGCGACTCATGGTAACTTTCCGTCAGTGTATTCTGCTCACCTTGCCGCTGCTCTTCTGTCAGTGCGAGACGAAACGGACTGTCAAATCCACTCGATCAAATATTTCCTTCGATAATCGGATGTGGGGCGGCCAGGGTAGTGCCGACACGGCGAAGATCGACGCGAAGTTCGCTCAACGCGGATACACGCTTTCTCCCGAAGGAAGCATCGTCGCAGATCATCCCGACTTGTTCCGAGGAAAAACCTCCCGCAGTTTCACGCGAGACTTCCAGACCAAGGAAGCGCGATTGGGCAAAGCGGAGGCGAAAACAAAACAATTTCGAACACCGGAATATCTGAAGCGTCAGGAATTCACCGGAGTCACTGCGGCACGGGATGGTAGTCAGATCGCACGAGAGGGAAATTTCGGAGAATCCTCCTTTCGCGACGCCGGAAAGGGCTTCGAAAAGAAGGCAAAAGACGCACCCTTGTTTGGTAATTTCGGCACATCCGATAATCGTGAAGCAGGGAAAGAGTTTCGAACTAGGGAAGATCAGACAAACGCAGCCCTAGCAGATGCCCCGCGCCCCAAGGGCACTCCGCGCTCCATCGGCTATCAGGATAATGTCTCGCTGAGCATGGACGACGTAAAAAAGATGCTCAATCCAAGTGCTTACGCCGAGCAGAAAAAATCGTCGCAGTGAGATTCAGAGAATCGTCTTCTGATGAGAGCAAGCAGCTGAGTCATCGCATGCTCCGTTGAACGTTGAAAATTGTGAGATTTGAAATCTGAAAAAGTATGGGCTGAATCGCCATAAATGGTGGGGATTCACTTAGAGTGTGAGTCGATTTCCCAATTCTAGGCATTTGCAGACACACCGATTCCAGTCGCTGAAGGCTTGCGGGATCGCTCTCAACTCCATGGTCAGATGAATAATGACGACTTGTGAGAAATTGGTCATCGCGAGAATTTAATTATTTAATAACTTGTAATTCTCATAATTTCCACTATTCTAAATTCATCTTTTTATGGTAATTTTATTTTAAATTGAATTATTAAATTTACGGTTTATTTTTGTGAACTTTCTTAATTTTGCTTTTTATAGATGAAGATCGTCGGCTTGCAGTTTGAGATCGCTTGGGAGGATCGCCGTTCCTGCTATGCGAGGATCGAATCCGCGCTCGGTAAGGCTGGGAGATTTTCGCCAGAGACCTTGGTCGTCCTTCCTGAACTGGCTCTGGCAGGCTTTACGATGAACGCAGAGGGTGTCTCAGAGCCCCGTGGCGGCGAATCGGAAAACTTTCTCGCTGAGATGGCACAGAAGTTCGAGATGCACATTCTCGGCGGGGTCGCTGTCGATCTGGGCGATGGAAAAGCAGCAAACGAAGCAGTTTGTTTTACACCGAATGGTCAGGAAGTCGCTCGTTATCGAAAGAGGCGGCCCTTCTCGAAGGTGGATGAGGGAAATTACTATTCGGCGGGAAACGAAACGGTCGTCTTTTCGATCGGTGACTGGAAGATCGCACCTCTGATCTGCTACGATCTACGCTTTCCCGAGCTTTTCCGCGAGGCAGTTCTCGCCGGGGCGGAAGTTTTCGTCGTGATCGCGAACTGGCCTTCTGTGCGCGTGGATCACTGGACGACTCTGCTCCGGGCACGAGCGATTGAGAATCTGGCCTATGTGGTGGGAGTGAATCGCTCGGGTTCCGATCCGTATCATCCTTATCCTGGGGCTAGCATTATCGTCAATCCGAAAGGCGAAGTCCTAGCCCAAGCTGGGACGGAAGCGGCGCTGGTGAGTGCAGAGCTGGATCGCACGGCTCTTCTTGAATGGCGTTCCGACTTCCCAGCTCTCGACGATCTAAAACGCTTTCTTTAATTCGATCTAATCCTCACTCTGAAAACGACTGCACTAGCCCATCTCCGCATCACGGCCAGCTTCGTGGCTGAGCCTCTACGCCCCGCCCTTCAGTTCTGGACAGAAACTCTCGGACTGGCGTATCGTGTGACTTTCTCCGATTACGCTCAATTACTCCAGGAGGCACTCGATCCGACGAGCAAGAGCGCCCGAAATGAAGCGGGGGGGATGAATGTCTTCCTACTCCGCCCTAGCGATGTGATTGCTTATACAGATGAGTTGGCAGAAGCTCTCCGTGTGCTCATTTCCCGCTCTACGGCGGCGCATCTGGCCATTCTATGTCCCGATGCGACCGATTCCGATGATGCGAAACGGGTATTTACCGCCCTCGAAGGAATTTCAAATCTCGAACTCATCACAGCGGAGGAAGTAGAGACGCTTTATCCTGTGGAAAATCCTTTCGATTCTGTTTCGGATGCGGCGGCTCACATTCCCTACACCGAAGTCTTTTTCACAGCTCTAGCAACACTGATCGCCCGCCGTCTGGCCGTGCGGCTGCGTCCACCGACGAAGGTATTGGCCTTGGACGCGGATCACACGCTTTGGCGCGGAGTCTGCGGAGAGGATGTCCCTGCAGCTCTGGAGCTAGGGGGACCGTGGCGCTCTCTACGCGAATTCGCCCTCGCGAAACGTCGCTCTGGAATGTTGCTGGCTCTGGTCTCGAAGAATCGTGAGGAGGATGTGGCGGCGGTTTTCTCCGAGCGCGCTGGTGAACTCGGTCTGTCTCGCGAGGATTTCTCTGGCTGGAAGGCGAGCTGGAATGCGAAATCTCAAAGCCTGCATGAGCTGGCAGAGGAGTTAAATCTGGGGCTCGACAGCTTCGTTTTTCTCGATGATAACCCAGTGGAAACCGCCGAGGTCACAGCGAATTGCCCGAGTGTGCTCGCGCTGACCTTGCCGAAAGATCCGGAGAAAATACCAGATTTCCTAGCTCATCTCTGGCCTCTGGACACACCCCCCAGCACTGCAGCGGACGCTCTCCGAACCGAGTTTTATCGTCATGAGGTGGAGCGTCAAAACCTGCGCAAGACAGCCCTGAGTTTCCCCGAATTCCTCCGTAGTCTAGAACTTCAGATTACCATTCGAGAAGTAGAAGAGGCCGATGTGCCCCGCATCGCACAGCTCACAAAGCGAACGAATCAGTTCAACGCGAATCCTCTGCGACTCTCGGAATCTGAAGTGTCCCAACGAATCAATGAGGGCGCGACCTGTCTGAGCGTACACGTGAGCGACCGCTTCGGAGACTATGGTCTGGTCGGAGCGATGCTCATTAAGCCCGTGCTCAACGGAGCTATGATCGTCGATCTTTTCCTCCTCAGTTGTCGAGCGATGGGGAAAGGAGTCGAGCGTGCCATGGTGAAGGAACTCGGACACCGAGCGTGCAGTGCGGGTGCTACGTCTTTGAGCTTTGCTCATACAAAGACGGATCGCAATGAACCCTGCCTACGCTTCTTCGATCAACTCGGAGGATTTTCCCTGAATGCTCAGGAAATGGCGAATTTATCCCCGATTCCGCCGGAAGTGGAGGCAGATACAATATCCGTCGTAGCGAACGAGAAAAAATCGACACCAGCGTCCCTTCATCGATCGGACGGAGATCTCGCCCGGCGAATCGCCACCGAACTCCATTCCCCCGAGGCGATCCTCGCTCTGCTGAAGCGAAGGAAGCGACGCCGACCAGATCTGGCTTCGTCTATGGTCACACCGAGTTCACAGACCCAGAGCCGCTTGGTCGCTCTATGGGGCGAGATTCTCGGAGTCGAGGGCATCGGAATCGAAGACTCCTTTTCCGCTCTCGGCGGCTCGTCACTCCAGCTCGTGCAGCTCCATGCGGCACTGCGGCGCGACTTTGAGTCGCAACTCGAACTAGTGGATCTATTCGAGCTGCCCACGATTTCGATGCTGGCAGACCGACTCGATCAGGGGTGCCGCACGAGCGCTCACAATTTCGTTCAAGTCACGGATTCGGCGGAAGGACAAGCGACGCAATCAGAATCTGATGACGACGAGGACGCGGTGGCCGTGATCGGCATGGCGCTGCGCGTTCCAGGAGCAAATGATCCGGAACATTTCTGGAAGAACTTGCGTGAGGGCGTCGAGTCCATCTCGCAGTTTCGAAAGGAAGAAATCGCGTATCCGGAGGAGTTTGGACAGCCGGGGTTCATCGCCGCCAAGGGTGTGATCGAGGACGTCGATCTCTTTGATGCCGCCTTCTTCGGGGTGCTGCCGAACGAGGCGAAAATCATGGATCCTCAGCAGCGCATCTTCCTCGAACTGGCGTGGGAAGCGATGGAGCGCGGAGGCTATGGAGCTGGCACGCCAAATCACCGCGTCGGAGTCTGGGCGGGGGCGTATTTCGATACCTATCTGCTGGCCAATCTCTGCACAGATTCAGAATTCCTGTCCCAACTGATTCCGCAAATTCAAGTCGGAACACTTCAAGCGGAACTGGGGAACGACAAGGATTATCTAGCCACCCGTGTAGCCTTCAAGCTGAACCTGCGAGGCCCGGCGATCAATCTCCAATCTGCATGCTCGACCTCACTGGTGGCAGTGGCGGAAGCCTGCCGTGCCATTCGCGATGGACTCTGCGATATGGCGCTGGCTGGTGGCGTCACCGTGACGCTGCCACTGAAGCGTGGGTATTTCTACACCGAGCAGGGGATGCTCTCCGGCGACGGTCACTGCCGAGCTTTCGACAAGGACGCCTCAGGCACAGTCTTCGGAAACGGTGCCGGGGTGGTGCTGCTGAAGCGCTATCGCGACGCTATCCGAGACAGGGACCATATTTACTCTGTGATCCGAGGGATAGGCCTAAACAATGATGGCGGAGTGAAGCACAGCTACACAGCGCCAAGCGTAGAAGGTCAGGCTGATGTGATCCGCATGGCTCATCGGGATGCGGGAATCGCAGCGGATTCGATCGGCTATATCGAGGCTCACGGCACGGCGACTCCTCTCGGCGATCCCATCGAGATTGCGGCTCTGACGAAAGCCTTCCGGTCTTCGGGATCATCAGCGAATCAATATTGTGCCGTCGGATCGCTGAAAACGAACATCGGTCACCTAGACGTTGCTTCAGGGGTCTGCGGATTGATCAAAACTTCGCTCTCGCTAAAAAATGCGATGCTGCCACCCATCCTGCACTATCGGGAGGCAAATCCGAAAATTGACTTTGCCAACAGCCCCTTTTATGTCAATGCGAGCCTTTCGCCCTGGGAACAAGGCGTGAACGGTCAACCACGGCGGGCGGGAGTGAGTTCCTTTGGCGTCGGAGGAACGAACGCTCACATCGTGCTGGAGGAGGCTCCGAAGATCCCCTCGAAGCCTTCTCACCGAAAACAGCAGATTTTCCTTCTCTCCGCCCGCTCTGAGAAGGCTCTCGATGCGGCGGTCGCACGCTTGGCAAAGTATGCGGAAGATCGTGTTGGCAAGGCAGACGAGAAATCCGAAGACGTGGCGGACGTCGCGTGGACGCTCGCCGTAGGACGCAAGCCCTTCCGCTACAGACGAGTGATCGTGGCAGGAGATAACCGTACTCTGGCTTCAACTCTCGCTCAAAAGAGCACCTCTACGCCGAGTGTCGGGCGTAATAACCCACCAGTAAATTTTCTCTTCCCTGGTCAGGGTGCCCAGCATCTGGAGATGGGCCGTGCCTTCTACGAGAGCGAACCGCGCTTCCGCGAAACTCTCGACCGCTGTTCCGCGATTCTGCAGCCGCTGATGGACGTCAATCTGATCGATGCCCTTTTCCCACCGGAGGGTGCAGATCGGGATGCCGCCACACATCGGCTGACGCGAACACTACTGGCCCAGCCGGCGATATTCTCGATCGAATACGCCCTCGCCGATTTGTGGTTGCATTGGGGAATCACGCCGCATGTGATGCTGGGGCACAGCGTGGGCGAGTTCGTCGCCGCCTGTCATGCAGGAGTTTTCTCCCTGGAGGACGGATTACGCCTCCTCGCCGCCCGTGGTCGGATCATGGACGAAATGCCGGGCGGAGGGATGCTGTCCGTCCGATTGTCTGAGGCGGATCTGCTGGCACGCATGCCCGCGTCCCTTGATCTCGCGGCTTCCAATGGTCCGCAGCTCTGCGTCGTGGCGGGTTCACACGAGGATTTAAACGCCTTCCGCAGTGCTCTGGAAGCTGATGGCATCGTCTCTCAGGAGCTGCATACATCACACGCCTTCCACTCGAGGATGATGGATGAAGCGGTCGAACGATTCACGGAGGAGCTCGCGAATATCGACCTTTATGCGCCCCAGTTGCCCATTCTCTCCACGATTACGGGAGAAATGCTGACCGAGGCCCAGACGACTGATCCTCGCTACTGGGGGCAGCATATGCGCGAGACCGTGCGCTTCCATCGATCCGTCGTCCTGCTTGGAGCAAAGGAAGAGGGGCAGATCTTTCTCGAAGTCGGTCCCGGAAACACTTTGGCAAGCCTAGCACGCCAAGCCTTGGGCCGAGCCTCAGGTCATGCGATTTTCTCCACCAGCCTCCATGTGAAAGAGGAAGGTGACGACTATGCTCACGCTCTCGAATCGCTCGGTGCCCTCTGGAGCACCGGAGTCGAGGTCGATTGGCAAAGTTTTTACTCTCGAGAGACGCGCAATCGAATTCCTCTACCGACCTATCCTTTTGAACGCAAGAGATTCTGGATCGATCCGAAGGCAATTCACGGAGCGATCACTGCCTCCCTTTCCACCAGCGACGAAGCCGATCACAGCACTGAACACCCCTTTTCCCAACCGCCTATGAGCACTACCGAACCCATCCATCGACGCCCAGCGATCATTGATGCAATACGCACTCTGCTATCCGATCTTTCTGGCTTGCCCGCAGAGGAACTGGCGGAAGATGTTTCCTATCTGGAATTGGGATTCGATTCCCTGCTTCTCACACAAGTCAGCAAATCTCTGTCGAATGAGTTCGGCATTCCTCTGACACTGCGTGATCTAATCGGCGATCTGGTCAATATCGGGCTGCTGGCGGATCGGCTGGATGCAACTCTGTCGCCAGAGCTCTACCGTCCCGTGATGACTCTGCCAGGAACGGTGGAAAATGCGCCTACTCCGGTATCAGCAACAGGAGAGGAACGCTCTATCGCTCCTGCGAGCAGCGTGTCGGCCTCAGTCTCTTCCCCGGCATCCATACCGATGATGCCCGCCGTCTCCATCCCCTCTCTGCCCGTTCCGGAAAACGCCAGTCTGATGGAGCGTCTTTTCTGCCAGCAATTCGATCTGATGCGACAGCAGATGTCCCTGCTCCAGGGAGTCGCCCCCACCAACGCCATATCGCCAGCAGTTGTGCCACCTCCTGCCGTCTCATCGCCGTCGAAAGCGATGGCTACGGCCCCGGCCCCGGTGACAGCGCTTTCCCAGCCATCTTCTCCCAGCGCCCACGATTCGTCAGCGCCCACGACTTCGATTCACCGCGAAATCGCCTCGGATCTCACGCCGCAGCAGCGACACCATCTCGATGCCTTGATCGCAAGCTATACGACCAAAACACGACGATCCAAAGAACTGACGGCGGAGTATCGTCAGTGGCATGCGGATCCTCGAACGGTTTCTGGCTTCCACCGCGAGTGGAAGGAAATGATCTACCAGATCGCGGTCCGCAAGTCGAAAGGCTCCCGCCTGCTCGATGTCGATGGGAATGAGTACATTGATCTGCTCAATGGCTTCGGCCCGAACTTCCTCGGTCACTCTCCGGACTTCATCACACAGGCACTGAAACAACAGCTCGATCAGGGGATCGAAGTCGGGCCGCAATGCCAGAATGCGATGGAGGCCGCCCGACTTTTCTGTGAAGTCACGGGCAACGAGCGAGCGAGCTTCGTCAACACCGGCTCCGAAGCCGTCCAGGCTGCGATCCGTCTCGCTCGCACCGTGACCGGACGCGACAAGATCGTGATGTTTTCCAAGGACTACCACGGCAATTTCGACGAGGTGTTGGTGCGCAGCGTGGGATCGGGTGAAACCTTGCGATCTCTGCCGATCGCTCCCGGCATCCCACGTCGGGCGGTCGAGGACGTGATCATGCTGCCTTATGGCACCGATGAGTCTTTAGAAATTATCCGTTCCCATGCTCACGAATTGGCCGCCGTGATCGTAGAACCGATCCAGAGTCGCCGTCCCGAGTTTCAGCCTCGTGAATTCATCCACGAGCTCCGTCGCATCACGCACGAATCTGGTTCCGTCTTCGTCTTCGATGAGGTAATCACCGGCTTCCGCACGGGGCCGCACGGAGCTCAGGGCTACTATGGAGTCGAAGCCGACATCGCTACCTACGGAAAGGTCGTCGCCGGTGGGATGCCCATCGGAGTAGTGGCGGGGAAAGCCGCCTACATGGATACCTTCGACGGTGGAATGTGGCAGTATGGCGATGACTCTTTCCCAGGAAAAGATGTGACTTTCTTCGCCGGGACCTTCGTGCGTCACCCACTCGCCATGGCGGCGGTGAAGCAGGTTCTGCTGTTCCTCCGCGCTCAGGGGTCGGAATATTGGCAGAATATTAAGGCAAAGGCGGACCGCCTCGCCACGACAGTCGATCAAATGTTCGTCGAAAGCGGAGCACCCATTCGCATGCCCAATTTCGGATCGCAGATGTTCCTCCGCGTCGATCCAGAGCACAAATATGCGAACCTGCTCTTCTTTCATCTGCGTCAAAAAGGCGTCTTTCTACTGGAGGGCTTCCCCAGTTACATGACGGCGGCGCACACGGACGAGGACATCGACTACTGCATCCGCGCTTTCCGTGAATCCATCGCCGAAATGCAGGAAGGTGGCTTCTTTGAAATCCCGGTCGCCGGCGGAATCCGCATGGATGCTGAGAGACTCCAGGGACCTGATCCTATCCTCTCGATTTCTTCAGCAGAAAATCCAGAGTCAACCGTGACGGCATCGCCCGCCTCGATAACACAGGACTCGCTTCCCCTTCACCAGCTCTCCGACTCGCAGGCAGAAGTCTGGCTCGCGTCGCAGGTGAGTGAGGCCGCGTCCTTGGCTTTTAACGAGATTAATCTTCTCGAGTTGAGCGGTCCACTCGATCTGGAGGCGCTTCGTCGCGCCCTACAGACTCTATTGGATCGTCACGAGGCTCTCCGTGCTGTCTATGCACCCGACGGCACAGGTTATCGGATTCAACCCTCCTCAGTCTTCGACCTGACCCTCTTGAATGAGGGGACAGAACAGGAAATTCTCGCCCATGAACAGAACACGCCCTTCGATCTGGAACATGGTCCACTGATTCGTGCATCGCTGCTTCGCCGTGGACAGGATGATCACCGCCTGATTCTCAATGCTCACCACCTCGCCTGTGACGGCTGGTCATACAATGTCATCCTTCAGGAGTTGGGAACGCTTTATGAAGCTGAGGTGACGGGTCACTCTGCAAACCTATCCCCTGCTCCGAGCTTCGTCGCGAGCACTCAGAGCCTACCAGACTCGATTCAGGAATCAGAAGCTTGGTGGCAGAGCCAGTTCGCAACACCTGTTTCACCGCTCGATCTGCCCAGTGACTTTCCCACTCCGGCAGAAACGGACTTTCATTGTGATTCCATTGCATTCGAGATCGACGCCGACACAGCGCGGGAACTCAAACGTGTCGCAGGAAAATCGGGAACGACTCTCTTCGGACTTCTGTTCGGTGCTTACCAGCTCCTTCTCCATCGCCTCGGTGGTCAATCGCGCTTCGTCGTCGCATTCCCTTCAGCATCTCAGAATGCGACCGGGCAGACTGGTCTGGTCGGGCATTTCGTGAGGTTCCTTCCCTTGCCTGTCGATGTCGATCTGAGTGAGCAACTCTCCGCTTTCCTCAAAGTCACACAGAATCACGTCTTGGATGCGCTCGATCACAGTGCCTGCACATTCGGACACATCATTAAAAACATGTCAGCGGATCAGCGCCCGCGCATTGATGCCGTGTTTAATTTTGAGCGTATGGCGGAGTTACAAAATTTCGGTCCAGTACGAGCGAAAATTAGTGAAGCAAAGCGCTGCTTCACGACCCATCCACTTTTCCTGAAAACCAGCGAACTGGATCAGGGGCTAGAAATCCGACTGGATTACCACTCCTCGCGCTTCTCTTCTGACACTATCGGGGAATGGCTGGAAACCTACCGTGCGATTCTGGATACGATAGCCATGCAGCCAGAAGCCGATCTCGAAACCATCGCCTCTGCCATGAGCACATCGCAGAGTCAGCGTCTGACTCGATGGAACGAGACTGCTGTACCCTATCCCAATGAGGCGACCATTCCGCAACTTTTGGTCGAGATGGCAGCGGAAAATCCCGATGCTATCGCCATCCGTCACTCTCAGGGAGAAATCCGTTACTCTGAACTCGCTGCGATGATCTCACGCTATGCGCAGGCCTTTTCAGAAGCGGGAGCAGTAGCAGGAACAAATGTCGCCATTCTGCTGGATCGTTCGCCCGAGCAAATTGCTGCCCTGTATGCAGTGATGCAGTGTGGAGCCGCCTATGTCCCGCTCGATACCGAATATCCCTCCGACAGACTGAGCTATATTCTGCACGACAGCAAAGCCACATTTGTTGTCACGAGTGAGTCCGAGGCACGGCGATTGCCCAAGGACATTCCCACTCTCGACATCGCACACATTAGAAAGCATGTGAAGCAAAATACCATTCCAGAAAGTGACACGAAGGCAGGAGACGCCGCCTTCATACTTTATACCTCTGGTTCCACCGGCAAGCCCAAGGGAGTTGAGGGAACTCACCGCAGCGCCGTCCGACTCGTCAGAAATTCAGATTTTATGGAATTCGGGCCTGGAGAGACGATCTTACACGCATCCAGCGTCTGCTTTGATGCCTCCTTGCTGGAGGTGCATGGCCCTCTGCTCAACGGAGGAACCATCGCGATTCCACCCGCAGGAAAACTGAGTCTCGACACCTTGTCTGACACCATCACCCAACACAGCGTCACTCGAATCTGGCTGACCGCAGGTTTGTTTCAAGTCATGATCGATGAATGTCTGGATGCCTTCAGCGGATTGCGACAGGTAATCAGCGGGGGAGATGTGATGTCTGCGAAGCACGCCCAAAGACTCTTCAGCGTCTATCCTCGTATTCGTCTGACGAACGGCTACGGCCCTACTGAAAATACGACCTTCACGACTTGCCACGAAGTTTGCAAATCCGACCTGCTCCGCCGCTCAATCCCGGTCGGCAAGCCAATTGCGAATACTACGGTTTACATCCTCGACGAGGCACGGCGTCCGCTGCCTCCCGGGATTCCCGGCGAACTCTGGACCGGTGGTGATGGACTCGCACTCGGCTATCTCGGGAAGCCTGAGTTAAGCGAGCAGAAGTTCATCCGCGATCCTTTTAGTTCTGATCCAGACGCTCGAATCTACCGCACAGGTGATCGATGCCGTTTCCTCTCCGACGGCAGAATCGAATTCCTCGGACGCATCGATCAACAGGTGAAAATCCGCGGCTTTCGCGTCGAGCCGGGCGAGATCGAAACGGTTCTCTCTCAGCATCCTCACGTTGGTCAGTGCCGGATCATCGCCGTAGGAGAAGGAGCCGCAGAGAGAGCGCTCGCTGCATTCGCCAGCCCTCGCAATGGAGTCCATCCTACACCAGAGGAACTGATCGGCTATTTGCGATCAAAACTCCCTGCCTACCTCGTCCCATCCTCCGTAGTAGTTCTGGATCGACTGCCGCTCAATCCCAATGGAAAAATCGATCAACACAGTCTCCCGCGAGAGGGTAGTCTCAGAATCGAGCGAGACGATATCCCCTCCTCCACGGAAAAAGAACTCTGTACACTGTGGATCGAACTATTGAAAACTCCCGCGATCTCGCTGGATGACGACTTTTTCACGCTCGGAGGCCATTCTCTACTGGGTATGAAGCTATTCTCCCGCGTCCAGCGAGCCTTCGGAGTATCCCTTCCGCTCGCTGCACTCTTCCGCGCCCCTACCATCCGACAGCTCGCACTGTTGATCGATGAGCGTCTCCAGCACCAGGATGAAAAAGAAGAAGACCACGATGAGACTCCCTCTCGCCATCTGCGTGGAATCTATCTGCTCGCCTCATCACCCAATCCAATGCCTAATCCGGCAGAATCCTTGAATGAGACCACCGTCGCCATCCAGGCAGAAGGAGTGCTGCCTCCTCTCTTCGCCGTTCACGGTGGGGATGGCGGGATTCTCTTCTACGGAAATCTAGCGACACGTCTCGATAAGAATCGGCCTTTCTACGCCTTTGAAGCTCCAGCTCTGACGAGTACCTCGCCAATCCCGAACGAACCCATTGAAGAAACGGCGGCTCACTATCTGCGCGACATGCGAAAAGTACAGCCGCACGGCCCCTATCACATCATCGGCTACTCCTTCGGCGGACTCGTCGCGTATGAAATGGCCTGCCAGCTCGAGGCCGTGGGAGAAGAAGTAAAGTTCCTCGGCCTGATCGATACGGAAAACCCCCTGGCCTCGGTCAGAAAACTGAGCATCGGAGAGAGGGTCGCTGTAAACTGGCGAAAAAAACACCTCGCGGAAAAGAATGTCTTTCAGAAAGTTGGGCACATTGGAATGAGATTTGGTTCCGGACTGGCGTATCGCCTGTTTTTCGAAGCCGAGGACACAATCGCCCGTACCTTGCCGGAAGCCAAAGGAGCCGGATGGTTGCGGCAAGTGCAGTTGCGAAAAGCGCACGAGAGAGCGATGAGCACTTACATGCCCTCCCCTTATCCCGGAAAGCTGACTCTGCTACGAGCCATGATCGGCGGTGACAAATTCGAGATCGGTGAAGATTATGGGTGGAGAGAACTCGCCGGGGAACTCCAGATCATTGATGTGCCGGGGAATCACATTAACCTCTTTAACAAGGAAAATGTCGAAGCCATCGCGACTGCCATACGACAAGAACTGAACCCAGGAAAAGCCTTAGCTCTGGTGAAAGTCTGAATTTCATCCTTCTTTGTTACTGCGACTCCCCTTATCCCGGTATCTCCTTTGTCTCGCTTTTGCGTGAATGACGTGATAGTTTTCTCAGACGATCACCTCTTCCGCCATGACCGAGACCAAGCAAGAGCGTCTCCGCGAACAACTGAAACTCGATCCGGGAGACTGGGAAACTCGCCTCGCGCTGATTGACTCCCTCTTCGTTCAGGGAAAGGCGGCAGAGGCGAAGGCACTCGTGCGTGATTCTCCCGATGAGGTTCCCTTTTCAAAAGAGCAGCAGAAGCGGCTACGTGAGATTCTGAAGAAGGGAGCGAAAATTGAGCAGGGACAGCAAAAGACTACCTCTGAACCGGCCCCTTCTCATACCGAACTTTCGGGAGGATATGCGGCACTGCTCGATGAGACAAATATTGATCCAGAGAAACTGCGAAAGCAGCTCCAGCATCATCCGGAAGACTGGAACCTCCGCATCGCTCTGATCGAGCATCTCGTGAACCAGGGCGAAGTCGCGGCAGCAAAGCGTCTCGTGCGCGAATCCCCCGATGATGTTTCTCCGCCAGTCGACATTCAGCGTCGATTACGACACATGCTTCGGCAAAGGCCAGAAAAGGAAAGGAACTCTGAACATGTACCGTCGTCTGATCAATCCTCACCGATTCATTCCAGCGCCTACCGCGCTGTGATGGAAGAGATCTCTCTCCCTAGCGCGACACGACGATCTCGACCACCAGCTCGGCAGGAGAGTCCAGACGTTCCGTCTCCATCTGAGACATCAGAGTTCGCGGGAGGCGTTGCCGCGTTGGTGGAAGAAAGTGCCACGAAACTTGCCCGTCCTTCCTCGAGCAAACCCAGTTCGCCTGACTCGACCACCGTTCCCCCGCCGACTCTCCATCGCGCCTCCTCATCACAGAAGTGGGATCAATACCACGGCGAGCTGAATCTCGAAGAAGTCGACGTAGATCAAGGGCGAGAAGATGCTTCTCAACGTCGAGACAGAATCTCCTCCCTTTCCCTTTCCGTCTTACTTCACATCATTTTCTTCATCCTCCTGAGTCTCGCCGTAGTGCAGGTTCAGAAACCTGAGCCGCCCCAGCTCATCGCCTCCGCATTACCTCAGCGCGAGGCCGATATCGTCCCTACCCGGATAAGCGAGACCCGACCCGACCTTCAGTTATCCGCTGCCGCCTCGTCTGATTCGATCAGTGCGATCACTACTGTCGCGCTACCTTCCACTTTCGCCCTCCCCGAAACTCAGACGTCTACAGACATGATCTCCGCGCTCATGCCCAGTGTCGGAGCGGCGAGCATGGGACGTGACTTCACGGGGGCGGCCCCATCCAGTTCGGATGTCACATTCTTCGGCCTCAGTGGTCGCGGAGACCGAATCGTCTTCATCGTCGATGCCACCCCTGACATGCTCGTCGATGAAAAAGGTGGGATGAGCGCCTATAACAAAGTGAAAGACGAGATTGGGATCATGCTTGCCAACCTCAATCGTGGAACGCGCTTCAACATTCTGCTCTATCAGGATAAAAATCTCATCGCCTTTCGGCCTGAGCCAGTGCAGGGACTCCCGTCGAACCTCCGGGAGGCAATCGAATGGCTCGATCCGCTGAATCGGGATTATAAGCAACTTGGACTCACCAAAGAGTATGGGCAGTCGCTTACTCTCAGCGAAAATGATCGCCTACCGATCTTACCGAGCGACTTGGCACACTATTCGAAGGCCATCGCAAAGGCTCTCGAATGGGAGACCAACACTATTTTCTGCATCGTTTCCGGCTATCGCCCCCTGAGGAGAACACCCGATGAAAAAACTCTGGAGAAAATCAAGAAAGCGAGAGAATCTCAAAGCGAATTATCAGCCGCTGAACAAAAGGCGATCGAAGATTGGAAGAAAGCGGTAGCGAAGACGCAAGCTTGGTTGACACGTGAAAATACCGCGAGGCGAGAGAAAGGACTCGACCAGAAAGTCGTGACGAATCTCCCGGCTCTGGTGAGAGAGGTAACGGGATTTACCCCACCGCGCGTCGATCCGTCTAGGATCAACCCCGTCACGATTCCTCCCATCACACGAGAGGATATCGAGCGTGAGATCGACCTCTTGGTACGTAAAGAAATGAAGGAAAAAGGGATCGAAAAACCTAGTCTGCACATGGTCCTCTTCTTGGGCGAACAGGAGCAAATGTCTGAGGAAGACGAATCTCACTTCAAAAATCTAACCCGCAAGAACCGGGGAAAACTCAAGATCCTGCGCGGCCTCGCCGCACTCCAGAACGTCACCCAACCTTCCGGGCAGAATTGACGAAAAGCTAGGCTAGGCCTCAGTGTCTCACCTTCTTCAAGCGAGATCGAACACGGGCAGATCAATCTTTTTCTCTCTCCATTTCATGAAGTCCCTGCTCATCGTCATCGGTTTCCTAGCCCTGTCTCTCTTCAACTCAATCTCTGCTGTCGAGTTCTCAAGCGTCGAGTTTTCTGGAAAGCGTTTCACTGTTTGCCGCGTCGATGTGCAGAAAGAACAGCTTCAGCTCTTCCATCGCGACGAATCAGGGATTCCTCTGAGCCGCTTCGAGCGCTTGGCTACGTGGCTGGACAAGCGCGGGCAAAAACTCGTCTTTGCCATGAACGCGGGAATGTATCACGAGGACTACTCTTCCGTCGGCCTATTCGTCTCCAGTGGGCACCAATTCACACCTCTCAACACAGACGACGGAGAAGGCAACTTCTTCCTCAAACCCAACGGCATATTCGTCCTCACCGATGTCGGAGCGAAGATTCTGGAGACGTCCGAATATTCCGCGCTGCGAGAACATGTGATCCTCGCCACGCAATCCGGCCCGCTGCTCGTGCAGGCAAACAAGATCCACCCCGCATTCAATGCTCAATCGGTCTCGCGCCTCCTTCGCAACGGAGTCGGAGTCCCTTCGCCCGATATCGCACTCTTCGTAATCAGCGAAGAGCCTGTGAACTTCTATGAATTTGCCCGCTTATTTCGCGATCAGCTCGGCTGCCGCGATGCTCTCTTTTTCGACGGTTCTGTTTCCAGCCTGTATGCGCCCGCACTCCAACGGAACGATTTCCGCGTGGATTTAGGTCCGATGATTGGCGTGACAAAGTGAGCGAGTCTGCATCCGAAATCCGGAGATAAGAACTGCAACAATCCTCTCCTCTCCAGCAGAAAGATCTCTACAAAATAGCCCTTGGATTGACGATAAAGCCATATCACTGTATTTATTCCTTATGAAAACTACGATTGATCTGCCCGAAGAACTGCTCATTCGTGCCAAAGTGGCCGCTGCAGAAAATCGCACTTCGCTTCGGGAGCTTGTGATTGCTGGCTTGAATCGCATCCTCACGGTGGAATCTGAAACGGAAAGCCAAATGCGCCGCAAGCGCTTGCTCGCAGCGCTTCAAGCGAGCAATACGAAACCCATGGTGCCACTCACACGAGAGGAAATCCATCATCGGTAAAGACCGATCATGTTGCCTTTCTTTGACACAGATATCCTTCTCTACGCAGGCTCCCTTGATCCCTTGGATAAGGAAAAGCGGAACGTCGCAGCCGAGCTCGTCGCTACGATGGATTTTTTCATCTCGACCCAAGTCATTCAGGAATACATATCGAACGTCCTGAGAAAACCGTCCCTGGGACTCGGGGAAGCCAATATTCGTGACTTGTATAACAACTTACTCCCTCATCTCGTCATTCCTGTCACTCTGCCCCTTGTAAGGCAAGCGTGGGACATAAAGCAGCGCTTCGGAATCTCCCATTGGGACGCAACCATCCTCGCTGCTGCAAAAGAGGCTGGTTGCCACACGCTCTACACTGAAGACCTCAACCACGGTCAAAACTACGACGGCGTGCAGGTCGTTAATCCCTTTCTCGAATGACGATTTCAATCCGTGTCCGCCAGAACTCATGTAAATAGGAAAGCTGACTCATGCGAAATCTCGAAGGAGGAGGAGAGAAAAGTGTAGAAGGTTCTTCGCGACTTTGCGTGAAAATTGATTCAGCGATTTGCATCGTGATCGAATAAAACCTGTTCCCTTTCTGCGAGGATGGTTTCATAGTTTCACTCTGTCTTATCGATTAGAATATGAAACTCAGCGGAAAAATCGCTCTCGTCACAGGAGCCGGACGCGGAATTGGCAAAGGCTGCGCTCTTGCCCTAGCCGAGGCCGGAGCTGATATCGTTTTGAATGATCGCCCCGACAGCCCAGACGCGGATCTCGCAGCCAATGAAATTCGAGAACTCGGGCGAAAATGCTGGGTCATTGAGGCCAATATTTTCCATCGCGAGGGCTGCGAAGAACTGGTCTCTGCGGCCATCGCCGAAGCGGGACCTCTCGACATTCTGGTGAGCAATCCCGCCTTCAGTCGCCGGGCGAGCTTTGTCGATGTCGATCCAGAATTGTTTGAAAAAACTCTTCAAGCTACGTTGACCAGTGGCTTTCATATGAGTCAACTCATGGCCCGCCATTTCATCGAGTGCGGCGGTGGGGGGAAAATCGTGTTTATCTCCTCCGTCCACGGCGTCGCTCCCTTTCCGCGTGCGGTCGCCTATAATGCAGCGAAGGCCGGGCTGGATCACATGATGCGGACCATCGCTGGAGAACTGATCCGCCATCGGATCAATGTCAACTGCATCGCACCGGGCTGGATCGACACGCCCGGTGAGCACGAGGTCTTTGGGGATGCAGCGATGGCGGCAGCTGCAGCAGACCTGCCCTGGGGGCGTCTCGGCGTCCCGGCAGATATTGGGAAAGCCGCTGTCTATCTCTGCTCGGACGATGCTGATTATGTCACGGGTGAAGTGCTGACTGTCGATGGAGGAATTCGACTGAAGGGCTATCTCGATCATCAGCAGTCCTAATTCATTTTTCGTTCCATCCTCATTCGATTCACGCATGATTCTCGAAGCTCGTTCCTTTCATACCTGCTCCCCCGGGCCTCGCCTACTGGTAACAGGCGGCGTCCACGGAGACGAATTCGAACCCATTCTCGCCATTCGGCGGCTGATTCGCTATCTCAGCAGCGGCGTCCGGCTTCTTCGTGGATCGGTCGCTCTCGTTCCCGTAGTCAATGAAGCCGCCTATTCTCGCGGTCATCGCTGTGCGGCTGAAGATGGTCTCGACCTCGCACGCACCTGTCCAGGACGTGCGGACGGATCACCGACGGAACGCGTAGCCGCTGCTCTCTCGGAACTGATCGAGGCTGCGGACTACTACATCGACTTGCACTCCGGCGGGACAGAGTATGCCGTCCAGCCTCTCGTGGGCTACGGCTTGGTATCGGATCTGAAGATCCTCGAAAAACAGCGACGCATGGCCCGCGCTTTCAATCTGCCGCTCATTTGGGGCAGCTCGGCGGAACTGGAGGGACGTTCGCTCTCTGTGGCACGAGATGCCAAAGTCCCGGCGATCTATGCGGAATATCTCGGATCGGCCACTTGCTCGATGGAAGGAACAGATGCCTACTTCGAGGGGGTGCTCAACGTAATGGCTGATCTGGGAATTCTCGAATATGAGCGACGGGCGAGTCGTATCGAGCAAACGGCCGAGGATTCCCGGCCCCAGGCTGGCCACATGCAGGTATGCCACCCTTCCCCGATCGCTGGCTATTTCGAGCCTCTGGTCGCGCTGGGCGATCCTGTGGAAAAAGATCAGCCGCTCGGACAAGTTCTCGACTTTTACGGCGAATCTACGCTCCCGATCCCAGCAACTGAGAGCGGGCGCGTAATCGTTCTCCGCACCTTTCCGAGAGTGCATGAGGGCAGCTCCTGCGGAGTTGTGCTTGCCGACGATTTGCCGAAAATGCCGATGGAATGAATCAGGGAATATGGAAATACGCTGATCGCTTGGGCGAGGTGCCTCCCGAGGATTGCCGCATCACTCTCGGCGAAGGATCGACTCCGCTGGTGCGCTCTCGCCACATCGGTCCTGCGCTGGGATTATCGAATCTGTATTTCAAGCTTGAATCCTGCAATCCCAGCGGTTCTTACAAAGACCGTTTCGCCACAGCGGCAGTTTCTCATCTGCTGGCGAGGGGAGTTCGACAAGTCATCGCGACCTCTAGTGGCAACGCGGGGGCTGCTCTCGCCGCGGCCTGCGCCGTCGCGAGACTGCCTTTGACGCTCGCCATCGTGGAGACAGCGCCAGATGACAAGCTCCGCCAGATGTTAGCCTATGGGGCGCGATTGGCTCGAATCCGTGGATTTGGACTCATTCCGGAGACCAGTGCGGCCACCTTCTCCCTGCTGCGCCAAATCGCAAGTCGTCCGGGTTCTGCGCTGGAGGTCAGCGCGTATTCCGTCAGTCCGGATGGGATGCGCGGGGTGGAGACGATTTCTCTGGAGCTAGCAGAAGCGATGGGAGATTCCCTAGATCACGTCTTCATCCCATCGGGTGGTGGCGGCCTCTGCCTCGCAGTCGCACGAGGATTCTCCACGATCTCTCCCGCCCCCGCCATTCATTGCGTACAGCCGGAGGGCAATGCGACCATCGCAGGGCCGCTTCGCGAAGGTCGTGACCACGGACAAATCGCCGATCCCTGTACGACTACGATCAGCGGATTGCAAGTGCCCAGCCTGCTCGATGCCAATGCCACGATCGCTGCCTGTCGAGCGAGCGGAGGAAACGGACATCTCGTCACAGATGCGCACATCTACCATCTTCAGAGTCGCCTCGCACGCGAAGAGGGCATATTTTGCGAACCCGCCGGTGCCGTCGCTCTGGCCGGAGCATTGCAGGCGGTAGAGACTGGGGAAGTCTCAGCCGCCTCCACGATCATCTGCCTAGTGACAGGTTCAGGATTCAAGGACAGCAAGTCGCTCGCTATAATGGCTGACGCAAGTCAAGTTCCGCTGATCGAGTCAGAGGAATTTGAGAAACTCGTTTCGTGAAACGCGCTCAATTCTTACCTTTTCCCAGTTCCACCAGCATTCGGGTATTGAGATACAGCCAAGGGGCGATTTCTTCGATGTCGATATACTCCTCAGGAGAGTGAATACGTCCACCTTTGGCCCCGAATCCTTCGATTACGGCGACTCCCTTCGCTTGGGCGGCAAACCCAGCATCTGTTCCGCCTCCTCCACGTTCGATAATCTCAAGCGTTCGATGCTTCTTGCCCGCCCGCCTTTCCGTCTCTGTCGGCGGTAGCTCGGCCATGATCGATTGAGCGAGAGTCGCCAGCCTTCGCCCTTCCGGAGTTGGATTAAGCATGGGACGGAATCCCTCGCTCATCTCCACTTCTACCGTCGTGCCTGCCACGAGACGATTCTCTTCGATTCTTCTCCGAACAGCCTCCTTAAATCTAGGATAATCAGCGGGATCAGTGATGCGAACATCGGCTCTGCCGACAGCGATATCCGGAATCTGATTCGATACGCTTCCAGCCTTGGCGATCGTCCAATTCAGCCGGACTCCCGGAATATCATCAGCCACGTCGCGCGTCGCATCCATCAGATGCACCAACTCCAGCAGCGCATTTTTAGCCATCGCGGGCTGAATCGATGCATGAGCAGATTCGCCATGCACAGTAATCACGACCTTGCTGATTCCGGATGTCCCCAGTCGGACATCCCCTGGCTCATATGACAACACCATATCATGCTGCTTCGCATGTTCCGTGATCATCGGGCCTGAGTGGCCAGAGCCAATTTCCTCATTCGGATTAATCAGGACCGTGATCGTCTCAAAGCGATCCCAAGCGATTTCCTTCAGAATCGTCATCGCATGGAGAATCATGGCGATCCCACCCTTATCGTCGGCGATTCCAGGTCCGAGAATCTGATTTCCCACGCGCTGGAATGGTTGCTTTTTCAGAGTGCCACGAGCATAGACAGTATCCATGTGAGCGATCATCAGGACTCGGAGCTTTCCCTTTCCGTGAAAAATTCCACGCACGACGGATCTCTTGTCCCCCTGCTCGAGAGGAATCAAGGTGGTCGCTGCTCCCAATTTCTTCAGCCGATTTTCCACGTACGTAGTCATCGCCGCCAGTCCGGAGTAATCACCGGAGCCTGATTCGATATTCACCATTTCCTCGAGCGAGCGAATAAACGCTGCTTCCGCGCTACTCGCCTTTTCGAGCAAGACAGAATTGGATGGCGATTCTGCCTTTCCTATCCCTGCCGTAGCGAGAGAGAGAAAAAGCGAAAAAACAGTCAGTCTGGCGAAGGTCGTCATAAGATGTAGTGAACAACAGAAATTCTCCTTTCTAGAAGTCACGCAAGTCCGTATCGAGCAAACTCTCCTAGGCACCACCCGTATTCTGCCACGAGCTGATCCACGACATTTTGCGAACGCATGGCCGGTGGCAGCACCTCCCAAGTGTAGGTCTCGAACTCGAAATGATGGCACCATCCAGGATCGTGAGCATAAAGCGCGAGCAGCGCCGAAATATGATCCCGAGTATCGTCGAAACAGGCTTCCGGCTTCGTGTGAAGCGGCGTGTGAAAATGCACGCGCCATTCATCTCCGAGTTCGACAGAGGGTTCCGCAGACCATGCGAGCGCATCGTGCAGATCTTTGAATCGACACAGGATTTGACGATCCTGCGCTACGATCACTTGATGGAAATACACGCCTTCTTGGAATTCTCGCAGTCGCTGAAGTGCTTCGCTCGTCGGCTGAAGGCGCAAAGCTGAGCTGATGTGAATTTTGCTCACGCGGATTCCGGCGTCACGAATGGCACCAACCGCTGTCTCCGGGCTTTCATACTCGACCGCCAAGTGACAAGTATCGTAATTAACGCCTAAATTGCGGCGGAGGCGTTCACTTTCTTCCGGACCGGCCTGATCGAACAGATCCTGAAAAAAGGCGATGACTTCTGCCGTGTTTTCGACCAGTCCCAGCGGCTCGGGTTCGAGTCCCAAATGCACCTCGCGACCACTGCGCTCCCGCAGGTCTTCGATGTGCTCAGAGCAGGCTTTCAGATTGGTCCGAATCGCAGCGCGTTGCTCTTTCGCGGTCTCAGGACGAATGAATTCTTTGAACGACGCTGGAAGCGTGCTCACACTGATCTCCTGCCCAGGGGGAGCGATCTGATCGAGTAGATCGAAAAGCCGATTCGTGTAGATGAGTCGCTCCTCTGTGGTCCAATCGGGCTGGAACACCTGCTCTTTCACTCGTGTTCCATGAAAGGAGCCGTAGGGAAATCCGTTGATTGTGAAGACGTAGGAGTTCGTCTCATCGAGCCATCGACGCAGGACATCACGCTGCTCTGTGCTGGCTGACAACTCCTCTGCTGCAGTCGCTCCGAGTCGGAGACCGATTCCGTAGGGGCGATCCGGAGCGACTCGCCTCCTCACTGCGTCGGTGTGAGTGCGCAAGGAGTCGAAGACCTCTGCCCAAGTCTCGCCGCGATGGATGTTCGTGCAGTAGCCGAAGTGGATGCCATGTCTCAGATTCATACAGCAAGGGAACTCAGGGTCGTATTCTCTGCAAGCCCGCAGTCCCGCGATTTTCGGATCATCGCACCTACTGCATCTACTCGATCAGCCGAAATGAACTTCTCGGGAGAGCATGGTCTCGTGATCAAAGCGAAACCACCCACGGAATTTTTGTCCACTCAGCACTTGCGGGAGCCAATACTGGTCATCGGCCCACATTTGATCATAGGGAACATTCTTGATCGGAGTCCAAAAGGGTTTGGCCTCTCGCGTTTCCTCCGGCGTCCCCTCGAACTCACTGCCACGAAAGACGACGCAGTGGAGCCGCAAGCCATCCACAAAGTCGAAATGCAGGTCGCCCATTTCCTCCAATGCTCCGACGCTTAGGTGTAATTCTTCATTGACCTCACGCCGGGCAGCCTGTTCCGCCGTCTCTCCCGGCTCCAGCTTGCCACCAGGGCCATTGACTTTCCCAGCTCCGATCCCCGTTTTCTTATGGATCAGAAGAACTTCATCACCGCGCAGCAGGAAGACGAGATTCGCCCGCATGTTGGGAACCCAGTCTTCAGGGAAAGGTGCGGTATCATCAGGCCAGCACTGCCTTTCGAGACGCTGTGGCTCAGGGAGCATAGTTTTCCATACCGTCGCAGGTGCAGACCAAGTGCCTGTCGCCATATACGTTATCAATGCGACTCACCGGAGGCCAGAACTTGCGCTCGCGAACCCACAGTAGAGGATAGGCGGCTGATTCCCGCGTGTAGGCTCGATTCCAGTTTTCACTGAGCAGGCTTTCCGCTGGATGAGGGGCGCGTTTCAGCGCATTATCTTCGCGATCAGCTTCTCCCTGAGCAATCTTTTCGATTTCATCGTAGATGGCGATCATCGCGTCACAGAAGCGGTCGAGTTCCTCCCTCGATTCACTCTCGGTCGGCTCGATCATCAGCGTTCCAGCGACAGGCCACGACATGGTCGGCGCGTGGAATCCGAAGTCGATGAGCCGTTTGGCGACGTCTTCCACCTCGATCCCTGCGCTTTCTTTGAAGCCACGTAGGTCGATGATGCACTCGTGCGCCACACGCCCTTTTTTCCCGCGATAGAGCACGGGGAAATAAGGATCGAGGCGTGCTGCAATGTAGTTCGCATTGAGCATCGCGATTTCCGTAGCGCGACGCAGGGCTGGCCCCATCATCGCCAGATACATCCAGGAGATCGTTAAGATACTGGCGCTCCCGTAGGGTGCCGCGCTGACCGCACCATCGGGATGGTCCGACCATTCGCCATGTCCAGGCAGGAAGGGAGCGAGGTGAGATCGCACACAAATGGGTCCGACGCCGGGTCCACCTCCGCCATGCGGGATACAGAAGGTTTTGTGAAGATTGAGATGACAAACATCCGCTCCAATCGAACCGGGAGAGCAAAGTCCCACCTGAGCATTGAGATTGGCTCCGTCCATATAGACTTGGCCGCCGTGGCGATGGATCGTCTCACAGAGAGCGGAGACCCCTTCCTCGAAAACCCCGTGAGTCGAGGGATAGGTGATCATCAGTGCCCCGAGCCGATCAGAGTGCGCGTCAATCTTCGCTGCGAGATCGGCAGTATCGATATTCCCGTCCGAATCACACGCAACGGCGACGACTTCGAATCCGGCCATCACGGCGCTGGCGGGATTGGTGCCGTGCGCTGACGTTGGAATGAGGCAGGCACGCCTGTCTTGTTCTCCACGGGAGTCAAGATAACGTCGGATGGCGAGCAAGCCCGCATATTCTCCCTGAGAACCAGCATTGGGCTGAACGCTGCTCGCGTCGAGTCCAGTGATCACTGACAGCCAAGATTCCAACTCAGCAATCATGGTTCGATACCCTCGCGTCTGCTCAGAAGGTGCGAATGGATGAGGCGAGGAAATGGCGCTCCAACTCAAGGGCATCATCTCAGCGGCAGCATTCAGCTTCATGGTACAGGACCCCAGCGGAATCATGCTCCAGTTGAGCGCGATATCCTTCCCCTCCAGACGACGCAGGTAGCGCATCAACTCGGTCTCTGTCTGGAAGCGATTGAAAACGGGCTGCGTGAGGAAGGGAGAGGTTCGACACAGCGCGTCCGGAATTCCCGAGTGTTCAGCCTTCTCGATATCAGCTTCGGAAACGCTGAAGACCTCAAATAACCGCCTCCAGTCTCCACTTTCCACACAGGCTTCGTCGAGCGAGAGACTCAGATGTCCCGGCTGATCGCTGCGGAGATTGACTCGGGCTGCCTGAGCACGCATCAGGATACCCCGACGCTGCGCGTCCTCCACGCGAATCGTGAGAGTATCGAACCACGTATCATGGAGCAGGTCATACCCACCCTGTTTTAGTGCATCCGCCAACTGCGAGCTTGCGCCATGAACGCGACGCGCAATGCGCTCGAGCCCTCTGGGGCCGTGATAAACCGCATAAAATCCGGCCATGATGGCGAGCAGTGCTTGGGCCGTGCAAATATTAGATGTCGCCTTTTCCCGTCGGATATGTTGCTCGCGAGTCTGGAGAGACAGGCGGAAAGCGGGGCGCTCATCCGCATCGCGAGAGACCCCGATCAGACGTCCAGGCAGGCGTCGCTTGAGTGCATCCTGACACGCCATGTAGGCGGCATGAGGTCCGCCGAAGCCCATGGGGACTCCGAAGCGCTGGGCACTGCCGATGACAAGGTCCGCCCCCCAAGAACCAGGTGGCTCCAGTAGAACCAGCGACAGAAGATCCGCAGCGACGACTACGACTCCGCCCACGGCATGACAATCGCTCACGATCTGGCGAAGATCACGGATTTCTCCACTCTGCGTCGGATATTGCAGGAGAACTCCGATCAAATCCGCTCCTACTTTCGCGAAATCAAGCTCGGAAAAGGAAACGACCTCCAGCTCAATTCCCACGGCGGCTGCTCGCGTGCGCATCACGTCGATGGTCTGGGGAAAGCAATCGTCGGTGACGAGAAACCTCTTCGCCTTCGATCGAGCACCGGCAGCCAGCGCCATCGCCTCCGCCGCTGCGGTTGCCTCGTCCAGTAAGGAAGCGTTCGCCACCGGCAGAGCCGTCAGGTCGCAGATCATCGTTTGGAAATTCAGCAGGGCTTCGAGACGACCTTGCGAAATCTCCGCCTGATACGGGGTATAAGACGTGTACCAGCCTGGATTCTCCAGCACACAGCGCTGAATCACCGCAGGAGTGATCGTCCCGTAATAACCGCGTCCGATGAAGGAACAAAAACTCTCATCGACAGAAAGCATTTCCCGCAGGCGCTCCAGCGCTCCCGTTTCGCTCAGTGCGGGCGGAAGACTCAGAGGCTCATCGCGATAGAGATCGTCCGGCACCACCTCCCGAATCAGAGATTCGAGCGACTCCTGCCCGAGCGTCTCGAGCATCTGGGCAACATCATCCTCCGAGGGACCGAGATGACGATCCGCGAAGGGGGCGGGATCAGGAAATTTGTTCACGGTAAGCGTCCGCGTTGAGGAGATCGGAAAGTTCGTCGGGATTGGACACTCGGATTTTCACCATCCAACCCATGCCGTAGGGATCTTGATTCACCGACTCTGGAGATTCGGCCAAGGCCTCATTCACCTCCACGACCTCTCCAGAAACGGGAGCGTAGATGTCATTGGCCGCTTTGACAGACTCGACTACGGCGAACGCCTCGCCTTTCTCCAGAACGCGCCCGACTTCCGGCAGTTCCAGATAGACGATATCGGTCAATTCCTCTTGGGCACGATCACTGATCCCGACGGGAGCATTGGCGGGATCCGTCGGATCGATCCATTCGTGAGAAGAGGCAAAGAGAAGATGGTCAGGCACATTCATGGGCAGTTGAGAGATCGAGGAACAAAGCAAATTCCGAAGAGGTGACAACCGACATTCTCATGTCAGTCACTAGTTTTTCAAAGAAAGGGTTTCTTCACGACTTCTGCTCGGAACTCCCGCCCCCGAATCGAGATTAGAAGCTCTCTACCGGGTTTGGAGTAGGCTAGTGGGAGATAGGCTAGGCCAATGCCAACGTTGAGACTGGGAGACAGAGTGCCGCTGGTCAGTTCAGACAGGGTAGGGCCACCGGAGGTAGAGAGTATGGGATAGCCGTGACGCAGAGGCGGTGCCTTATCGATCACACGCAGAGCCGTCAAGCGAGTCGGAATCCCCGCATCGCGCTGGGCCAGAAGAGCAGAGCTACCCACGAAACCATCTCCCTTATCGAGCTTCACGAACGGGGCGAGTCCGGCCTCCAGCGCGGTATGCACCTCGTCGAGATCATTTCCGTTCAGTGGATAGCACTTCTCTAGGCGCAGCGTGTCCCGAGCACCGAGTCCACAGGGTGCAGCACCCGCAGCGGTCAGTCGATCCCACCACGAACCAATTTCCTCATTCGGAGCGAAAATCTCATATCCATCCTCTCCCGTGTACCCCGTGCGACAGATCAGGGCGTTCCCCTGCTGCAACAGACAGTTTCGTTGAGGAAGAAGAACTTCCTCGCCGATCTTCTCCCAGAGCGCGAGACTCTCCGGCCCCTGTACCGCCACAGCCCCGTATTCGCTGCTGCGATCCCGAAACACCACTCCCTGAGCCTCCGGTTTTGCTTCGATCAAGCACTCGCGATCGCGTTCCACACGGGCTGCGTTGACTACCATGAAATAATGATTTTCACCAAGTCTGTAGAGGAGAAGATCATCGATCACGCCGCCTGCATCGTTCAGCAGCAGAGTGTATTGTCCCTGTCCGATGGATAAAGAGGCGGCTCGATTGCTGAGACGCGCATCGAGCCAGCGGACAGCCTCCGCTCCTTCGACTTCGAATTCGCCCATGTGCGAAATGTCGAAAATGCCCACTCGATCACGTACCTGACGGTGTTCCATCGCGATGCCTTCATACTGCACAGGCATGTCCCATCCAGCGAATGGGACCATCCGAGCACCCAAAGCGACATGTCGAGCATGGAGAGGAGTCTGGTTCATCGCGGGAGTTTCGACGAATCCGCTGTGAAGTCAATTCTCTGGCTTCGCCTCTGCGGTTTGTGATTGAAATCGCATCGATCTCCCGCACCTTCCTCGAAATGATCCATGAAACAGGAAATCGAATACTAGATCGACTAGAGCTGCGCTTC
Source organism: Verrucomicrobiota bacterium (assembly GCA_963205275.1). Taxonomy (GTDB): domain Bacteria; phylum Verrucomicrobiota; class Verrucomicrobiia; order Verrucomicrobiales; family DEV007; genus Arctic95D-9. The sequence goes on along the minus strand of CAUJIH010000101.1, from coordinate 36,571 downwards.
GGTCGGATCGCACTTGCACAAATCCTGCGCTGGATCGCCGGGTTTCAGCTTCTGACTTGGCTGCTCTCGCTTTTTTCGCAGGAATTCCTCGGGTGGATCGCTTGGGATCGGACCGCGATTCTTTCAGGTGAAGTATGGAGGCTATTCTCCTGGGTGATCTCTCCGGCAGCGACGAACGTGATCTTCGTCCTCTTCGCGCTGTTTTTTCTGTTTTTTATCAATGACTTCCTCGAATCCACCTGGGGCTCCTTTCGACTGAATGTGTATGTCGTAGCCACGATCGGGATGCTGGCGCTCAGTGGACTGATTCTGCCTTGGGTAACCGGGCTTTTTTCCGCATTCCCCGCTGCCTCTCATCTCACCACAGACGCCCTAGTCACGGGTCCCTCACTGATGGATTTCGGCGTGATTTTTGACACGATTTTTTACTCATCCGTATTTCTTGCGTTCGCCACGATGTTTCCGGAAGAGCGAATCTACCTGTTCGGCATCATTCCCATACGGGCGAAGTGGCTGGGATGGCTGAATGTAGTGATCCTGATGATGCTCGTTTTCTCCACGCCCTGGATCGCTACCGGTCATATTCTGATCGGATTCATCCCGTATTTCCTAGTCTTCGGCTCATCCTATGCTCGCAAACTGACATCAGAGTCAGCGGCTCGCGTTCGTCGTCATCGATTCGAGAGTGAAGATGCATGGAACGATCCGACTTTCCATGAATGTCATCGCTGCGGAGCCACGGAGGAAACTTTCCCTGATCGCGAATTTCGTGTCGCCGAGGACGGTTTCGAATACTGCTGCGAGTGTCGCAAATCGGCGACAAATGGCTCTCAGAGATCAACGAACTCGGATTGATACACATCCGGCCTTCTCGCGAGCCAGATCCGATAGATCGCATACCCCAGCCCTGCCAGCAGAAGAATTCCGAGGGTGAGATAAATATAAGTCCAATCCATCGGAAGAGTGGTCTCAGCGATGATGGAATTCGAAGGAGGCGAACTGCGCCCGTCCTCTGTCACCAGAACAGCTCGCAAGTCGTATCGCCTCACTGGACTCAGCTTCGTCAGCTTTGCTTTCACCAAGCGGTCAACCATCTGTATTTTCACCTCGGGATACGGGACCCAAACAGAAACCGGCTCTCCTGTCTCCTCATTTACCAGCATCCCACTGACTTCGACCTCAAAGTGAGCATTCCCGATATCCTTTGGCGCTGTCCACCCGAGTTCTAGAAAATCACTCCCCGACAGGAGCACCACCAGTTCCTCTGGTCGTCGCAAGCTGGGGTCGATGTTTCGCTGCGCCAAGGGGCGGGCGACGAAACCCGATGAAGTTCGATTTTCCTCCTTCTCTGCCGCAGTGAGTGGACGACCGACCGAAGAACTGGTCGAATCACCCTGCGTCGGGGTCACGGGAATGCTGTCGGCGACCTGTGTCGATCCTCCCGCAGTTCCTATCCCAGTGGGAGGAGAATCAGTCGATGGATGAGTCCCACCCATCCGAAATCCTTTCGGTAAATTCGGCAGGGTATTCTGAGGTCGAGAAACAGCATTTCCCATGGGAGCAATGACATTGCCAAGCAGGCGAACGGGAATCGTCTGGTCATTGCCGATTACATTCATGGTCACATCGATCAGTCCACGACTCGTATCGGTGGGAAAAAGCCCGACGACCAGTCTGACCGATGACATCGGTGCCAGTTGTGGGCCGGGATTCGTCAGCAGGCGAAATGGTTCAGGAACATGGAAAGAAAGCGGAATCCCGACTCCACCGCGATTGGTGACAGTCAACTCTCGCTCGAGCGAACGCCCTGCCTCGACCTTGCCGAAATTAATAAGCTCCGAGGTCAGGGAATCCTTCACAGAAATATCTAGTTTTGCTGGAATTACTGGTGCTAGGACTCGGGTGGATTTCGCGTAGCCGTTTTTGAGAAAAAATTCGACCTGCCCATCAAAGGGAGCAGTGTCTGTCGCACCGAGACGCACCGGCACTTCCACAGAGCCACCCGCAGGGATTACATAGCCGTCCTGCACTAAGCTCGCCTCCAGTCTCGTGCTCGCCCGAGCCTGGACGAGGACGGACTTTCCAGAGGGATTTTTCAGTTCGATGATTCCGCGCCGTTCCCCGCTGCCGGGATCAACGGCTAGCTCCACTGTTTCTGTCACTAGCTGGAAGGGATCGCCGCCTTTGCCCACTAGCTTCGTCGTTCCACCACTGGTGCGACTAATGCTGAGATAGTAGCTCGTTTCCCCCATCAACTCGGGACGGAATGCGACCTTTATTACGCGACTTCCATGGGGGCCGATAGAAAATTTCCCATCTTCCGGTTCGATCAGATACCAAGGAGAATTGAGAAGGATCTGCCGATCTAGGGATCCGTTCCCCAGATTCTTCACAGCAATCGTTCGCACCTCTTCCTCCCCCACCATTACCTCGCCGAAGTCAACCGTTGCGGGAACCTGGACTTCCGCTTTCAGATCGACCAGATCGATGTCAAAGCGCATCTCGGGAGAGTAACGTCCTCCGCGATAGCGGACAGCGAAGGAGAAGGCATCACTCGTCGCACTAGAGGCAGGATCGGCCCAGTATGTGACCAGCGCCTTATTGCGCTCTCCCGGATTGCTGACCATCGACACGATCTTGCCCGCTGAGGGAAAGACACGGATCAGGAATTCCGCCGTCGCGGCGGGAGTCTTCGTCTCCGCCCGGATCTCGAAGGTCACTTCGTGCCCTTTCAGCGCCTCGACCCGCCCTCTGACTGGAGTGGGGACGCCGATTTCATCCTCCGTCTGCGCACGCGGTGCTTCCGGTTTTTTATTAAAAAGGCCGCCTCCACCAAAAATCTGAGCCTGAACAAAAGGCGAAGCGAGGAAAGATATCCAGACGCCTATGATCGCTACCGTGAGACGGGCGACACCTCCCGAACGATGGGAACCTTGATCTGACTGACTCATCCTATGCGCTACGACTCGAATCCGATCCCTAAAGTAGACTCGGCAACTCGATATATTTGGTTAATGTAAATCGAATTAGGAACTCTGAAAACCCCTGAATCGGGAAATTACCGTAATGAGCCGTCAGAACTCTCGCGAAAATTCCAAAAAGCAGAGAAATACTTGCAAGATTGTCGGAATCCACTCGTATTAAAGCCAACTTCTCTTGCACACTGATGAACCGATCAGCCATTTCTTCTGCTTTCACCCTTCTCATGTTCCTCGCCCTAGTGCTCCTCGCCGGATTTTTCCCGCGAGATGCCGCAGCACAGGCATCATTTGATGACATTGCACGCTTCCTCGCCGGACAGCCTCAGCGACCCGAGAGTCCACTCCGGCAGTTGGAAGGCTATCCTGCTGTTCGCGCTCATTATGCATCGAGTCAGGAATTGGCAAAAACGTGGAATGAGCGCCGACTGAATGCGATCAGCGACTGGGCCAAGAGAGAGATCCATCCACGAATTTCGCGTCCCCATGTAGTGAAGTATCCATTTTCAGGCCCCGATTTCGTTCACGTCGTGACGCTATTTCCAGGGGCAGATGACTACGTTCTCGCCGGGATGGAGCCTTTGGGCAGTCTACCCGATTTTCTCACCTTCGGCGAAGCCCAGCTCGGAGCCTACCTCTCACGACTCAATCACAGCCTTCGCAGCATCTCACAGCGAAACTTTTTTATCACGACCGAAATGCGCGAGGACTTCGGTCAACAGGGTACCGACGGCGTTTATTCCGTGCTACTTTATTTTGCAGCGCTCACGAAGCATGAAGTCCTAGGAGGCCGTTTCATCCGACTGGATGCTGCCGGGAATGTGGTAGAAGCCAATGCGGCGGACGCGGTGGGAATCCATCTACAGATCCGCGCACTCGACCGACTGCCCGATTTCCCCGCCCAGTCGAACCTCTATTACTTCAAAACCGATCTTTCAGACAGCGGATTCAAAGCGCACAGTCCCTTTAAACTGTTTCTCGACGCTCGTCCAGGAGGGATGGGCTATCTGAAAGCCGCCTCTTATCTCATGCACCAGAACGGGTTCACCAATATCCGCAACTTTCTCGTGGGAAACTGTCAGTATCTCCTGCAGGATGAATCTGGTATCCCGGCGGAGTTCTTCGCCACCTACTTCAATGTCACCTATTATGGGCAATACGCGGGACCGATCGACATGTTTAAAGAATTCGATCAACCCTTCCTGCATCAGGTGTACAGCACTCCCGGCTTGGCGAAACCTCTTCCCTTCGGCACGGGCTACCGAATGAGAGACCAGGATTCGATCCAGATGTTCGGTATCCACAAGTAATCTGAGAGCAAAGCGCTCAGGAAAATCGCAGAACTGGCAGCATCACGGACTGTCGCAGAACGAAAAGCTCGGTTACAGGGAGCAATCATGAAATTGCATCCTTTCGCTCTCGCTGCGTTCACGCTCGCTTCGATTTCCCTGATTTCGATCACGACACAAGCGGCTGACGCCCCGCTCATCCGTGTGGGGATGATCGGTCTCGATACCTCTCATGCGACCGTTTTTACGAAGATTCTGAACGACCCGGCGAACAACTCTCCCGCCCGCGTCGTCGCTGCCGTACCGAGTTCTAGTCCGGATATCGAGTCGAGCTTCTCTCGCGTAGATGGCTACGTAGAGACTCTGAAGAAAGAATACGGTGTCAAAATGCTAGATTCCATTGATGCTCTCGTAGCCGAGGTGGACGTAGTGATGATCGAGAGCGTGGACGGTCGTCCGCATCTGGCGCAAGCGACTCCAGCCATCATCGCAGGGAAACCGACCTTCATCGACAAGCCGGTCGCAGCAGACCTGAAGGATGCGATCGCCATTTTTGATTTGGCAAAAAAACACGGGACTCCCGTATGGAGCTGCTCGAACCTGCGTTACAACGAAGGCGTGAAAAAAGCTGCTAGCGCCGACGTAGGCGAGGTAGCCGCCGTTCTCAGCTATGGTCCTGCCTCACTGGAAGAACATCACATGGATCTGGCCTGGTATGGGATTCACCCCACCGAGGCACTGTTCACGGTAATCGGCTCGGGCTGTGAGAAGGTATCTCGCGTTTTCACAGAGGGCACAGATGTCGTGACTGGAGTCTGGAAAGGTGGGAAAGTCGGAACTGTCCTCGGAATACGTGATGCAAAAAAGGTCTATGGAGTGAAAGTATTCGGCACCAAAGCCGTGGTCGAGGAAAGCGCCGGAGCTGGCTATCCGGAACTAATGACGGAGATGGTGAAGTTTTTCCAAACCAAAGTTCCGCCAGTCACCGCCGAGCAGACCTTGGAAATCTTCGCATTCATGGCGGCTGCTGATGAAAGCAAGAATCGAAATGGTGCTGAAGTCACGCTAAAAGAAGTCATGGATGCCGCTCGGAAGGCGAACCAGAAGTGAGGAACGCATCCGCAAATGTGATCATGAGACTGTCCCGATCCGGATTTCTGCTGCTCGCACTTTCCACCATCGTCGGTGGTATCAATCTCCGCGCAGAGACTGTGGTCTACGTGTCCGAAGCCGGAGAGAAACAAATCGCAATCTATTCGCTAGACGAATCTGCGGGAACGCTCACGCGCAAAGGAGAGCTCGCGCTGGAGGGTGCTCCAGGAGCACAAGCTCTAAGCGCTGACCAGCGCCATCTGTACGTCGCTGTACGGAGTACGAAACAATTCGCGACCCTGACTATCGATCCGAGAACTGGACAGCTCGCCGTAGTCGCTACGGCTCCCGCAGCGGGAAATCCTGTTTACCTGCAGCCGGACAAGACCGGAAAGTGGCTTCTGGCCGCCTATTACGGCGAGGGCCTCGTGAGTGTCAGTCAGATCCGGCCAGAGGGAATCGTGGAAGGCGAACCAATCTGCACGCTCGATGTGGGACCGAAGGCACACTGTATCGTAACAGATGCCACCAATCGTTTTGCCTTCAGTCCCCATCCGCTCCCCTTGAATTGCGTGGATCAGCTTCGATTCGACGTAGAGACCGGGCAATTGACTCGCAATGAGCCGCCCGCAATGGAAGGTGCGGAAGGAGCTGGCCCGCGACACATCAAGTTTCATCCCAGTGGGAAATGGGCCTATGTGGTCAACGAGGAAGGAAAAAGCGTCACTCATTGCGATTACGATGCGACGAGTGGAAAACTCACACGTAAGGCGACTTATAGCACTCATCCCGTCGGCTGGGATCCAGCGAACGGGAGCTGCGCCGAGATCCAGATCAGCAAGGATGGCCGTTTTGTCTATGCCTCGAATCGTGGCCACGACAGTCTCGCGTCGTTTACGGTCGATCTCGACACGGGAACTCTGACCGAACTGGAACGAGTGCCCACAGTGAAGACCCCGCGAGCCTTCAATCTAATGCCAGGTGAGAAGTTTGTGATCGCCGCTGGACAAGGGGATCATCATTTAGCGCTGTATCGGCGTGATCCTGAAAGCGGACGATTGAAGCAGGTGCAGACTCTGGCCGGAGGCAAAACCCCCGTCTGGGTGACGGGACTGAAGCTTCCGTGAGCAATACTAGTGTGATGAGAACCTGTCTCCGTGATCTGCCTACGATCTGATCACGAAAGTCGTAGGTCAATCACTCCTCGCGGTCCTTGCCGGAATTGCTCATCCGACAGAGCGGCGTACTTCAGTCAGGCTGTAGAAAAAGGGGACAAGCTCATTTTCATCGTTGGAACTCAATCTATCGCGCATTCGATCCCGGAGTGATCGTAGCCGACGTGCGATTGCAGGGAATTTCCGAATTGCTAAGTAACCTGTCCCTGAGAATTTTTATACTTTGCCTTCCGCCTTGATGACCGCCAGCAAATCGGGGCTGGTGGTGGTGAGGTGATCGAGGCGTTTGCGGATGGGGTGGAAGGGGGCGTTGAGGGAGAGTAGCGCAGACAATTCTGTTTGCGGGTCGCTGGTGGACGCGGACAGGATTGCTCGTGCAACGCTGTCGTGGAAGAGCAGATCGCGTTCGGCCATGTGTTCACGGAAGTAGCACTCCATCACACAGGCGTCGATGAGGTCTTCGAGGAAGGTAGCCTGGACAATCTTGTCCAGGTTCATCTCGGAAGGATCGCAGACAGGATTGTCTGCGCCACCCTGGGCGAACTGGATGAGGGGGACGAGCTTCTCAAAAAGTGCGGCTTCCGCAGTGGTGGGCTTCTTCACGGGGATTTTGTCCATGAAGATTTTTTTCACACGGCTGGCATTGCCTGAATACTCTGGAAAGTTTCCTCGAAAACAGCATCGAAATAGCGATGAATTCAAAATTGCCGTGAGATAAGGCAAGCTTTCTTTATCTGAAGAAATCATAAAGCAAGTCGTATCCATAAACATCTGACATGAATCATCAAAGAAGAAGGGAAGGCTGATCGCTATTTCTTGATAAATGATCTTCGGCTTCTGAAACTCCTGATGATAACCGATGACATCCTGGGTCTCGAACCACTTATAGGAGCCTGCCTTGCGCCCGTCCCATTTGGGGGCTTTCCAATCACGAGGCTTGGGTTCTAATGAGACACGAAAAGACTCCAAATGTGTGACAATGGGTTTCGGTAGCTGCGAAAGCTTGTAATCGAATGCTGGAAATGTGGCGATCATCCAAGTCCCATCCCACGAATGCCCGTAGCGCTCGACAAATCGTCCGCGCAGGAGCGGCACCAGGTAGGGTTCACAACGCGGATCTTCGGCGATGAAGGCGTCGCGCTGCTCTCGGGTGATGTAGAAGGCCTGGTTGAAGCCGGTCTTGATGCCATAATTGATCTGAATGTCCCACTTTCCCAAAGGAATCCCCTGTTTCTCGACGGCAGCTTTGATGGCGTGGCGTTCGGGAGAAAGGATGACCCATGCATCGCTGCTCAGCGAGGTGAGCGGGACGGCGTGGGCCGCCATGTAGTCCGCCGGATCATTCATCGCGGCGGCGGTGTCGCTGGCATAAGCGCAGAGTGTGCGGTGCCGTGAGGGCTCGCGGGTCAGCGAGGTGATGCAGGTGTAGGTGGTGGCGGCTCCGAAATTCTGTGCCATGCCGAAATCGAGCACGGCACGGGTGTCCACCTGCGATGTCAGATACCGGCGCAAGGCTTCGCCGTAGCCCGCACGCATCCATTTGTTCGAAGTGATGAAGCAGAGGTGGCCTCCAGAACGCAGGAGCTTCGCACCACGCTCGTAAAAGAGACAGTAGATATCGGCGGTGGCGGCGTAGGTGGAGAACTTTTGTGCTTCCCATTTCGCCTTCTGGGCTGCGGGGAATTTTTGAATCTGGATGTAGGGCGGATTTCCGATGACGATGTCGAAGCCAGATTCTTCCGTAATTTTCGGGGCGAGTTCGTCAACGAGCAAGGCAGTAAATCCCCCCGTAAGTGTGGTAGGGTTCGTGCGGGTCATTTTGCCCGCGTGGATGCCAAACATCCAATAGGGATCGAAGAAGTCAGCCTGGGATTGAGGATCGAAGGGATCCCACTCGGCGAGGTGTCGCGCTTTGGCGGGAGAGAGAAGGCTTTCGGCCAAAAGGGTCGCCATTTCTTGGCGCAGGGCTTTGACCTTGCGCTGGCTGGCGAGTTTGCGGGTGCGATTTTGTTCGGAAAAGTGGGCGTGGTAGAGAACTTCGATTTCCTTTTCAATTTGGGCAATGCGGGGGTTGATGAGGAGGTCGTGCTCCATTTCCGGCAGGCCGATGAGGGTATCTGCAGCCACGAATTTCGTCTCCAGATTCGGTAGTGGCCGGATGCCGTAATTTTTGGATTTGTCGCGGTTGGTCTTTTGATCGGCAATGAGGGAGATAAAGAAGCGGAGCTTGGTGATCTGGATGGCGATGGGCTGGATATCGACTCCATAGAGACAGTTCTCGATGAGGTAGAGCTTGCGCCCGTAGTCGTCGTTGTTGTCGGCAAAGGCTGCTTCCAGAGCTTCACGCATGGGAGCGGAGTCGAGCTTTTGTAATTGGGTTTGCTTCCAGCGTTCGTTATCGGGGTCGAGCTTGCCGAGGATATAGACGAGCTTGTGAAGGACGCCCATGGGAAAGGCCCCAGAGCCACAAGCAGGATCGAGGATTTTCACCTCGTCGATGGCGTTGATGAGGGCAGCGACTTCGGAGTCGGAGAATTGATGGGATTCCTCGGTGTAGGAAAAGAGGTGGTCGAGGCGGGAGGGTAGACGAGACAATCCTGTCTCGTGATTATGTGGGACTCCGACAAGATTGTCGGAGCTACTCTGATTGTCGGAGCTACTCTGATTGTCGGAGTCACGCTGAGCCAGCTCTATGCTGTATTCTTCTTTTCTGAGTTTTGCCTTCACTGGGTTCGCTGCGATGTAGCGTACGAAGCGCTCCCATTGCGCCTGACTGCGAACGATGTGGTCGAAGGACTCTTCCTGCCAGAATGGCTGACCGGTACGACCGAGCAGGGCATTGCTCTCTTTTGCGCTAACGCCTTTGATTCCTTGTAGAATTTTTGAGAGCGATTGCCCTTCTCGGGGACGGAGTAGAAGATGAACGTGGTTGGGCATGATCACCCACGGGCCGAGATCGTAGCGGATGCCGTGGAAGCGCCTCAGGCAGTTCTCAACGATGGCGCGAATCTCTGGACGGCGCAGATGACACTCACCAGATCCGGCGTCGAGCCAATTTTCGAGGCGTAATCCGAAGCGTTCATCGTATTCCTTCCACTGGGCTTCGTCCCAAGGTTCGGGGTGATCTTGGATCCAGTCGTCTCGTTCCTCCTTCCATGCAGCTAGCTTGTCTTGCGGAAGAGAATCGGCCAGACGAAAGGTGATCCAGTAGGTGGTCCCAGACTGCGTCCAGTGAGGCAAATTCGCCTGTTTCTTTTCTATAGGCGCGTTCGGGTCGAAATAGGGTAGCCGAGACAATCCTGTCTCGGTCATTCGAGAAAGCAGCACCTGAGACGGGATCGTCTCAGGTGCACTTAATTTTTGATTGGAAGACCGAGACAGGTTATTTGAAGACCGAGACAGATTATTTGAAGACCGAGACAGGATTGTCTCGGCTACCTTTTGCTCTAAATGTGCCTTGAGGGACTCGTCTACCATGTAGTCGACGATGACGCGTGGCGTGTAGAATGATCCGGTTTGCTTGCGGGCCGTGGTTTTTGTTTCCTCGTTGTACGAAGCGAGGAGGTTCTCAAAGACCTGGCCCAGCAGCTCGGGATCAAGCGCGATTTCCTGATCGATGGGGGTGTTTTCGACGATGGTGAATTTGTAGCGGTTCAGGATGCGGATGAGTCCCGATACCTTCTCGTGTTTCCTATTGGTATCACCATAGGCATCAGCGAGATTCTCGCGGATTTCCTCAGAGAAAAAAAGGTGATTGGGGACCGTGGGACGCTTTTTGGGATTTCGGGAGAAGCCGTCGAGATAGCGCTTTTTGAAGGTGGAACGGACACTCTTGTCCGTTTTTCGTAAATCACTAACAAGATTGTCGGTACTAGCTTCCGTGCGATCAAGGCATTCGAAGAGGCCGCCATTGAGGAAAGGGATGGTGGAGAACAACTCGATCACCTCATCGGGAGAGATGGAAAAGAGCTGCTCGTAGCGGTAGAGATTATTGACGTCGTGAGTATCGCGGTTCTTGACAAAGCCTTGATCGAGCGCAAAGGCCCGATAGGACTGGCTACGACCATCTTTGCCCATGCGCTGGTTGAGCGTGGCGAAGAAGAGGTTTTGCAGGATGGCGTGGTAGTAATTGGAGTCAGAATCACTCTGGGGATCAAAGTCCTTGAGAATACCGGTCAGTTCTCGTGAGTCGAAGAGCGTTTCGGGGATGAGTTCGTCCTTTTGCTTGAGAAACCAGCAGAAGATGAGTCGGGTGAGCAGGCGGATGAGGCCGGTGGCGCGGCGTTTCTCCGAGTTCTTTTCCACATCATCGGGGAACTCCACTTGAGGCAGCGCCCAGAAATACCAATTGGCGAGATCCTTGTAAAATCGCTTGTTGAGCAGCTCGACATTGAAGATTTGCTCCCAGGCGGCGTGGAGCTGGTCGAAGGTGAGGATGGGCTGTTTCCGGTTTTCGGGGTTTTCGAGGTTGGGAAGTGCGAAGGAATCGAGGATGTCGAGGTGGCCGCGATGCGGATTTTGCAGGGCAATGTCGCGGATGAGCGTGACCTTCTGCAGCACGTCTTTGGAGGCATCGCGCTTGTGTAGGCGGCGGTTGATGACGGCGATAGAGAGGGAGCCACCGTGTTTTAACAGCAGCATGACGGGCATGGGAAAGACCCGGTTGATCTGGCGGGCGATGGTGCTGAGCTTGCCACGGGCGTAATGACCGTTGACCGCCGAGTTACCGTTCAACTCCACGGCGAAGAAGAGGTACGACTGGAGGAAGGACGGTTTGAAATCCGAATCCGGAAAGAAATCGGCTTGCCGGGTCAGTTCCGAGTCAGTGAACTGAAAGAGAAGGTCTGCCGAGACCCAATCGGAGAAGAGGGCCTTTTCGGCACCGAAAATGCCGCCTTTGTCATGTTCCTGCAGGAAGTGGAGGAAGGTTTGTGGGGATGAGTCCGACAGGGCCAGTGTCCGATCACTGCGATAGCCGAGGGTGGCGAGCAGAGCGATGGCAGCCTCGCGGAAAGGTTTTTCCGTGAAGGTGGTAAGAGCAGCTTGGAGGTCGGCGCGGAGGTCCGACCTAGGGAAAAGGATCATTCAGAAGGAAAGGCGGATTAGGCTGGGAATCAGGTCAAAATGGCTGTCGTTGCTGAGAAGAGGAAGCTGGAGTTCCACGGCCATGGCGGCGATCCACAGGTCGTTCGCCGGAATGGGTGTCCCACGGGCTTTGAGATGAATGCGGAGGTCGGCGTAATAGCCAGCAGTGGAGCCGTGGATCGGCCTGAGTTCCGCACAGGGAAGATTTTCAGCCAGCCATTCCTCATAGCGCATGCGGTGACGAGATTGGCGGATGCCGTAGAGGTATTCGCCCAGCACGATGGCAGGAACCACCAATCGTGTCGCCTCAAGAAAGGCCGGACGGCAGGCGGGGTTACCATCGGCCCAGGCGGAAAGGGCATTGGTATCTAGGATCATGAGCGATGTTCTTCATCGATCTGGCCGAAGGTTTCCTCGATGTCCGCCACGATGGATCGTGTTTCCTCCCGAAGATCGGCGAGCGCGCCGAAGCCTCGCATCCAAGGCTTCTGGAGTGGGCTTGCGGAGGTGGATTTGAGCTTTTCCATCAGAGCTTCAGCCACGAAGTCTTTAATTTTCATTCCGTTGAGAGCTGCGGTGGCCTTGATCTCGCGGAAGAGTGAGTCAGGGAGTTCGAGAGTTGTTTTCACCGAGGAAGTTTCCCATATTTATGGGTTTTTGTCAATGTTCTGATGAAGAGTGGTGGGTTTCGTAGAGGCGGGCGAGATGCCTGCTCTACTATTGGATCAGGCAGAGCGCTTGTTTCCACTGTTGGAGTTGCCACTGTCCGGAGACTGCGGGGCTTGCACGACGATCCAAGTGACGAGTTCCCAATCGCCATCGTCGGCGTGGGCAGATTCTTCTTGGGTGGGCAAGAGTGCATCGCGCCCGGAGAAAAGATGGGTGGCGGAGCGCTTTTGGAAGGTGTTTTCGATGGTGCGCAGAGCGCTTTGCACGAGTTTGTCGTAGTGTTGCATGTCGGTGCCGTTTTGGGTGGCGGCATCGAATTGCTCGCAGAGGGACTGGATTGCGCGGGGGTGTCCAGCGGTAAGTGCGCGGAGCAGGTTGAGCGTTTCCTTGGGCTGGGCGAAGGAGTAGCGGACCACTCCGTCATCGTGGACGTAGAGGAGGAAGTGGGGGGCGAGAGGGTTCAACTTCTCCCCCGTATCGGAGCGCTGCTCTGCTTGGGAGGCTCGGCGCAGGCAGAACATGGCCCCGGGCTGGACGGTGGGACGGAGGCCATCGGGCGGAGGGACGACGGCATAGAGGCCGAGCGGAGCCTCCTCCAACTCGGCACGGCGGCTCTCGAGGAAGCGGAGGAGTTCGAGCCGGAAGTCATCGAGCGAAAAGCTGGTGAGGCTGGGGGAGTCCGCGAGGTCTTCTAGGTCGAGCACCTCGTGCTGGAGGCGTTTGAGCTGCTTGTCGCGGAAGAGCAGATCCTCGGTGATGAGATCTTCGATCTGCTCCGGCTGCAAGAGGTTGTCGGTCTGGGTGGCGGCGAGGTCGGCTAGGGCCATACGGGCCTCCACCCGGTGTTTCACTTTCAGATAGCGGTCGAGGTCTTCGGTGGGCCAGAAATTGACCAGTTGGACGGCCTCATTGCGCGAGCCGATGCGGTCGATTCGGCCGAAGCGCTGGATGATGCGGACGGGGTTCCAGTGGATGTCGTAGTTCACCAAGTAGTCGCAGTCCTGGAGGTTCTGGCCCTCGGAGATGCAGTCGGTGGCGATGAGGACGTCGATTTCCTCCTCCTGCGGAAAGCGCGGTTGCGCAGCGCGGCGCTTGGAAAGAGGGGAGAAGTTGGTGAGGATGTCGTCAAAATCGGCGGTGCCGAGGGTGGTCCTGTTGTCGCCATCGCCGACGATGAGTGCGGTGTGCAGGCCGAGCTGCCCGTGAAAATGCGGCGTGAGCTGATCGTAAAGGTAGCGGGCGGTATCGGCAAAGGCGGTGAAGATGAGGACTTTTCGGACAGGTTTTCCGTCTTTGTTGGTGGAGGGATGAGAGCTTTTGCCCTCGATCAGGGACCGCAGGCGGGCGAGCTTGGCATCGCGCTCGGGAGTGACTTTCTCGGTTTTTCCAAGGAGAAACTGGAGCTGAGTCCTGTCATGGCGCACGTCTTTGAGCCACTCGTCGAGTTTCAGGTGGGCGAGATGAAGACGGCGACGACCGCCGATGGTGAAGCCTTTGATTAAGTCCGGATCGAGTTCGGGATCCTCGAACTGCTCGGGGAGCACAGCGTCGAAATCTAGCTCGGTATGGGTGTCAGCGTGTACTTCGAAGGCAGCAATGCGGCGCTCGAGTTCATCGATCTTGGCTATGGTGCGCTCCAAGGTGAGACGGAAGGAGACCACCGAGCTTTCCAGTCGCTTGAGGAAATTTACTTTCATCATGCTGACGAGGATTTTTTCCCGACCCTGCTGGGTAAAGCCGCCGAGGATTTTGTCCTCATAGGCAGCACGCAGATGGGGTGACAGATCGTCGCGCAGGTAGCTGGTGGGATGGTAGAGGGCGAGCTTGAGGGCGTCGATTTCCTCGTTGAGCTGCTCGAAGGAGAGGAATTTGTTGGCGGAATCAATGGCCGGGTGCAAAGAGACTGGGGCGGGTCGTGCAGGGAAGCCGCCTAATTTTTGCATTTCCTCTTTGTAGTAGGTGGCGATCTGCTTGCGCGAGCGGGCGATGCTGAGGCCATCGAGTAGTTTGAAAAAATCTCCGCCGAGGGCTTGTAACAGTTCGCGGGTGGTGCGCTGCTCCGGGTTCTTTTTCGACCAGGTGGTAAAATGGGTCTGGGCAGTGCGGGTGGTGTCACGCACGGAACGGATCCCGAGGCTGGTTGCGAACGCAGCATTGGCGGATTCGTCGCGAGTCACATCGCCACCTGCGATGAAGGAAATCTGGTTGCGGAGATCGGCCAGCTCATTGTTCACCGGGGTGGCGGAGAGGAGCAGGACTTTGGTTTTCTGGCCGCTCTGGATGATGTCCTCCATAAGGCGCTGGTAGCGGGTGCGGCGGACGCTCTCGTCCGGATCGGTGGCGGTGCGGATGCGGTTGTTGCGAAAATTGTGTGACTCGTCGATCACCACGAGATCATAGGCACCCCAATTGAAAGTGGAGAGATCGTGGCCGCCCGCCTCGCCGCATTCGCGGGAGAGATCGGTGTGGGAAAGGACGTGGTATCCGAAGCGGTCCTTGTCGAAGGGGTTGAGGGTGCTGTTGGAGTTGTAGACCGTCCAATTGCGACGGAGTTTGTTCGGGCACAGGACGAGGACGCGCTCGTTGCGTAGCTCGAAGAACTTGATGACGGCGAGGGCGGTGTAGGTTTTTCCGAGTCCGACGGAATCGGCGAGGATGCAGCCGTTGGTGGAGAGAATCTTGTTGATGGCGGCCTTGGCTCCGTCTTTCTGGAAGGTGAAGAGAGTGCGCCAGATGTGGGTGTCAGGCAGGGCGACGCGAGAGAGTGTCTCATCGACATTTCCGGCGTTCTCCAAGTAGTGGCGGAAGATGTGGAAAAGGGTCAAGTGGTAGATAAACTCGGGAGAGTTGTCAGAGTATAGACGTGCTAGCTCCGCCAACACTTTGTCGCGGACATCGACGGTGGTGGAGTCGTCTCGCCAGAGTTCGTTGAACCAAGCTTCCAGATCGTCCGTGTCTCGTTTCGAATCGATGGCGATGTTTAGCTCAACATTGCCGCCATCAGCCGCCAGCCCGAGACCGGGAGCGGTGAAATTCGAGCTGCCGAGTAGGGCATGAGAGGTTTCGCCATTCCGGATATGGTAGAGCTTTCCATGGAGAAAGGATCCCTGCATGGAGCGGATCTCGACCTGATGGCGAATCCATGCAGCGCACTCGCGAGCGATTTGCTTTTGGGACAGTTGGTTGCCGATGGTGAGCGCGTGTCCGTCTGGCCCCAAAGTGAATCGACGGGCTTCCTTGCCGTCTTTATCGAGACTGGCAAGTGAAGTCGGATCACCGAAGAGAAAGCGAAGATGGGCTGAACTTTCTAACTTGTCCTGTAGTGCGGCGAAAGCGTGTACGGTGAAATAGGCGGATACGAAGGAAAGCTCGCTGCCAGAGCGAATGTGCTCCTTTAAAAAATCCCCTGCTTTCCTACGAGATTGATTGTCGTAGATGGTAGATTGAAGCGTGGGATGATTAGAGGAAGGCATGAGGTGGCAAAACTCCGTGTGGCACAAGCATTCCTGTCTGTAGTCCAGTCAAAGGGAGGCTGAGACAGAGATGTCTGGATCACATCACTTCCTTCAGCATCACCTCTTTCCCCGTGTCGAGCGAGACTCTCCCAGCCTCCAAGGCGGCGATGACTTCGACTTCTTCGTCGATGGGGACGGTGACCTTGTCGTGGAGAACTAGATCGAGGAAATTTTCTAGAAGGTAGGTGTAGAGATCTTTCAGGCTGGGTTCGACGCGCAGACTGCCTTTTTCGCCATGAAGCTGGATCGAGAATCCTGCGTTCATGTATTCCCTGGCTCCTACGATGAGCAAAATATCGAGGTCGGATTGATGGCGAAGTCGCACGATGTTGCCATTTTCACGCCCTACGTTGTGCGCACTGATGACGCCGGGACCGAGCAGGGCATAGGCCATGGAGAGAGCGTGGATGCCATAGTAAATCAGATCACCAGGTCCGGTAACGGTGCAAAGGCGAATCTTGCCCAGTTTCTGCATGTCCTCTTTCATCTTCAGGACATCGGGGATGAAACGCAGACTGCTGGCGGACATGAATTTGGTTCCTGTCTCCTTCGCAATGAATGCAATTTTGGCCGCGTCCTTCGCGTTCATGGCGAGTGGTTTGTCGCAGAATGTGGGCACCCCGGCGCGCAGGGCGGCTTCGGCGTATTTCCATTGCTCACCGCTACCGTCATCGACGATCAAGGCCAGATCGACATCCTGGATGCAGGCTTCGGGTGAGTCGGCGACAGTGGGGATGGAGCAGACGTCGGCCAGTGCGGCGGCATCGTCGCGATTGGGGTCCCACACTTTCACCACTTTGGCTCCATCGATGTGCTTGGTGGCACGGACGAAAGTGCCCTTAAATGCCTTGACCTTTTCCTCATCGAATCCATTAAAGGTCGTGGCGAAGGCGGTCCCGTGGTGTGATCCTCGCGTGCGAGGCTGAGGGGTACCGGTGTAGGAGGCCCCATAACTTCCTGCGGAAAGCAGACCGATGCGCAGTGTTTTTTTGTCCTCGCCGATCAACGAAATTCCGGAAGATGCGCTCGCGGCGACGGTAGAAGCGACGATGGCGCGGGAGATGAAGCGACGGCGATCAAGGGGGGTGTTCATAGCAGAGGTGAAATGAAGGGAATAACAACTACGGGATTATTTACTGATGGGCTGAGAAATTCGCAGATAAGCGAAAAGATCGCGCAGTGCCTGGTCGTCGAGTCCCTCCAGCAGGCCTTCGGGCATAATGCTGCGTCCCATGGAATCCACGGACTCGATTTCGGAGGCTGGCAGCGTGAGATCCTGTCCGTCGAGTCCTCTGAGCAGTGTGACCTGATTGTCTCGGTCAAGAAGGAAACCACCCAGTGTTCGACCGTCTTTCGTCTTCAGCGTGACGAACTGGAAGCCTTCGCGAATCTCAGCGTTGGGATTGATGATGCTGATGAGCATAGTGCCGAGGTTATCACGCTGATAATTGGTCAGATTGGGTCCGATTTTTCCACCCTTGAAGAAGAGAGTGTGACAACTGGCGCAGCGCTGGTCAAAAATTTTCTCTCCGGCATAGGGATTCCCACTGTTTTTCTTCAGCACGTCTTCAACGCGGGCGATGGTGGCATTAAAGTCCTGACCGACGGCGGGAGACTGCGGGAAGAGCTTGGCAGCCACGGTGCGCACGGACTCCACTGGATGAGATCGCAACTGATCGGCTACGTCACCGGGGACGAGATCCTTTGAGAGTTTCCCGCTCTCTAGGGCTGTCACAAGCTGGCTCGCCCATGCGGGACGACTGCTGAGCAGTGTGAAGGCGGCAGGCCGAATCTCCGCAGGCAACGTCGGGAGCAGAGTGAGCGCTTTTTCAGCGATCTCTTGCATGTCGTAAGCGCCAAGGGAGGAGAAGGCAGCTCGGCGCAGCTCAGTATCTCCATTGGTCTCGGCGATTTTTAGAAGAACGGGTACGGCTTCGCTGTTTTTGAGTTCTCCAAAGCTCCGAACGAAACGGAGTCGCTCATCGAGAGCCGCTTTGGGATTGGCGATCAGGATAAGGGCTTCCTTCACAGCAGCCGGGTCACCCTGGCGCAGACGAATGCCGAGAGGAGCGCCTCCCGCCTTAGCCATGGCGGAGATCAGCGCATCCGGCAGACCGGTCACCGTCCGTCCGCGATAGGCCTCCTCGAAGCCCTGGAGCAGGAATTTCGCAGCCTCTGCATCGGGAGCGATCTGAAAGAGGGTAGAGAGGTGGATTAGATCCTGTTGCTTTTCCTCCATCGAGAGACGACGAGCGACGCGTGGGAGGATTTGCTCGCGCAGAATCGGTTTCTTCCATAGCTCGGGATCTTTAAAGAAGGCGACCACCTCGTCGACGGAGGCGGGTAGGTGAGCTTCCAGCACCCACCAGCAGAGCATGGGGATAAAGTCATCCTCCAGATCTTCGTCGTGCCCGACTAAAACTCCGAGCAAGGGGAGGCCCTGAGCGATATCGAGCCGTCGAGCCGTGGCTGCCATTTGTGCACGAACTTCGGGGTCGGGTTCGAATTTTGCCTGATCCAGCAAGGCGGAAAAGGTCTCCAGCTCCAGCGGAAGAGCCTGTTTTCGCTCTGGTGCCTGCCCCAGATTGCGCTGGATGCCATATTGGTCACCGAGCAGGCGGACGGTCCAGTTCCGCACGGAGGGATCGCTGTGACGGAGGCCGTGTAGAGCGGTTTCTTTGTCCAACCCCGTCATCTGAGACAGTGCCCACAAAGCGTGAAGGGCCACGGTTCCGTCGGATCCGGCAATGCGCGCTTTTAATCCCGGTATAGTGGCGGGATCGGCACGTTCGGCGAGCAGCCGGACAGCCATTCGGCGATGCCATTTGTTCGGATGTCCGAGTAGGTCGAGCAGCTCTGCGGGAGTCTTCGTGGCGAGCGAGTAATCTTTTTCCAGCGGCTTCGTTTGATCGGCGAGTCGATAAATTCGGCCTGTAGTAGGGTCGATCTGATTTTGATAATGCTGACCGTGAGCGATGTAGAACTCATACATGTCAGATATGTAAATCGAACCATCGGGAGCGTTGGCTGCATAAACAGGACGGAAGGCGGGATCGCTACTCTTCACGACTTTCCCGATGTCTTGAGTCTCGAAGTTCGCCCCCCTGTGAATCCAGCGCGAGGCGATGACTTCATTGTGCAGAGGATCGAGTGCCATCAGAACTCCTTTCAGCGGATCAGGCATGGCGCTGCCATCAGCGAAGGCTCCGAAGTGAGTGAAGCGCACCAACTTGTCCTCTGTCGCTAGGTGAGGCAGTTCACCGAAGGCATACGGATTGCGCGGAGGGCCGAATTTACCAGGATCGACGCCCTGCATTCGATAAAATCCTCCTTGCATGAAATACCATCCGCGGGTGTCGCCTCCATTGTGACCGGAATACAGGCGTCCGAGGGAGTCAAATTCGAGTCCGAAGGTATTGCCACCGCCTTCGGAGAATATTTCGAAGGCACGAGTCGTCGGATGATAGCGCCATACCATGCAGCCTTCAAAGTAGGTGCCGGGATCGTTCTCGGGGTCGAGTCCGGGACGCACGACGCGACAGGAGGCGGTGCTTCCCTGACCTCCATAGATCCAGCCGTCCGGTCCCCAGACGAGGCTGTTGGCAGCAGAGTGGCTGTCTTCAAAGCCGAATCCAGCCAGATGAACGACAGGATCGCCGTCGGGAACGTCGTCGCCATCGGCGTCTGGATAGAAGAGCAGATAGGGCGCATTCATTACCCAAGTTCCGCCCTTGCCGGGAAGAACGGCGTTGGCCATGTTCAGGCCTTCGACGAAGACCTTGTGCGTATCGAATTTTCCATCGCCATTCGTGTCCTCGTGGATACTCACGATATCCGCTCCTTTGTCGTGGTGAGGAGGAGCGGCAGGCACTTTATCGTAGTGAGCGCGGTAGAAGTGGTCGCGACTGAGCATTTTCAGCCCGGCGGGATAGGGATATTGATTCGAGTGCATTACCCATAGTCGACCACGGGCGTCGAAGCTGAAATGGAAGGGCTGTGTTACTTCCGGTTCGTGCAGAATCTGCTCAACTTTCAGATGATCGGTGGTAGTGAAGGTTTTGGCTGCTTCAGCGGGCGGGAGGCTGGGGCCGTGAACCTGCTCGGCACGACCGAGAACACGATTCGACTGACGAAAATCTTCGAAGGTGGCTCGGGCCGGTTTTTCCGCAAGAGCCTTGCCAGGGGTATAGTCCGAACTGCGCAGAAGTTCCCAGTCGCCCTCAAACACGCATTCAACGAAGTAAGTCATCATGAAGGGAGCCTTGTCACGAAAGCTCACCTTGCCTTCGACTGGTGCGGTGCGCACGGCGATCTCATTCCACTCGTCTTTCACCAGCGTCCCGACGGGCACTTTGTAGCGCTGGAAAACGGCATCCGTTCCGCTGCCGATTTTGACTCCGTTGATCCAGACCTCATGCGCGCCGGGAAGAGCGTTAAAATGGAAGCCAACCGACTCCTCAAAGAGATTCCGCTCGTGCTTGTTGAAAAAGCTATTGTCCGCTTTTATCCAGCAGCGCAGCCAGACGGGACCATCGGCGGAGATCGCTCCAGGGACCTTTACGGGTTCCCAATCGGCCGCCTGACTGATTGAGGGGCCGGATGCAAGTACGAGTCCCAAGATGGTCAAGGGCGTAAAAATGGCTCGAAGACCAACGCAGCGCGTTCGCAAAGCGAGAAGAGAGTGCAGGGTATTTTTCATAAAGGGAATCATTGAGAAATCAGCTTCTGATACGAGGCTTTTAGATCAGGGCCTCCGTTTGGCAAGGGACGACCGAGGCAGACGCGAAATCCATCGCGAGAATCAGAATAGGTGATGTTCCTGATGCCCAGTCTCACCGCACTGCGGGCATTGCCGGGCACATCGAAGTAGTTGCCACCTTTGCAAACGGGACGGGAGACGATGCGCTGTGCGGAATCCTCGTAGTAGATCTCCTCATGTCCTCCCGTGGGGTCGAAATGATCGACGACGAACTCCCAGACTCCGCCACAGGTATCGGCGAGGCCGAAGCCGTTGCGTCCGCGCTCGCCGTAGTGATCCACGGGGGAGACAAAGGGATAGCCATCGAGCCAAGGAGCCTTCGCCAAGGGCCAAGATTTCGTCCGGCCTGGCAGTAGATCGAGGCCGGAAATATTCAGTCTTCCCTGACCTTCTTCGAGTTCATTCCCCCACCAGAAGGCCTGACTCTCCTGGCTACCCCCGCGACAGGCGTATTCCCATTCCGCCTCCGTCGGCAAACGGTATTCGAAGCCCTCTGGTAGGCGCTTCGCCGTACGCTCGTGCTCGGTCAGCCAATGGCAAAAGGCCCACATATCTCGGTAGCTGACACAGACGACGGGATACGAATCATCGTTGGGAAAAGCCCAGTTCGGATCGCGCCAACTCTTTCCCGACATGGACTTCCATGGATGAGTGACTTCCGTGGTAAGATGATAGCCATCCCAGGCCTCATCGAAGCACTGCGTCTGTCCGCCCGGCTGTTCGGCGTCGGTCACATAACCAGTCGCTTCGACGAAACGTCGGAATTGACCCACGCTGACTTCGGTGCGTCCCATCCAGAAATCCTGAGCGACTCGCGTTTTCCTCGGAGCTTCGCCCTCGTAGGACTCCCGAGAGGTGCCAGGAGTCGCTCCTCCCTCGATTCCCGTGGCCCAAGCCTTTTCCTTGGGCGAGCTACCCATGAGAAACTCTCCCGCCGGAATCCAGACGACCTCCAGCGAAACAGAGGAGCCGAGATCTGCCTGATGAGTGTCGCCCTGCTTCGGTGCGGGCTTCTCCTTCTGCTCTTCCTGTCCCCAAGCTGACGTCATGGAGAAGGAAACTGCGAGTGAGAGAAAGCCAATACGGTGCATCGAGAATGGTGTTTTCATGTGTTGTTTTAGCATTTCAGATTTTTACCACCTGACCTGTGCGGGCCGATTCCTCGGCGGCGAGGCAGGCGCGAACCGCCTCCCGAGATTCTTCCGGACTGATGACCACAGGCGGTACGCTGTCGGCGATTCCTTGAATGAAATAGGCCAATTCGTCGCGCAGCGCTCCGCGCAATTGCCCATGCTGCATCGGCCAGTATGTCGTGTCCGGACAGCGAGCACCATCTCTGTCAACGATCATCAGGTTCGGGTGAGTGTCGTGAATGGAGATCGAACCCTCTGTTCCGACGATTTCCAGTCTCTCGTCGATCTGGAAGGGAGTGGTGTCCGGTAGGCACCAGACGGATTCGAGAATGCACGAAGCTCCATTTTCCAGACGATACATGACCTGACCGAGATCGGGATACACGTGGTCGCGCCACTGAACGGTCTGAGCGTAGGCGCTGACGGCTCGGGATCCGCTGATCCAGAACATCAGATCCGTGTCATGGACGCCATCGCCGATGATGGGGCCGATCTTGTCGAGGACGGTTGCGCCCACCCAGGCGGGAAGATTCCGTCGAGCATACATCGAGACGATGCGCCCGATGCGTCCCGCGTCCACAGCCTCCTTCGCTGCTGCATAGCGCGGATTGAAGCGGCAGATATGACCGACCATGAAGTGAGAACTGGCGGCGTTCGCAGCTTCGACGATCCGATCACAGTCCTCGACGGTGGACGCCATGGGCTTTTCCAAAAACACATGCTTACCCGCCTTCAGCGCCGCGACGGTTGGATCGACATGCTGATCCCACATCGTCGTAATACTGACGGACTCGATCTCCGGATCGGCCAACATGGCATGATAGTCGGTGTAGGTCTTCGCGACGCCAAAGCGCGAGGCGACTTCCGCGAGCCGCTTGTCATTCCGAGTGCAAAGGGCGGCAATCTCGACATTGGGAATCGCAGAGAGAGCCTCGCAGTGCTTCTCTCCGAACCAGCCGAGACCGAGGATGGCATGTTTTACTTTTTTCATTTGATCAACAGAGCTTTCTTTTGAAATGATCGAACAGAGCAGGGCAAAAACACTCGCTCACCAAGGGGGCAGAGCCATGGTTCCTCCATCGAGCACGATGGACGTGGCGTTGATGTAACCTGCGTCATCGGTAAAGAGAAACGCGGCGGTGCGGGCGATGTCCTCGGGCTGTCCCAGACGGCGGACGGGAATGCGGCGGGCGACTTCGGCGTAGAGTTCTTCCACTGGCTTGTCCCAGCCATCGCAGGTGGCTGCGAGCATGGGCGTGTCGATGGTGCCCGGACAGATCCCCACGACGCGCACTTTTCCTGCGTGATCAACAGCGAGACAGCGCACCAGAGATTCCAGCGCTCCCTTCGAGGCACAATAGAGCGCATGAGCGGGAAACCCGACGAAGGCGGCAACGGAGGTCGTGACGAGAAAAACGCCATTTCCGCTGGCTTCCAGCGCGGGGATCGCGTGTTTGGCCGTCCAAAAGACACCCTTCACGTTCACGCCCATCAACTTTTCCCAAGCAGCTTCATCGAAGTCTGTGGCCTTGCCTTTGCCCCAGACTCCGGCGTTGCAGTGAACCCCATCGAGGCGTCCGTAGGCCGATAGCGCCAGATCGACAGCCCCCTTCACGCTGGCCTCGTCGGCCACATCCGTATAGGCGAAGGTCAGTTTTTGTCCGAGGGCCTGCATTTCTCGTTCCAGCTCCTCGCCGCGCTCGCGCTGGTTCGATGCCGCCACAACCTTCGCGCCGAGACTGGCAAAATGTCGAACGCAGGCCTCTCCGATACCAGAAGTGCCGCCGGTGACGAGGATAGTTTTTCCGTTGAGATTCATGGAATGAATTGAGTGTAAAACAGGCGATCACCAGGGCAGATCCTCTTCGCGTTCAAACTGCATGTATTCTACGACAGCTCCATCGATTCTCAGGAAAGCGACGACGAAATTCGGCGATGGCTCAAAAGGTGGTAGGATCACATCCTGGCCCTCGATGGCCTTGTGGATATCATCCACGCGGTAGGCGACATGTGGCATATCCCGCACGGGCCCCGTGACGGGACTGTCCGCTTCGAAGCGGAGAAACTCGACGCTGTAGGGGTGCTTGCGAGGGTCTGTGACCCAGACCCGGGTCGCTTCGACAAAGAATTCGCCAGGCTGGCTTTGATCTGTGGGGAGTCCGATATGATGGAACGTGCGCATGAGGGAAGGAATAAGTTAGCTAAATGCAGTTGAGGTGAGAAGAATGATTTCAAAGGAATTGGATCGCTCGGTCAGCCATGCGGAAGAAGTCGTTTTCAGGAGCGTAGCCGAGGAGAGTGCGAGCGCGGGAGATATCGATTTCGAAAGGATGATAGTTGGGGCAGCGAATTTCGGCGATCGGCAGATCGAGTTGTTTGGATAGGTATTCGGCGGCCACTCGATAATCGAAGGCAGCGGGCGCGGCGATATTGAAAGCTTGCCCCATCGCGGACGGATTGTCGAGCATCAGACCGAAGCCCTGCATCACGTCATCAATGTGGACGATGTGGCGACGCAGCGGAGCACCCTGAGCATCCAGCAGCAGCGGGATGTGCTCCTTTTTCTCCCGGACCAATGATAAAAGATGTTCGTCGATCTCTCCAAATCCGTGCCCTGGTTCGGAGGGATCGACATTGCGCAGCAGCGAAAAATGATGCAGGAGGTCATCGTCCTGAAAAACCCAAGAAGACCGCAACACCGTGACAGGAAGGTCATATTGCGTCGCGTATTGCCAGGTCATCGTTTCCTCCATCACCTTCGAAAAGGCATAGTAGCCGGGATACGCCGTCAGCGGATGAGATTCCGAGATGGGAATGGGCTGGGGATAAAACCAAATGCCGTAGGCTGCATCGCCGCCGAGCAGAAGAAATTGGGAAATCTTCGCCTCACGACAGGCTTCCAGCACATGGAAGGTGCCCTTCACGCTCACATCGAAAAAAGTCGTCGGATCTTCCTTCGTCGTCGCCATCTGGACCACGATGTCAGCGCCGCGCACTGTCTCGGACACTGCGGCAAGATCGGTAATACTGCCCGAGATCGAAGTCACGCTCTCATCTTCGATCGGAGTGCGATGCACCAGAGCGCGAACAGAGTAGCCACGGTCCGTCAACAACGAGATCGCACGTCGCCCCAGCTTCCCGCTTGCTCCAAAGATCGCCACAGTTTTGCTCATCGCTTGACAGGATAGACGCGATTCTCGAAAGACGGCTTGGCGGTCAGCGTCATTCTTTGGTATTTTTCAGCCATGAGCGCAAATGCGGAAAAATCGAAAGCCCTCGCCTTTCAACACGAATTTCTTGTTCGAATCGGACAGGGCCTGCAGTTATCGACCTTGTTGTCTGCACTACCGCACATTGCCTTTTTAGCAAAAGACAAGCAAAGCCGCTTCGTCCGCGCCAATGCGAGAACACTGCGGATATTCAATCTCGAACACGAATGGCAAATGCTGGGAAAAACGGACGCCGACTTTTTCACTCGGCCTCTAGCGGAGAGTTTCGTCGAGGAAGACCAGCGAGTAATGAAGAGTGGCGAACCTCACACCTATTACTCACAAATGGTGCCCGATATCGCTGGAACACTGAACTGGTACGTCGTCTCCGTCGCTCCACTCCGCGATCAGCAAGCGACGATTTGCGGCGTGGCGATGACGCTCTACGACGTGCACGAAGTCGGCGGTATGGCTCGCCCCTTTTCCCAACTCGAACCCGCGTTGAGACATCTGCACATCAATTTTCGCGAGCCAGTGACAACAGTGGAACTCGCGGCGCTGTGTCACCTCTCCGAACGGCAATTTACCCGAGTCTTTCGCCATCATTTAGGAGAATCCCCCATGCGCTATCTGATTCGTCAGCGGCTGCGCGTCGCTCGTCACGAGTTGCTGACGACGGACTTGACCGTCGGAACCATCGCCGCCGAACTAGGTTTCTACGACCAGAGCGCATTCACCAGAGCCTTTCGCGCAGAAACCGGCACCACTCCGGCCCGCTATCGCACCCGAGGAGGATGAGAGGCAGGTTCTGGGAAAAGCGAAAATAAGAATCCTCCGTACAATGCTTTCGCCACCAGCACTTCACCAGAGAATATCAAAAGTAAAAGGGGCCGGAAATGCGAACCTCGGGTTCTGGTTCTGGTTCTTGAACCGAATGCGGTTCGGACTCTGATTCTCGAGTCTGTTCGATTTCCCCGCTCCTGAGATCCTCCTCGGTGACGATAATTAGGGCTTCTTCCTGAGCTGGAAGATCGGGGGATTTAGGTTCGTCCGCATCGTCAGGGCTATCGTCGATCTCGAATTGAGTCGGGAGAGAGGGAGGCGATGAAATAGGCGGTACCGGGGCCGAAGTGGGCATCTGTGGAGCTGCTTCCACCAAGGGAAGAATCGGGGGAACTGCTGCAATCAGTTCAGGTGAAGGAATCGAAATTTCAGGAGATTCGAGAAGCGATTCCGTCTGGGGAATGAGTGTTTCCGCGATCACTGGTGGATCGGTGGTCGGGAGAACTGATGACGGTTGAGATTCTTCGTCGACCGGTCTATCCCATGCCTCCTCGTCATCCTCGTCATCCTCGTTAGAGTCTTCGTCAGCAATTTCGAAGACTCCTGCTTCATGGAATACGTCACCAACAGAAGGAATTGGTCTCGAAATGGACTCCTCCGGAGGAAGCGTCTCCGAAACAGAAGCCTCCGGCTCTGGAGAAATCATCGGAGGAAAGGTGGAGGGCAGCGCCATTTCCGGGATAGAATCGTGAGATTCAGTCGGCGAACAATCCTCCGGAAATGCTGTGATCGAAGTGTCCTCCTCGTGCGGGATAGGAGTCGCTGCCAGTGGATGGGATGGCTCCTCGGAATCAGAATCTCTATTCAATGGAAAGTCAGTTGCATGACCGCTCCCAATCGGAAGAAAGGTAGTCTCGACGATGATTTCAGGTTCGCCGAAATCGAGGGATTCGAGAATTTCCTTTGGCTCATCCGGTGCTGTGAGTTCCGGAAGAGGAGGAATGTCGCCTTTCTCGGTAGGAATTTCGGTAGGAATTGCGCTAGGAATTGCGCTAGGAATTTCGTCCGTCGCGTCCGGTGCTGAATCTACTTCGGAGGGATCGAGCTGATCCTGTTGCAACGTATCAATCGTCAGTTCAGGATGCGTTTCTACCACTTCCTCAGATGACAAGGAGCTCGCTTCCTCGGGAAGCGACTCGGATGAAACGTAAATTTCTGATTCGCGATCCTCTGCTTTGATCGGCTTTCGCGTCGACCTCATCGTGATTCCCGATGTGGGCGGGGCTTTGGGGACGACTTTCGCGAGCAGATCGGAAAGGACGGAGTCCAATGACAGGGCTTTCTCGCGAATCAAGCCTGCCGGATGAGTCGATTCGGCAACTGCGACCAGAACGAAGCGTTCTGCGACTTCTCGCAGGTAGATGAGTCGATTGCCGCCGAAGTGGAGGCTCTCCATCGATCCATTCCCCCCCACCTGAGAGTTCAGGGCGCGCATGGCCCCGTTGGCCCCAGCGACGAGCGCGGAGATCACATCAACGGGGAGATTCGCGTCGCTGGCGATCCCGGCGACCAACGCGCCACTGCGATCAACGATCAGAGAGATGTCCAGATCTGCGTCCTGAGCGAATTCTCGCAATCTATCGTCCGCAGCAACGGCAGTTTGCTCATCGATCTCCAAGGGCATCGCTGTGGAGTGGTCGATTCCACCTGAAGGATAGGGTTCTGTTTCTTCCATGTCGCGTAGTAGTTCTTTCCCCAAAGCGTTCCGATAATGAAGGCAGAGTGGCTGGCCTGGGCGAAAGATTGTCCTTACACGCAGGCGATTCCTTCAGCGTTCGCAGTGGATCGTTTCGATTCTTCTTCCCTAGTATCGGGAATTTCAGGAGAAAGGGAAGCATGGAATCGCCGTAAAACTTCTCCCGTGATCCAGTCGAGTGTTGCGAAGACCTGATAACCGGTAGCAGCGCATCCGAGAAAGGCAGGCCCTCGCACACCAAAGCGCTCGTCTAGCTCCTCGGGAGGGAGCGAATTTGGCTGATCGCGCTTGTTGTATTGATAGACGATAGGGACGGTCTCGGGATGAATTCCATTTTCCTCCAGTGCCTGACGACACCCATGCCAAGCCTCCAGATTCGCCTCCCAGCGATCACGGATCGAGTCCACGACAAAAACGATTCCATCCACTCCCGACAGCACGGAGCGCCGGGTTTGAGCGAGTACTCGCTGTCCCGGTACCGTATAGAGCTGGAATCGGGTACGATAGCCGGCAATCAGAGTTTCGTGAATGGGCAAGAAGTCGAAGCAGATCGTGCGACTGCCTTCGGTGGAAATCGATATCAAGTCGCCGCGCAACGCCGGATCGAGACGGTGGCGGATGTATTCTAAATTAGTAGTCTTTCCGCCTCCCGGAGCACCACAGTACACGATCTTGAATTGGACTTCGCGTCGGTCTTTTCGAACGAGAGCCATGGTCAGGAGATGGATTAATCCTGAAGTCGGGCGATACAGCGAGAGGCTAAGATCAGCTTTTCCCGCACTCCAGGAGCGAAGCTCGTGGAAGAATGCTGAACGGTGAGACAGGATTCACCGTCGAGAAAGACGCTGACAACACCCTGATCCGTCTGCATGGTGAAGGTATGTGCGTCTTTTAGCCCCGCAAATTTGGCAAAATTCCGCAGAGAGGCGACCATCTCTCGGGCTTCCTGACTGGAGCGACTTTCCTCTTTTCGCGATGCCTGCACGAATTGGCCAGGGATGGACAGGGAACAGCTCTCGATCCCCTGAAGACTGACCACCTTTCTGGCGACTTTCGCCAGAGTAAATCGCTCGCTGGTCGAGAAAATCGCACACAATTCGAGATCGCGATCTGGATCGTCTGCGTTCAGCCTGACTCGAGGCGATGCAGAGGAGGACGGGTGATGAGTCTCAGCCTTCGCTACGGGTCGACTGTCGGAGACGACCGATGAATTCTCGATTGCAAAGCTTGATTCTTCCTGCTTTTGCGCTGCGGAGGTGACCACAGACGTGCGAGGTTGAAGGGAGGCTTCCACGGATGCGACCGGGGTTTCTGAAGTGAATGTTGGTTCCTGCGCCGTAAATCCATTCGCGACAGTAGCAATGGCTGACGATGGGGTCGTTTCTTCCGGCTCTGGTGCCGAAGGAACCTGCTCCTCTGCTGGGGGGAGGAAAGCTTGCTTCAGGGGCTGTGAAAAGCCGGAGAAAACAGGGTTCTCGTTCGTTACAGAGGACTTGCCTTCGGAGTCGAGTGAAGTGAAAGATTTCTCTTTAGATTCCTCAGTCTTCGCGAAGGGCGCTGATAGAGTGGTTGGCTTGGCCTCCGGGATGGAAGTAGTTCCTGATGGTTCAAATCCGTGAAAGACAGGCGTCTGATCGGTTGAAGGGGTTTCGGACGCGACGGGCAGCGGAGGAGGCGTGTTCGCAGCAGGCATTGCCCAAGAATCCGAAGCATTGCCAAACACCTCGAAGGGATTGGCCTTTTCTAGAGGAGTCGCTGCGGGAGTTGTCCATTCGCTGTCAGGAGGCAAAGTCGGCGGAGTCGCTGGTGCCGCCTGAAACGGATTCGCAGGGATGGGATTAGGCTCTGTAGCCGTGGATGGGATTGAGCGAAAGGAGCTGGGGACTGAATCGTTGCCAGAGGAGAACGGATCGAACTTCTGAGAGTCCTTCGCGTCATTGGGAGCGGAGAGCGAGCTCTCCGGAGTCGATGGAATCGATGAGGGGGCAGTGAAGCCGACAAATTTAGTTTCTGACGTGGGAGTTGCTGGCTGATTTGCTTCACTGCTCTCGGCTGTAGTGGTTTGCTTGAGAAGATTTCCAATGCTGGCGTAGGGAGGATTCGCATCCTTTGCGGCAGCGCTTTCTGTTTGCGAATCAATCCCACGGAACATCGCACCCCAGACACCTTCAGGTTCCTCCTCTACTTCCTGCGGGTGATTCTCAGGCTGGATCTCGGTATTGGGAAACGGGATGGATTGGTCTTCCACTCGCTGCTTGGAGAACAGGGTCGAAAAGCCTTCCGCTGCCTGAAATGGATTTCCAGACACACTCGCAGTTTCATTTTCTTTCGGATTGGCTTCACTTTTTGACTCCTGCGCGGGAGTCGGTGCTGCGAAGCTATGGCCGAAAAGCGAAGAGACGGGAGTATTTTCGGAAGTAGTCTGAAAAGCATCACCAGAGGCAGTCGCACCTCCCGAAAAGCCGGGGAACTGTGCCGTCGATTGATCTTTCGAGGAGGAAGGCGTGCCAGACTGGCTGCCGCTAGACCAGTTTCCTCCCGACCAGGATTGATTCTCCTGCTTCGAATCGGATATTTTCTCGGAAGGCTTTCCTTGAAAGGCATTCGCATCAGAGCTTGGAGTCACCGGAGACCAGAAAGCCGCACCACCCTCTCCCCCGCTCTGAGAGAAGCTGTTTGCAAAACCCGACTTTTCTGACTGCGGAGCCGTTTCGGACTCAACGCTCGGACCCAAGCGCGGTGGCAGCGTCACCACCGAGTCATTCCAAGGAGTAATTTCTGCAGCAAACAACTCAGGACACGCACCGAAAATCGAAGAGAGTCGGACATCGAGCGTTCCATCCAGAGGAAGCGGCACAGCGATTTCCTTATCCATCGGAATCCCGCTTTGCGCGGCGATTGCCTTCGGAATATAGGGTAAGAGTTCGCTGACAAGAAAAGTGCGCACCTCGGTTTTGATCGGAGCTGGTTGAGGAGAGGGATTCCCTCGCTCCAGTGATGAAGGGAATTCCGAAGACTCGCCGCTATCAGCACTGAGATTGGGATTTTGGTCGTCGGGAGAGAAAATGTTTCGGAACGAGAAGGACATAACGATCGTTTCTATCAATGGGATTCAGTGTCAGACGCCGATCTTTCAACAGGGAATCCCTGGAGAAGGAGGGAGTGAAAATTCTAAATATTATAGAAAAGATATTATGCCTTGTCGTTTTAAATAATCAATGATTTTTCATAAATTAGATTGCTAAAAAGTCGATTCGTTCCTGAAGTCTGAAGTTTTTAAGCAAAACTCCAGAGTATGACAACTAGAATTCCGTTATTAATTGCGTGAGCCGTCATGGAGGCGATCAGGGAATCACGCCACTCGCGGAGGAGCGACAGGCCGAATCCGATCGCAGCGAGAGCAGGAATTGCGTAAAAGCCTTGAGGATGGAGGGCTGCGAAGATAAGTCCTGTGAGGAGAGCGGCAGGAAGAAAGGAGAAGCGGCTGCGGAAATAGCCCTGTAGAGCCCCTCGAAAAAATGTTTCTTCCACCAAGGGAGCATATCCTGCGGCGAGAAGTAGAAGCACGGATTTCATCCAAAAATTACTGTCGTAGAGCCAGCCTACAATGGGGTGAATCTCTGGCCCTGGAGGTTCTCCACTGGCTTCTCCGCCGACGATATGATGAAATCCCTGAACCGCAGATTCACCGACCCAGGAGAGAAGAAGAGTCATCCCGATGCCTATCGTTGCAATAGCCATGACGCCGAGGTAGCCAATCCCGCCCGCCAGCACTTCTCGCCAGACCCCTTGACCACGATTCAGTCCGGTGAGGACACGGAACTCTCGCCACCGAAGTCCCCGCCACGATGCCCAGAGGATGGGAATGAACACAGAGGCGAGAAAACCGGCGACCGTTCCCCAGAATCCGATCCAGATGGAGAACACTGGACCCAAAGTCATGAAAAGGAGATAGAGAGAAAAACTCTCGAGGAGTATGCCCGAGAATTCTTGACTGGGTACAAAGGAGTTTCTCCGTCGTCCGCTACGAAGGAATCGCCGATGGATGACGAGCAGGATGCATCCGGTGAGAACCCCGGCGCAGACAGCGAAGAAGAGAAGCCCCATCATTCCAGTGATCATCACTGCCCTCAGCCGGATCTCAGTCGTCCGGAGTGAAGAAGACAGAACCGCATCAGGGGCCAGATCGACGAACCAACCGAGCTTTTTCGCCCACTCGGCTCTCATCTTGGCAGAGATCCCTTGCTTCACTGATTCGGCTACATCGGCTGCAAATCCTCTGGGATGTTCTCGAATCCACTTTTCAATGGCCGGAGAATGATCGAGCGAAGGTAGGAGAAAGTTCTCCAGAAGGACGATTGCGGCGACCTCATTTTCGCCTTTTGCGTTTTCTGCGAGACTCTCCAGATGCTCTCGTGTGAGTGATTCGTCGAGTTGCCCTGTAGCGATCAGCACCTGAGACTGTAGCTTCAGTAGCAGCAAGGAGGCTCGTTCGTCCTGAATCGACTCAGATTTCTGATCTGTCTCGGCATTTCCGGTGAACGGTTCCCACAGGACGTCGAGAGGGATAAGCGCCAGCAGAATCAGTGGCCAAGCCCACCAAGCGGGTCTCCTTTTTCGCAATAGAATTACTCGCGGAAGATTCTCTCCCCACTCATCGGCTTCCATCTCTTGGGGGAAAGAATTGTTACGCCAAGTGTCTCCCAGAGACCTTTCGGCTTCGGAAAAGGCGAATTAGGCGATTCTCAGCCCTTTACGTCGTAACAGACGATGTATTCCTGATCCCGCAGATAGAGTTTGCCATTGAGCACGACCGGATGCGTCCAAATCTTTCCTTTAGGATGGCGATTGGCACTCTGCGGCTCCAGCTTGAATTGGCCATCCTGTTTGTATTCCTTCGGATCGATCTCCACGAGAGTTACGGTACCATCGTCTTCATTCAGTGCATAAAGGTGTCCGTCGGCGACGTGAACAGCGCCCTTCAGAGTGTATTGACCTTTTTCATTCCATACCATCTCCCCATCTTTCCAGTTCTGACAAATCAGCCCCTTAGCGTCGGAGAAGCCATAGAGATGATCGTCCACCAAAACGACGCCGCCGTGGTGATTGACCATCGTTTTATTTTGCCATACATCCGATGGCTTGTTGTCCGCGTCAATTTTGATCAGCTTGCATCCGATTCCATAACCCGAGGAAATATAGACTTCGTTGCCCCGAACAATAGGCGTCGGAATCACCGCCACCTTCCCTTCCCAAGGAGAAGACCATACGACGCGTCCATCATCAGCCGCCACACCGACAAGCTGCTGTTCGAATAATTTCACATATTGCCGCACTCCATTGATCTCCGCGACGAGGATCGATGCGTACTCGGCCTTTCCAGGAGTCAGTTCCTTCGCTTCCCAAACCGTGGCACCGGTCACCTTGTCCAGTGCTACCATGCCCGCCTTCTTTCCGCCGGGAGCGAGGATTACATGCGATCCATCAACCAAGGGCGATTCGGCATATCCCCAGCCGCCCATTTCTCCGCCAAAATCAGTGACTAAATTCTTTTGCCAAACGACTTTCCCGTCATTCGCATCGAGACAACTCACGACTCCCTTCGGATCGAGCGTGTAAACGCGCTCGTCGGAGTATGTCGGAGTGCCGCGCGGGCCATTCCCCCAACCAGAATTGTAGCCTTCTCCATCATCCTTGGAGACCTTGGTCGCCCATTTTTCCTTGCCTGTCGAGGCATCAATGCAGATCACGGTGACATCATCGCCTCGCGTTCCCTGAGTGTAGAGCTTCCCATCGACGATGCTGAATCCAGAATACCCCATTCCAGCCTGCTCATAAACCCAGAGCTTCTTGGGCCCGCCGTCTGGCCATTTCTTGAGAAGGCCCGTATCCGGGGAAATATCGTCTGCCTTGGGTCCGCGAAAGCTGGGCCACTGTGATGCAGAACCCGTCGTAGTGGCCATCTGCTTCTCCTGTGTCGCAATATAAGCTTGGTCGTCTGGACTGAGAGCCGGAATCGGAACCGGTGCGATCCGACCATTCGCCAATTTCAGGTGTGCCTTGCCGTCTTCTATCTTCACTAGATCAGCTTCGATGGTCTTTCCAGAACCAGCTTCTGTCCAAGTCCGAGCAAAGATCGGAGTAACGAAAAGAGCGAGGATGGTGAGCGTGGTGGATACGGCAGACTTCATTCCCGCTGATCATCGCAGATTTCTGGGAAAATCGCAAGTCGCGTTCGCGTGATCTTGATCGACTGATTCGGGTAAAGCCTCTTCAAATCTGATTTTACATTCCGACAGCTTCATGCGAAGATCGCCTTATGTTCACTCGTCTTGCCAATCTCATTCGCGGTTTTTTCGGCCTTTTTGTTTCGGGCTTGGAAAAGAAAAATCCAGAAGTTCTTCTCGAACTGGAGAAAGAGAATCTGCGGAAGCAGATTTCAGAGTACAATCAGGGACTGGCTGCTCACGCGGCACTTTGTGAGCGTCTAATGTCGCAGGTGACGAATGCAGAAAAGGAAATGCGTGAACTGACCGCGAAAATCACAGCACATATCAAGGCGGGAAATCGAAAATTGGCGGGAGAATATGCCTTGCAACTCCAAAAGCTGAAGGAGGAACAAGAGGAAAATAGTACAGCACTGACCGATGCTGAGAAAACCTATACGGAGTTGAAGAATGCCCAGCAGGTAGCAGTCAAAGCAGCGCAGGAAAAGATCGAAGCTCTGTCGCGTGACATTGACCAAACTCGCATCGCGAAAGCCACGGCGGAATTGAATGAGATGGCCGCGGGCATGATAGGAAAGATCGGCGGATCAGGGGATACGCTGAATCGACTGGAGCAAATGGTCCGCGAGGAAAAAGATAAGGCGAAAGGTCGCGCTCGGGTCGCACGCGATAGCATCGATTCCGGAGAGGTGAATCGGCTGGAGACGGAGCAGTCGGCACTTGAGGAATTGGCTCTCGCAGATTTCGCTGCTGAAGCAGGCATCGTGCTTGACGATGCGACGACTCCGGAATCACAGGCGACCCCGGAGGAAACGACGGACGAAAAAGCGATGTGAGGAAGGCTGCCTCTCCTCTGGCCCATCTGTCGCGGTGAGCTGAGGCGTCTGCGCTGCCAGAGTCGCCGCCTTAGTTATTCGAGACCTCCCGCAGGCGATTGTCTGCCCGCATGATGAGTTCGCTCAGATCGAGGAGATTTCGTTCGAATCGACCGTGGACTTTGACATGAATCAACTCGATCGCCAGCTCCATCAGGCTCCGAGCACGATGTTCATCGCAGTCGGGAAGAAATTGCATCAGTTCTCGGATCATGCTGCGCTTGGCTGATATCGGATCTCGTGTTTCACTGGAACGTCGCAGCAGTTCAAAGGCGATTTCGTGGCAGAGAAGGAGGAGTCCGCTCCGAACGGGGTTTTTCTGGGGATAAGGATTTCCAGACTCTGACGATGGCTCTGAACTGAGCCTTTCAGAATGAGAGTGAAACTCAGTGCCTAGAGATCGAAAGGAAAAATTTGAGGGAGAATTCATGACACAAAAAAGTTCTTAGAGGAGTCCCGGTACTTCGCTAAGCCGAAGTCTGTAACCGCGTTTCCTCCAATACGATTCGCAATGGATTTTCCTTAGAATTATTTAAGATATCCGAAGTATGCTCTCGGGGTACGGGGATTTTCTGAGACAAGGCTCGTTCATGGGATAAAATCGACTCATGCGTGTTTCCCTCTATTCCCGATGTTCCACCTGCCGGAAGGCGGCGCAATGGCTGCATGATCACGGAATCGTCTTTGAGGAAGTTTCCATCATCGAGCAGCCGCCGTCTCTCGCGGATCTCCGTCGAATGCTGAAAAACTACGATGGCAATATCCGTCGCTTGTTTAATACCTCGGGGATTCAGTATCGGGAGAGAAATCTGGCGCAGTTGTTGCCTGAACTGGACGATGAGGAAGCTTTGGCCCTGCTGGCCTCCGATGGAAGGCTGATCAAGCGACCATTTCTGCTGGAAGATGACGGTCGCGGACTGGTGGGATTCCGAGAGCCAGAATGGATGGCGTTTTTTTCGTAAAACTCCTTTTTCCTGGGATGAAGAAGAATTGCTGAAGGGCACCTCCGGAACCCAGCGCGAAGTGCGCCTCCTAGAGAAAAGCCCTGATAAGAATGCAAAAGTGTCGGGCTAGTGGAGAAGAGTGGCACAGACAATCCTGTCTGTGTATGTCATTCTAGGCCGGGCTAGGTTAAAGTCAGAATGCAGAAGTGCTGGGCTAGTGGAGGAAGAAAGTGGCGCAGACAATCCTGTCTGTGTATGTCATTCTAGGCCGGGCTAGGTTAAAGTCAGAATGCAGAAGTGCTGGGCTAGTGGAGGAAGAAAGGAGCGCGGACATTCTTGTCGGCGGCTTTTAATATAACTGGCATGCGCCAGGAAGATATTTCGGATTTTAAGAGAGAGGCTATTTTCAATCAGTATCACCCACCGCCTCGAGTCTCCCAAGCAGACCGCGACACGACGAAAGAGGGCTTGGCGCAGAAAACTGAAAAATTCCTTTATCGGAATCGTGAAATTGCGTACGATCCGTTCATGAGTCGCCAAATCTCCCAATCAAGAGCGACTGGTCGCTTTGCATTGCGACCAGTCGCAGAATAACTCTTCGGCTGAAAAGAAATGATCAAGCTACTAGCATCGATTTTCCTGCTGCTACTTCTACCAGGCTGCAGCTCGATTCCACATAAAAGAATTACAGTCACCGACGAAAGTGGTGATCCTATTCGCGGAGCCGGGTTGCGAGCTCCCTATCCAATTCACATGTGGACTATACCTATCCCTCGAGATGCGCCATCGACGAACTCGACTAATTCCAAAGGCAGACTTGTTGTTTACGATACGAAACCAGGGCAACTTTATACGCTTAGTGCGGATGGATACGAAGACCAAGAGATTTTATTTCCGGTGGACAATCGCCAAACATATGTCTTACGTCGTGAGCAAGAAGACAGGCCGAACACTAAAGGGTGTAGCAAAGCCGTAGTGAAGCGGAGGCTTTGACTGCGCCCCTTGTTGAACAAGCCCGTGGGAGTGAGGGGGAGCCTCTATTGCTTCTTATGTTTCCAAAAGCATGGCCGGGGGAAGAGGCA
>CAUJIH010000100.1 GCA_963205275.1 Verrucomicrobiota bacterium | reverse complement strand
CCTAAACGTGCAAATTTCTCATCGTAACGCTCTTTGAGTCAAAAATTTAGCCCTCGGATCCCCAGCTTCTCAGAATGGAGTTTCAGCGTTTTAAACAGGTGCGTAGGCCCCAAAATCTCACGGAAGTTTGGACACCGTTGGTTCGGAATTTACAGGGACAGGTTATTTATTAAACTTTCAGGGACAATTTTCAAGGACAGGCTATTTTATTCATCCACAGATTACGCAGATTTCCGCAGATAAGGATCAAAAAAATCTGTGTTCATCCGTGAAATTTGTGGATAAACATCTCAAATTCTACTGTGACTCTCATCGACGCCGCCGGGATACGCTGCTTTTTCGCGCCGTCGCTCGCACGGTGGCCGTTCGTGGGGCGGTCGTTGGAAGGGAGGACAGTTCTCCCCCTGCTTCTCGCTACTTCTTCGTCACCACTGGCTTCTTTCGCTTGGGAAACAGGGTGCGGCAGAATTCGCAGATGGTGCCGTCACATCCTCGGGCAGTGCAGTGCTCGCGCCCGTAATAGATGATGCGGAGATGCAGGGTGTTCCAAGTGTCTCGATGAAAAAGACGCTTCAGGTCTTTTTCAGTTTGCTCGACGCTTCTTCCATTGGTGAGTTCCCAACGTTGAGCGAGGCGGTGGATATGCGTATCGACAGGAAAGGCGGGAACTCCGAAGGCCTGACTCATCACCACAGACGCGGTTTTGTGTCCGACCCCTGGCAGTGCTTCGAGCGCAGCAAAATCGGCGGGGACCCTCCCTTCATACTGCTCTGTCAGAATCCGTGACAATTCAGAAATTGCAGCAGATTTCCGAGGCGAGAGACCACAGGGACGAATGATCGCCCGGATTTCATCAACGGGAACGAGCGCCATTCTCTCCGGCGTGTCGGCTAGAGCGAACAATTCGGGCGTTACTTGATTCACTCTGGAATCCGTACATTGCGCCGAGAGTAGCACTGCGATGAGTAGAGTATAGGGATCGTGGTGATCCAGTGGAATCGGAGTTTCCGGATATAACTCCTCTAGCCGTCGCTCGATCCATGCGCACCGTTCTGACTTGGTCATCTTACGAACACGCTACCTGAAGCAGCGCCGCGAGGGGAACGAAAATCTGGCCTTCCCGATTCCAGACTTGGACTCAAGATGAAAATGCGAGCGAGCCAGATTTCCCTTTCTTCTCGATTTCTCGCAACATTTTCCGGACGTGTTCTGCGGAACCCTTCCGACCTTCAAGAATTCGGCGGCTTTCCTCGACAGATCCCCATTGCAGAACTCGAATGGGAACGTTGCGCACGCCCCATTCATTCATCGTTTCCCTTTCAGGCTTGTAAATATCGATGGTCTCCGTACCGACCAAGGCACTCCCGTAGTCATCCACAACGTACTCGTATGGCAATCCCTCGATCATGAAGCGTGTGCCGACTGGATACTTCGACCAATCTGCCGCAGCGCTCCGAACTCGAGAACCGTATTGAAGAGTATTCCCTGCGGCTGTCTGTCGACCATACTTCAAGTGGTCCGACTCGGAATGCGTGTAGGCCGTCGTCCGCACCATCATGATCTGATTGGTGGGGCGATTCTCGACAGGAGTGAGAGGGACGGAAGAAAGCGAAGTGGCTGCGGATGTACGTCCCGTAGGTGGCTTCGGCAAGGCTACGGGATCCGGCTGCATTATGACGGGAGCTTGAGTGCGCCCCGGAAGAGCCACAGGATCGATCGACTGCGTGGATGTTAACTGCATCGCAGCGGTAGCGGCAGATTCAGAAGAGGCCTGGATCGACGTCGGCACCTTGAGAGAGGTTAGTGTTCTACCATTTCGCCCAATTTCAGCACTCGACACCGGAGAAAGCGGAGGCGGCGCAGATGCAGATGTAGATGCAAGAGAGGAAGTTGTATTTTCTCCCGGCTTCGTAGTCGATGATCCGACAATCTGGGGGGCCGATGCAGCAGAGGGAGTTTCCACAGGAGTATTTGCTCCACCCTGATCTTCCTGTGCGATCTTCGTCACTACCGCTCGATTCTGAGCCTCAAGTGAGGAAAGACTGGTCAAACTGGTGCAGTTCGTCAGAGTCATCATGGCTCCAGTAGCCAAGACGAAAATGGAGAGTCGTTTCAGGACTTCGATCTGTGATGCGATCATTGAAAGTAATACGACACCGCTATTTCTACGGTTATTTTCACTGGTATTTTCACTACTATTTCCACTGATATTTCCACAGCCATTGCCTTCGAAGCAATCGCCGCTCAGTCGGATGAGACTCAAAGGTGAAGCCATACTGTACCACGTTTTACACCATTCTGGCAAGCAGAATCCAAAAATCTTAATCGTGCTTTTTGATGCAGGAGCGTTAATAAATTCCGTCGGCAGAATCCA
Source organism: Verrucomicrobiota bacterium (assembly GCA_963205275.1). Classification (GTDB taxonomy): domain Bacteria; phylum Verrucomicrobiota; class Verrucomicrobiia; order Verrucomicrobiales; family DEV007; genus Arctic95D-9. The sequence continues at coordinate 56,327 of CAUJIH010000100.1, read as the reverse complement.
GCAACGCTGTCTAAGACGGCCAATCCTGAAGAACTCTTAGAGGTTTTTGAGCAAAAATCAAAAGGACCTACGATGCAGAAACCGACTCATTGCATCATTTTCATCACGACGGACGGAGACGAAGCAAGATCATCTCGGTGACCTGTTTTGGATTTGCCTTACCCTTGCTGCGCTTCATCACCTGCCCGACTAGGAAATTCGCTGCTTTTTCATTGCCTCCCATCACTTCAGCAACGGGACCAGCATTTGAGGCAATCACTTCATCGATGATCGCTTCGATCTCGCTGCTATCGGCGGGTTCAAACCCCAACTCCTTCGCGATGACTTCTGGCGAGTCCTGTGGACGCTCGAAGAGCAGAGCGAAGATCTCTTTGCCCTGATTATTCGAGACCTTGCCCGACTCGACCAACTCGACGAGCGCTGCTAAAGTTGTCGGTGAGACGGGACAGTCCGCGATACCGATGCTTCGAGCATTCAGTTCAGCGAGTAGATTATTGATCACCCAGTTCGCGACCTTTTTTGGGGCGGTGGAACCCTGCACCGCCTGTTCAAACCAATCAGCCAGTGCTCGATCAGCAGCTAGGACCGAGGCGTCGTAGTGGGAAATCTGATAGCTGGCTTCAAAGCGGGCGACTTTCTCATGCGGCAGTTCAGGTCGTATCGCGCGAGCACGTTCGACGAAGGGTGCGGTACGGACAGGCAGCAAGTCAGGTTCGGGGAAGTAGCGATAATCGTGCGCATCTTCCTTTGATCGCATCGGCTCCGTCTGACCGACTTCGTCATTCCAACGCCAAGTCGCCTGCTGGATCGGACGACCGGCTTCGACTTCCCCGATCTGGCGGTCGATTTCATAATTCAGAGCCCGACGAACAGCGGAGATAGAATTGAGGTTCTTGAGTTCGATTTTAGTCCCCAGCTTTTCCTGCCCCTTCGGACGCACGGACACATTCACATCACAGCGCAACTGCCCCTTTTCCATATCGGCATCGGAGACTCCGCTGTAAACGAGAATCTGACGTAGCGAGTTCAGATAGGCGACAGTTTCCTCTGCTGATTCGAGTTCCGGCTCAGATACGATCTCCATGAGAGCAGTACCTGATCGGTTGAAATCGACCAGAGTGTATGTGGCGTGGTGCGTCGATTTCGCCACGTCCTCCTCCAGATGGATGCGAGTCAGACGCACAACCTTCCCTGGGTGGACGATGGATTTCTGTGCGTCCTTGGGATAAGCGAGTTCATACAGCGGGACTTCCCCACCGAGGCAGAGGGGCAGGTCGTATTGCGAGAGCTGATAATTTTTCGGCATGTCCGCATAAAAGTAGTTCTTCCGATCCCACTTCACGACCTCTGGAGTCGAGCAGCCGAGCAGTTGTCCAGCCAGAACAGTCATTTCAATTGCGCCCGCATTCAGTTTAGGCAAAGCACCGGGCAAGCCGAGGCAGATGGGACAGACGAGCGTGTTCGGAGCTTCGCCAAAGCGCACGGGACAGGAGCAGAACATTTTGCTCTGTGTCTTGAGCTGCACGTGGACTTCGAGTCCAATGCTGACGAGATAATCGGTAGTTGGCATGAGAAAAAGGAGTGGCGAAGGAATCAGGGAGTGACGGAGCCGGCCTTATTCCCTGGAATCTGCTCCTGCAGAGTCGCGATAAAGTCTTTCAGAGCAGGTTCTAGAACGAGACGAGTGAGATCGGGATTCGCGCTTGGGCTGTTCGCTAGAGTCTTTACTGGCGAGGAGAGAACCAGCGCGATCCAATCTTGCCTTTTCAAAATCTGAGAAATTCTCTCATCCGCAGTGATTTCAGCCCAGCGAGACGAGCCCATGAAGGCAGAAGTTTCCTTGCGTTCCAGAAGGAAATCGCGCAGCATCGCACCTCTGGATGCTAGGATGAATGCGGCCACATTACGGGAAGCACGACGGCTGATGGGATCGACTTTATCGAGGAGGTCAGGGATGTAAGGAAGTCGTTCAATCCCGTTTCTCCACGTCGCACTGAGCGGAAAAGTCGGTAGCTCACTCGTAATTCCAATCTGCTTTTGGGTCAGAGCGTCGATGTAAGCGAGTTCCTGAACCGTTCCCGCGACACGCAAACAACTGAAAAAAATAAATACTCCGACCAAACTGGGAATGAGTGAGAGGAGAGCGCCGACACTCCCATCGACGAAACGATGGAATGGTGTGTCCGGATTAAAGAACCCCTTGAGAACCTTTGTCAGGACGATGCGAAGCGGAACTGACACTGCGAGAGCCAAAACGAAGGAAGCTCCTAGCATCACCTGCCAAGAAAGAGCGACTCCGAGATACGTCTGGCTCAGAGGTGAGAGATATGCAAAGGAGAGGAGAAAAACGGCAAATCCAGCCGCCAGAGCACCGCCGCTCGCCAAGATCCCGATCACGCCCTTCCGGAACGCAATCAAAAAAGCGAGAACAACAAAGAGAATCGCTAGCAATACGGCAAAGTATTCATTCATGATTCCTGCAATTGAAAACTTTCGTCTCCACACAGCGCACGCTGGCGGAGCATGTGATCGACCAGCACCAGCGCGGTCATGGCTTCGACGATGGGAACTGCCCGAGGTAGCACACAGGCATCGTGACGACCACGGCCTTTCAGCGCGGTATTCTCGAATTCGGAGGATACCGTATCCTGCTCCGTCATAATGGTCGCAGTAGGCTTGAAAGCGACGCGGAAAAATAGATCTTCGCCATTGCTGATCCCACCCTGCACACCACCGGATCGATTCGTGAGTGTGCGCACGCGTCCAGCCTCCATGCGGAAGGCGTCATTGTGTTCTCGCCCCGTCATCTGAGTGCCTGCAAACCCCGAACCAATCTCGAAACCCTTCGTCGCAGGAAGACTCAACATGGCTTTCGCCAAATCCGCCTCTAAGCGGTCAAAAACCGGCATACCCAATCCAACGGGAACATTGCGAACAACGCACGCGATGACTCCACCGATAGAATTGCCATCCGCACGGGTCGCCTTGATCAACTCGATCATGGGTTCGATCAGATTCGGATCACCTGCTCGAACAATATTCGATTCGATCAGTTCCCGGTTCACGCTTGCTGGATCGATGTCAGAGCGGAGCGTTCCGATGGATTCCACCCAAGGTACAATTTCCAGTGTCGGAGCGAAATGACTGGCGATGACTTTCTTCGCGATCGCCCCGGCAGCAACCCGTCCAATCGTCTCTCGCGCACTGGCGCGTCCCCCACCCTGCCAGTTCCGAATCCCAAACTTTGCCTGATAGGTGTAATCCGCGTGGGAGGGCCGGAACTTCGTGGCCATTTCAGAATACGCCTCCGGGCGATGATCCTTATTCCGCACTAGAATCGCGATCGGCGTGCCAAGGGTCAGCCCCTCGAAGGTGCCAGAAAGAATCTCAGCCTGATCGGCCTCATTGCGCGGCGTGGTAACTTCGCTCTGCCCCGGACGACGACGATCCAGATCGATCTGAATCTCTGATTCCGTCAGAGGAATCTGAGGAGGACATCCATCTATAACGACACCGACCCCTCCACCGTGGGACTCGCCCCAGGTGGAAAGACGGAAAAGCTGACCGAATTGTGAACCCATGAAGTGCTGGAATGAACGGGAATCGGGTAGCGAGTCAACCGACTTCCTTTTCTTTCATCCATCGAAATCGCAATTCATCCGAGAAATCAGCGATTAAATTGCGCAATTGCCCGAGCGACTTCTCTTTTTTGCATCTTTTCCTTCAGATCTTGGCGCTTGTCGCGTTGATCCTTCCCTCGCCCAACGCCAACCTCCAGCTTGATCCTACGATTTTTCCAATAGAGACGAAGAGGAACGAGAGTGAGTCCTTTCTGATCGATTATCTGAGCGAGTTTCCGAATCTCCTTTTTGTGCAGGAGTAATCGACGATGGCGCAAGGGCGGATGGGACTCGTGACTGGCCTGCTCATAGGGACGGATGTCACAATTGTAGAGCCAGAGCTGTCCTCTCTCGATGCGGGCGAACGCTTCGCTCAGATTAACGTGCCCGGCGCGAATCGATTTAACTTCCGTTCCGAGAAGCTCGATCCCGGCTTCGTAGGAGTCCAGAATCTGATAATCACGCTTGGCCTTACGATTCGTGGCGATGTCCTTCATAATTCAGGGAGAATCTATCGTGTAAATGAAAAAGAGGAAAGCGTAAGAAAATGTGAAAAAAATTCGATCTCGTGTCACAAGTCTCGTAGGTGAAACAAGAATAGGTGGATCAAGCCTCCTCCTGATCCAAAAAAACCCCGGTGCTGCTTGCGCGGCACCGGGGTCCTCCTCCTTACAAGATCAAGCAAAATCTCAAATCCGGCATGAATGGATAGGAGCTATGCTCTCACAGGATACCTTTTAATCAGTTTTAGGAATTCCTGCAAGCTAATTCATCATTTCTCTGCGTTTTATTTTCCGTAGGCATCTTTCTGCCCTCGACGGATGCCTTGGAAAAATGCCTCGGTAAACTCGCCGAAATCTAATCCTGTCAGTTCTGAATTCGACAGCAGGTCATCCATTTTTTCCACCTGCCGGCGGTCTCTCTTCGTAGGTCTCCCCTCGCCTGAAGCACGATGCGGGGTAGATGCCCGCGCTATCCGGATTTCTTCTCGGACTCGCTCATATTCTTCTGGCGGAGTGTGATCAATGCAGAAACTCGCAACGTCTTTTGCTGCCATCCGATGGCGCGAAAGCGCCCTCACTTCCAGTCGTCTTTCCAAGCTCCCCTGCCGCAGGAGAATTTCATCGCCCACTCGAATTCGACGAGAAGCGCGACAGTGCTGCCCGTTAATAAAAACCTGCCCTTTTTCACAGGCAACTGCCGCGAGGGATCGCGTCTTGAAGAGACGCACAGCCCAAGTCCAAAGATCGATTCGCTCAGTTTGCTCGGGGGAAGCTGGTGGGATCGCAGGCATGGAAAAAATTATCCCTTCAGAGACGCGAGGTAGGCAACCAGATCGAGAAATTCCTGATCGCTCAGACTCGCCGTCAACTGCGGTGGCATTAGCGTGGGAATCGCCTCTCGCTTGGCGATCTCACTGACCGCTAGAGGCTGAATCCACGGGGTGGTGGTATTGCGATACCAGAGCAATCCCTGCTCCTCTCGCTGAATGTACCCCGTGATACTCCGCCCCGAAGTCGTCGTCAGCACAATGGCCTGAAATCCTTCCTTGATCTGGCGCTCCGGCCAGAGGATGGACTCGACGATCTGATCTAGTGGGAGTCCTGCACCAACCGCATTCAGCTCTGGACCGATCACCCCACCTTCGTCGCCGATCTGATGACAGGCACTGCAGGCCAGTTGGGGACGTAGGAAAATCTCTCGTCCATGTTTCGGATCACCTTTTCCCCCCTTTACGGCCTCGACCACTGCGGTAACACGGGTCGCATCGTAAGCAGGCGATCCTGTCTCACGGCCCAGCGCCGTATCAATTCGGGAGCTGAGTTCCGAATGGACGCGCCCGAGCCGATTCATTCCGTTAAGCGCCTCCTGTGCAAAGCTGGAATCGACTTGAGACGGATTTTCTAATGCGGCAGCGAGAGCGCCCGGCCCGGGATTCGCTTCCAGCAGAAGAGGAAGAAGGATTTGAGTCTCGAAATCCGTTGATGCAGTAGCATTTTCCTTTGAAATCGCCTGCCCTTTCGAACCCCATCGCATGACGAGCCATCGTGCGGCTCCGGAAACATCGGCTAGGACCATTCCTTGTGCCGCCGCCTTTCGAGCGGAATCTGGCTGATTCCCATCTTCAAAAATTTCCTTCAGGAGCGGAAAGGTGCCTTTTCCTGCGACTTTGGCCAGAGCGATCAGCGCCTCAGCACGGATCTCAGGAGACCGTTCTGGATCCGTGCCAATCTTCTGAATCGCTTCCTTCGCCCCACCCACCTTCCAATGTCCAGCGAGGCGCAGAGCCGCAGTCACCGTCGCAGAGTCCGCATCAGCGAGCAGGCTCAGCAGAGGAGTGGCCGCCGCTTCGCCGATGGACGACTTGGACTCTGCGAGACGGGTAAGCAACACCCGGTCTCGCCGCGCCGCCGCCTCAGCGAGGACAAGACGGAGATCCTCCTGATTCCCCAGTCCTGCCAGAACGCTCAGCAGACGCGTCCGTATTCTCGCTTCTGAGGTATGATCCAGCTCTCGACGCGCAATCTGCGCCGAAAACTCGCCTCCGTATGTCTCCAGAACGAATCCCAGGTGCTCAGGACGAGAGAAGCGGAACTTCCCACTCTCCAGCAAAGGACGCCAAGCCGTCTCCATGGCGAAGACTGTTTGCCGCAAGGAATAATCGACGAATCGATCCTCCCCCGCATCGAGTGCACCGAGAGCGATACGAAAAAGCTCGGATTGCGGAATTTTTCCATCCTTCGGCTGATTAGCGCAGGCGATCACTGCCTCAAGTCTCGGTCGAGGATGAGGATCGGCGATCAGCGTTGTGAGACGTTCGGCCAGATCGTCCGGTGCGACCATCGCTCGCGCAAGAATCCGAGCAGCGACGGCGCGGACATGAGGTTCATCCGAGGCCATGAGCTGATCCAGTAAAGCGGCATCGACTCGATTCAGCGCTTCCAAAACTCCGCCACTCTCGGACAGCGCCAGCGCTTCCTCCGGTTTGAGTTTGGCCATTTGCGTTCGGACAGCGTTTGCAGCGGCCTCCGCATCCGTCCAGTCGCCCAGCATCCGACGCGCCTGCTCACGAGGCCAGCGTTCGGGATTGCGCAATTGCTGAACGAGTTCATCCAGCTTCATGTTTTCCAAAGCAGGACGTTGCTGCAAGGGACGAGCTTTCGCCGCGAGTCGCCAGATTCTGCCCCGGCTGTAATCACGATCAGGGTGACGGAGAGAGACCTGATAGTGATTGATAATCGGATTGTACCAGTCTGCGATGTAGATCGCTCCGTCGGGCCCCTGGCGGATATCGACTGGGCGGAAGCTCTCGTGAGAACCAAAAATGAGCTGCACTGGCGGAGATGACTGAAAGCCCGCCCCCTCTTCTACCAAGGGAATCGCCGAAACCTCCCGGGCGAAATATCCGGCGATAATGGCATGATTCTCAGTCCACGGTGGAAGATGAGCAGAAGAAACAATCTCACCTCCCATGCTTTTCCCAGGGGTCTGTCCGACTTGAGCGAAACGCATCAGTTCCCGTGGATGCGTGGTCGGAATGAGTGCGGGAGTTGCAAAGCAGAGCTCGGGACCATTACTTTTCACGAACAGCGCCCCCCATCGATCCAAGGCGATTCCGCAGGGATTCTGACTGGTCATCTCAGGAAAGCCATAGGGCGAAAGTCGTTGAGTGCGTGGGTCGAAGCGCCAGAAGCCAGCCGTGTCACCTCGCGCAATGCCCCACGGAGTCTCAATCTGCGAATAGGCGTGGAGTCCCTGACTAAAGTATAGGTAGCCACCCGCATCGAAGATTAGATTACTGATGTTCTGATGGGTATCTCCCGTCCCGAATCCGGTCAGAATGAGCGTCCTTTCATCCGCTTTATCATCGCCATCGGTGTCGCGAAAAAAGAGTAAATCCGACTCCGACGCGATCCATACTCCCCCTCGCCCGAGAGCGAAGCCCAGAGGCATGTTCAGCCCGGCAGTGAAGAGGGTTGACTGATCCGCCTTACCGTCTCCGTTCGTATCCTCCAGAATAAAGAGCTTGTCATCAGGCATTTGCCCCGGACGCAATTGTGCGTAGCCGGAGGTGCACAGCACCCAGAGCCGACCTCGATGGTCCCAGTGGATCGCGATGGGATCGACGATACCGAGCGATTCATCCGCGAACAAAGTGACTTCGAAATCGGGGTGGATCGTGAAGCTCGCCAGCTCGCTCGCGGGCGAAGGATCAGAAGTAGGGGTCTTGTCAGGACTAGCAGCGGAGGCACTGCCCACCCACGCGAGAATGAGACCGAAAACTCCGAGACGAAAGGCGAAGAAAGAGGGTGATGTCTTCATTTTTTACTCGTGGATACCAATCGGAACACATCCTCTTCGCCCTTCTTGATCAGGGCAGGCAAGGAGTCGATCTCGCGGACGAACCATCGTTCCTCACGCTTTTCTGGGTCTCGTGATGCGGGAACATGCTGTCGATCTCCAAAGAGAAACGCCCAGTTGGTCGGCTGATAATACTGATGCCAGAGCCGATTTTTCGCCTGAATTGCAGCGAGTAGTTCAGAGGATGGATTCGCCGTATTTTCGCTCACATGGGGTGCCCCAAGTGCTTGCAGAATCACTCGGGCGAACACCCGATGCCCCTCCTCATTTAGGTGAATTCCGTTGAGCGAGTGGGCCGGAGAAAAGATGTCCCTAGGGAGTTCCATTGTCAAAAACCCCTGTTGTCGAGCAACAGTCGCGATCGCCTCCCAGTACTTGCGGAGCATGACATTTCGCTCTTTCGCTCGATCCGCAGCGGGACCACTGGCGAGGAAAGGAGTTGGTTCGATCAGGACGAGCCGAGGCGTCAAGGTCTTTAGATCATCAAGCACCTGCTGATACGCCTGAACGAACTCCGGCAGGCGCGCCTCATCCTCGAGCGACTCCATCTTCCCGAACGACAGAAAGATGATGCCGGGGATCGCTTTCTCTCGATGATCTGGAATACTGCCGGGTTGGGAATCGCCTTTCTTCGTATAGTAATTTCGTGGTCGAGCTTGATAGTAGATCGTGTCACCCGCCCAAGCGAGATTTCGCCAATGGATCTTCGCCATAGGCCAAGCCAGTTCCAATCCGGCCTCCAAAATACCATCTCGATCCAGATCAAGGATCTCCGTTCCCCCCAGCCAAGCGACCGTCTCCTCATTTCGAAGCTCGAAGCGCCCATCAGGGAAGGGCGGGATCGGAGAAGATGGCTCGGCGAAACTCCGACGGAGAACGGGTAACTCGACCAGATCGTCAGCCTCCGCCGCGTAATGATTCTCCGGAAAGGCGATGAGCGCCCAGATCAGAAGAAGCGGAAGAATCGATCCACGATGAAACTGCGAAGGCATGGCGAAGCCAGTCATGCCTCTAGTTTTTCGCCAATATTCGCCGAATGACAAGCACGCAATGAAGGCATCCTTCCCCTCAGTGATCACACTGAGCCGCCCGAATTGCCGATGGCAGCATATTCAGGAGGCAGTGCGGCGCGGAAGCGAGATTTATCGATGGCTTTCATGTAGGCCTCCACCGGGGAAACCTGTCCGGCCAGCATTTTCTGCCAGATCGCATCATCCATGAACTGCATCCCGTATTCACGACCGCCCGTGATAATGTCGTAGAGCTTCTGCGTCGCTCCTTCGCGGATCACGGCGCTGACAGCAGGAGTGGTAACGAGAATCTCATTTACGGCCACACGACCAGGGGTATCATCACGCTTCAGCAGGAGCTGGGCGACGACGCCGCGCAGTGAACCCGCCAGCATGGTCCGCACTTGTGATTGCTGATCCGATGGAAAGACGTCAACGAGACGGTCCACCGTCTTCCGTGCATTGTTCGTATGCAGGGTGCCGAAGACCAGAAGACCGGTTTCCGCCGCAGTGAGCGCGAGAGAAATCGTCTCGAGGTCGCGCATTTCGCCCACCAGAACGATATCCGCGTCTTCTCGTAATGAGGCGCGAAGCCCATCGGCGAAGGACGGGCTGTGGATGGGAACCTCACGCTGGGATATCGTGCTCTTTTTGTGATTATGAACGAACTCGATTGGCTCTTCCACAGTGATGATGTGGCGGGCATGGGTTCGATTGATGTAATCGATGATCGCAGCCAAGGTCGTCGATTTACCCGATCCAGTCGGACCGGTCACCAGCACAAGACCACTGCGGATATCGCCGAAGCGCTCGATTCGATCCGGGATTCCTAAGTCGGAGATGGTTTTGATTTTCGTCGGAATCAAGCGAAAGACAGCTCCCAGTCCTTTATTTTGTTTGAAGTAATTGCAACGAAATCGCGACTGCGCATCCATCTCGTAGGCGAAGTCGAGATCGCCCTTTTCGAGATAACGCTCATAGGCAGCGGGATCACAGATCTCGCGCAACATGAAGTCGATGGTTGCGTGCTCTAAAATGCCATCGGCGATAGGAGAAATCGCGCCATTGGCTCGCATTTTTGGCGCTTGCCCTTCGCTGAGGTGAAGGTCCGATCCGCCGCTTGCGACGAGATATTGAAAGTATTGATCGATGACAGCCATACGAATGAAGTGCGGAAAAAGCTTTAATTATAAAAGTAAGAGAATTGGCAAAAATCTGAGAATCAGCCAATCGTAGAGCGAAGTGTGCTCTCGTCAATCGCTCGACCCAGAGCTTCCTCGCGAGTGATGCGACCCTGCTGATAGAGCCTAGCCAGAGCATCGTCCATCATGATCATCCCCACATTTTTCCCGGTCTGCATGATCCCAGGCAGCATGAAAGTTTTTCCGTCGCGAATCGAGGCGGAGACTGCTGGGGTATTCACCAGAAGCTCCAGCGCCAGTTCGCGTCCCGTGCCATCCTTACGGGGAACTAGCTGCTGCGAGATCACTCCACGCAGGGACTCGCCGACCATAATGCGAATTTGTTCGCGTTGCTCCGTCGGGAATACGTCGAGGATACGGTCTAGTGTGCGAGCCGCGCTGCCCGTGTGTAGAGTCGCCAGCACCAAGTGACCCGTTTCCGCCGCAGTGATCGCCAGCGAAATCGTCTCCAAGTCACGCATTTCCCCCACCATAATGATATCGGGGTCTTCCCGGAGAGCCGCACGCAGGGCGTGGGAGAAACTCTCTGTATGCGTGTGAATTTCGCGCTGGTTCACGTGACAATTACTCGATTCGATGACGTATTCGATCGGATCCTCCAAGGTGATAATATGGTCATTGCGCTGATGATTGATTTGATTGATCAGCGCGGCTAGCGTCGTGGATTTCCCGGAACCAACCGCCCCGGTGACCAGCACGAGACCATTTTGGTATTCCAGCAGTGGCTTGATCGCATCAGGGAGATGAAGCTCGTCCATTGTTCGAAGTTCTGTGCTAATCACACGAAATACCATCTCCCAACCAAGTCGGGTTTTCACCACCGAAGCACGGAAGCGTCCAATCTCGGGCGCATAGGCGAAGTCCACATCCCCACGTTCCTCCAGACGGCGCAATTCCGGTGCAGGGAGATAACGCCGAGCCAGACTCTCTGTATCTTCTGCGGTGAACTCTTCCGCATTATCCCAGATGGGCTGGAGGATGCCGAAGCGACGCCATTTCGGAGGGCAGAATGGAGCGAGATGAACGTCGGAAACATTGTGCTCCTGAGCGAGGCGCAGATATTCGTCAACGTGAGAAAGAACTGGAACAGTATCGGACATGGGAATAGAAAAATCTGATCAGGTTAAAAGCGAAGAAATCGTAATGATGAGCTGTTGATGGGGCTTACACATGTGAATGCCTCGAATATGAAGAGGACAGGGGCGGACTGGCAAGAATAAAAGTCGTCATTCCCGTAATCCAGTAACATTTTTCGTGGAGTGCCTTCGGTCAATTTCGATCACGATACGAATCTCAGTCCGGGTTCGAAGAGCGTCCAGAGGCAAGCATCTCCTTCATTTGAGCGAAAAGATCCATCGCGAAGTCTTCCTCCGCCGGGGTCGAGGCCAAGGTATCCCAGGAAGTCTCTTCTAACTCCTCATGGCGAAGCTCTTTAATGAAAGAGCTCGGCATACAGGGCATTTTATCCCCATAGCGCCTCCGGCTGTGACACCAAGTCAGGGTGAGTTCATTCATCGCCCGGGTAATCCCCACGTAGAGCAGGCGACGCTCCTCGTCGCGTGTCCCCTCGTCCAGTGATCGCGTGTGCGGCAAAATACCTTCCTCCAGTCCGATAATGTGGCATATAGGAAACTCCAGCCCCTTGGCCGCATGCATAGTGATCAGCGAGACCCCTTGGCCTTCATCCTCTTTTTTGTCCTCGCGATCCTGCATCAGAGCGACACTGTCTAGAAAACCACGCAATCCACGATCAGAGCGCTCGCGATGAATTTGCATCCCCTCGATGAGTTCGGCCACATTCTGACGACGCATATCGAATTCCGCATCATTCTTGCAATTCTTCCGGAGAAACGACTCGTAGTTGATCTCCCGGAGCAGCTCTCGCGTCATCTCGGCGTAATTCAGTGAGCCACTCCTGATCGCAGATCTGTAGCGATCAATCAATTCGAGAAATGATATGACAGACTGACGCGCCCGCGTACTGAGTCCTCCCAAGAAGTCTAGCTCTCCCAATGCTGTGTGAATATTGATCTTGTGATCAATGCTGTACTGGGTCGCCAGACTCACAGTTCCCTCCCCGATCCCGCGAGGCGGAGCCGCGATTACTCGTAGGAGACTGATGTCATCCGCATGATTGAGAAAGAGGTTTAGGTAGGCGAGCACATCCTTCACCTCGCGACGCTCGTAGAAACTCTGACCTCCGATCAGTCGATAGGGAATCTGATTCTCCCTCAGCTTTTCCTCCATTACACGAGATTGAGAATTCATCCGAAAAAGAATCGCCATCCCATCATAGGGGCAGTGATGAATGCGATGTCTCTCGACCAGCTCGCCCACCACCCAGTCAGCCTCTGTCTCGGCGTCAGGCATCGCGATCAATCGCACTTTTTCACCCTCACCCTTGCTGCTCCAGAGCGTCTTTTCTCGGCGGTTCACATTGTGCCGAATCAGGCTGTTCGCTAGGCGAAGAATGACGTTATTGGAGCGATAATTCTCCTCTAGCTTTATGATCACAGGATTGGAGAAATGGCGCTCGAATTCGAGAATATTCGTAATGTCAGCCCCCCTCCATCCGTAGATGCTCTGATCGTCGTCTCCGACCACGCAGACATTCCGCTCCGGGCCGACGAGTAGGCGCAGCAATTGCATCTGGAGATGATTCGTATCTTGAAACTCATCTACCATGATATAGCGGTAGCGACTCTGCCACGCGGCGCGGATGTCAGGAGCCGTCTCCAATCCGCGCACGGCGAGAATGAGAAGATCGTCGAAATCGACTGCGTTCAGCAGTTTCAATTCCTTCTGATAGGTCTCATACACCTCGTTAATCAACGCATCCGGGTAATCGCTCGGCGGTTCTCCGGAATTCTTCGCTTTGCTGATCAATGATATGGCCAGCTTGGCATCGAGATTTTCCTCCTTCCCCGTCTTTCGGACGATAATACGCCTCAGCAAACCGATCTGGTCGCTCTGTGTATAGATCGTAAAGGTCGATTTATAGCCGAGCCGCTCGATACAACTACGCAGAATTCTCACGCAGAGGCTGTGAAAGGTCGAGAGCGTCAACTCCTTCGCCTGCTCCTGCGGAATCATCGTTGCGACGCGCTCTCGCATTTCACCCGCCGCTTTGTTAGTGAAAGTCAGTCCCAGAATCTGCTGCGCCGGGATTCCGTTGTACACCATCCCTGCAATCCGCGTCGTGATGACACGCGTTTTACCCGTGCCCGCCCCTGCAAGGATGAGCACAGGCCCCTCAATCTGCTCTGCTGCCGCCCGCTGAGGTGGATTGAGAGCCAGAAGACCACTCCGAGAAAATTTCACGAGTGCGAATGATAGTCGAAATCAGTCGAAAATCAAAATTTCCGTACCTCGCTTCGCCCGTGCCACAATCAACTGATCAGCCTCACCGCAAACGGATAGCGATATGCCAATCCTTTATTCGCCGCCAGTCCTCCGATAATTCCGAAGACCAGTCCAGTAACCCATAGCAGGGGATACAGGAGAGCGAAAACACACCCGATTATCTGACCGACCACAGGAATAAATTGAGCAATCAAGCCGAAAACAACCATCACCACCGCAGCCAGACCTATCGTAATCTGGAAATTCAAGGCCTCTCGCCCCTGATCATTCACGAAGGGACTCTCATCCTTCTTAATCAACCAGATAATCAGCGGTCCAAGAAAAGATGTTACTCCGCCTAGGATGTGCGCGAGCATCCCCATAGTTTTTTCATCTGCAATCGGAAGCTTTCCACGTCCGAGGAGATCGCTCTGGCTTCCCGGCGGTACCGAGTTTGGATCTGGGACGTATGGTTCCATCGGAGGTGGGGAAGGCAAATCACTCATCAGAGAATCGTTCTATGCGATTTTGAAAAAATTAGCAAGATAAATACGTAGAAACAGAGAGTACGAGATTGCGGATCTTTCTTTCCGAAAAACACTTCTCTATCTTCGTGAAGTATGAAAAAATTTAATTCTCGTTTGCTTAGGGATGAGATTTCCTTGATTCTCGCTCTCGCCCTAGGCCTGATATCCTCGGTAACTTTTGGACAGAACCCAGTGAAAAAGGTCATCCCGCACTTCGAAGGGATGAAGCCGGATACCCGAGTGACTCGCCTCTTCAATACGGCCAAGAACGATCCCGAGTTGTGCAATGGCTCGTCGCATGATCTTCTGGTGGCATTACTGAAAAAGCTGGACATCCCGATCGAGTCTCAGATTCTAGTATATTCTAAGACCAGCGCGCAAAACCCACATATCGCTCCTCAGACACCTCGGGCGATTTATTTTTCTGATAACGTTTATCTGGGATGGGTTCAGGACGGCGAAATTGAGGTCGCCAGTTTTGACCCTAAGCTGGGGTTGGTGTTTCATCTCGTTGGCCTTACTACTCACAAGCAGGGCGAACCGCCTGTTCTAAATCGCGACCAAACCTGTCTGAATTGTCATGCAGGATCATCGAATCACGATCTACCCGGAGTCATGGCTCGCTCGGTTCACGTCGCGACCACGGGGATGCCGATCTTCGAAGCCGGGAGTTTTCACGTTCGCCATAGCACCCCGATCGAGGAGCGTTGGGGAGGGTGGTATGTGACGGGACACGTCGAAGGACGCGAGCACATGGGGAATTCTGTTGCAGAGGAGTCTGCCGATGGGAGTAGTATCGAAGTCCGTCGCTTGGCTGAAGGGAACCTGAAAACCCTCGACGGAGTTTTCCCTACCAAGCCGTATCTTAATGGAGGACAGAGTGACGTGCTCGCGCTCATGGTGCTGGAACACCAGGTAGCCGTCCATAACATGCTCGTAGAGGCGAACCTGACAACGCGTGAAACTCTGAAGCGACAGGCTGAGATGCGAAAAGCCTTCGGAGAAGGGAACGATGTTCCTCTATCCGATTCCAACGCGAAGATTCTGGACCGACTGGCGACCCGGGTATTGAACGAAATGCTCTTTGTGGATGAGGTCGCTTTGCCCGGCGGCATTGAGGGCGGAGAAGCATTTCAAGACGCCTTCGCAAAAAAGGCAATCAAGAGCAAAAAGGGGAAATCCTTACGTGATTTCCGCCTCTACGAAAGAATGATGAAGTATCGCTGCAGTTACCTGATCTATTCCGAAGCCTTCCAACAGTTACCCACTGAGATCCGCACACGCATTCTCGATCAACTGCACGGAATTCTGACGGAGCCTGACAAGTGGGCACAATTCTCGCATCTCAGTTCCTCCGAGCGAAAGAACATTTTGGAGATCGTTAGCGAGACCGTTCCCGATCTACCGCCATCTTGGAAATAAACCAGATCGACAGGAAACGCTCGAATCGGGAGGATGCTCCTTGCGTCTCCCTTCACCGGGGCTTGATTGTGCAAAGCGCATGATGCTCCGTTCGCTACTCCTCAGCCGATTCCGATGCTTTGATTCCCTTCGCCTAGAGATTCCGCAGGGGGTCGTCCTCTTTCATGGCAGTAACGCTCAGGGCAAAACATCTCTGCTGGAAGCGGCCTGCATTCTGCTGCGCCTACAGAGTCCCCGTGCCACTGCCCTAGGGGAATGTGCGCAATTCTCTCAGAACACCTTTGGCATCGCTGGATCGCTGGAAGGAAAAGAGACGAATTCCCTGCGATTCCACTATGCAGAAAATGGGCGCAAACTCAGCGTTGATGGAGAATCACAGCGCAGTGCCACCGACTACCTGCGACACAGCGCGCTCGTCGTCTGGATGTCAAATGAAGATCTCAGTCTAGTGCGCGGGAGCGGAGAACAAAGGCGACGCTTTCTCGACTTCATGGCATCCCAGCTCTTTCCCGGCTATCGGGAGGCTCTCAAGAGCTATGAAAAAGCCCTTCGCTCTCGGAATTTTCTCCTAAAGCGCGACGCTCGACCTCCGTGGCCTCAGATTGATGCCTACACCCACATTCTGGACGAGAACGCTCGGATTCTGACACAATGTCGTCGCTTGCTCGTCGAGAGTCTTGCCCCTTTGGCCGAACGAGGGCAGAAGGAAATCGCAAGCAGCGAGGAGAATCTGCACATTACCTATGAATCCGCCAGCGGTGACAATGATGACCTTTTCACCACTCTCAACGCCCGCCGAGACGAGGAACTACGTCGTCGCGTCACCGTCTCTGGCCCCCATCGCGACGATCTGCTGCTCTCCCTCAATGATAAACCAGCCGCTAAATTCGCCAGCGAAGGCCAGCAGCGAACCGTAGCCCTGGCCCTGAAGCTAGGACAGGCGAATCTCTTTCTGCAATCCAGGCCCGAACCACCCGTAATCCTGATCGACGACATCTTCGGCGAACTCGATCCGGACAGGCGGAACGCGCTGATGGCGTACTGGCCTCTGGCTTCCCAAAAACTTATCGCCACCACGCACCTCGACTGGCTGGATGATCGCTTCGCAGACGCAGCGCGGATGCGCGTCTCGCAGGCGCGAGTCGAGAGAGAAAGCTGAGATCCTTCCTCCCGATGCCTGGAATCGAATGGAAAATCCACCCAATCTTTCTGATCAGCTCGGATTCCCAGTTGTGATCTAGTCTGGCGCGTGTAGCAGTATCTCTCACCCGGACAGGAACGTCCGGGTCTTCTGTTTCCATGAGAGTTAAAGCCTTTTCCGCACTCGTCCCAGCACCGGGACTCGCCCCCGAAATCGCCTCCGTTCCGTATGATGTCGTCAACACGGAGGAAGCCCGCGCCATCGCCGAGGGCAAACCACACAGCTTCCTGCGAGTCGAGCGGGCAGAGTTAGAACTGCCACCAAGCACCGATCCTTATAGCGACGAGGTTTATGCCCATGCGAAGAGCAATTTCGAAAAAATGCAGCGCCAAGGAGATTTCGTCCGCGAACCTATCCCTTGCATCTATCTATACCGTCAGATCATGGACGGCCGTTCGCAGACCGGCATCGTGCTTACCTGCCATATCGAGGACTACGAGAACGATCTGATCCGCAAACATGAAAAAACGCGGAAGGACAAGGAAGATGACCGCACTCGACTCACCGATGTCCTCGGTGCTCAAACTGGACCGGTTTTCCTCACTTATAAAGATGTCGCATCGATCGACGCCTTCGTCGCAGCCTGGACAGATGCTCACCCGGCTGTCGCTGATTTCGTCGATGAAGTCGGAGTCTCGCACACCGTATGGCGGGTGACCGAAAGCGAAGCCAGCTCCGTGCTCACTGCACTCGGAGACGTGCCGCTCTCTTACGTCGCCGACGGCCATCATCGCAGCGCCAGCGCAGCCCGCGTGGGGCGTGAACGCCGCGAGGCCAACCCTGATCACGACGGCACCGAAGAATACAATTGGTTCCTCGCCGTCATGTTTCCCGCCAGTCAGCTCCACATCCTGCCCTACAATCGGATCGTGAAGGATCTGAACGGAATGACTTCAGCAGAGTTTTTGGCGAAACTTGCCTCTCTCTTCCGCCTCAGCTCAGACGGTCGAAAGACGCCCACTGGATCGGGCAGCGCCTGCATCTATCTGGACGGACAATGGCACACTCTGGAGTGGGATGTATCGACCTCAGCAGACCCCATCGAGCGGCTGGACGTATCCTTCCTCCAAGACCACGTCCTCACTCCCCTCCTCGGAATCGGTGACCCGCGCGTGGACAAGCGCATCGACTTCGTCGGAGGAATTCGTGGCACAGCGGAACTGGAAAAGCGTGTGAACTCCGGGGACGGAGCTGTCGCCTTCTCCATGTTTCCCACGACCGTGCAGCAGCTTATCGACATAGCCGACGCTGGTCAGATCATGCCGCCCAAGTCCACTTGGTTTGAGCCGAAACTGAAATCCGGCTTGGCCGTTCACACTTTCGAGTAAGCTCAGAATCGCGGCCTTCGGATCGCAGTCTTCGAATGTCACCCGACTGGAAAGCACAAATCATTCGCTTAACAGAAGCTCCCGAAGCGCGCGCTGGAAAGATTGATGCATCTTTCTTCCCGGCTCTCACTCCCGAGACACTAAACACTTGGGAGTCAGAGCATGCGATGATCCCCGTGACGATCCGCTCTTTTCTCCTCCAATCCGACGGACTGGAAGCAGCGCGGGGTGGGCTGTGGCCAGTGCTGCCTCTCGCTCAGTGGGAATACATCGACGATCTCTGCATCTCCGGGCACCCTTGGATCCGATTTGGAGAAACTAAAGACTGGCGTTATTTGATCTCCCTAGGTCACAGTCCATCCATCTATCGACACGAAAAAGCGGGATCTGACGAGGAGTTTTTCACCACTGGATTCTCAGAATATCTGGAGAAAGTGTTTCGAGGTCAGGCGTAATCTACGGAGCCTTCTCCTCGTGAAACTTTGATTTCTGCACCAGTTGGATTTCGACATCCTTGTTCTGAAGAAACTTGGCAAAAAAGTTCTCGACCAACTGCCGAATCTCTGGTCTGACAAAAGCAGGGCCACCGTGATTCGCTCCCGGCAAGGTCTGTAGCCACACAGGAACATCTTTCTCACGCAGCACTTTCGCGAACTCGACGCTCTGGGCATACGGTACGACGATATCGTGCGTGCCATGCAGAATCAGAAAAGGTGGATCGCCTTTCTCGACGTAAAAAATCGGACTCGCAGCACGACTCGCCTCACCACGATCCAGATGTTTACCGAGCAACAGCGAGCAGGGATCTTTCGGAGTATTGAACTCGATAATATTGCGAACGTCTTTATCGTCCGCCGCCTGCTGGATGATGGTGGTGAAATCCATGAGACCAAAAACATCGCAGACGGCCTGCACGCGATCCGATTGATCTGTATGCTCTCCAATGGGTGAAAAGACACCCTTCCCTCCCGTCGTCCCCAGCAGAGCACTCAGATGACCTCCCGCAGATTCTCCGATGCCCCCGATGTGATCCGGATCGATCCCGTATTTCTCTCGATTCACACGCAGCCAGCGGATCGCCGCCTGACAGTCCTGAATCTGTGCAGGAAAGGTCGCCACCTGACTGAAGCGATATTCCACACTGGCCACGACATAGCCTCGAGCGACCATCCCGACGTAAGGACAATGTGACTTGCTCCCTCCCATCCATCCTCCACCGTGGATATAAACGATGAGGGGTGAAATCCCATTCGTGCTCGCCTTCGCCCGATAGATATCCAGCTTCTGTGCCGGATCACCCCCCGGAATATAGGAAATATCTCGCTCGACCTGAACCCCGGGCGGAAGCCTCAGCGAGGACTCCTCGGCACGAACAGACTTCGCAAAAATACTTGCACTGATAATGAAGGCGTAGGCTGCATTCTTCAGCAGAGCGCCTTTAACTCTCTGCATCGAAAGGGACAAATAGGTCATCTCGCAGATTTTCTCGTTTTCTCCCTCAAGAAACAAGTCTGATTTTTAAACGAACGATCTTAATCAAAAAGGCTTGAAGGAATGCCTTTCCGGGGGCACGAGTAAGACGTGCTCAAACGAGCCGTATTGATATTCACTGATCCATGGCCAAAGCCATTTCTAAAACTCCACATTCCACCGAAACGATTCCCTTCGAGGATGCTTTGCAGCAACTAGAAGAACTCGTGCGTGAGATGGAATCGGATCAAATCCCCCTAGCTGATCTTATCCGCAAGTACGAAGATGGAGAGCGGCTTCACCGCATCTGCATCGAGAATCTCGATGCAGCACAGGGTCGGATCGAAATCCTTCGGAGAAAGCGCAACGGCGAAACTGTGCCCGAGCCATTCGATCAGGAAACGGACGATGCCTCCGCTCAATCCGGTATCGCGAAGAATGATGGAGAACTGTTCTGACTTTTACGATACTCCCACGGATCAACTCCCCCGAATCGATAACGGGGCGGATCTCAAAAAACTGCCTTTGGAGGACTTGCCCAAGCTGGCAGAGAATATACGTCGTACTCTGATCCGCAGCCTCTCGAATACTGGTGGCCATTTGGGACCGAACCTCGGTGTCGTGGAGCTGACCATCGCCCTGCATCGTGTCTTTCAGACTCCGGCAGACAAGTTTATCTTCGATGTTAGTCATCAGGGCTACGTCCACAAGATGCTGACCGGACGCTGGGATCGCATCCACACCCTGCGCACCTACGAAGGGCTGAACGGATTCCTTCTGCGTAGCGAGAGCGAGCACGACTGCTACGGTGCTGGTCACGCAGGTACTGCCGTATCCGCCGCTCTAGGGATGGCTGCCGCTCGCGATCTTCTCGGTGGCAAGGAGCACGTCATCGCTGTCGCCGGAGATGCCGCCTTCACCTGCGGAACAACCTTCGAAGCTCTCAACAATATCGCCGAAACCACCAAGCGCTTCATTCTCGTGCTAAATGATAACGAATGGTCTATCGATCGCAATGTCGGAGCCATCGCTCGCTACTTTCACGCCCTTCAGACCAGTTCCGCCTTCGACCATATCCGTGATAAGGCAGCCAGCTTTGTCGAAAGAACCATAGGGAAATCCGTCCGAGATATTGCGGGACGAGTCGAAATCGGGGCGAAAAACCTCCTCTTTCCGAACGTACTTTTCGAAAAATTCGGGATGCGTTACTACGGCCCCATTGACGGACACGACGTCGGCTTGCTGGTCCGAACCTTCGAGTTTCTGAAAGAACTCGATGCACCCGTGATTCTCCACATCATCACGGAAAAAGGTCGCGGATACGAGCCAGCCAAGGCTAATCCGATGAAATTCCACGGACTCGGCCCCTACAAAACCGAGACGGGCGAAACACCTCCCAGCTCTAGCCCCACCTACTCCCAACTTCTCGGAGCCTATCTCACACGCTTCTCACAGACTGACCCCCGTCTTACTGCCATCACAGCGGCTATGCCCAGTGGTACGGGACTCCTAGAATTCCAAAAAGCAGTTCCGCAACGCTACTTTGACGTCGGAATCGCCGAAGAACACGCCGCTCTCTTCGCCTGTGGCCAAGCCACTCAGGGATTGCGCCCTTTTCTCGCGATCTACTCCACTTTTTTCCAACGGGCCTACGACATGGCGATCCACGACATCGGCATCCAGAATCTGCCTGTGCGCCTGTGCATGGACCGCGCTGGTCTCAGCGGTGACGACGGCCCGACGCACCACGGCCTTTTCGATGTCGGCTATCTCCGCCACGTCCCCAACTGGATCTTCATGCAGCCGAAGGACGAAGAAGAGTTTATCGACATGCTCTGGACCATGGCCAATCATGATGATGGGCCCTCCGCCATTCGTTATCCTCGAGGGATTGGCACGGGAGCGCTCCCCAAGGACGAACCGCAACTTCTCGAGATCGGCAAAGCCGAAGTGGTGACAGACGGCGACGATATCGCGCTGTTCTCCCTCGGCGGAATGTTTAGCCTAGCAGAGAAAACACGCGATCGGCTTGTCGAACTTGGCTACTCCGTCGCTCTGATTAACGCCCGCTGGATCAAGCCTCTCGATACAGAATGTATCGAGCGATTCGCTCGTAAATGCAGCCTGCTGCTCAGCTTCGAGGATGCAGTACTGATGAACGGATTCGGTTCTGCCCTCGTCGAGCACCTGAACGACGTAGGCATCGTCTGTCCGGTTGAGAGAATCGGGTGGCCCGACCAGTTCATCGAGCACGGGACTCCCGACGTCCTGATGAGAAAACACGGACTCACTGTAGAAAATGCCCTTGCGAAAGCGCTGAAGCACTTGCCCGTGCGGAAATCGAATGCCTTGGCAGGGTAAGGTGGAGAAAGGGTGAGATGGCTCTAGGGGTAGCTTCCACAGACAGGATTGTCTGTGCTACCTTCCCAGAACGAGTTGTCGATACACGGGGCATTCGATAGGTGCGAAGATCAGTGAAATTGTCCTCGAGATCGCCCTTCATCGCGACCTCGGACTCTGTCAAATCTCGATCCAGCCGTCGTTTCCCCCACCCCCGTGGGATGGCCCGTTGAAGCCATCGATTCCGAGATTCTTACACCACTTTTCGCTCTCATCATCGTCGTCAGGGTACCGATTCCCGTGTGGCGTGCTTGCGCCTTTGGCGACGGGTAAGCTTCCGGTATAGTTTATGAAGTCGATTCTGGGAAGGGCAATCTGGCTCGCCGGATACTTTCCCCAACCTTATCATGAAGAAGCGAATTATTTCAGCGACGCTGATTATCGGGCTTGTGGCTGGGCTGAGTGTATGGCTGTTCTCGGGAGGAAAAAATCCGGAGCAGACACTGCCCTTTGCCACCGCCCAACAGGGTGACCTCACCATCGATGTGTTAGAGGGAGGGAGTATCACCGCACTCAATAATGCAGAATTCAAGAATGATGTAAAACTGCCGGGAGGCGTGAAGATTTTGGAAATCATTGAGGAAGGATACAACGTCACCGAGAAAGACGTGAAGGAAGGCAAGGTCCTCGCTCGTCTCGATCAGTCAGAATTGGAAGAAGCGATCGTGGATCACGACGTTCAATTTCAGCAGACGGATGCCTCGTTCGCAGAAGCAAAGCAGGACATCGAGATCAAGGAGAGTGAGTCACTCAGTGAGATCAAAGCTGCCAGACAAAAACTCCGTTTTGCCCTGCTGGACTTTCAGAAATACGTCGGAGCAACGGCCGCTGTAGCTACCCTGAAAAAATTGGGACTCCCCTACGACAATGACTCGCTCGCCTCGTACGAAAAAGAAGCGACATCCCTGATCACCAAAGCCTTCGAGACCGGACGTCAGAGTGACAAAACCGTAGCGGACGAAGATGCGAACATCGCCTCCTTCGCCTTGGTAGCGAGCGATAGCCTAGCGTCGAATGTCGATTTCGCCGGCTATCTGAAAGAAGGCGTTCTCGGAGATGGTGAAGCCGAGCAAACGGTGCGCCGCATGCGGGACGAAGCCTTGGTTGCCTCCACGGAACTGTCAGTGGTGGAAGAATCTGTCGAGGGAGCCAAACGCCTCCATGAACGCAATTTCATCACGAAGGAGAATTTAGAAAACGAGATGCTGGGACTCGATAAATCTCGTCTGGCTCTTCAGCGCAGCGAGACAGAACTCAAACTCTTCCAAGATTATGAGTTTCCAAAAGAAGCGGAAAAGATGCTCTCTCTGTATGAGGAAGCTCTACTTTCCCTCATCCGCACGAAGCGTGCGAAACTGGCTACGATGTCACAGGTCTATGCCAGATACCGCACCGTCAAGCGCCGGTATGAGTTGGAACTGAAAAAGCGGGAGAATCTGGAAGAGCAACTCGCCGGATGCACGATCCGAGCCAGCCAGATGGGCTTGGTCGCCTATGGAGGATCTGGTGGTGATATGTATACGAATCGTGCCTATGATGCGATCACCGTCGGTTCGACCCTGCGCACCGGGCAGCCGATCTTCGTGATCCCCGATATGTCAAAACTGGGAGTGGACGTGAAGATTCACGAGTCCCAGATTAAGAAGATCAAGATCGGACAGAAAGTTCTGATCACTGCGGAATCGGTTCCTGATATGACTCTGGAAGGACGGATTACTAAGGTCGCCGTTCTACCAGATTCCAATGCATCTCGCTTTAATCCCTCCCTGAAGGTGTATCCCGTCACGGTGGAAATCGATGGTTCCCATGAATTTCTTAAGCCTGGGATGAACGCGAAGGTAGAAATCATCGTGGATCAGCTCGCCGATATCACCTTCGTCCCCGTTCAGTCCGTCTTTGTCGAGAACAATGAGCGTTTCGTCTTCCGAAAGACGATGAACGGGTACGAACGTCGCCCAGTGAAAATCGGATCTCACAACAGCGAATACGTCGAACTGATGGAGGGACTGGACGCGGGCGATCAAGTTCTGCTGAAAATGCCAGAAGACTATGAGTCATCTCATTCCGACAAGACTCGGGTAGCGAAAGCAGAAAAAAAGGATACGCCCGCTCCCAAAGTTCATCCGAAAAAAGACGCTTCGTCTGACGACAGTGGGAAAGTCGCTTCCAACCTCTAACACTGAGATCGATCAGGCGACGGGCGTGATTCCTCCGCCTCCTTCAGTTGTATCGACTCAGGAGGGACTTCATCCCGTCATCGAATTGTGTGGTGTCGAGAAACACTACCAGATGGGTGATACCTTGGTAAAAGCCCTTCACGGCATCGATCTGGCGATCTATCCCGGCGACTACATCTCCATTCTGGGACCGTCTGGATGTGGGAAGTCTACCATGCTCAATATCCTGGGCTGTCTGGATCAGCCTACGATCGGTACCTATCTGCTCGACGGCATCGACGTCTCTCATTTATCCGATGACGAACTCTCACGAGTCCGAGGAAAAAAGCTCGGCTTCATTTTTCAGAGCTACAATCTCATCCAGCAACTCACCGTCGTGGAGAATATTGAAGTCCCGCTGTACTACCAGGGCGTTTCGGAAAAAGAAAGTCGCGAGATTGCCATCGAACTCGCCAATCGCGTCGGATTGGGCAAGCGACTCGATCACCGACCGACTGAACTCTCTGGCGGACAGCAACAGCGTGTTGCGATCGCCCGCTCGCTCTCAAACGATCCTGCGGTCATCCTAGCTGACGAAGCGACAGGAAATCTCGACTCGAAATCTGGCCGAGATATATTAGAAATCTTCGATGGACTGAATGCGGAGGGAAAGACGCTGATCCTCATCACGCACGATGAGAGCATGGCTCAGCGCACGAATCGGACTATCCGACTGAAGGACGGTTCCGTAGCTCTCGATACCGGACGAAAGGAGTCCTCCGCTTCATGACAGCTAGAAAGCCCTTCGGTGGACTGACCTTGTTCGGACTCAAACGAAGCGTCATTCTCGGTCTAAAAAGCCTGTGGATGCATCGCCTTCGTTCCCTACTCACAGCGATGGGCATTGTATTCGGGGTCAGTTCGGTGATTGCAATGCTCGCTATCGGCGAAGGGGCAAGTTACGAAGCGCAGCAGCAGATCAAGGAGCTAGGCAGTCAAAACGTAATCCTTCGCTCCACTAAACCCACTTACAAGACCACAATGGAAGAGCAGGATCGCTCTTTCGTGCTCGAATATGGCCTCACATATCAAGACATCTCCCAGATTCAGGCAACCGTCCCCGGCGTCATGGTCGTCACCCCCGCACGCGAACGAAAAGATTTCGTTTGGGGAGGAGATCGATTTGTAGATGGCGTTGCCCTCGGGACAGTCCCTTGGTTTCCTGAGATGCGAAACCGGGCGATCCTACGTGGCCGATATTTCTCGGAATTGGAAATGACAGATCGCTCACCGGTTTGCGTGCTGTCGAAAAGTCTTTCGCGACGCTTGTTTCCTCTCGACGAACCACTCGGACGGACTGTTCGTATCACCTCTCAGTTTTTTCGAGTCATCGGCGTGATCCAAGATAATCCGGCCAGTAGCTCGGACAAGTCATCGAGCAGTGCAGCAGGTTCTGGAGATGCCAGCGATGGAATGGAAATGATGCTACCGCTCACCACGCTGAATGACAGATTCGGAGAGATCAATTACAAACGACGCTCCGGCAGCTTCGAAGCTGAAAAAGTTCAGTTTCATGAAGTGACCGTAAGAATTGATGATCCAGCTCACGTGATGGCCGCTGCTGGGGCAATTCGGCACATTCTGGAGCGGAATCACAAGACAGGAGACTTTACCATGCTCGTTCCGCTCGATCTGCTACGCCGAGCTGAGAGAACAAAGCAGATTTTCAATATCGTGCTCGGTTCTATCGCTGCGATCTCCCTGATCGTCGGAGGCATCGGGATCATGAACATCATGCTGGCGACCGTGACCGAGCGCACTCGCGAGATAGGAATCCGCAGAGCGCTCGGAGCGAAAAGAAAGGACATCGTCATCCAATTTTTGATCGAAACCGTTATTCTCTCCGGAACGGGTGGCCTGATCGGCGTCGCTCTCGGGCTGAGCATTCCCATTCTGATCACTCACTTTGCTAACATGATGACCATCATACAGCTTTGGGCACCGGTTCTGGCCTTCTCCATCTCCGTGATCACAGGAATCCTGTTCGGCATCTATCCTGCCTTTCGCGCAGCGGGAATGAATCCTGTCGAAGCTCTGCGACACGAGTGATTCGTCTGGAAATCCGTCTCACACATCGACCTGTCATTTTCTTCAAAGCAATCCTTGCAGCTTTCATCGTCTGCGACTAAAGTCCGCCTCGCACCACCCCTCAAGGGCAATCGTGCCAACTTAGCTCAGTTGGTAGAGCAGCTGATTTGTAATCAGCCGGTCGCCGGTTCGAGTCCGGCAGTTGGCTTCCTCATTATAACCTTTACATAAAAGAGTTACAGGAAATCTATCCGATTAGCAAACCGCTTCGAAATCGCGATATTTGAAGCCCATCCAGAGGAGGACTGAGATCTCTTTCGTTTGATCGAAAGGTTCTTGAGATGAACAGATCGGCTGAGAGAACTACGCTCACGGCTCAGAAGCCAGCCCTGCCTCGGCCACGACGGTGAGCAGAGTTCTCTGAATCCCGAGATGTCCATTGTCATTCGACCACCATTCGCTCAGCGAATGAGAGCCGCCACTACGGCCTCCACCACCGATGCGGATCCCGGGGATACCCATCGAGATTGGAATATTGGCATCTGTCGATCCGGTATCGAATTTTGGCTCGAGTCCGAAATAGGTAATCGCTGCCATGGAGCGTTGCACCAGTGAAGCAGAGACAGGAATCTGTCCCGAAGGCCGGTCGCCGACGAGATCGAGCGAGACTTTTAGTTCGTCTCCTCGCTTGCGCTCCTGATTCATCTCACTAAGCGCCTGGTTCACAGTAGAGTGCAGGATTTCATCAATCCCTTTTAGCCTTTCCGCACTAACGGAGCGCATATCGATCTCCATCCAACTCTCGAAAGGGATCGAGTTCACGGATGTTCCACCTCCGATACGCCCGACGTTAAAGGAAGTTCTCTCCCCGCTCCCGGTGTAATCTATCGCCTCTTTCGTAAACAAGTCGATGGCCCTGCCCAGCGCATGGGCGGGATTCACTGTGCCAAAAGCTGCCCAAGAATGCCCTCCGGGACCGGAGAAGGTGACGCGATATCGGCGCGATCCAATCGCACTACTGGTCATCCCGGAGTCTCCGCCCCCATCGACTGTAATGAAGCCGCTAATCTTCGTCCCGTGCTCTTTAAACAGATGCTTTACCCCACGTAAATCGCCCAAGCCTTCTTCGCCGACCGTCGCCACGAACCAGACGTCAGCTTCCGTCCGAATTTTCGCATAATTCATCGCTCGCAACACATTGAGAACCAGAATTAGTCCACGTGTATCATCCGCAATTCCCGGAGCCAGCAGACGATCTTTCTCCCGCTTTACGGTCACATCCGTTCCTTCGGGAAAGACCGTATCGAGATGAGCCGACAGGACGATCACACGATCTCCTTTCGTGCCCTTACGTATGGCAATGACATTACCCACAGAATCGGTGCTGATCTGATCCGCTCCAGTTCCCTCTAGGAGCTTGCGATAGGCTTTCCCACGTTCGGCTTCCTGAAACGGAGGAGCAGGAATCTGCGTCAAAGTGATCAATTCTTCTACTGATGCCGCATCAATCTCCTGAATATGCTGAAATGCTGACTGGATCGCAGGGTTTTCCGCCAGCTTTGTCACTTCGGCGCGGTAACTCTCCTGTAGGAGTTCCTTCTCCGCACGACTCGTGTTCCCTAGGCATACAATGGAAACGAGGGCGAGTAAAAAGGTCGTCCCCATCTTCGTCCTTCTCCAAATGGGAGTGCACACTCGAAAAGGCAGTGTTTGCATGACTGCAGAAGTCCAACTGTTTCTCACTCTTGTCCAGTGAAAGAGGCAAAATTACACTTCGGATTGGGCCATCCCTTTCCTATATCTGCATCGACTCTTCCGCTCGATCAGGCGTGAGCTTCCTTCCCTACATGAGACTTCAACTTCTTCTCCTGACGTTCCTTCGTATCGTGGAGCCAGATCGGAATCCCCATCAGCATAAACACGGCCATGACAGCCCATGAAGCGTAGAGAGCCCCCCACACTCCTTCGGTGAATCCGTAACTGTGAAGCCCGACTCCCAAATTATTCACCCCCCACCAACTGAAGGTGGTGAAAATCGCAAGCATAATGGCGTTCACATGCAGACCGATCTCACGAATCCACCCTGCCTTGCGTCCGTGAAGAATCACTAGCGTCCAGAGACAAATCATGAGGGCACCATTTTCCTTTGGATCCCATCCCCAGAAACGCCCCCAACTGTAATTCGCCCATATTCCTCCGAGTACCGTTCCGGCGAAGGAGAAGAATAGGCAAAAACAGATCACTCCATAGTTCATTCGAGTCAAAGAACGGTAGAAATCTGGATTTTCTCGTCGCATCCAGAGTCCCGCAAAGCGACCCGACAAATACAAAATCCCGATCACAGCAGCGACTAAGCCTGCTGCATATCCGATATTAATCACAGTTACATGCGTTGCGAGCCAGAAGTTCGTGTCCAGCACCGCTTGGAGTTGATTGATCGTGTCAGAGGCTTCTTTGGCCTCATATTTCAGAGACAAAAACATGCCAAGAACGCCCGAGAGAACAGCGACCAACAGTCCCACTCCCATCCTCGTGGCATATTCGATGAACAGTCCCAGCAGCACTGCGATGGCTGAGATAAAGAGGACCGTATCATACAAATTCGTGATCGGTGGACGCTGGCGAATAATACAGCGCAGAGTGATGCCGTACACATCGAGAGCGAATCCCAAGAGTGTCAGAATCGCAGCCCCAAAAGTCAGCAGCCTCCCAACCTTCGTGCCTGGAGTCATCCAACTGAAGGCCATCAACAGGAATGCGAGAATGAAGCAGTAGAGGGCATTGATGAACCATTGCCCGCGATAGAGACGAATCTCCATCTGGGAGTGCGTGCCCTCGCCCAGAGCGGCAGCGGCGGAATGTTGCTGGTCTGAGAAGGTGTGAAGCGCCGTATTAAAATCTTTCTCTCCTTCCTTCAGTGCTTGGGTCAAGGCCTGAATTTTGACAAGTTGCTCACGAGTCCACTCCCTATCCTTTTTCGAAGCCAGACCCGCGAAGAGAAGATCGCCTCCTGAGAGCCACTCCTCCTGATCAGAATCACGAGGAGGAAAGAGATGGATCCCTTGAGCGGAACTAGCTTGGAAGAAAAATAGACGAAGAGCAGCAGAGAACCTCTTTTCATCCTCGCTCTCACCCGGTGCCTGCCGTATGAGTTGACTTAGCTGAGCAGTCGTCATCTCAGGCATCTTGTCCACCATATCCACCATGTTGAGTCGACGAGATAGCTCCACCATCTCGGGTGGGAGCATTCCTTCATTGACCATTGCTTCCCCCGTCCGAGCGAATCCGAACTGCCCGATCAAGTATTCATACGAGCTGACGTTTCGGGCAAGCGTCAGAATCATTCCCTCGACACGCTCGAGTTCATATTGCGGATCCTTTTCGCTATCGCGGTATTTCTTCTCTTTCGCCTCAAACTCTGCTCCGAGTTCGGCCAGCTTTGATCGCCCCTTGAGAAGCTCGTTATAGGAATATCGATCTCGTTTTGACTTCGGCGACACCCCGATCTGAACCACCACCTCTGAATCATCGACGACGAAAACTGGTAATTGATTGGCGATCTGAGGACGGAAGAGCACGTCTAGTAACCAAGCCGCGTAATCAACACGATAGGATTCGCCGCTTTCCGTCTGGAACCAGACCTTGGACTTTCCTAGGAACTGGAGCAGCGTGAAACGTGCGACCGTATTGATCGGCTTTACTCTCCCGTCCTGCTGAACGAGGATATTCTCGAAGGTTTTAACCGTGTCATCCTGCCAAGGCGTGTAGCTCTCCAAGGTGGTTTTGGGTGCCTCCATTCCTCCGAAGAGAAATGCGGGGAATGAAACCAGAGCAAGGATCGGGGTGATCAGGGATCGTGTCTTCATGACGTAAATGGGGTGGGCGGCGTCTTGTGGCGAGACCGCACGATGAATTGAAATAGCATGAGAAGGAAGTGGAGAGACAGCCCGAAAGCTACGACGATTAGTGCGTAGAGCGGCCACTGATCAGCGGGGTTATTCGCCACGGCAAACTGCGAGAACATTTCATCCCCAGGCTGAGCGCCCGCAGGCCCGAAGGACTCTTGGAAGAAAGTGAAACCCGCATAGCGCATGGGTTCGTTCATCTTAATTTCGACCTGCGTGTCGGTATGATCGCCCTGGGATCGCGTGATGAGGCTTTCATAGCTACGTGCCATCATCACCCCTGGATGCCGAGAGAAGTCGAATCGATCCAACTTGACCGTGAAAGGCACCGTCCACGACTTCTTGCTCAGCAAGGCAGCATAGAGCTGATTATCAACAGTGAAAGTGAAAGGCATGGACTTCTCCTTCGGATCGAAGCGGTAGGAAGCGGCCCATAGAATCGCACGGATGGAATCACCTCCCTTGCGCGGCTGAATCGTGAGATAACAGCCGGGCAGATTCTGCTCCGCTTCTTTGGAAGGGGTATTCACAGCTAGTTTATATCCGTTGACCTCCGGAGCTTGGACCTGACTCGCCATCGGAGCGGAAATCGGGATCGGATGAGTATTTTTGGAATAGTCACTCACCACGACTGCAAAAGGTAGCTCAGAGGCGTCCAGAGTTCTTTCCTCACCCGGACGCAGCGATTCGAACTGTCGTGAAGGGTAAATCCACGCTTTCTCCCCCTTCCCTTCCGCCGTTATAGGTACGATCTCGATCTGCCAGTCGCGATAGCTTTCCACCCGGTCACTTGACATGCCAGGATACAGAGCCATGAAGCCGTCGGTCGAGAATGCCCACGTCACAAAACCACCCACGAGCAGCATCAGAATGCCTAGGTGCGAGATCAGAAGCCCGACTCCCTTCCATCGCTTTTTGACACGGATGATCGCACCGACCACCATGTTGATAAAAAGCAGGATCATCAGCAAAAGCCCGCCGGGGAGAACCACGGGAACAGGACCAAAGCGCTCGACGAAATAGAAAGAGTGAAAATACTTCTCCTTCGCCGCATGGAGACCATGATCCACCTGTCCGAGAGTCCCCAGTAGCGTCACCAAAGTGATGAAGATCAGGATCGCGGTTGCGAGCTTGAATGAGGAAAAAAAGTCGTAGAGCAGGCGCAGCCAGTTTTTCGGCGACCAGTCGATGGGATTTCTTGCCATGGTAGAAAAAAGGATCAGGGCATCTTGACGCCGAGGGAGGAGATGAACTGCTCGAAGGCAGCCTTATTTTGCTCCACCAGATCTCCAGGACCAGTCATCTTCACGAAGACCGCTCCATCATCAGACGCAAGAATTAAACCCATGAGACGATACCCAGCAAAAGTCTCCGTACTGCCCATCCCAGGGGAGAAGGAGCCTTCTGCTTCGATAAAGCGGGCGGGCTGACCGAAGAGAGAGCGAGTCGGCAGAGCCTGAATTTGCTCGTCGGTGAGCGGATCAACGCCCATCTGTTTGCGCCAGCGATTCACATTGGCAGCCAGCCCGCCACCCGCGCCGGGGAGGCGAGCTAGATAGCACTCGCCCTCTCCATTGGGACCGAAGGAGAAGTCCAGATCACGCATCGCGGCTCCGGTCTTTTGTGTCCAGCCATCCGGTGTTGTGAAACTCAGCCCAGGGGTACCGTGTGAATCATCCGCGTGCTCGCCTCGACTTTCTCGAAAGCGCTGGGCATCACTCACGTCGATCCGGAACTGCTTCTCCGATTCAGACAGCGGGCGCTCCTCCAAGATCGTCGAAGCACGCTCGCACGAGACCAGCCCGAGCGCTGCTGCTGCGATAACAACGGAGGGAAACGCACGATTCGAATTGTCTTGGTCTTGAGACGGGCGCTTGGACAGAGAAAAGTGTGGCGAAAAGGTGATCCGGAACAGAAACATCGAAGGGGCTTAGTCAATCAATATACAAAAAATGCTCAAAGTTCATGGAGAAAGGACGATCGAGGCGCACATGCGCGAGTCATCGAATGATCGAGGAAAGATAAGTTAGGCTGCCTTTTTCTCAATCACAGGAGCTGGTTTCTGAGGCTTGGGAGCCTCCGGCTTGGCGGCCTCATTCGCCTTCTCCACAGGCTTGGGTAAATCCGCCTTTTCCGATGCAGCGGGCTTCTCCGCTGGCTTCGGAGCCTCTACTTTGGCCGGTGAAGCGGGCTTCTCGACTGGCTTCGGAGCCTCAGCCTTTACAGGTTCAGCAAGCTTTTTCGCTGGCTTCGGAGTTTCCGTTTTTGCAGGGGCAACTGGCTTGGGAGCCTCTGCACCTTTAGCATTTCCCCCCTGAATGCTCTGTGAAGGAGGGGCCGGAGGTGGCGGCATCAACTCTTCACCCGTGTCAATCTTCAGATTCACACTCTGCTCATATGCCTTGGCTCGCTCTGGATTGACTTCAGTTTTCCAAACGTAAACGTTACGAAGGGCTGGAAGCTCAGCCAAGGTGTCGAAGATCCCATTCCCCACTTTGGTTTCATACAGATTCAGGTAAGTTAACTTTTTCAGCGGAGCGAGTTCTGAAACTCCGGCATCCGTAATACCAGTGGCTTCGAGATGCAGCGTTTCCAGATTCGTCATCATCGCGACGGATTTTAACCCGTGGTCCGTCACCTGACTCCGAGCCAGATTCAGCGATACAATTTGCTCTGCGACTGGCTCGAGCAGCTTTACTTGCTCGTCTCCGAAATCCTTCGCGGCATTGACGACGTCTATCTGAAGGCGCGAATCCTTATCTGAGACAGTGGAAATGGTGAAGTTCAGCTTGTCAGCCTCCGCACGGACAGCTTTCAAGCGCGACTCCTTTTCTTCGTCGGGCAGTGCCTCCCAAGCAGAAGCAGAGTCTTGCGTCACGGGATGGGTCAGCGGGGCTGCTCCCGCAGCCTTTCCACCAGAATACAGTGCCCAAACCTCCTCGGCGAGCTGAATGATCTTCGGATCGTCTCCCAGTTGAGCAATCGTCATATCCTCCTTCGCTCCCGCATTGATCCAGAGCTTCAATAACTCAATTTCTGCTTTCGGGAGAGGATCAGCGTCTTCCGGCATGAACTCGTCGTCATCCTCCGGCAGTTCCACTCGCACAATCAGTTCCGATTCCGCTGCATCGCCAGGTACGATATTCGGATACTCCGATCCTTTGGCTCCAGCGATTAGCATTTCGTAAGTATCCGTCCGGAGCTTGCCTTTAGTCTTGTTTTCGTTATGACACTCGTCACAGCTTCTGTCCATGATAGGAGCGACGAAATCCTGATATACGAGCCGATCCCCTATGGGTTTCGCAAGGTCTTTCTCCATCTCCGTTTCCGTCGATTCCGACTGAGCAGGAGCCTTTGAAGACACTAGTCCAAAATGCAAAATCGGCTTTAACTGATCGGGAGCGTATTGAGTAAGGTAATCATCGCGGTGAACCATCGCGCCACCGAAGTGCCCGCTGGCGGCCGTCATGAGAAGAGCCGCTGCAGTGCCCAGGCCAGCGAGGATACGGCGATTTCGCAAAGACTGGATCAGAGCGAAAAGAGTCAGCACCACGATCGCCAGACTCGTGTAAAGGTGAAGATCCAGCGCCCGTCCGGAGAAATCCTCCATGAACATGAGCAGGCAACCCGCTACTGTCGATCCGATCGCCCCGATAAAACTGACCCAGAGGATGAACGGAATCGATCTCTTCAGATATCCGAAAGCCGTGAAGTAGCTCAAGACATCCATCACGAAAGCGACCGAGATGAGTCCGATCGGAACATGGACAATCAAAACGTGAAATCGAGCGAAGAAATGTAAAAAAGTCTGATTGAGAACTTTTTCCTGATCCGCATACCAGATCGCTCCGATAGCGGCAGCCCAGAGCACACCGAGGATCAGCGCCACCCTCACCGAGGTGGAAGAAGAAGCAGTGGAGGTTGTGTCGTCGTTCATGAATGAATTCTGATTTTGACTGTCGTGCGAAGATTTGGATTGGTCAACGCCAGCACTGTGGCACAAAAACGGCGGTGGGCTACTCAGGAAATGAGGAAGCTTCAATCTATTTCCTCGGATAAAATGTTATCGCTTTCGAATCCTAGATTGCAATATTGTGATCGAGCAATGGTTCAAAGATTACAAGGGTGAGCGAACGCTCATGCTCTCGCAGCATGGCACAAAATGTCCGACTCAGCAGTCCCGAGTCTGACTTCCATGAGGAAAGAATCTGCGATTACCAAGTCGGCGCAAAGGGATTCTGCACCTCCTCGATGTCGCGGCGCGTCGCCGGACCATGGCCGGGTAGGATCAGAACATCGTCCGCAGTGGTCAGTAGCACCTGCCCTAGGCCGCAGCAGGCCTGACGATAGCTTGCTGGATCAGGGCATCCCCCCATGGAACCAGCGAACATCGCGTCGCCCGTAGCCAGCCATGAATACGACGGCCCGACAAAATGGTAGCCCCAACCTTCGGGATGGTGACCTGGCAAGGACACGGCGGTGAGTTTACCCCCACCCCATGCGATGCCTCGAAAGCCCACCTCCAACGGCTTCAGAATGCGCGCACCACTTTTTTCTAAAAACGGTAAGCCTCCGATATGATCATGATGCGTGTGCGTGACAATGACCGTCTGGGGAATGCGTCCCTTGAGTGCCGTCTTGAGCGATTCTTCATCCGGTCCCGCGTCGATCAGGAGTGTCTCGCCAGCGGACTCGATCCACCAAGCGTTGACCGTTTCTCCATCGAAGGGCAGAACCAAGACCTCGATTCCTGCGGGTAAGGTGATCGCATCGAAGGCTGGCGAGAGCGATCCCAGAGCCTCGGCTCCCAGACCAAGAGTCTCCGCCAGAGCGGTCAACTCAGGCTGTGGGCCGTTTCCATCCAGCCACTTCTGCAAAATCGTAGGATCCAGCCCTGCCTGATTCGCAGCGGTAGTGACGTCGAGGCCACGCCCTCGGATGGCTTTGGTGACAATATCAGAAGCTGTATCGTATCGATTCATGCGATTACATTCACCACGATGGAGGCTTGAGCAAGCTGCAATGGCCATGACAGTGTCGCAGATGTCGTGCGCTCGACAGGGGCGGACATTTCGTGCAACAATGCAACATCTTATTATCGCTGTTATGCACTCCTTTTGTCGCCCCTTTCGATTTCCCTATTTCATTCTCTCCCTCTTTCTTGTCTGCTGGGCGGGGAATGATCATGGACTGTGCGCGGAACTCCAGATTTCCGATCTTCTCCCTCAAGCGAATCTCTGTCGAGCGCAGCGAAAGACTGATCTCGCGATCACTGCCTCGTGGCATGGCCAGCATCCGCTGGTCGCAACCCTATCGCTAGAATTGCCCCCAGGAATTCGACTCCTTAACTCAGAGCAGAGTAGAAGTGTTTCTCTCGCCCCAGAGGAAGAGACTCCCTGCATCTGGGAAGTCGAGGCTCCAGACGAAGGATTGTATCAGTTTCGGCTCGTGATTCGTTCGAAGGAACTCCCTCCGATGGAGCGCACATTGTCTCTGCGCTTTCTTCCCCCCACAGAAAAGCGCATCCTCTCTGCGATCCCCGATCCTCATCCCGTCACGACTGATTTCCTCATCGGAGCACACGCCTGTCCCCTGTGGGAAAATGACAAACCTCGCATGTGGGACAATATTCACAAACACCCTGAGCGCACTCCAGCTTTGGGTTTTTACTCACAAGAGAACCCCGATGTAGCGGACTGGGAGACGAAGTGGGCAGTGGAACACGGAATCTCGTTTTTCGTCTATTGCTGGTATCGCGACGGCCAAGGAGGAGCAGTAAAAACGAGGTTCGGCAGTGCGATCCACGACGGGCTTTTTCAGTCTCGATTCGGTAATCAGATGAAATTTACTCTGATGTGGGAAAACCAGAATCGTGGGGAGGCGGGCGTCTCTGACGAGCGTGATTTGATGGGAAATTTACTCCCCTACTGGATCGAAAATTATTTTTCTCGTCCCAACTATCTCCAAGTCGATGGAAAACCGCTGCTCTTCATCTACCGCCCCACTTTTCTGATCGACGACCTCGGAGGCGAGGAAAATGTCCGCCATGCCTTTGACAAAATGCGCGAGGCCTGCCGTGCTGCAGGCTTCAAGGGACTCTGGCTGCTCGGAGAATATCGCGGCACCGATCCGAAATCCATCGAGCAAATGAAGCGCCTCGGACTGGACTACACCTTCGCCTACTGCTGGCCGGTCCCGGGAAGCCCCTCGCCAGAAAAGGCGATCCAGACGCAGATCGAGTCGATCACGAAGGTCCAGCAACTCAACATCCTCCCGCAAGTCCTGACCGTATCACAGGCATGGAGTGGGTGGAGAGACGAAGACAGTATATGGAAGATTCCACCAGATGACTTCGAGACGCTCCTGCGTCGGGCGAAAATGATCGCCGAGACGCTGCCAGAGAATGAGCTGGGGAGAAAGATGATACTACTCGATAACTGGAACGAATGGGGCGAAGGGCACTATATCGCACCTTACCGGGAGTATGGATTCGGCTATCTCGATGCAGTGAGGCGTGTTTTTTCCACTGCCCCTGAAGCGCACGATGACCTCCTGCCTGAAGACATCGGTCTGGGTCCCTACGATACCGCGATGCGAGCCATCTTTGCCCAGGAGGCGAGGCTTGCTCGCCTCGCTACACGAGTCATCCGTCGCACTGATGTGCCCGAGGGGCTGATCGCTTGGTGGAATTTCGATGAAAAGACGGATGATGCGGAAGTCATACTCGACGTGTCTGGCCATCGTCTCGGCGGGATAATCCACCGAGCCGCCCGAGTTCCCGGATTTCGAGGTCAGGCACTGGAATGCGCGGGAGGGAGCGTCACCGTAGCGCCCGATTTACAGCCAGAGCTGGGCGAAGCTTTTTCCGTCGATTGCCGTGTCTGGACAGACAAAGGCAACCAAAGCGACAAATGGTTTCTCAATCGCATTTTCGGGGATCATACGTCGGGGGGATTTCGCTTTGGCCTAGCTCAAGGACGTGCAGCGTTTCACCTACCACTGACTCCATGGAGCCATCAGATCGTAGCCCGCAATCCGCTTCCGCTCGGGCGCTGGGTCCATCTCGCGGCGACCTTCGACGGGCAGAAAATACGACTCTATATGGACGGGCAGGACCAGGGCACACTCGAGCGTTCAGGGCCGGTCGGGAGAGCGACTGGGCCCTTGGTACTAGGCAATTACGCCGTCGCTCATGCCGCACATTTCACAGGGCACCTAGATGAAGTGCGCTTGTGGAAGAGGGTGCTGACACCCGAGGAGATTCACAGCTTTGCCACAGAGAAATAAGACCGTATCCGTATTTAAGCCACTTCCCGAACTTTAAAAACCCTGATAGCCTGCTGCCCACATTCGAGCCATACATGAAATCTTCCACAGACTCCCGTCCAACTCAGAATCAGCCTTCTTCGTTCACCCGCAGGGCCTTTACTAGCACAGCTGGACTCATCTCAGCAGCCTCCTTCTTGCCCCATGGAATCTACGGTCAAGATGGTGTAGGGAAAAAGCTCCGCGTCGGGATCGTGGGAGGTCGGTTCGGTCTGGGATTTCAGTTTCACGAGCATCCCGACTGTATCGTCGAAGCGGTCAGCGATTTACGCCCGGAGCGTCGCGAACGACTCCAGAAAACGTATCGCTGTGAAAAAGTCTATCCCTCACTGGCGGAACTGGTCAAAGACCCGAATATCGACGCCGTCTGCCTATTTACTCCAGTACCCGATCATGCCGATCATGTGAGACTCTGTCTCTCTCATGGGAAGCACGTCCTCTGTGCCGTGCCTGTAGCGATGACGCTGGAAGACTGTCAATCCCTGATCGATCTGGTGAAGAAAACGGGACTGACCTATATGATGGCAGAAACGAGTTGCTGGCAGCAGTTGACGATCTCAGCCCGCAAGTTCTACGAGGAAAATGCCTTCGGGAACCTCTACTACATCGAATCTGAGTATCATCACCCCGGACTGGACGATTTGTACTTCGAAAATGGAGTGCGAACCTGGCGCTACGGTATCGCTCCGATGCATTACCCGACTCACTGCACCGCCCACTTGGTGACGGTAACGGGCGAGCGACTTACGGAGGTGAGCTGTCACGGATGGGGCGATGACAATCCCATTCTGAAGGACAATGTCTACAAAAACCCTTTCTGGAATGAGACAGCGCTGTTCAAGACCAATCGCGGCAACTCCATGCGCGTAGCTGTGTGGTGGAGAGGAGTCGTGCAAGGCGGCGAGCGGGCACGATTCTTCGGCGACAAGATGAGCTTCTACTACAACGGCCCGAACAATAGCGATCCTATGATCGTCAAGAGCGAGCAAAAAGAACGCACCGAGAAGGACTCCGGAGGATTCGTCCGGACAGCACAGGTGATCGAGAAATACGAACCCGTCCACTGGTGGGAAACGGATATGCTGCCCGAGCCTCTCCGCCACAACAGTGGGCATGAGGGTTCGCACACCTTCATCACGCACGAATTCGTCGATGCTGTGAGAAAGCAGCGCAAACCTCAGGTCGATCTCTACACCGCCATCGCCTGCACCGCTCCCGGGATCGTCGCGCACGAGTCTGCACTGAAAGGCGGCGAGAGCCTGAAAGTGCCGCAGTTCGATCCCGCGTGAGAGCGAAACGATCTACGCATTCACACCGTGGGAGTGATCCTCCCGCGTGGCATCCAGTGGGCCATCTCCTCCTCAGCGGGGCGTCCCTGTCGGTAAATATTGATCAGAATGCCGACCGCTACCAGAGTCATCACTAGTGAAGATCCACCGTAGCTGATCAGAGGCAGCGGAATCCCCTTATTCGGCAGAATCGAGGTGGTGACCCCGATATTCACGAAGGCCTGCAGGGAAATATAGCTGGATAACCCGACTGCGAGGAGCGAACCGAATCGGTCCGGTGCGTGGTAGCCGATCACATAGCCGCACACCATGAGAGTAATGAAAGCGAGGACGATCAAGAAGGTCACATAGAGTCCCATTTCCTCCGCGATCATCGGAAAAATAAAATCCGTCTGGGCGAAGGGCATGTAGAGCATTTTCAATCGCCCCTCTCCGATTCCCCGTCCACTCAATCCGCCCGATCCGATCGCCATCAGCGAAATCCACTGCTGAAAACCCTCATCGAGCCGATACTTCTCGGGGTCGAGAAAGGCCAAGATTCGCTCTATGCGGTTCGATGCATAGCTCAGCATCCCGATGAAGCCAATCACTCCCAGCAAAACCACGCCCGTCAGATATTTCCAGTCCACCCCAGCGACGAAGAGCATGAGCAGGGCAGTCGCAGAAATCACGGCGGTGGTGCCGATGTCCACTTCGAAGAGCACCAGCGCAAGCGGCACCGCGAGAATGCTCAGCGGATAGATGAAACCCTTGCCAAACGACTTTCCCCGATCCGGATAGCGAAAATACCAAAACGCGACGAAGATGACAGAAGCAATCTTTGCGAACTCCGACGGCTGAATGCGAATCAAGCCGACCCCGATCCAGCGCTTCTCCCCGTTGATCTCCATCCCGATCCCGGGCACATAGCAAAGAGCTAGGAAGAAACTCGTCGCGATCAGAATCCACCAGACATGCTTTCTCCAAAATCGGTAATCAATCGAGGCCGCTACACACAGAGCGACGATCCCAACGATCAACGACACGCCTTGGTGTTTCGCCTCGCGATACACATCACTCGCTCCTGCCGAATCTGCGGTGAACGCACAAGTGCTCACCAGCATAACAAAGCCGATCACGACCAAAAATGAGACTACTAGGAGAAGAATCAGAGCACTGTGCCGTTGCATAGAGAATCAGGAGAAAGCAGGATCGAACAGGGTATGGCCCAAAACTTGAGAGGGTTCAGTTTCCCGCCGGAATACTCAATTTTTGCCCGATTTTCAGCGTCTGGGGATTCGTGATTCCATTGGCACTCATCAGCTTATTAAAGGGCACATTGAACTGCCGAGCGATTCCCCACGGAGTATCTCCCTGCTTGACTACATAGGACTGGGCTTTCGGGGGAACTGGCTGGGCTGCGGGCTTCTCCGCAGCCTTTTCAGCGACTTTTTCAATAGGCTTCGCGACCGGAACTGCCGCTGCCACAGCTGTCGCTTCCTGATCGACAGGCTTGGCCACTACCTCATTCACCTCCGGAATATCGAGAAATCGTCCGGGATAGAGTTCGTTATCTGAGATGATTCCGTTCTTGGTCCTCAGTGCTTGCGGAGAGATATGATACATCGCGGCAATATCAGTCAGCTTTTCTCCGACGAGAATCTGGTGCTGACGCTTCGACGGATCAGGCCGCAGCGGTGCGGGAATGGGCTGACGAGCCTGAGCCGCGTCCATCGCTCCCGTGGCCGGAACCTGCGCTGCGATGGCCTTCTGTTCCTGAACGACAGACTCGAGATTCTGCCGCGTCTTCGTGATGACGATCTCGTGACTCGAAGCCTTATCGACCATTTTGAAGGCAAAAATCCCACCGACGGCGAGGATGTGCAGCAGGATCACCACTCCAAAAATACGCGGTAACTTCACATCTGGGGCATCCAGATACCAGTCTTCTTCTTCGACCACATTCGCGGCCAATCTTCTCTCAGCGCGAGCGACGCGGAGGATTCCACGACGTTCTTTGGCGCTGCGACGATTCGTTCTTCTTCGGTTGCTCATCGGTAGGTTATTGGTTGAGGTTGCTTGGGTTGTTGTTGCTTGGTGGAAAAATGAATCTTAGTGCGTGAGTTCAGCACGCTTGAGAACGGCTTGACGGAAGGTTTCGCCTCGCACCTGATAGTT
This sequence comes from Verrucomicrobiota bacterium, assembly GCA_963205275.1. Classification (GTDB taxonomy): domain Bacteria; phylum Verrucomicrobiota; class Verrucomicrobiia; order Verrucomicrobiales; family DEV007; genus Arctic95D-9. The sequence continues at coordinate 15,522 of CAUJIH010000100.1, read as the reverse complement.
CGGAAACATGTCGAAGCTGGAGGTGCCGGGAGAGAACAGGACGATGTCACCGGGTCGAGCAAGAGAGCGAGCCAAGTCGATGCTGACATCGACGTCGGAGGCGAAGCGGCAGGAGACGACTCCATCCCACGCAGCAGCGATGCTCTCTGCGATCTCCCCGATACAGATGGCTTCGCGAACCATTTGGCCTGCCAGATCACGCAGTTCGGCGAAATCGAGTCCCTTGTTCTTTCCCCCTACGATCAGAATTACTGGCTCATCCTGTCCCGCCAGCGCGCTGGCCAGCGAGTGAAGATTCGTCGATTTCGAGTCATTCAAATACAACACTCCATCGATGCATGCGATACGTTCACAGCGATGGGGCGGAGCTTGAAATTCGGTGATCGTCGGAGCCACCGATTCCCAAGGGATTCCCAGAGCGTCGGCGACAGCGAGCGCTGCCATGACATTTTCTGCATTGTGCTTCCCCTGAAGGACGCAAGGACGGAAAGCGAAGCTACGACCGGAAGCACGATGGTGAATCTCCCCCGTCTCATAGGTCAGATCTGCTTCGGATGAGAAGGCCGAGAATGTCTGCGAACGCGATGCTGGATGCAATTCGCACTCCCATTTGTGAATCGCGAGTCCATCGGACGGCAGATTCTCGAAGATGCGAAGCTTGGCTGCGTAGTAGTCCTCGACTGAATGATAGCGATCCATGTGGTCGGGGGCAAAGTTCATCCAAATCGCGATGCGAGGCGCGAAGGTGCGAATCGTCTCCAACTGGAACGAACTCAGCTCCAGCACGATCCAATCATATATTTCAGCCGAGAGAACCACCTCGCTATAGGGCAACCCGATATTCCCTGCCGCTACTGCTCTGAGTCCGGCGGCCTGAAGCATCGTCGCAATGAGAGAAGTCGTGGTAGTTTTGCCATTCGTACCCGTGATCCCAATCACCGGGATATCGGAGCAGCGCCAAGCCAGCTCGATTTCCCCGATCACCTCATCAGATACCGCTGTGAAAGCCTGTGAGATCGGCCAAGCGAGATCGATTCCTGGGCTCACGACTGTAACGTCGTAGCGACCTGAAGGGTGAAGCGCTTCTTCCCCGCAAATCAGTGAAACACCGAGAGTCCGAAATTTCTCCGTGGCAGCCGCCAATTTTTTCGGATCGCCGCTGTCAAAGACGCAGACCTTCGCTCCGCGAGCACGAGCGAGTGCTGCGGCAGCGTATCCGCTGTCACCAGCTCCCAGCACTGCAATCTGTTTTTCTGCGAGATCCATGTTTAACTGCGTCCTTTCTTGAACTGTATTCAGCGAATCTTCAATGTCATCAGTCCCACCATGGCGGCGATGATGGAAATGATCCAAAATCGATTGATCACCTTATTTTCCTCCCAACCCTCCAACTCGAAGTGATGGTGAATCGGGGTCATTCTAAAAATCCGTTTGCCCGTCAGCTTGTAGGATGCCACTTGGAGCATCACCGACCCCGCCTCCATCACGAAGACGAATCCCACGATCGCCAGCAGGAACTCCTGCTTACAAGAAATCGCAATCATCCCCAGAATCCCACCGATGGAGAGTGAACCCGTATCGCCCATGAACATGCGAGCGGGATGACAATTGTACCAGAGGAAGCCCAAAGCCGCACCGACCAGAGCCGAGCAATAGATCGATACCTCGCCCGCAGCCGGATGAAAGGGCACGAAGAGATATTTTTGCGCTAGCACCTGGTGTCCGGCCAAATAGGCTAGTCCGCTGAAGGCCATTCCCGTCGTGATCGTACAACCCGTCGCCAGCCCATCGAGTCCGTCCGTGAGATTCACAGCATTCGAGGCTCCGATGATGACGATGGGGAGCAACAGGAGCGTGAACAGACCCATGTCGTGAATCACAGGGAACTTGATCGAAGGCAGCCACAATTGGCGAATGTAGGCGGAAGTCTCAGGCAGCCAATAAAGATAGCCCACAGCGATCACGGCCACCACGAACTGCACGATCAGCTTCATGCGTCCACTCACCCCCTTGGAATTCTTCTTCGTGACCTTCTTGTAATCATCCGCAAAGCCCAGAAGCCCCATCCCGATGGTCACAAAAAGCAAAGTCTGGATGAAGGGATTCGTAATTCGCGCCCAGAGCAAGCAAGAGATCAGTATGGTAGATACGATCAGGATACCCCCCATCGTCGGCGTACCCGTCTTCATCCCGTGTAATTCTGCAAGGCGATGCACCTCTTCCTTCGTCCGGATCGGTTGTCCAATCTTGAGCGCCGTGAGTTTCAGGATCGTGTAGTTTCCGAAACCCACCGACAGGAGGAAGGCGGTCAAGGCCGCCCCTGCGGCGCGAACGGTCTGGTACTGGAAGAGATTTAGGATATCGAGATAATCCCATTTTTCCTTGAGTAAGTGTAGATAGTAGAGCATGTCAGAATTTGGATTCGAAAGCGGCGATCACCCGCTCCATTTCAGTACTGCGACTCCCCTTTACTAGAACGAAGTCCCCTGGTTTCAGGCGATCTCGGAGAAAGTCCGCCGCCGCGTTGTGATCCGGAAAATTTTCATTGAGCGTGATGTCAGACGCTCCCTCTCCAATACGGGCGGCACGCTCCCCAACTGTCACTAAAATTTCGACTCCGTGCGCTGCTGCTCGTTGCCCCAGGAGGAGGTGCTCAGACTTCTCATGTTCACCCAATTCGCCCATGTGACCGAACACGGCGACTCGGCGTCCTGTCACCTTGGCAGATTGCAGAATGCGCAGCGCTGCGAGCATGGAGTCGGGATTCGCATTGTAGCTGTCGTCGAGAAATGTGATTCCGCCGATTTGCTTCTCTTTCAGTCGCCCTTTGTTGAGCTGGGCCGTCGAGAGCGCTGCCGCAATTCGATCTGCCGGAATCCCTCTCCGCAATCCCACAGCAGCAGCCAGCAGTGCGTTCATGACCATGTGTTCCCCACGCACCGGCAGATCGACCGAGACCGGAGCTGTCGCATCGGACGCCAGATGGAAATGGCTACGTCCGTCTTCGCTCACTGTCAGTCTCTCGGCACGAACCATTCCCTGTTCGATACCGACGGGAACCATATCGCAGCATGCCCGTTCTTTGACAAAGTCATAAAAATCATCGCTCGCTGGCATGGCGCAAAATCCTCCCGTCGGAATCGCCTCTGCCAAAGTCGCCTTCTCTTCCGCGATCGCTTCGCGCGACCCCATGTATTCGATGTGCGCGGTGCCGATCATGGTAATCACGGCAGCGTCAGGTACGGCGATATCTGTGAGCACGCCGATCTCTCCTCGGTGATTCATGCCCATTTCCCAGACGCCGTGACGATCTTGCAGCTCCGTGCTCAAAATGGTCATCGGCAGCCCGATGTGATTGTTCAGATTCCCCTTTGTGGCATTCACTGGTCCTGCCTCGCTCAATACCGCTGCCAGAAAATCCTTGGTGGACGTCTTGCCATTGCTTCCCGTAATCCCGACCACAAAGAGATCACTCAGGCTGCGGCGATAGCGATAAGCGAGCCGTTGCAGCCCATGCAGCGTATCTTTCACTCGAATGATTCCGCCAGAGAACCGCTCGGTCGATGCAGGCAGGTCGCTCACAAAAATCGCAGAAGCTCCCGCCTCAGACACCTGATCCAGAAATTGATGAGCATCGAATCGCTCACCACGCAGAGCCACGAAGAGATCCGTCGGTTTAACATCTCGGGAATCTGTGGTAATCCGAGACACCTGAGTCGAGGGCGTACCCTGAATCAGCGCGCCGTCCACCCATTCCGCGACTTCCTGCAGCGTCATCGCCCTCATTCCGGTCTCCTTTCCACTTTACGATTGATGAAGCCCGTCGCGACTCGGCGATCATCGAAGTCATGCCTCACGCCATTCACCTCCTGATAGGTCTCGTGCCCCTTTCCCGCGATCAGGACGATATCGCGCTCGCCCGCCAGATCCACCGCCCGGGCGATGGCTTCACGACGGTCCTCGATGATCTCATGTCGATTCCTGCGAAACCCTTTCGCTGCATCTTCCAGAATTTTCCCTGGCTCCTCCGTGCGCGGATTGTCAGAGGTCAATAGACAGAAATCACTGCCCGCCTCCGCAGCAGCTGCCATCAGAGGTCGCTTGGAACGGTCACGATCACCTCCGCAGCCGAAGACTGTGATGATGTGTCGGGGACTGAGTCCTCGGAGGGTCGAAAGCACATTAGTCAGAGCATCCGGCGTGTGAGCGTAGTCCACATAAACTCGAAAATTTGTCTGCCGATCACCGACGGATTCGAGCCGTCCTGGAATCTGTGGGGCCGATGCCATCACGGCGACAGATTCTCGCAAATTCAGGCCGATCTCACGGGCTGCCGCCAGAGCGGCGACGACGTTGTACACGTTGTATGCTCCGATCAGAGGAACGCGTACCAAAAATTGACGTTCGCCGTAGGAAAGCCGAAACTGAGTGCCCCGAAGGTCTTGACGAATATCAGAAGCTCTATAGTCACAGTTCGCTCCACGCCCATATGTAATTTTTTTCAGTCGAGAGAAGGGAAGGCTGAAAAGACGAGCTCCGTAGGTGTCATCCAGATTCAGTAGGGCGACACCCTTCTTCGCAGTCTCGGCATCCATTTGCTCGAAGAGCATCTGCTTCGCAGCAAAATACTCGTCCATCGTGTGATGGAAATCGAGATGGTCCTGTGTCAGATTGGTGAATACGCCCACATCAAAAGCCACCCCGTCCACACGATGCGCCACTAGCCCGTGCGACGAGACCTCCATCGCTACCCCGCGACAATCCGCATCTACCATCTCGCGTAAGAGTCGCTGCACATCTGTCGATTCTGGCGTGGTATGCGGTGCCGATTCAAAGGAATCACCTGTCGAGTAATACACCGTCCCGATCAGTCCGGCTCGCCTCAGAATTGTCTGCATCAGATGATGGAGCAGAAAAGCCGTTGTCGTCTTTCCATTCGTACCGGTAATCCCGACCGTGTACAGGTGATGACTCGGATTTCCCGCCAGATTCGCAGCCATCTTGGCCATCGCCGCACGTCCATCACCAACCTGAATCCAAGTTGCCATGAATCCCGCAGGGTCCGGGCGTTCCGACACCACCGCCACAGCTCCACGATCCACAGCGTCCTGCACATAGCGCAGTCCATCCTGATCGGCTCCCTTCAGCGCGCAGAAAATCCCCCCTGGCTTGACCTGACGGGAGTCGAAGTACACGCCACTCACCTCCTGATCAAGCGTTCCCGAGACGTGGCGCACATGAAAGCCACCGATTACGTCGGCTAAATTCATACTTCTCAATGCACACCTCCCTCATCGTGTGGCGTTGTCATAGTAGTAGCTGCCAGTGGAATAGGATTCGCCTTCCCTGGCACCAGTTCATCCGGGCGATCAGGCGGAATCGACAGAATTTTCACCGCCTCTGTAGCCACAGCACGAAATATGGGAGCAGCTGCGGCACCTCCATACACCTGCGGTCCACTCGCCTTAGGCTCGTCGATCACGATCAGCCCGAGCAAGCGAGGATGCTCTACAGGCAGGAAGCCCATGAAGGAGGCGATGTATTTTCCCTTCACATAGCCGACGTGTTCCACATGCTTGCGAGCCGTACCAGTCTTCCCTGCCACCGAATACCCCGGCACATTCGCCTTTGTCCCCGTTCCATGTTCACCCATCGTCTCCATCATGCATTGAGCAACTTGTGCCGCAGCTTTTTCGCTGATGATGCGACGCTCTTCCCGCTCTGGAGCGCGAACGAGTTTCTTTTTTCCCTGTTCCATCTTTCGCACTCCTTTAATCAGAGTCGGTCGACGATAGATCCCGTCGTTGGCGATTACCGAACATGCCACAGCCATTTGCATGGGAGTTACAGCGACTTCATAACCCATCACCTGACTGGAAAACGAAGTCGCCGACCATCGATTCGGTGGAATCAGCCGTCCTGCGTTCTCCCCGTTCAGTTCGATCCCGGTCTTCTCACCGAATCCGAACTGTTTCACATACTGGAAAAACACATCCTTGTTCAAAGGGCGCGCTAGGAGATAGGCACCGATATTGGACGATTTGGCAAACGCCATACGGGCTGTTAGCTTTCCGTATGGGTGATGATCATGAAGGGTGAAGCCATCGAGAGTATATTGCCCCATATGACAATCCACCTCGGTAGACGGAGTCGCCAGCGAGCGATCAAAAACGCCGCTGTAGCCCACGATCTTAAAAGTGGACCCCGGCTGATACACGTCAGACACCGCAGGGACTTCCCGCAGCGGCTCTTGCCCGCGTATCCCCCTCCGGGTGGACAGGTCAAAGTGAGGACGGCTCCCCATGGCGAGGATTTCCGAAGTAGACGGGTCCATGAAGATCGCCGTCACCCGAGCTGGCCGGAACTCGTCGAGAATAGCGTCCAGTTCACGCTCCAGAACGGTTTGCAGAGCCATATCGATGGTCAGATATACGTCGTTCCCCGGGACGGGATCGACTTGCTCTCCACGAAAGGCGTGGATTTCATGGCGACTCCGATCTCGCTCAAAGTAGCGCTTTCCATCCTGCCCCTGCATTTCTTCATCGAATACTTTCTCGATCCCTGAAACTCCCTTTCCATTCTCATCCACGTAGCCGATCACCTGTGTCAGCGTCTGTGGGCTGGGATAGTAGCGCTGCTCCCCTGGGACGAGACGCACGCCACTGATTCGGCGATCTCTCAACTCCTTCTCCAACTGATTCGCGAAATCATCCTCGAGTCCCTTCGTGACCACCAAGTCACCCCTGCTTTCCTTCAGACGGCGAGAGAGTTCGTGGCGCGGCTGAGAAAGAAGACTGGAAAGAGTCTCAGCGACATACTCCCGGTATTGAGCTGCAATTTCGTCTGGCATCCGCTTCGCGTTAATTTCGCGGGGAGAAATACCCTCCTTCTTTCCCAGTGCGATGCTTCCCAGCATAGGATCGCGGAGGTGATAGGGATCGACTACCAAAGAATAAACAGTCTGACTCCGAGCCAGCATCTCTCCTGAGCGATCATAAATGCGCCCGCGATTGCCAGGCAGCGTCATTACGCTCTCGTAATGCGAACGTGCAGCGATCGTCAGCTTTTCCCCCTCCCAGACTTCGATATACGTGAGTCTGGCGCTGAGCAAGGACAGCGTCAGCGTCAGAAATCCGCAGGCGACGATGAGTCTGGTTTTCATTCGGGTGTCCATGTGCCCTCCTTTTTCCCAATGCCATCTGACGGAGATGACGGTGTGATTTCGATCACTCTGCTCATATCAATTCCCGCCAGATCGCTCTGCACCCAACGAAGTCGTCGTGATAGCTCCTGTCTGTCTCTCACCGCCGCGATCCGTAGCTCCCACAGCTCAATCTGCTGATTCAGTGCCTGAATCTCGTGCTCGACCTTGCTAATCTTGTCCCCCTCCATCACATGAGAATTGCGCGTGTAAACGAATCCAACGCCAGTAGCCAGCAACAACCCCCCGGAGAAGAAGAGCCGCAGCACTGTTCCCAAGCCAATCCCGTTTTTATATCGATTCCGCCTTTCCATTGGATCAGAGCCGGACTGCGACTCTCAAGCGAGCGCTTCGAGCACGTGGGTTGTGATTGATTTCTCCCTCATCTGGAGCCAGCGACTTCCGCCGAGGCAAATGATAGACACACTCTGGATTCCGCATCGGTTGTGACCACTCGGGTCGGTCGATCAGTTCCTGGCTACGATGATGCAGAAACTGTTTGACGATCCTGTCCTCCAGCGAATGGAAGGTGAGGATCGCAAGCACACCTCCATGATTCAGCAGGTGAACTGATTTCGCCAAAGCCGTTTCAAGGACTTCCAACTCACGATTGACCGCGATCCGAATCGCCTGAAACACGCGGGTGGCTGGATGTTTCCCCGACACGCGAGGCACGACGCAGGCCACAAGGTCTGCTAGTTCCGTCGTAGTCCGTAGCGGAGCAGATTTCCGAACCTTTACGATCTCTCGTGCAATGCGCTTGGCTTGGCGCTCTTCGCCATAATCACGAAAAATCCGCACTAACTCCTCATCGCTCCACTCATTGACCACTTCAAAGGCAGAGAGATCAGCTCTGTCATCCATGCGCATATCCAGCGGTCCTTCCTCGCGAAAGGAAAACCCCCTGTCTGCTTGATCGAGCTGCCGTGAAGAGACGCCTAAATCAAGCAGAATTCCATCCACCTGACTGACTCCATGCCCAGCGAGTAATTCGTCCATCTCGCTGAAATTCCCTCGCATAGGAAGAAATGCGTCTCCGTAGGGAGCGAGTCGATGCATCGCATAGCCCAACGCGGCCCCGTCCTGATCGCAGCCGATCACATGCGCTCCCTTGCGAAGAAGCAGTTCCGTGTGTCCGCCACCACCAAGCGTGCCGTCAAAGAACTGCTTGCCCGGCGCTGGTTTCATCGCCTCAAGAATCTCCCGAGACATGATGGGATCGTGGTAAAAGTCCATGGGCTTCACTATCCGGTTAGAAAATTGAGACTTCTCGCTCCATTCGCTTTCCATTCGCAGTGATTGCGCGGTACGCCCGAGTCCCGCCACCTGCCGCAGTGCAGGAGAAATGAAGCGAGAGTCTCTGGTGATTCGTCCATCGAAGGAATCGAGCCATGGCTTGAGAGGAATAATCATCCGGTAAAAGGCGAACTGAGGAGTTGATGTGTTTGAGATTGGAGTGAGCCGGAGGAGAGGGTTAAAATTCCATTTTCTTTTCAATCAATTATATTATCTAAATTTACTATTAATCAAGCCGAAATAATTAGAATGTGCATAAACCCTAGAATTTTGAGATGTGTCTAATTTCTCTGAAAGCTTGCGACAAAAAAAGACCGCCTTTCGGCGGTCCTTTTAATGCCTAGAGATCGGAGTCTCTTCCGGCGAATCAAAATTCAGAATTAATAGCGGTACTGAGGCTGGGGCTGGGGCTGGGGCTGGGGGCCATATGGCTGCGGCTGAGGGCCATAATATTGCTGCTGCTTGTTTTCCTGTGCAGATCCGATGGCTGCACCACCGAGACCACCGATCGCACCGCCAATCAGAGCACCTTTTCCGCGCTTCCCATCCTTGGACACTAGAGCACCGATCCCGGCACCTGCAGCGGCACCAGTGGTCGCGCCTTGTTGCGTCGGGGTGCATCCGATGAAGGCGAAGGAGAACGCAGCAAACAGAGAAAGAAGGAACGGCATTTTCATAAGTGTCAGAATTTTAAGTTTAATTAAATAATCCTGCAACTAAAAATTCATAGAATTTTCTCTCTTCTAGCCAAGTCGAAACAATCCGCTATTTTCATCGCATGTCCTACCGTATTTTTCGAACCAGCGACGCCATTCTTATCGAGGATTCTACTCAGCCGGAATCCCTACGTCAGGCTTCTGGCTTCTCTTTCGACACCCTCTTCACCTCATCCGATCCCCTCAGCTACGTTCGAGAGATCTGGATTGCTGCCTCACCAACGGACCCTGCATTTAATCCGGCGGACACGACCCTCTTACCCCCTCTCGGACAACAGGAAGTCTGGGCAGCTGGAGTCACCTATTTCCGCAGTCGCACAGCTCGCATGGAGGAGGCGGAGGTCGCAGGAGGTGACAGCTTCTACGACAGAGTCTATCACGCGGCCCGCCCCGAACTCTTTTTCAAAGCGACGGCTCCGCGAGTGCGCGGTCATCTGGCAAAGGTCGGGATTCGCTTCGATTCCACCTGGGACGTGCCGGAGCCGGAGTTTACGCTAGCCATCAGTGCTGATGGTAAAATTTTCGGCTACACCATCGGCAATGACATGAGTTCGCGCTCGATCGAGGGCGAAAATCCGCTCTACTTGCCTCAGGCAAAAAGCTACACTGGCTCTGCCGCGCTCGGCCCTTGTCTCGTCGTGGGAGAACTCCCCGCACTCGAAACCCCTGTTAGCATCGCGATCACACGCAGCGATCAGCCCGCTTTTGTCGGAGAAACGACGCTTTCTCAGATGAAAAGGAGTTTCACGGAGCTTGCCGAGTGGCTGTTCCGGTGCAACCATTTCCCAATTGGTGTCTGCCTCATGACGGGCACCGGCATCGTTCCAGGCGGCGACTTCACTCTGCGCGAGGGAGATCAAATCGCGATCTCTATTGGCGAGGCGGGGACTCTCCTGAATACAGTGGAAACGGTCTGACTCGCACTTCACGCACTTCATCTCCCCATCCTCAGAACTTCCCCTTGTCTCCATGAATCCCCTACTCGACTCCGGTGACGACTCCATCTACACCATCCGGACCAAGTCTCCTGGGCCGCGAGGGATCCTACCTTTCACGAAGGAACAGCTCGCTCATGATCCCAGCGGAAACCTCTTCGGCTGGACACAGAATGTCGGCATGGGCTGGCCCGCGGACAAAGTAGGAGGAGGTGACTTTTTGATTCTTAGTACACAGGGTGGCATTCGTCAGCCAGACGGAAAACCCATCGCCCTCGGCTATCACTCTGGACACTTCGAAGTTGGTATCCTGATGGAGGAAGCCGCGAAAACCATCGCGTCTCTCGGCGGGGTTCCCTTCGCCGGGTTCGTCAGCGATCCCTGCGATGGACGCACTCAGGGCACAGATGGGATGATGGACTCCCTCGCGTATCGAAACGATGCGTCGCTCGTGATGCGTCGTCTGGTCCGATCTCTGCCGACGCGTAAGGGACTCATGGGCGTTGCCACCTGTGATAAGGGCTTGCCTGCGATGATGATGACTCTGGCCGCACAGCATGAGATCTCGACCATTCTTGTGCCCGGTGGCGTCATGCTGCTGAGCGAGGACACGGATGAAAATATGGGGAGCATCCAGACCATCGGCGCTCGCTATGCCCTAGGACTCATCGATTATCATGAAGCTGCTCAAGCCGGATGCCGCACCTGCGCTACCCCCGGCGGCGGATGCCAGTTTCTCGGCACTGCCGCCACCAGTCAGGTGATAGGCGAAGCTCTGGGGCTGTCTCTTCCTCATTCCGCTCTGGCTCCTTCCGGATCGGATATCTGGAAGGACATGGCTCGTCGCTCTGCAGCCGCCCTCGTGACTCTACAAAAGCGTGGGATCACTACGAGGGACATCCTGACCGAAGATTCTTTCGAGAACGCTCTAGTTCTGCACGCTGCTTTCGGAGGATCTACCAATCTCATCATGCACCTGCCCGCTATCGCTCATCAGGCAGGCGTGCGACGCCCCACCGTCGATGACTGGCGGCGTGTCAATGCAGAAATTCCGCGCATCGTCGATGCACTGCCAAACGGTCCCCAGCATTTTGCCACCGTCCAAGTTTTCCTCGCGGGAGGCGTGCCCGAGGTGATGCTGCACCTGCGCGATGCTGGACTGCTGCGACTTGATGCGCTTACTGTCTCCGGCCAGACACTGGGGAAAAATCTCGAATGGTGGGAAAAATCTGAACGTCGTCAGCACCTTCGTGAGAAGCTTTGGCAGCTTGATCGCATCAATCCGGACGAAGCGATCATGTCACCCGAAGTCGCCGCAGGACGTGGCATCACCTCGACCGTCACCTTCCCCGGAGGAAATTTGACACCCGACGGCTCCGTGATCAAATCCACTGCCATTGATCCCAGTCTGATCGATGAAAATGGAATCTATCTGCACGAAGGCCCCGCTAGAGTCTTCGCTTCCGAACCCGATGCCATCGCCGCTGTCAAATCGACAGGCCCGGACCGGATACGCGAGGGCGATGTGATGGTGCTGATCGGTCTCGGACCTCTCGGCTGCGGAATGCCCGAGACAGCCCAGGTCACCATCGCCCTGAAGCACGCCCCATGGGGCAAGCACGTCGCCCTGATCACCGACGGACGCTTTTCGGGAGTTTCCACCGGTGCCTGTGTCGGCCACATGTCTCCCGAGGCGTGGGCTGGAGGCCCGATCGGTAAAGTGCGCGACGGAGACCGCATTCGCATTCACATCGATTGTAAAAACCTCACGGGCAGTGTCGATTACATAGGCGATGAAACCGAATTCCTAGCACGTCCCCGAAGTGAAAAACTCCATCATCTGCCCGGCGTGCCGGACGATACTCGACTCTGGGCCGCCATGCAGAACATCTGCGGTGGCACTTGGGGGGGCTGCGTCTATGATGTGGACACCATTATAGCCAAACTCAACTCATAAGCGAAACCATTTTTAATCCCAACTCACTTACTAGATTATGAAAATTCCTGGACTTCGTGCTGCAGATGAACTCGTCCACGGCATCGCCCACTTTGGCCGTATGCTGGATAAAATCCGCCTCGCTCAGGCAGGCACACTGCCGGAAGGCTACTTCCTCGGCGACGACGATTATTACTGGTGGGATAATCGTGTCTGCCGCTTTCTGGGTGTTTCCTACCCAGATCTGCGCAAGCTCGTCGAGAGCGGGGCCAGCGACGACGAGGTATGCGCCTGGTGTCTCAGTAACGGCTCGAATCCCAACGAGGAAGAAGTCGGAATTTTCACCGCATTTTTACTCAAGCGCGGTTGGCGAGATGAATCAACAGCGGGGCTGGAGGAAGAAAAGCAAGCCGCTGGATTCGGGGACCGCGCCGACATCCTGACCTACGTCGAATTACAAAAGGCTGAAGAGAGTTGAGATCGCGATCTACGGATTCAAAGGTCCAGAGCAATACACAGCCGATTTCTAATCTCGACATTCGGTCGCAAATCGGTGATCGGGGACGACTGCGCTCCCATGCGACTCGTCCAGTCAATCCGAAGTCGCCGTTCCTTCCTCCTTCTCAACGGGATCGTGATAGAAGACTTCGAACAAGTGGCAAATCTTGTGCGGCACGACGGCCGTCACGAGGATGTCGTTCTCCTCGTATTCCTTCGACAGAATCTTCCCATCCCGATGCAGCAGTGAGACCAGATCCTGCCTTGCCTGTGGCAGGCGTAGGGTCATACGCCTCACCCGATCTAGCATCATGTCAGTGAAACGGTCGATCAGAACAGGAATCCCCGCTCCGGTCGCAACGGAAATAAACACCGTATCTGGACCAAAATGCATCTTCAGATCGTGCAGCCGCTGCGCATCTCCGTCCAGCAGATCGATCTTGTTCAGCACCGTTATCGTCGGCTTCTCAGAGACTCCGAGTTCTTGAAGCACGCGAATGGTCGTCTCGTGGAAAGCCACGACCTCGGGTGAACTGGCATCGAGAATGTGAATGAGAAAATCAGCGATTACCGCCTCCTCGAGCGTCGCTTTGAAGGCCTCGACGAGTCTGTGCGGTAGATTGCGGACGAAACCAACGGTATCCGTGATCAACAGAGGCTGACCGTCGGGTAGATCGATACGACGAGTCGTCGGATCTAGTGTCGCGAAAAGTTTGTCCTCAGCCAGAACGCCCGCTCCGGACAGGAGATTCAACAGAGAACTCTTGCCTGCATTGGTGTATCCCACAATAGAAGCCTGGCAGATTCCCTCGTCCGCCCGCTGCTTGCGCTGGGTGCGACGGTTTCGACGCACTTCCTCCAGATCCTTCTGGATTCGACTAATTCTTTCGCGAGCAAGACGCCGATCCACCTCGATCTGCTGCTCTCCTTCACCCCGCGATGCAGCTCCACCGCCTTTCCCACCGCCAGCACCACCACTCTGGCGATCTAGGTGGCCCCACATTCGAGCCAATCGCGGCAGAGAATACTGCATCCGAGCCAACTCCACCTGCAACACCGCTTCGCGAGTCCTCGCACGCATGCGGAAAATGTCCAGAATGACTTCTTCTCTGTCGATGACCGTGATGTCAGCCTCCTCCTCCCAAGCTCGCTGCTGAGCAGGAGAAATTTCATTATCGAATACGATACAATCTGCTCCGGCCTCACGGGCGGCATCCATGAGTTCCCGTGCCTTTCCCGATCCAGTCAGATAGCGCTTATTCCGATCTCGTACAAAGACCAGGGCAGTCCCGCAGACGCCGATCCCGAGGGTGGCGACCAGTTCAACCAACTCATCAAGCAGACTGCCGGAGGCCTCTTCTTCGTCGCGATCAAAATAAGCCGAAATGAGAAAGGCATGTTCGACCATGCGCGGCTTTTCACGGGTGTCGAACATAGCGCGTCAGGTAAAATTCAGGCCAACAGGGTACGAGCCGTTGCGAAATCCTTAGCCATCGCAGCCAAAATCGTCTCTGTGGGCGTCTCGCCACTGTGTCCGAGATATTCGACATGGACACTGACCGTACCACGGAATCCTGATTGCGTCAGGATTTTGTAAAAATTCTTGTCCACAACTCCTTCCCCGAGCGGTCCAAAGCTCAGTTCATTATTCCGCCAGGTGGGCTCCTTTAGATAAACCGTATCGAGATACTCCCGAATCCTAGCGAAGTTTAGAGGCCAGTCTCGTGCACCCTCAACTGTGGCATGTCCGATGTCGAAGGCGACTCCGATCTCTTCAGGAGAATAATCGTCCAGCACGCTCGCCAGATCCCAGATAGGACCACCGAAGTAATTCTTTCCAGAATGATTCTGATAGATGGGCTTGATCCCGACTTCTCGAGAGAGCGCGACCAAATCTTTCAGACGAGGACGAAACTCATCGATCTGGGGCCGAATCGGCTTCGCCAGATCATACCGGTAGTAATTCATGCGATAGCGCTTGATGCCCAGTTTTGCTGCGATGCGCAACACTTCCTCGGTGCGCTGCTCTGAACTAACCTCGTTCAATCCAGAGGTCATGACGCTCAGAACCAGCCCCTTCGCCTTCAGTGCATCGACGAGACGAGGTAAATCCTCCGTCACTCGCTCAGGCTCTACTTGGCCCTTCGGGCGAACGGCAGACTCGATACCGTCGAATCCGATGTCGGCCATCGCCATCGCATTCTCCTCATAGCTAAGATGCTGAATCGCTTTTGTGAAGGTGCAGAACTCATAGCGTGCGAGATTTCCTTCCTTCGCCGCAGATCGCCCAGGAGTAGCATTGGAAAGCCCCGCAATCGCGAAAGCAGCAGAACCTTTGAGAAAACGACGTCGATTCAGTTGAGAAAGGGAGTCCATATCTGCGCAAGGTATCGGAGCTTGCGGGAATCGGCAAGACTTGAGATAATATTCTCCACTTTGCCTGACATGGATCACCCTTCACGCCGTCAATTTCTTTTCCTGCTCTCCACTCTGGCACCTACGATGGCAACGGCTCAGATCATCGGCGGCGAGGGATGGTCCATCCAAGGAACCGACCCGGTCGAGATCTTCCACGGAAAACGGCGCGTCTCTTCCTATCATTCAGGATTCAGGGACGGTCTGCCTCATTTGGCTCCGCTCATCGGTCCGGGCGGAGCAGCCATCACCGCTACAGCAGAGAAAGCGCCCTCACGGGGACGCGGAATATGGGTTTCCCTGGGTGACGTGAACGGATACGACTTCCACCCGACCCCGAATTCGGAAAAGAAACGAGGGCGCATCTTACACAAGGGAATGAATGGCATTAGCTGTCAGCGTAGTTGTCCACCTGCCGCTTACTGGATTAAATAGGCACCGCCCGCTGCGTCGGGAGGCTTGCCGACCAGAGCAGCGGGCGGTGCCTATTTATCATGAAACACTACCCAAAAGAACGAAAAGACG
>CAUJIH010000099.1 GCA_963205275.1 Verrucomicrobiota bacterium | reverse complement strand
CGCCTCGCGCACGAGAAATCGCCATCTAATCAGACTCAACCTTGACAATCTCACTGTAATCCTTTACTCCTTTAGCTGTTCGCGATATCATAGCTTAAGTTAGCCGGGTATCTGGCCAGAGTCTTGGGACCGGCTCATCCTGTATTACTGCAATTTCTCAGATTTGAGAGCTTATGCTCGCTGAAAAGATGCGAGAATTTAAAATTCCTGCTTGTATTCCGGTGAAAAATTTTTAATTCTGTTCAAATCTGAAAACTTTGGAGTTGTCTTTATCGGATCGCCTCGCTAGGTTCAACTTCTCGAAGCAACTTCTAGATCGAAATCCAAGAGGAGAAATCCAAGACGAAAACCCGAGATCGTTTACTCAAACACTTAGAACCATGTGGAAGGTACTACTAGTTATCGCATCTTTCGCCCTTGCAGGGGCGGGCTACTTTGCGTACGAAAAGAAAGGCGTGCTCGAGGGCCGTGCTGCTGAGATCGCTACTCAGGAACAAGCGAAGGAATCCCGGCAGAATGATCTCACCAAAGTAGAATCAGCCATCCAGGAGGTCGAGAAGTCCATCGCGGCACTCACAACTGAAGCTGAATCTCTTCAGACTGCAAAGATCGACGCAGATGCAAAAATGGCCGAAACGGAGTCCAATCTGAAGGCTCAACAGGAGAATCTAGCTCAAGCGAAGTCGAAGCTCGAAGAAGCCAAAAAGCTGACTGCGGGGATCGATGGAATCCAAGCCGTACAGAAGGAAATGACTCAAATTCGCACTCAAATTGACGAAGCGGAAATTGAGGTAACTCAACTCGAAGGAGCCGTAGCTGCCGCACAAGTAGATCGAAAGGTACAAGAATCGCGGGCTGCCGAACTCGTTGCTCTCCGTGCCGATCAAGATTCAGGGGTCATTCGCGGAGAGTTCCAGAGCACGATTAAGAAGGCATACAATCAGTGGGGTTTCGTAATCGTATCTGGAGGGAATGATCAGGGAGTCGTCAATCGCGCCCAATTGGATGTATATCGCAGAGGCCAGCCCATTTGCCGCCTACTGGTGACCTCTGTGGATGCTACAGAGGCCGCTGCCGACATCGTACCTGGCTCTCTGGCTCCTGGACAATCTGTGCAGGTCGGAGATACAGTAGTGAAGTCCGTGCGAGTCCAGACTCCGGCTGTAGTTCCTGCGGCTGCCAGTGGAACTCCTACATCCGCAAATGTTCCTAGCGCTGCACCCGGTGTCCCGAACACCGCCGATCCGGGTATGGGGGGCACGGCTCCTGCCGCACCAGCACCTGCTGCGCCCGATCCATTCGGCGGAATGGGAGCTGCACCTGCTGCTCCTGCTGCACCTGCTGCTCCTGACCCATTCGGTGCTGCACCTGCTGCACCCAGCACAACGACTCCAGCACCTGCTCCCGGAGCGGCACCTGATCCATTCGGGGCTGCTCCTGCTGCTCCTGCTGCTCCTGCCCCATCTGCTTCCGGAGCGACACCATCGGCACCTGCCCCAGGTGCCCCGGATCCGTTCGGAGCACCACCGGCTGCCCCCGGGACTACTCCTGCTACTCCTGCTACTCCTGCTCCTCCTGCTCCTCCTGCACAATGAGGCATCCTCACTCTCAAAGAATTATTGCAGGAAACTGACTTAGACGACACCCCAACCTCTTCCCTCATACTAACGATGAAAAAATTTCTCATGCTTCTGTCGGGCCTTGTAATGGTCGGCGCAGCAGTGCTCGGATATCAAAATAAGAATACGCTCGCAGAGAAAACGAATGCCCTGGAAAAGCTGAAGACTGAAGTCGTAGCCCTCAATAACAAGCTGAACGAAGCGGAGCAGAAGAAGACGGATACTGAGACGAAGGAAACTCAGGCGAAAGATACTAGAAATCAGGCTGCCGCTGCTGTTGAGGACGTGAAGCGAAAGCTTTTGGTAGTCGAACGCGATTTGGAGACAGCAAATGCCGAGATGAAGAAAGCGGAGATCGAACAAAAGGAAATCGATCTTACGATTAAGAATGCTTTCCCTGATGGACAAATCAAATCGGTCGATGACTTGCAGGCGACTCTGACTACGCTCAAGGAAAAGTTAACCGAGCACCAGAGCAAGAAGACGGAATTGAACTCCAAGCTCGAAGAGGCAATTAAAGTCAAGCAAGTCCAAGTCGTGAAGGTAAGGGAGGAGGAGAAGAAGCAGTATGAGCGTGCTCAGCGTCTCGCTCTGAATAGTTTGGTAGCCACCGTAATCGCTTCCAATAAAGAATGGGGATTCGTTATGGTGAATGCTGGTCGGGCGCATGGAGTCAGTCCGGATGCCTCACTGCTCGTAAAACGCGGAAATTCACATATTGCTCGCTTACGCATCGTGAGCGTGGAAGACAATGTGACCGTAGGCGACGTCGTCCGTGAGTCTCTCGCCAAAGGAATCGATGTGCAACCCGGCGATAAGGTGATCTTCGAGAATATCCAATAAGCTCCGACTTTGACTCTCGCTCATCGAATGATTTTTCTCCGGCTCCTTTTCATTCTCGCGATTCTCTCCAGTGCCTTTTGTCAGGTTTCCTGCGAGATGCTTGATTCATCGCCTCAACCAAAGCGTGAGAAATACAGCAGTATGCCGCACAATATGCCCGCTCCGTGGGAAGGTCAGGCGGGAATGCCGGGATTCATGGGCGGCCAGTATTGAACCCTCTATAAAGCATTTCCCCACTTTTCTTTTACTCTTATGTCAACTGCGGTATTACCCGAAATGGGCTTTGCTCAGGAATTTGATCTCGAAGAACGTACCCAACTCGGGAGCTTCGGAGAGTTCGTTTCTCTCAACGAGGGAGACGTCCTTATCGATGAAGGCGACCCTCAGGATGTGTTGTTCATGGTGATCTCCGGCCTCTTTCACGTCCAGACAGAGGTGACGGGGCGTTCGATTCTTCTGGGCACTCTCAGAACTGGCGATACTGTGGGTGAAATCAATATGTTCGATCCCGGTCAAGCGAGTGCTAGCGTAGTTAGCAAGTCCTTTTCCGAAGTCTGGCGTATTGATCGCGCTCGACTCGAGCGCTATCTTGAGGCCCATCCTCGCACTGCAGCTCGCTTTCTTGTCTATATTGCAACTCAGCTTAGTAAGCGTCTTCGGAAAATGAACGGGAAAGTCGCGATGGCACGAGAAGCGATGCTCGACTCATTCTGAAGCAGGTTATTTTCTAGATTCTTGATTTTTGCGAAGTAATTCCTGCCTTTCCGGCGTAACTTAGCCGTCGCATGCTCGAGGCTCATTTATTCCCGCTCGCAGTTCCCACCGGGATCGCTTCTGCCTTAACACTTCTGTTCGCATTCGTGATCGGCCACGCCTTCGCCGATTTTCCTCTCCAGGGTGATTTTCTCTCGCGAGGAAAGAATCGGCACGGTACACCGATCCTCCTCGCTGAAGGTCATCCTGCGCCCGCTGGCACTTGGGCTTACCTAATGAGTGCTCATTGCCTCATCCACGCCGGATTCGCATGGCTAGTCTGCGGCTCCGCCATCATCGCCTTGGCAGAATTTATCCTCCACTGGCTGATCGACGTGGCGAAGTGTGAGCGATGGACCTCTTTCGCTGGAGATCAATGGCTTCATGTCGGGACAAAGGCACTCTATGTGATCGTGCTGTGGTATGACTGGGTTTAACTCCAGATTCCTCACTGGTGAAATATATTGCACCTGAATCTGAATCCCGCTGTTGAAAGCGGACTCTGAGTGGGGAACATTCGGCCATGACTTGGTTCCACCGTGCCTTTCCTCTCACTCTAGGGATTTTCAGCTGTCTGAATTTCTTCCCGCCCGCTTATTCGCAGGAGAAATCGAAGGTAGACTCGGGATTTGATGAAATCACTCTCTTCACGAAAGTCCTCGAGATTGTCCGCCAGGGCTATGTGGATGGCGACAAGGTGACCTATGAAAAATTAATCAATAGTGCCCTAGAAGGAATGCTGGCCGACCTAGATCCACACTCCCAGTTCATGCAGCCGAAGGTATTTGATCAGTTGAAACGGCATACAGACAGCACTTACGAGGGAATCGGGGTAACGATTTCTACGAAGAATGACATCCTCATGATCGTGACCGCACGAGAGGACGGCCCTGCGGCTCGGGCCGGAATTCTATCTGGCGATCAGATCATCAAAATCAATAACAAACTGACCGAAGACATCGGTTTGACGGAGGCCGTCGATATGCTCCGAGGAAAACCTGGTGAGTCAATCACGCTGACGATACGTCGACCTACAACACAAAAGCTCTTAGAGTTCACCATGGTACGGGAGGTGATCAAACAGTCTTCGGTGGAGGATGTTCGGATTCTCGACTCTCGCTACACGACTCCTTATCGAATGGGCTACGCACGCATCTTGCAGTTTAGTGAACCCACGGCGACCGAACTGGCTGATGCTCTCGACAAGCTGGAACAGGAGGGGATGGACGCCTTTGTTCTCGATCTGAGAAATAATCCAGGTGGACTTCTAAATTCTGCGGTGGATGTTTGCGGAGAGTTCGTTAAAGCTGGGACAGTCGTCCTGACTACTGAGGGGAAGGCTGGATCAGGTGAAATTAAAGTCTATCGGACTACGGCAGAGAAGAAGCGGCGAGACCGCAACTATCCTCTAGCCATTCTCGTCAATTACTCCTCCGCGAGTGGTGCGGAAGTGGTATCAGGAGCACTCCAAGATCTGAAACGCTGCATCGTGGTAGGAGAAACAACCTTCGGAAAAGGCTCTGTGCAATCCGTCATTCCCATCGGGGAAGGTAAGGCAATCCGTATGACGACGGCGAAGTACTACACCCCTAGCCATCGGACGATCCATGAGAACGGAGTGATCCCGAATATTATGGCTCCGCTAACACCTACGCAGGAAGAGAAGCTCGGTGAATGGTTCGCTCGGAAATCGCTTGAACCAGCAGATAGAAAGCGTGTTGAGGGCTTTATCGACCCCCAATTGGTGCGTGCGATTGATGCAATGAAAGGCGCTTTGGTCTATTCTGGAGTCCAGGCTGTAGGAGCCGGTGAAGCCAAACCCGAAGCCAAACCCGAAGCCAAACCCGAAGCCAAACCCGAAGCCAAACCCGAAGCCAAACCCGAAG
>CAUJIH010000098.1 GCA_963205275.1 Verrucomicrobiota bacterium | reverse complement strand
ACGCGAGCCTTGAATTCGGGATCATGTCTTCTGCGTCTTTTCTTCATTGATGTGTGTATTAGGGTTTTAGGTTACACTCTTCTCGCGTTTCTGACCATCGTAGTTTAGTCACTGGCCTGATTTATTGGGAGCCGCTCATGGATTTGTTGCCTTCTTTTGCACGTAGGTAGTACATGTAGCGTGTAAAAAGTTCATCCATCGGAGTGCCAGTGATCGGTCGGAGAATCTGAGAAGTCTTTTCTTCGAGCTCTTTCCACTGCATTATAAAATCGTCCTTTTTGCCTTGGCTGCCGTAGAACTTATAAAATTGTGCCTTAAAGATGTCCGCGTCGGACAAGGGCAAACCACGGTCATTTAAGGTAGAGAAAATACGTAAGGCGGTATCTTGGGACTCTGCCTCAATAGGTAGCAGGATACAATTATCTAAAATACGAGCAGGTAAATAAGGGAAATAGCTTGCGTAATCATTAAGGAATTCATTGATTCGCTCTTGGAAAAAACGAAAGTTCTTAACATACTGGCTTTTACTATCTACTTTGAAAGTACCCGTTTTGAGAAGCTCAACAAACTCTTCCTTATCGTTATCTGTAACGACTTCCGAGTTGATTTTAAGTAAATCTTTTTGAGGCGCGCCGAACGCATTAGTTTTCCAAATGCAGCGCTCTATGCGATCCCGTGTCAGTTTTGAGCCTTCGTCCTGCATCTTTTCAAACTTGTCATAGAAAGCACGCAGTATCAGTAGGAGAGTGGTTAGTCGCTGTTGCCCATCAATTACCTCGGACTGCTCATTTTCGTTTTTGTAGGTAACAATTGCACCTAAAAAATATTCGTCTTTATCATTAAATTTATAGGCGTCTCCGCCTGGAATAGCAAACTCAAATATGTCATCCCAAAGTGTTTGGCACTCTTCATCTTCCCAAGCGTAAGGGCGTTGATAGTCGGGAATTAGGAAGTCTGCCTTTTTCTCTGATAAGAGGTTAAAAATACTTTTCTGATCTACATTTAGTTTTGACATGATAAATCTTTATCTATTCGGGTTCGATGATGCGTTTACTCTGACTTGAGTTCCTATGTTAAGGTAATGAGACTGAGGAGAAAATCCAGCGCGTATCCCCGGGTCGTGCGTAGTTTCAGCGGCTCGGTCGTTGATGACGAGAGCTGATAGGCTCCGGAGTTTACAATCGCGGAATGGATAGGCTTTGATGGACACTGGATTTCCGAAAATGAAACGGAGCTTGAGTAGGACGGTCTCATGAGATTCAAATATAAAAAATGTTTGTGTGGTTCGCGTGGTTCGTCGTTAAATGAACTGCAGAGACTCCGACTTCGCGTGATTTCTGCGGTTTCTGTGGCCTCGGCGATTCAGATATCCAGCTCGAGCATGCTCCCTACAAGGGTGATGATGCTGAGGAGAGGGTCAAGGATATAGCGGGGGGTGTGCATGATTTCGGTGATTGAGCGTTGGCTACGAGAACCTGATAGGCTTCGGACTTTTTTCAACCACGAACCACGCGAAAATCACGAACCGGATCGGCTTCGATGGAGTTTAAGCACGGAGGCAGCGGAGGCTGATGGGCTTCGGAGTTTAACCACGAACCACGCGAACGACACGAACCGGATGGGCTTCGGAGTTTTGATTTTTGAAAGTGGAATGAAGCGTGAGTAAACCGCATTAAGAAGCCCAGCTTAAAAAAATGTTCGTGTGGTTCGTGTGGTTCGTGGTTAAAAAACTTCAGAGACTCCGGCTTCGCGTGGTTCGTAGTTGAATGAATTCAACGTGGTGTGTTGATCATTCGCTCGATGGTGGCCTTTGGTGAGGAACCGAAGTTAATTAGGAAACCAAGGGAATGCCCGCTGGCCTTGAGATAGTTGAGGAGCTGCGCGCGATGCACGTCGTTCAACGAGGAGACGGCTTTGAGTTCGAGGATAATCTTGTCATAGCAGAAGAGGTCGGGGATGTAGGTATGCTGTAGCGCCTCGCCTTTGTAGCTGAGTTTCAATTCCTGCTGCGCTTGGAACGGTATACCGCGAAGGGTAAGCTCAATCTCTAGGCATTCTTGATATACCGACTCCACAAATCCACTGCCCATCTCACGGTTCACCTCGAAAATCGCTCCCTGAATCGCCTAACATTCTTCTTTGAACAGGACGTTTGGTGACTGCATGCGGAGGCGAGGGTATCGAATCTAGAGACTGGTGACAAGACATTAAATGGAAATGAATAGGCTTTGATGGATTTTAACTACGGAGGGCGCGGAGATCACGGGAACCACGAACCGGAGGGGCTTTGGATTTTCAACCACGAACCACGCGAACGACACGAACCGGATAGGCTTCGATGGACTTTGAGTTCCAAAAAATGAATTAAAGCATGAGTAAATCACCTCAAAAAACAAACTCAAAAAATGTTCGTGTGGTTCGTGTGGTTCGTGGTTAAAAATGTTCGTGTGGTTCGTGTGGTTCGTGTGGTTCGTGTGGTTCGTGGTTAAAGAACTTCAGAGACTCAGCAGCTAAAAGCCAAAATTCGATCACTTCCTGTAAATTCTCCTGAAGCTCATGCCAGCGATTCTGGTTTCCCCTCCCGTAGCTGTCGAATCGCCATCAGGGCAGTCGCATGACGATCGGCCCATTCTCCAGCGATGCGAACAAAGGGTAGATCATACATGTGCAGAGCCTTTTCCCAAATTTCGTGCGCGAGATGCTCGCGATCTGCCTGCTCAGAAAAGCAACGCTGAGGATCGTCCTGAAAGGGAATGTCGGGCTGGCAGAAGAGATAAAGATCGGTCTGCTTCGCTCGGATGATCGCTGTCTCTCGCACCCAAGCGGGACAGGCTCCGGGGAAGAGCAGATCATCCCACAGTGTACAGGTCAGCAGATCGGTGTCGAAGAAGACCAGATCCCGTGCCTGCGCGATGGCTGCCTCCTCGTTCGCGATCTGTCCTCGGGCAATGGCATCCAGATCCGAAGCGGTAATCACGCCCTGATGATCGTCCCAGTACTGACGCACATATTCCTGTGACCATGGGGCCTGAAACAGCTCCGACAGCCAACGAGCGAGCGAGCTTTTTCCCGTGGATTCCACGCCGTAGAGTACGATGCGCCGAGGATAGGTGATGGCTCTCGCGTTCATCCTAGCTGAGTTTTTGCTTCGTCTTGCATGGCTAGCGCCCGTCGCCATTGTCTCCAGCCGATCACCGCCATGCCGAGATAGACCAGATACAGGCAGCCTGTGAATTGCATCCCCGCTAGCCAGTATGAAACTCCCGCCACTGAGTTGACCACCACCCAAACAGGCCAATTGTCGAGTCGTTTGCTCGATTGCAGCCACTGTCCGGCGACTCCTCCCGCAGCGATAAAAGCATCGCGCCAGGGCATCTTCGAATCCGTCCAGTGCATGGCGATCAACGCACATGCGGCAGTCGCGACTCCGACCGCGATCAATAGGATCACCCAATTCCGCCCCGTGAGTCGCGTGATCGGCAGTTCCTTCGCCCCCGCCTTCGGATGCAGCCAGTGATACCAGCCCCAGATCAGAAGCACGATAAAAAATCCCTGCAACGCCGCATCGGCATAGAAAGTCTCACGAAAGAACAGTAGCCCCTGATTGAGCGAAGCGATGATCCCCAGTGGAAAGCCCCAGATATTTCGTCGCACGAGCAACCAGACGCAAGTCAACCCGAGCACCAGATTGGCCACGTCGAGAGGATTCAGCGTCTGCCACCATTCACTCATGTCGTCCATCGTGTCGATACCCTGATTCGATTCGAATGGCAATCATCGAATCAGGAGCGAAGAGATTCACTCCCTGATTGACCCTCATTTGAACTGAGTCCACAATGCCCTTTCATGCCAAAGGACGAAGCTTTCCCCCTGCCGTATGAGTTCTATCCCGACGAGTGGTTTTCCCCTGTTCGTCGAGAGGATCTGTTCGCAAACTCTGCCCCCATCGAGATGGATCTCGGCTGCGGAGACGGCTCTTTCGTGGCCCGAATGGCCGAACATTTTCCTGAGCGGAATTTCCTCGCAGTGGAACGCTTGCTAGGACGGGTGCGCAAGGTCAGTCGGAAGGCTGTACAGGGTCAACTGTCGAACCTGAGGGTGTTGCGTGCGGACTCGAACTACGCAGTGGAGTGGCTCCTTCCTCGTGGATTTGCCCAGCGCATCCACTTCCTCTGCCCCGATCCCTGGCCGAAGAAAAAGCACGCCTCTCGTCGTCAGATGTGTCAGCCAGAATTTCTGGCGGCCCTGCATCGCCTATTGGCTCCTAGCGGTGAGTTGCTCTTCATGACTGATGCGGAGCCGTATTTCGATGAGTCAATCAGCGTGCTGGAGAATTGCCTGTACTTTACCCGTCTCCCCTGGGCGGAAGGAGATTTCTTTTATCCGAAAACCGACTTCGAAGAGCAGTGGCTGGCGCAGGGACGCACGATGCATCGCCTACGCCTACAGCGGCGAGAGGTGACTGGAGAGCTGCCTCCTCTCTACGACATTAAACCGCAGGAAATCTGATCGATCTCGATTCTGCGATTTTGAGCAAGTCACAAGCGCAGCGGGACTTTCCCCTTGCGGAATGTGGCTACGGGCTATCTTGTCCGCTCGATCTATCGATTGAATCCCCTTATTTGTTCCCCCCCTCTCGATCATGAGTGAATTTACCTCCGAAAAGAAGGCCATCCTGATGGAAAAAATCGTCAGCCTGTGCAAGCGTCGTGGCTTCATTTTTCAATCAGCGGAAGTCTATGGTGGCCTGAATGGCTGCTGGGACTACGGTCCCCTTGGTACAGAGTTAAAACGCAACCTGAAGGAATACTGGTGGCGGAAAAACGTACAAGAGAGAGAAGATATCGTCGGTCTCGATGGCTCCATCCTGACTCATCAAGCCGTCCTGAAGGCCTCTGGTCATGTCGGCGGATTCTCCGATCCGATGTGTGACTGTCTGTTGAGCAAGGCTCGCCTGAGAGCAGATCAGATTCCGCCACAGTCGGGGACAGCGCACTGGTACACGGGAGCGACGCACGCTGAATCGGGCTGGAGCACATCTCATGATTTCGCTGTCCTAATCCAGGCGGGAGAGGGTGAAGCCAAGGCTCGCAAAACCGCGCAGCAGTATTTTGCCCAATTTCTCTCAGACAAACAAATTTCGCCGAAGACTCTGGAACTCGTTGGAGAGCGACTGGAGTCCGTGGTCGATTCTACTCGTTTCAACCCCGAGAATGGATCGCTCCTGACCGAGCCGCGTGCTTTTAACCTAATGTTCAAAACTCACGTCGGGGCCTCGTCAGACGAGAGTGACGAGAGCACGGTTGCCTATCTGCGTCCGGAGACAGCCCAGTCGATTTTCGCACAATTCAAAAATGTGCTCGATTCCTCGCGCGTGAAGCTGCCCTTCGGCATCGCCCAGATTGGTAAGAGTTTTCGCAATGAGATCAATCCGCGCAACTACACTTTCCGTTCGCGGGAATTCGAGCAGATGGAGATCGAGTATTTCTGTCGTCCGGAAGACGGCCTCCGACTCACCGACGAGTGGCTGGAGCGGCGATTGACTTTCTACGAAGAAATCGGGATTCCGAGAGATCGCCTGCACATCGTTGATATTCCGGAGGATGAGCGTGCGTTTTATTCGCAAAAAACCTACGACATCGAGTTCGAGTTCCCTTTCGGAATTCAGGAACTGGAAGGGGTCGCCTATCGCGGAGATTACGATCTGAGTGTCCATCAGAAGGCCACGGGCAAGTCCTTCGAATACTTCGACGAGGAGACGAAAGAAAAGCTCTTGGCTCACGTCGTGGAGCCGAGTGCTGGCTGTGACCGCACTGTTCTGGCGCTGATCTGCCAAGCCTATGACGAGGAAACTGTGACGGACGAGAAGGGGAAAGAAGAAACCCGCGTGGTGATGCGGTTCTCTCCTCGCATCGCTCCGATCAAGGTCGCCATCCTACCATTGCTGAAAAATAAGCCTGAACTAGTCGCCAAAGCTCGCGAGATCCATCAAATGCTAACTCCCTACATGACGACCTTCTACGACGAGAGCGCAGCCATCGGGCGTCGCTATCGTAGGCAGGATGAAGTGGGCACTCCGTGGTGCGTAACAGTGGACTTCGAGACACTGGGCGAAAAAGGAGACGAATGGAAAGACACGGTGACGATCCGTGAGCGCGATTCCATGAGGCAAGAGCGGATCGCGATCACAGAGCTGCGGAACTACCTGCTGGATCGCATTCACTAACCCCGAGACGGGGCACAACCTACTCCTGAGAACTCCCCGATCTCGATCTGGATCCGATCCGAAGCCATCGGTCTGGCTGTTACTTTCCGGACTCGATCGCCCAAGGTGAGGGTTCCGACTGTTCTTCGTGATTTTCTTTCACCGACTCGTGATTCTCGCTCGGGGAACCCTCGCTCGTCTCGGCTTTCGCTTCCGTCTGCTCATACGCCACGGCCTCGACCGCCTGCTTCCCTGACTGCAGCATTGTTCTCATCCGAGAGATCCATTTCGCGTGAGAAGTCCCTTTGAGGGTTCCATGGGCAAGTGTCCCTGCTACAGGTCTGATCGACGGAGTCGCAGAACTCTCGTCTTTTGCGGTGAGAATCACTCCATTCAATTGAGCAGACCCCATTTCCAGAATCGCCTGAATCTCTCGAATTCGCCGTTCGGAAAAGCGAAGGAGTGGACTTACCACCAGAACATAGTCCACAAGCGCCCCGATCAGTGTCGCATCAGAAGATTCTTCAACGGCAGGTGTCTTGATCAAGACAAAATCAAAACGTCGCTTCAGTTCCCAGACCAGATCTTCCATTTTTCGACCACTCAGCAGACTTCCAGAATCAGGGTGATCCGATCCCGCAGGCAGGAGCCACAAATTCGGATAAGACGTGCGGATCACCGTGTCCTCCAGCGATATATCTCGACACAAATAATCGGAGAGACCGGGATCTTTTACCGAATCAAATGCCTGATGCAGAGACTGATGACGCAAATGAGCATCGACGAGCAAGGTCGCATGTCCAGCATCCGCCAGAATGCTCGCAAGATTCACCGTGACCTCCGCAGTCGCATCATTCGGACGCGATGGCTGAATCGCATAGAGCGCGCATTTCCCGGTGGGATTGCGAAGCAGTCGATTTCGCAGATCCCGATAGGGTTCAAGGACAGTCTCGCGTAAATTTGCCCCTCTCGGAATGGGATGCCCCGTCAGTGGCGCAAAGCCGACCAAAGGCAGATTCAGGTGATCCATCATCTCTCCCGAAACTGAACTCAAGGATAATCTCCTCATCACGAGAAGGGCACTGAGCACCCCAGCCGTCAGGCCCGCAATCAGGAGGGGGATGATGCCGAGAAAATACGGACGAGAGAGCGTGTAGGCCTTCGGTGAAGCTGCTTCGGCGATACGCACAGTCCGTGATCGTGTTTTCGCCTCCAGCCGAGCGAGCTGGAGTTTCGCATCCAGAGAGTGAATCAGATTATGCTGTCCCACCAGTCGCTGACGCAATTCATCAATCTCACGATTCCCCTGATTCACATTCTGTTTTGCCAGCGCCAGAAGCTGCGCCTCGATCACGCCGCTGGATTGTTCTGCGACTTTCCGTTCCTTCTCCAAGCGTAGGATCAGCGCTTTACTGCCTGCCTTCGCCACCTGTTCACGGTTTTGAATAAATCGAGTTGCGATCATGTTCGCCAAGATGGCCGCATGAGCAGGAGAGAGATCGCGTGCTTTTAGGATGAGTGAATGAGCATCGATGTCCATTTCCACATGCACTCGTGACGCCAGCAGCGTCAGAAGTTGCATCTCATCAGAAGTTCCCCAGCGCTGCACAAAGTCACCGGGAGCGATAATTCCTGCGAGGAATTCTTTACTGACCAGCTCACGCGCTCGGTCACGCAAGTTACCAGATGTACTCGCAAACCCTCCCTGAGCGATGAAGTAGGCACTAAAATCATCTGGCACAGGATCAAAGACCAAGCGCACGCTCGTCTCATAGAGCTTGGGATAACGTAGTTGAATCGCAGCGCCAGCTAGAACAACAGCCGAAGTCACGAGACAAATCATTCGCCACTGCGTCGGTAAAAGATACAAGCGGTCTCGCCAGCGCAGTCTGATCGAGCCGTGATCGAATGTCATATAAATATTGAGATTACTAACAGATGTTAAATGATCAATCAAATTCCTATAAAAAACGCGAAAAATCTCGATTCTCCGAAACCACGAGTCTGAGGAGACGAATCTTGCGCTCCATCCACTTGAGGCGCGAGTCCGCATCGCGTTTTTCTGGACAGTCCCACTTGATGCGTGCTATCAGTCCTTCATGTCATTTCCCTCATCGCCTGTGGCCCTTTTGCAGGAACTGATCCGAGTTCCCTCGGTGAACCCCGACAGTGCAGCTGTCGATGAGGAAACGGCAGGAGAAAAAAAATGTGCTGAGCTGGTGGGCGAATTTCTCAAAGACCTCGGCGCAAAAGTCACTTTCGAAACCGTACTGCCAGATCGCCCGAACGTGATCGGACGTTTCCCTGGAGACGATGGGGGAAAATCAGCGATCCTCTTTGCTCCCCATCTCGATACGGTAAGCGCCCGAGGAATGACCATCGATTCCTTTGCCGCCACCGTGTCGGAAGGTAAGATCTGGGGTCGCGGCGCATCCGACACGAAAGGCACCATGGCGGCCATGCTGTGGGCGCTGCACGAGATGCGCGATCAGATTTCCTCCCTGCCTGTTGCAGTTGCTTTCGTCGGCCTCATGGGGGAAGAAACGGGGCAGCCAGGGTCCAAACACTTTGCGAAAAACCATCGCGGTGAGTTTGAGTTCGCTGTCATCGGGGAGCCGACTTCGCTACAAATTGTCCATGCTCACAAAGGGTTCGGCTGGCATCTTTTGAAGACGGAAGGCGTCTCCTGCCACGGGTCAACACCGGAAAAGGGTGTGAATGCCATTCGAAAAATGCTACCCGCCGTACAGGCTCTGCTCACCTACTTGGAAGAGCAATTTCCGAAATACACCGATCCGTATCTGGGGCAGCCGACGGTGAACCTAGGGACGATGCACGGAGGCAGCAGCCGCAACGTCGTCCCCTCATCCTGTGAAGTGACGCTGGACATCCGCGAGACTCCAGCCCTCTATGCTGCGGGGGGAAGCGGGAAGTTGATTCGCGATTTCCTCGCCCAATCCGAGTGGGCAGATCAGGTCGCTGTAGAAACCGAGGCCACGGGGAAGCCACTGCTCACCCCGCCAGAGACAGACGGAGTGCGACGTCTCCAATCCATCGGGGCCGCCCTGACGACAGCGCCTTGGTATTGTGACGCCGGTCGCTTGGCGGAGGGAAATATTCCCGCCGTCGCCGTCGGTCCAGGCAGCATCGCGCAGGCACATACGAAGGACGAATATCTCCGCGTGCAAGACTTGGAAGCAGGCTGCCGCTTCTATCGCAGATTTCTGGAAAGCTATCGCGATCTGGTGATTTGTTGACCGTGGCATTTTGCCATCGAGCTTCGTGCTCAGAATGTCCTTGCACGTATCTTGACGCATTCGGGATTCGGCCTTGTATTCTGCCTTCCTCTTCGATCACCGATGTCGTGCCATGTTTTTCCCTGCCTCATGAAAGCTCGTTTTCTGTTACTCGCCCCCTGTCTATTGTTGCTACTCTCCCCCACCCTTCGCGCGCACGAAGCGGCCACCGAGATGGCGGATGCAGCGACAGTCTGGTTGACGAGTCTGACCGACCAGCAGAAAGCCCGCGCTGTCTATCCCATCGAGAGTGATGAGCACGAAATCTGGTACTTTGTTCCCAAACCTTTTGAAGGCGAGGGAATGAGAAAAGGCCTGCCACTCAAGGATATGCGTCCTGAGCAGCGTCATCTCGCCTACGCACTGCTCAGTTCCGCGCTAAGTCATCACGGTTTCGCCACAGCGATGGAAATCATGAGTCTAGAACAGGTTCTCTGGGAACTGGAGAACGAGAATCCTCGCCGTGATACACTCATGTATTATCTGACACTCTTCGGGCAACCCGGTGGAAAAGCCTGGGGCTGGCGTTTCGAGGGCCATCATCTCGCCCTGAACTTCACGGTATCTGAAGGAAAGCTCGTCTCAAATGCTCCGAACTTTTTCGGATCAAACCCCGCCGAGCTCCGGGAGGGACCACGCGCAGGTTTGCGTGTACTCGCTCGGGAGGAAGATGTCGCTCGCGATCTGGTGAAATCTCTCGCGCCGGAGCAATCGGAGAAGGCGATCCTCGCTGACAAAACTCCGAAGGATATTCTGACGAAAGCAGAGACCACTGTAACCCCTCTGGAAGCAAGGGGCATCGCCTACCGCGATCTCCAACCCGAGCAGCAGACGAAACTGCGCGATCTGATCGGAGTGTATCTCCACCGCGCCCGCGCCGAGGTCGCGGATCAGAAATGGCAAAAAATAGAGAAAGCCGGACTGGACGGGATCGTCTTCACCTGGATCGGAGGCACAGAAAAAGGCGAGGCCCACTATTACCGAGTGCAAGGACCGAATTTTCTCTTAGAATATGCGAATACACAGAACAACGCCAATCATGTTCACTCGGTATGGCGTGATTTTCAGGGAGACTTCGGTCGCGATCTCCTGCGCGAACATTATCAAGCGTATCACCAAGCTGAGCTGAAAGGGTTAACGAAGTAGGTGCTAGAGAATTCATGGCCATTCCAGAAAAATACAATGCCGACAACGCTCGTGATCTCGCGAGCCTGAAGGCCGCTCTGACAAAGCTTCGCACAGAGATACTTCGAGAAAACCCCACGAGTTTGTCCCCTGCGCTCGACCGAGAGCTGCGAGTGCTCGACCTCGCCTGTGGTGACTGTCGGGAGGGAGAGGTATTGAGCGACTTCGCTGCCAGTCTGGTGACAGATGAGGAAGCTTCGGTTTCCCTCACCGGCATGGACATTCGTGCCCGCGAAATCGCCGACGCTGCGCGAAGATTTGGAAAATCCGGAACACCGAAACAGGGGCGTGGACCCAGAAACTATGATTTTCTCAACGGAGACGCAACCAAGCTCCTCGATCACAAGGAACTGGGAGAGGCCTTCGACATCGTATTTTTACGACACCAGAACTACTGGAACGGAGCGCGAGACTGGGAAGAAATTTTTCATCACGCCCTGTCGAAACTCCATCCCGAAGGACACCTGATCATCACCAGCTACTTTGATCGTGAACACGCTCTGGCACTTGATGCGATCGAGCGTCAGGGTGGCGAGCTCATGCGCAGTGATTTCAATCCACTCACTCGTTCCCTGACGACACCCGGCAAGTCTGTGGACAGGCGTATCGCGATCTTTCGGCGTGCCAAGTGATGCGAAAGCGCTGATCACTCCGCCCTTTTCCTTCTCCGCCGAGCAGCAGCTGAGATTCCCGTCACCATCAATCCTGCTCCGATCGTGGGAATCGCCATGATCAGCAGCCCCAGCGAAGGACGTGCCTTCCCCGTGACCGGATCCCATCTGAAGCAAGTGAAGAGCGTATCTGACTTCGGGAGTGGAAACGCAACCTGAAAACCACCGCGAATTTCAGAAACGAGACGCCCCAAGTCAGTCGAACTCTGCATCCCTATCAGTTTTAGCACGATATAGCCCTGAGCGTTAACTCCTGCGAGCAAGGCCTCGTGGTCGAACTGCCGCGTTGCTTCATTCCACTTCGACTGGAATCGAAGAGCATCCGTCAGGGCTTCGATTTGGTCCGTAGTGCCGAAAATCCACTGAGAATCATTTTCTAACTCATAGTGCTGCGCCATCTCTCGCATATCCTCGGGAGTATCCTCCGGATCGAAGCTGAAGACCAGAACACGGAAATCGGCAGGCGCGTTCAGCTTACTCAAATTCCCTTTCAAGGTCGCAAGAAAGGGCGAGCAGATCCCGGCACAACGAGTAAAAACAGGTGCCAGAATCAGCGGCGACTGATCATAGAGGGTCGAGAGAGCGACTGCACCCTCTGTCGTGTGAATCGTCGCATCTGGCAGGCGCTGATAAATACCGCTTTCACCACCCATCACACTTTCTGCCTCGTTGCCCAAAGTAGAAAGCGATGGGATTAGAATCAGGATCGCTGCGGCAAGAATACGAGAAAACATTTTTTCAGGACATTAAGAACAACGAGAAGTAGTCCCAGTGAATACACGAGCGCAAACCATGCACCCATCGTCGCGAAGAGTTGCGCATGAGTCAACTCGGCAGGATAAAATGCGAAACGACGGGGAACGGAATACGCTCCGCCCAAGTAGAACATCAACACGAATCCGAAGCCACCGATGATCATCAGCACGAGCTTCAGCCCATGCTTGCGCGGATCGACAGTACCGCGGAAGTCATCCGCAACCCAGCAGAAGAAACCGAGAGCAAAGAGCACGTTGCCCATCAGATTGTAGGTGTGAAAGTGAGCAGGCACCCAGAGAGTATTGTGCAGGATGATATTATTCGAAATCGTAGCGTCAATCAGTGCACCGATTCCACCGATGATCCAGCCTGCTGCTCCCACCAAGAACATCAGACTCGGCAGTGACCAGCGAAAGCCTCGTCCATAGAGCACGGCAGCCAGACTGATGAGTGTGACGACCACCGAGGGAACGCTGGCGAGATAGGAGGCTACCTGCCCGACGATCTGGAATCCCTGCGGCTGGACGAAGTCCATGTAGAGATGGTGAAAGAATGCCGTGAGAATGAAGAGCACCGCACAGTTCCATCCCAGTGAGACATACCAAGAAGTATGAAGTTTCGGACGACCACCGAGTTCCGGTAGCAACTCATAAACGACCGCTAGGCCGAGATAAAGCGCTTCATTGGCAACCGTATGGCCGAAGAAAAATGTGAGATTCTTCATCAGCAGAGGATCGAGCTTGGCTTCGAGAACAGGCTTCCCTGAGAGTCCCCAACCCGACTCCGAAAAGAACATCGCGAGGAGGATGATGGCGGTGATGAAACAGACGATCATTCCGACCAGTGAGACCATGGTGATCAGAATGAGAGGTGGAGTCTCCACTGCGGGTTCCTTTTTGGAGAGATGCTGCCAAGCAAATGCCTGTGGGAGGCTATACTTCTGAAGGATCTGCCATACCATCCCCAGGCACCAAATCAGCCAGACGATGGAGAGGAGCATCAGCCCCCACAGGAACTGGTTCGCCGCTGCCGCTTGCCATCCGCCTCCTGCTTTAAAGGGAAGGGGGTAAAGGAAAGTCCATCCGGCATGGAAGTTCCCCGAGAAAGTGCTAGTCCAGAGAAGAGCGACTCCCACACCCGTTCCAATCAGAGCGAATAAATTCAGTCCGGTGGACACCTTTACATAGCGTGCCATCAGGTAATTACACGCGAGAATGCTCGCCGCAGCCCAGGCCCCGATCATGGTGACTCCATGCGTAGTCATCAGCACGTAAAACTTCGCCGGATCCATGGGAGAAACTGAACCTTGGGCAAAGCGCATGAGTATCCCCATAGAGATCGCGCTGAGAAAGAGTACGAGCACGACGATAATCCAAAGAGAAGTGATCCTCTTGAATGCGAGTGTAGGCATAGCAGAAAGGGGGTTGAGATGGACAGGGAAGGCTTGGCTTTATTTGACCGTGAACATGCCACGCATCGCAGGATGGCCGGAACTGCAAAATTCGAGACACAGAAGCGTGTAAGTCCCAGGCTTGTCGAATTGCCATCGCAGTCGATTCACATAGTGAGGCATCGCCTGCGTCTGGGTCACTAACTCAAACTTGTCATTGTAAATCGCGAAGCCGTGGTTCACATCGGCACTAGTCACTCGGAACTCGACCGGCTTTCCGGCGGGCAGAGTGATCACACCGCCTTCCGGTGGTTTGTAGTCAGACATGTCCGGTTTGAAGGCATCATAGGACATCATGTAGGTGTATTGCATCGCCGTCACATGAACCGTCTTCTCGGGAACCACGTCCGTGAAGCGATAGTACGGTGACTTCGGGAGAGTCACGGACAGCAGGATCAGAAAAACAGCCAGAAGCAGAACCAAGGTGAAAAGGCGTTTGGCTCCGACCTTTTTGAGTCCTGGACCTTCCGTCGAGCAGGAGACTCGATAGAGATGAATGAAAAACGCGGCTCCAATCGCTGCGAGAATCAGAAACAGCGTGAGAATAAAGGTGTGCGGACTCATTGTGGCGAATTGAGTCAGAGTGGCCTCCGAACGATGTCCATAACCCTGACGGATTAATTACGATCTAAGTCTGCCAGATGGATTACTTCATTGGCAAGAAAAATAAAAAAAATTACGGATTCAGGGAAAAAAATTCGGATGATTCCGCACGTTCGTACTTGTAGTTCTATCCTCTCACACGCCCGTATTTCGGCATGAAACACTCCATTGATCGCCTTGTTGCCAGCGCTATTCTGGCACTCCCCCTCACTCTATTTTCAATCTCTCCTGTTCGCGCTCAGAAAAAAACGCCTCCGCCACCAGTAGTGGATGCGCTCGGAATCAAGCTAGTTCCACAGCCTGGCATCGTGATCCCAGAGGCAGATCGCAAAGAGTTACAGGACGGAGTGAGTTTGCTGGGGCAGAAGATCGACGAGCTGAAAACGAGCCTCGCCAGTAAGCCTGATTTGCTGGCATTGCTCCCCGATATTCAGGTTTTTCACAAAGCCGTCGATTGGGCGCTGCGCTACGACGAATTTTTCACGAAAAAGCAAGTCGATGTAGCGCGCCAATTACTCAAGATCGGACAGGAGCGGGTGACTGAACTAAAGTCTGGCAATCCCTCATGGCTGAGTGCGACCGGCCTGGTGGTGCGAGGCTACCAATCTGCCATCGACGGGTCGGTTCAGCCCTACGGAATGGTGATTCCCGAGAACTGGAAACCGAGTGAGTCTGGTGCTCGTCGCCTCGACTTTTGGGCGCATGGCCGCAACGAAAAGCTCTCGGATCTAGAGTTCATCAGTCAGCGCCTGACCGATCCAGGGCAATACACGCCTGAGGGAGCATTCGTCCTTCACCTCTATGGTCGTTTCTGCAATGCCAACAAATTCGCGGGCGAACGAGATCTTTTCGAGGCACTCGAACACGCCAGCCACTTCTATCACTTCGACCGAAACAAGCTGGTGATCCGAGGATTCTCGATGGGCGGAGCCGCTGTGTGGCAGTTCGGGACACACTTCGCCAGCATGTGGGCGGCGGTTCAGCCCGGTGCCGGATTTGCGGAAACTCGCGTATTCAATCATGTGTATGAGGAGGGGAAAGTGCCGCCGACTCCGTGGGAGGAAACTCTTTATCGCTGGTATGATGCCACTGATTACGTCGTCAATTTCGCTAATACGACTACGGTCGCTTACTCAGGCGAAATCGATGGGCAAAAGCAGGCGGCAGACATCATGATTCGCTACGCTCGCATGGAGGCGGGCGATCCGAATCCCCCCGCTGCTGAAATCGGTAAAGTGAATCCGGGCGATGGCTCTCCGGTAGCAGCCGAGGCCAAGGTGAAGGGCACTCCCGATGAGATGGCCTTTTACCACGTCATCGGACCCGGTGCGCCACACAAGATTCTTCCGGAAGCGAAGCCGCAAGTCGAATCGCTCGTCGCCGAAGCGA
The DNA here is from genome assembly GCA_963205275.1 of Verrucomicrobiota bacterium. GTDB lineage: Bacteria > Verrucomicrobiota > Verrucomicrobiia > Verrucomicrobiales > DEV007 > Arctic95D-9. Next base: position 9,850 of record CAUJIH010000098.1, on the reverse strand, counting down.
TCAAACGTCGCAATCCGCACCCGGACAAGGTGCATTTTGTCACCTACACCCTGATCTATCCCGACATGGCTTGGGTGCATCTGGAGGGCCTAGAGAAGCACTGGGAGCGAGCCGAAGTCCGGGCTGAGATAAAGGACGGAAAACTCGTCGCCTCCACGAAAAACGTCACTGCGCTTCGCTTCTCTACACCGACGGAAAAGGCCACGGACGCACCAAAGACAGTCCTGCTGGATGGCCAGTCCCTCCCGGCGAACTGGGGCAATGTGGGCGTGATCTTCCATCGCAGCGGGAATCAGTGGTCGGCGGGTTCTCTGCCGCAAGGTCGCCTAGGACTGCGGAAGACTCGCGAAGTCTGTGGTCCTGTCGATCACGCCTTCAACGAGTCTTTTGTCTTCGTCCGTCCGACGGGAAAGGGATTCCATGAAAAAACAGCGCTTTGGGCGAATTCAGAACTGAAACATGCCATCGGCTTCTGGCGAAAGGTCTTTCGTGGCGATGCTCCGGTGAAGGATGATGGCGACATCAGCGATGCCGATATCGCCCGCTCGAATCTCGTGCTCTGGGGTGATCCTAGCTCGAATGCTGTTCTGCGGAAGATTCTGCCGAAACTACCGATTCAGTGGGACGCAGAAAAACTCGTCGTCGCTGGAAGGAAATCCAGTGCTAGCGACACCATGCCTATTCTGATTTTCCCCAATCCGCTGAACCCGAAAAAGTACGTGGTGCTCAACAGTAGCATCACATTCCGAGAAGATGCTCTGCTGAATAATTCTCAGCAGATTCCCAAGTTGCCCGACTGGTCCATCGTCGACATCAATACAGCTCCGGATGGCAAGTGGCCGGGGAAAGTGCTGTCGGCGGGATTCTTCGACGAGACTTGGTCAGTGCAGAAGTGATCGCAACAGTTTCTACTGAGACGATAGGGAGCTGCTCTCCGCTCGTCCACGCGAATATCTCGGCTTCCCCATCGTCACTTTTGCGGCTAGCTTCCCCTCATGGAAGAACATCCCCTTGATCGCCGGACATTCGCGAAGCGTCTCGCTGCCGGTGCCCTTCTCGCTGGCAGTGGAGTCGCATCGGGCCAGGAGTCGGCGGCTCTGAAACAACGCCCTGCACCTCCTCGCCCCGATCCAGCGAAGGTGGCCGCAGCACAGCCCACGAATCCGCGCCAGCACGTCCGCACCTCGGGACGAATCGACGGCACTTGGTTCCACGAAGCCCCACGCGCCATCCCGATCCGCGAAGGCTACGACGTGATCGTCTGCGGAGGAGGTCCGGCGGGCGTAGCCGCAGCGCTTTCTGCCGCTCGCCACGGAGCAAAGACGGCTCTCCTAGAGGTTCATGGTTGCGTGGGTGGGGTCTGGACAGCGGGAATGCTCGCTTGGATCCTCGATGCACACAAAAAGCCGGGGATCATGGCGGAAATTCTCAAGCGAATTGAGGAACGAAACGGCGGCCATGCTTTCGGCAATGCCTGGGTCTATCATCCCGAGCCGATGAAGCTACTGCTCGAGGACATGCTGACAGAAGCCGGGGTCGATATCCGCTTGTTCACGCGAGTCACCGGAGCGTCGGTCGGCGAAGATAAGCGACTACAGGTCGTGCTCACTGAATCAAAATCGGGACGTGAGGCTTGGACTGCGAAGACCTTCATCGACGCCACCGGAGATGGCGACCTGGCGGCTCAAGCAGGCTGCGGGTTTGACTACGGCAGCCCGATGGATGGATCGACTCAGCCCATGAGTCTGATGGCCCTGTTTCATGGAGTCACCACTGACGAAATCGCCCCTTTTGTAAACCATGTGGCCACACAGCGAGGTATCGGCAGCGGAAAGGCAAACTTTCTGGCAGAACTTCGCTCCGCCGGGATCGACCCCAGCTATGGAGGACCATCGATCTTCGAGATTCACGATGGTCTCTACGCGATGATGGCGAACCATCAGTATCGTGTCTCAGCCATCGATGCCGACGATGTCACTCGCGCCACCCTAGAAGCACGACGGGAAAATCATGCTCTGATCAACGCTCTACGGAAGAAGGATGGTCGATGGAAAGGGGTCGAACTCATCGCGACAGCCGAGCAGATCGGCACGCGCGAGGCGCGTCGAATCCACGGTCGCTACTCAATCAGCGATGAGGACTTGAAAAATGGCTCACGCTTTGACGACGGCATCTGCCATGTCACCTTTGGAATCGATGTGCATTCGACCAATCCGGACAAGACTCGGGCAATCGAGGACAAGCCATTTAAGTCCAAGCCCTATGATATCCCGCTTCGCGCTCTCATGGCGAAAAATGTCGATGGATTAGTCCTAGCAGGTCGATGCATCAGCGGTGGCTTCATCGCGCACAGCAGTTACCGCGTCACCGGAAATGCCGTAGCGATGGGCGAAGCGGCTGGAGTTGCCTGCGCGATCGCAGCTCGTGAAAAAGTCCTGCCACATGAAGTCCCATTCAGCGAACTCGGTGTTCACCCTGTCTAAAAGCTCATTGATCCATCTTACAAATCACTCATGTCTGAATCTGATTTGATCGAATCCTTCCCCGCACTCACTGCGGTTGCAGGACTCACTCACGGTTTTCTTCTTCGCAGTCCTGGGATCGAAGTGGATTGCGACAGAGAAGAGGTTCTGGCTCGTCTGGCTCCCTATCATGGCGATCTGTTGAAGAGACTCGGCATCTCCTGCACCCATCTGGCGACAGGGGAACAAGTACACGGTGCCGAAATCGCCGTGCTGAGTGAGGCTCCTCCGAGACAAGTTCATTTCCCTGATACCGACGGCCTAGTGACCTGCGTGTCGGGCCAGTATCTCGGAGTCTGGGTCGCAGACTGCGGAGCGGTTTTTCTCGTCGATCCTGTGCATCGAGCTTGCGGAATCGTCCACTCGGGGCGCGTCGGTACGGAAAAAGGCATCGCCCCCGCTGCGGTTCGTACGATGAGCAATGCCTTCGGGACGAAACCAGAGGATCTGATCATCCAACTCGCTCCCTGCATCCGCCCTCCTGCCTATGAGGTGGATTTTGCCGCCCGTATTCTTGATGACTGCTTTCGTGCCGGAGTCCCGAAAGAGCAGATTCACGATTGCGGCACCTGCACCACCAGCCGCCCGGATCGCTACTACAGCTATCGACAGGAAAAAGGGCGCACGGGACGCCTGTTCGCCGTCATCGGATGGACCGAAGCATGAACGAAAACGCCATCGAAATTCTCGCTCATGCGAAGACCAACCTCTGGCTGCGCATCCTCGGTCGGCGTGAGGACGGTTATCACGAGATCGAGACGCGCATGGTGCGACTGGCGCTGGCAGATCGATTGAAAATTTCGCCGAATTCAACCGAGGGAGTTCACCTGCTCTGTGACGATCCCAATCTCCCCACGGGAGAGGAGAATCTGGTGATCAAAGCCGTCCGCACTCTGGAAGCCCATGTCGGCAGGCGATTTGATCTGAAAATCGAATTGGAAAAACACATCCCCTCCGGAGCGGGATTGGGGGGAGGCAGTAGCGATGCCGCCGCTGCATTTCGGGCGATCAATTCACTTCTAGGACTGGGACTGAGTCTCACAGAACTATCTCGACTAGCCGCCGCCATCGGATCGGATGTTCCATTTTTCCTCTATGAGCGCAGTTGCGACTGCCGAGGTCGCGGAGAGATCGTCGAGCCCGTGTCTGAGAGCGCTCCCTTACCCTCCTTTCAGATCTTTCTCTGTAAACCCGCCTTCGCTATCGAAGCTGCTTGGGCTTACAAGCACTACGCTCGCTCGACGGAGTATCCCGAGTTCCCCTATGCAGTGCAGGGCGGCCCTTGGGGTGAGATGCGAAACGATCTCGAACGCCCGGTATTCGAGAAATTCCCTATCCTCGGAGGATTAAAAAACTGGCTTCTGCAGCGCTCCGAAGTCCAGGCGGCACTGCTCTCCGGATCGGGTTCGACTATGCTCGCCATCCTGCGGGAAGGAGTCGATACCGAAGACATGCAAAAGGCCTATAGAGACCGCTACGGAGAGACCGGATGGTGTTGGATCGGGCGAACTCTAGAGGGCTAATATCAGATGAAAATTATTCATTACCAACGCTGGGAAAGTCCTCTCGGGACGATGATTCTCGCTGCTCGTGATGACTCTCTCGCTGGTCTGTGGTTTCACGACCAAAAGTATTTTCCTATCATCACCCCAGAAGAATGGTGGGAGGAACCCACACCCGTTCTCACGGAGACGCAGCAGCAGTTAAGCGCCTATTTTGCAGGGCGACTAAGACACTTCGATCTCCCGCTCGATCCCGCCGGAACGGAGTTTCAGCGCTCTGTATGGAATGCTTTGATCGCCGTTCCCTACGGAGATACGACGACATACGGTGGACTCGCGAAGCAGATCGGCCTGCCCAAAGGCGCTCATGCGGTCGGGTCAGCGGTGGGGAGGAATCCGATCTCAGTGATCGTCCCCTGTCATCGAGCGCTAGGATCGGATGGCAAGCTCCATGGATACGCAGGTGGATTGGCCCGAAAGACGCAACTCCTAGATCTGGAACAGGGACAGCTTCTCATCCCGCTGGATGGAGAATCGGCCTCAGACGATCCCGAATGAACAGCGCAATTTCTATGATCAGGAACGCAAGCACGACGAGAGGTCCCCATTTCACCACTGAGTCGAGCAGAGACAGTCCTGCATCCGCCCCAAGTCGTCCCTGCAACTGAAGAGAGAATGCATAGAACATCCCGAAGGTAAAGTTGCGCGCCCACTGACTGACGTGATAGCAAACCAGCCCTTCTAACCATCCATATCTTCGCACGCGCTGCATGGCTCGGATCAGCTCTAATGCCTCTACCACGATCAAAATCACTCCCGTCAGAAGCCAAAGTGAAAGGACGGGATGCGGATTCTCAGTGATCGTGGCCAGCGTCAGTCCGGTGATTGACAGGGCACCGTGCAGAATACAGTTCGTGTTCGACCAGCCCTCGGCGAGACGATGCCATCGAAAGCGACGCAGTCCGGCCAAAATCAAGCCTATACCGACCACTAACAGCACCGCGCTTAAGCTATTGATCGCGAGAACTAAACGATCCTCCAAGGCATTCGTCCAACTTGTATGAAAAGCCAAAATCACCGACTGGATCGAGACGCTTGCGAGCAATATTTCCCCACGAGATTCCTGAAATTTCCAGCGATGAATAAGCCGAGCATAGCCGCGCAGAAAGAACGAGGAATAGATCAGGAGTAGCAAGCTAGCCAAGATCGTCAGGGTTCGACTCAGCCAGAAGAAGTCCGGCCACATCACCGCGCTGACACTAGCGGGCACCGCCGTTCCAGCGACCCAAGTGCCGATCACGAAGCGTTCGGATTCGCTCGCTTCCGAAGAACATGGCCACTGGCAGAGGCTTCGCGCCAAGAACTCTCCTGCCAAAACTCCCCAGAGCACCAGAATCAAGAACCCGAGCAGATGCCAGATATTCGGCCAATCCGACAACAGCACTCGGCCAGACGCCAGAGCGAAAATTCCGAGTGCCATCACCGCTCCGCCAGCAGCCGTATGCGGTAGCTGTCCACGCCGCAGCCTCAGCCAGATCGCGAGAATTCCGATCAGCAGAGCGAAGTAAGTTAAATATTTAAATGACAGGATGATGCCTTACCTTAATTCGACCGAGACAGGATCGAAAGAGGAGAGAGCTGATTTAGGTGAGGAGAGAAGCACTGAAATAGAGAGTGTAGGTTTCGTGCAAATCGAAAATAGCCTGTCGCTAAAAATCCCATTCCGAGCAGATGCCGGACACACGAGCTGCCGACGGGGACGTCGGCGGTCCCAGGGATGCTGGCGCTGGTGGCGAGGATCCTGCCCTGGGTTCGCCAAGGTCCTCGTTGGCCCGTGAACTAATGCGGCGATAGCCGGTGACTTGGTGTATAGACAAACTGTTTTCCCTTGGAGCCGAGCCTAGGCATGGGCTAAATGGGTAGCAAAAGGAATCTGATCAACGAACCAGCTCACGTGCAGGGGTGATATCACGGGTAATCTTAGAGCGCTCCTTGGCAAGGGCGCGAAAATCGCACTCCACTTGGATTCCATGCCAGAAGGCATCCGACTGTCCAAAGAAGGTGCCAAACCGTATCGACATCTGTGGAGTAATCGAACGTCGACCAAGAACGATTTCGTTGACGGCACGCGGGGACACGCCGATTGCGCGAGCCATGGCGTTCTGCGAGATCCTCATGGGCTTGAGGTATTCCTCAAGCAAAATTTCGCCAGGAGTAATGGATGGGGTCATGCGTTTATCCTATGACGTTACACAATATTGTCAATGATAATCGACTATAGCCACTTCAGCTGGACCACTTTGAGTCCAACGGAAAACGATGCGCCACTGATCATTGACTCGAATAGAATGAAAATCTCGTCGATTGCCACATAATGCTTCGAGTCGGTTTCCCGGAGGAATACGGAGATCATCGAGCTGACTTGCCTGATTTAACTGAATGAGTTTCCGCAAAGCAACACGGGCGATGGCGTGGAACCGCCGATTCTTTTCTTCGTAGAAAAGCTGCTCGGTATCAGAATCGTGGAAAGACTGAATCATATACAGTTGGAATAAGCATGTCATTGGTGCTCTCGTCTACTGAGGAAACGGCGACAACGAGATCGGAATGGCGGGTGCCAAGGTCGGAGAATGCAATGTGATGTGGTACGTGGACGGCTCGGCACTACCTTCGAAAAAGAGGTTCCTGGCTGTCGCCAGTGGTAGGGTAAAGCTGCCGACGGGGACGTCGGCGGTCCCAGGAATGCTGGCGCTGGAGTCGAGCTTCCTGCCCTGGGTTCGCCAACGTCCTCGTTGGCCTTGGTGCTGCGGCGATACCCGGTGACTCCTCACTCGCCCAGCATTTTCGCATTCTGCCTTCTGACTTTCCCCAATCACCAGTACTTAGAACGAGACGCTCAGCTTCACTCCCCCATGGATAATATCTGACTGCGTCTCCGGCCACGTGCCGATCGCACCGTGCGCAATCCACGTTTGGGGTGCCCCGATATAACCAATATAAGGTGTGAGGACCGTGCGGCAATTCAACTGCACTGGCAATTCGGCCATCAGATAGTAGTGGTTCCACCCACTCCCACGCCTCGCTGCCACTGGTTCCAGATAGTGATCGGAATACGCAAGACCTGCTCCAAGTGTCAATCCCACGTGATCTGTCAATCCGAAGTTTCGCTCCAGTCCAATCTGATGATACCATCCACCAAAGGCACCTCGTGTGGGACTACCGAAGGCATAATTCGTCTCTCCGACTAGATCCGCAAATCCGAGACTGCGACGAAGCTGAAACCCGAGTTCACCAAAACCAACGGACTTAAAGGGAGGGGGAGCCGCCACATTGCTCCGAAATTCCGGGTAGAGATAGTGCGTGTACCCCAGTCCGAGATCGAAGCCAGCATAGGTTCCAAGAGCCGCACGAGCCGTCAGGGCCAGTTGATCAAACCCGGCGGAGGCGAACCCTGTCGCAGAAGCAATGTCGTTGGTGATCCCATTAAAGTAATTGATTCCAAAGCTCGTCGGGATCAACAATCCGTCGAAGGTGTAGTTCACATTCGCGGAAACAGTGTCTCCGGCGAGGCGAATGCCTCGAAAGATGTAATTGGTGTGGTAGCCTACCCCTATCGTACCCCCGAGGTCTAGACACTCCTCCACAGGCGCTTTATCCATGACCGGCGCTTTGCCCCAGTCACCTGCCCGGACTCCCCCCGGAAGGGCGAAAATAATGGAAAGCAGTAGTAGGTTCTTCATTATGGGCGACAACTCAAGGCAATGAAGGCGGGGTAGATAATGGATGAATGTCGAAATCGTCGAAAAACGAGAGCTAACCGATCTCAAATTTGATCTTTTCATCATGATTGAGTCTCAGAAGGTATGCAACGAAAAAATGTACAAATCATGGAAGAGGAAGAAGGTTTCCTGGCTAACGCCAGTGGTTGGGGAAAGCTGCCGACGGGGACGTCGGCGGTCCCAGGAGGGCGCTGGGGGCGAGCTTCCTGCCCTGGGTTCGCCAACGTCCTCGTTGGCCCGTGAGCTATTGCGGCGATCGCCGGTGACTTGATGATGAGGCGTGTGGACGGCACTACGTTCGGGAGAAAGGGATTCTTGGCTGTCGCCAGCATAGGGGTAAAGCTGCCGACGGGGACGTCGGCGGTCCCAGGGATGGCCTACACAGACAGGATTGTCTGCGCTACTCTTCCTTTTCCTTCCGCCGGGTGCTTTCTACTTCACTTTGATGGAGGGGAGGAACTGGCCCGGTCGAGGTGTTTTTCCGGTGTTTGCTTTCCCGCTATTCGTTTTCTCCGGGATGGTCTCGACTCGTATCGTCGCCTGACTCTTGCTCTTGCGATCAAAGGTAGAGGTGGCGGTAAGTGTGAAGACCCGTGCCCGTTTCAGGATGGCATTCGTCTTCCCGTTTTTCTTGATCAGGCTCTTCTTGACAGGAGTCACCACTATGCCAATCGAGACCTTCTTCCCATCATGCAGGACAGGGGTGCTGTATTTTCCTGTCAGCACTTTACCGGTGATGTTGCCTCCTTGAGTGTATTTCACCTTAAAGAAGCCGTTCCCCTTTGTTCCCCGCACGAGCAGGGTATCTGGCAGGTTGCCTCGGTTCGCTACGACGGCGGCACCTTTCACGGCCGTGGCCTTCTTGGATTTCAATACGATCTTCTTGCGCGTGGCTTGGGCGGGCTTTGGCCCCACTGTCACCACGGGCTGTGTGGAGGCCACGCGACGGGCGTCGAGGGTGAGCCCATAACCCGCCACCGGCCCGGAATCTGCCTGTCTACGGATCACCAGTGTATAATCTCCAGCCATCAGTAGTTCGTTGAGGTCAAAATCGCTGTCTTGATCGAAACGGGCGATCACTTTGCCTTCGGAGTCGAGCAGTTCGGCACGCAGGGGTGCCCCACCTGTGGTGTTCAGGGACACGAAACGTGGATCGTTCAGTGTGAAGTGGTAGACATGAGTCCCATCCGACAGGATCTCGCGGGTGTAGGAATCCACTCCCCCGACGAAGTTTACTCCGGTGTGGGTGGTGAAGTTCACGCTCGCTCCGTAACTCGTGCCCAAATTGTTGGTCGCATAGGCTCGGACGTAGTAGGTGCTTCCTTCGCTCAGGCTACTCGCGGTGATGGTGAAGGCTCCAACGCCACTCGCGGGGTCGGTCAAGACGGTATCGCTGCCGACTGTCGGATCGGGGGTCAGCCCATAGACCACGCCTCGCTCGGTGATGGCGCGCCCACCGTCGTCCGTGATCTCGCCTCCGAGGGCGGATTCGGATCGGGTGATGTCGGTGGCGGGATTGGTGATCACCTTGGGCAGCTCGGCGCTGTCGTAGCCGACTTCGTCCACCCAAGCACGGGCGGGTCCGCTGGCGGAACCTCGGGTGAACACCCAGGCAATCGTGTGAGGTCCGGATTCGATTTCGACAAGCTGCTCTTCCCAGTCCTCCGTGCCGCTGCGGGTCAGGACGGGGACATTGTCGATCAGCAGGGTGAGCACATCGTCATTCGCTGTCCCCTCTGTCTTCCATTGGAAGCTCAGGTTGCCCGGTCCCTCAACTTGGGTTCCCATCCAGCTCGATTGCCCTTGGGCGAGTGAAGGGCTTTCGGCTGCGTCTTCGTTGTCATGGGTGCTTGCTGTCTGGGCGAACCAAACTTCGTTACCTCCGGAATCCCAAGCTAGATCGGGATGATCGAGGGCTGCGGTGAGGGCTAGGGAGATGGAGTTTGCCACTCGGAAGCCGGAGCGATCCGATCCTGTGATGGCGGTTTCGCTGGTCAGGGTGGAAAGTTCGCTGGCGCTGGCGGCTGAGGACCAGTCACCACCGCGC
>CAUJIH010000097.1 GCA_963205275.1 Verrucomicrobiota bacterium | reverse complement strand
GGGAGAGGAGCGCTAGCCTATGCCGTAATGAAAACAATCTTCGGAACCTTGCGAAAGCGGACAAAGGAAGTGACACAAGCCTTTGCTGCTTTACTGGACGGAGCATCATTCGATCAAGCTTGCTCCCGCTAATCAATTACGGCGGGCTTTGTATGGCTAGCGACCGACCAAGGACTCTGCCGATTCGATGGTTGGGAAGCTGTCTATTACAGCGATTCTCCTAGCTCTCCGATCCGACTGAACACCGACAAAATCACCTGTGTTGCGAGCTTACAGAATAAGATCGGACAATTGTGGGTCGGCACGTCGGATAAGGGTCTCCTGAAGCTCGACACGGAACTAGGTGCCGTCGCTCAGTTTGAAAAAGGATCTTCGACTGGAGAGAATCTGCGCAGTAATCGCATTACAGCGCTGGAAATTTCCAATGATCAGTTTCTTTGGATCGGAACGGATGTCGGACTAAATTTACTTAATCTGTCGTCTGGAACAATAGTCGTAACGGAGGAGCCACTGGCCAGTGCCAGTATCTCAACCATCTACTCCAGTGACAAAGAAGTCCTAGTTGGAACTGAGGATGGAGGCCTGTATCAATGGAGGGAGTCTGAGCAAAAATTTTCAAAAATCTGGTCGACCTCTTCATCGATTATGTCCATCACACGGGATCACCAGAACCGCCTCTGGATCGGAACCGGTGGAAGAGGACTCTATATGCAACCGAGTGAGGGAGTCACGCCCGAAAAGAGAGAAATCTCAGCCCGCTACATATACTCTCTCTTCGTCGACTCAAATCAGGCTCTCTGGGTAGGCACGATGCAGGGACTAGCTCTCTACGATGAAGGAAATGATTCCTTTCAATTTTTCGTTCACTCCCCACGGCTGGCAGAGAGCCTAGTGGATGATCATATATCGGCGCTCTTCGAAGATCGCTCCCGAATGCTCTGGATCGGGACAGAAGACGGTGGGACGAGCCGATTCAATTTAGATCATCAGTGGTTCCCTCACATCCGATATAATCCTGATCGTGAATCGGGACTCCGAAATGGTATCATAACAGCCATTACGTCGGATCAGGATGGTAAAATCTGGATTGGCTCTCCGCGCGGTATTGCGGTCTGGGATGGCAATCGGATGAACTTTTCCCCTGCTGCTCCTGAAATCAAGGAATTGGGAGACGTCTCCATCTCTGCAATCCTCATCGAACAGGACGGGACGCGGTGGTTCGGCACCAACGGAGAAGGTCTGATCCACCAGAAACCGGACGGAAGCATCTCGATTCAGACGCACGACCCATCCGATCCTGACTCCCTCTCGCATAATAACATATCCGCAATTTATAAAGATCAGAAGGGACGACTGTTCATCGGAACGAGCGGAGGAGGCCTCTTGCTGAGAGAGTCGACGACAGGAAAGTTTTCCAAAATTGCGACTCCGATGGGTAGCCATCTTGACTTCATATCCAATCTAACAGGAGACGCTGATGGAAATCTCTGGATTGCGAGTCCTCAAGGACTCTATCTCCTGAAAACTGATGCACTCTCTCTCGTTAACTATCGGGAGGCGTTCACGAAAGCTCCGACACTCGCAAGCACGAACATTACGTGTGTACTTCCAGATACGAACCACGTCGTGTGGATCGGGACTACCGATGCGGGCCTGATACGCCTAGACACCGGTAATGGACAAACAACTCTGTTCACCAATGCGATCCACGGGCTGCCAGACAATCAGATCATGTCTCTGATAAAAGATAGGAATAATCTTCTGTGGGTCACCACGAGAAAAGGGATCGCCCGCCTTAATGCCCTGCAAAATGAGTTTCGAATCTTCAGCGGTGACGATGGCCTCCAGACAAGTGGATTTTCTCAAAATTCAGTCACCTGTGATCACGCTGGCCGTTTGTACTTCGGCGGCTTGGAGGGCTTTAACATCATCGATCCAGAGAAATTACCAGCCATTCCCCGCATCCCTACCCCGATTCTCACCAGCTTTGAGTACTTCGGAGAATCTGTCCTGCCGAAACCAGGAGGCATCCTCGAACGAAAAATTGCTGCCACCAATGAAATCCGCCTCAGCTATGACCCGAGAATGCGCTTCGGGTTCCGTTTTGCCAATTTAGATTTCCGCTATCCGAATCGCGGATACTTTCGCTATCGACTGGACGGTCTTGATCCATCTTGGGTTTATCCCTCGGATGATCGCAAGGCATCCTATAACAGCTTGGGCGTGGGAAGTTACACTTTCCTCGTCCAGAGTTCTCTCGACGGACGCAACTGGTCCGAGACGACAGCGAGAGTCCGAGTCATAATTCTCCCTCCCTGGTGGCAGACTTGGTGGGCTCTCTCTCTGGGGGGAATCGCCCTCATCGGAGGGATGATCGGATCGATCCGATTCTCAGTACAAAAGAGAGTTAGGCAGTTGCAATATTTGGAAGAAAAGCGCATCGCCCAACAGGACAGAACGGAAGCAGCTCTCTCGAGAGAACTGCAAAACGGCGTCCTGCTCGGACGTGCCCGATATCAGAAGGAAACAGAGACGGAGCTGGATCAGGAGATCATGAATGGGGCACTTGATCTACTCGTAGGAGAGTTCTCTGCGTCACAAGCGCTCGTTTTTCAACTTGTCACCGAAGAAGTGGAGAAAGAAGGAGGCGAACACCAACAAATTCACTATCTGCAACGGATAGGATACGCTGGAGCTTTCGAATCAGCGTCCGTCATCCCTGTAACTTTGGGGCTAGACGAAGACGCCGCCGCGATCCAGTCCATCCTCGATTCACAATCCCCCGTGACAATTTCAGAGCCGTATCAGGTGCTGCGGGGAAGCAATCTTTCGAAGTGCGCTGTGGACTTCAGAAAAATTCTGGCGATTCGGACCTCATTTCTCGACGCTCCCAACGGAGCCATCCTCTTGTTCCAGAATGAGAATTCTCCTGAATGGGGTGACAAGGAAAAGTCGCTCCTCACAGCCATCGCTGCGCAGTTCGGAATCACCATCGCCCAGATCAGCACGGCAGAAACAGAAAGAAAATATCGTCTCCATCTGGAAGACGCACGTCACCAGGCCGAAGTCGCCAATCGCGCCAAAAGCGACTTCCTAGCCAAGATGACGCACGAACTGCGCACACCTCTCACCTCTATTATTGGATTCACAGATATCCTAGCTGGGAGCGACGCTCTCACGGCGAATCAGAAAGAGACAATCGGTATCATCAAAAACAGTGGGAATCACCTTTTGGAAGTCGTGAATGAGATCCTCGATCTTTCCAAAATCGAGGCAGGGCGAATGGAGCGCATCGATTCGATCTTCGACTTCCACCCCTTCCTGACATCTCTGAGCGAGATGCTTTCGATCCGTGCAAAGCAAAATCAGATCGGTTTCGCAATTCAGGCCCCTGATCCACTCCCCATGCAACTCTTTGCAGATCGCAGCAAATTGCGTCAGGTTTTGATTAATCTCGTAGGTAATGCAATCAAATTCACCGCTCAAGGCGCTGTAACCATTACGATCTACTCCGATGTTTTATCAAAACCGGAAGAGCACGAAGGAAGAATCAGGCGAAAAATCCGCCTACGATTCGAGGTGCGTGATACCGGGCGAGGGATCAGCGAAGAAGAAATCCCAAAGCTCTTCGAGCGATACTCTCAGACCGAGAGTGGGCGGCGCTCGTCCGAGGGCACCGGGCTCGGTCTTCCCATCGCACACAGTTTCCTCAAGCTCATGGACGGAGATGTCAACGTAGAATCCACTATGGGCGTCGGCACGGTTTTTCGCCTATTTATCGAGTGTTATGAAATCGCTCCCGCCCCTGCAGCCGCTGAAGTAGAAGTGCCGAAACTCATACTGAACGAAGAATCTGCGAAGAATGTGAACGGATTCCTGCCCATAGATAAAGAAGTTCGCATCCTTATCGTAGAGGACCATCAGGCCAATCGGATGCTCCTCCGACGCATCCTCGGACGCGTCGGATTCCAACTGGAAGAGGCCGGCAACGGAGAAATTGCGGTCGAGAAATGGCGAGACTGGAAACCAGATCTGATTCTGATGGATGAGGAAATGCCCATCATGAAAGGAACAGAGGCTACCACCGAGATCCGGTCACTCGCCCGCCCAGAGGATCAGCCTGTCATCGTCTCCCTTACCGCGAACGCATTCAAAGATAGCAACGCTGCGACTACGCAGAGCGTCTACTCCGACGCCGTCACCAAACCATTCAAAACCCACGAGCTTCTCGGCGTGATCGCCAAGCACCTCGGACTCTCCTATACCTTCGCGGAAGCTGCGTAAAGCGAAGGCTTATTCTCTTCCAATATCTCGCATCCCACCCTATTAGATCAGCGATCTAACCCTGTTGGACAACACCCCCCCCCACAGTCGTCTCTCGACAGTTCTGTCACTTAGAACCCCAATCCAGGAGGCAGTCCTAACCCGGCAGTCAATTTCCCCATCTCCTGCTGACTGAGGTCTTTCCCCTGCGTGATCGCCTGTTTTACAGCACTCAACACCAAATCTTCGAGTAGTTCCACATCCTCCGGATCGACAATGGCCGGATCGATTTTAATCGCCAGCACATCTCCCGCCCCGTTGGCCGTAACGACGACCTTCCCTCCCGCGACACTCGCCTGCACTTCACGGGCAGCCAATTCTTCCTGCATTTCGCCCATGCGCTTCTGCATTTGCTGGGCCTGTTTCATCATCTTTGCGATATTCATCGGTCTCGTTCGTATTAGTTATTCCCTCTTTTCGTAAGTTATTCGGGTTGAAAGAATCTTGGCTTCAAAGCGAGCCAAAGCTTCGCGGATAAATGGATCGTCGTGAAAGTCTTCCTTTTTCGACGCTTCGGAGTCTGCGGCTTCCAACTGGGTCGAAGCAGACATTTCTTTCGATTCGACCTCGGGACCAGTCACAGAGGACTCAGCCTCACTCTCCTGATCCGGCTTACTCTCCGGCCATTTGATCGGCTTCAGATCATCACATAAGACTGCTTCCACACGCACCGGCTCACCAGCGAGTTCCGTCGCACGCTGGGTCAGCTCCGCTTGATTCGGTAAAAGTGTATCTCGTATGACCCGATCCTGAGTAGCAAATCCGATCGTGATTACCCCATTCTCATGGGTAAGGAAGGTGGCGGCTTCCAAAGCTAATTCCAGCGCTGAAAGATCAGCCCCTATAGACTGGCAAACAGCCTCCCAAAGAGACTCACCGTTCAAGACTTGTCGAACGTCTGAGGTCGGGATAGCGGGAGTTTCATCCACTAAATTGATTTCCGGATCTGACGTATGAGTCGAATCCGTCTCCTCAATTTCCACCTTCACAGCTTCGTCAGTCGTTTCATTCGCCCCGGTCGTCTCCTCATCGGGACTCTTCGCGGCAGGCGATTCCTCCGTCACCATCTCTTGCGGAGCCTGTAAGTCCTGGATCGGATCAGACGATGCCGCAGTCTCCACTTTCTCCGCAGGAATTGTATCCCCCGCCTTCGACTCTGACTCGACTTCCTCGGGCATCACCGGCGCACGCGACTCAGGCGAACGAGTGGCTCGCGCTGCCCTTGCAACCGGTTTTGGAGCGACGCCTGCCTCCCCCTCATTCGCATCGGCTGCCGCCGATACCATCTCGATGATTTCGTCGAGATCTGTTTCACTCAGAATCTGGATCGCCTTGATCGCCGCTACCTCGAGATGCAACTTTTTATTCACCGCCCACTTCATCCGGCCATCCGTTTCTGCCAGCAAATCGATCAGCCGTAGTAAGCGCGAGACCGACACCTGTCCGGTCTGGCGACGAATCCGATCAGCGATCTCCTCCGAAAGTTCTTCGCCCGCCACCTTCGGATCGACCTGGGCGATCAGAACATTGCGAAAATGTGCGATCAGATCTCCGAGAAAACGCGAAAGATCCTTCCCTGCCTCGGCTTGAGTGTTCAGCGCATCGAGAACCGCAGAGGTATCTTCGTTTAAAATCGCTTCTCCAAACTTGGCAATCGCTTCAGCTGAATGAAATCCGAACACCTCCAGTACATCATTTTCACAAATCGTCTCCCCGCAAAAGGCCACCAACTGATCCAGCATAGACTGGGCATCTCGCATTCCGCCATCCGCACCTTTGGCGATCACATACGCGGCAGATTCTTCGAGTGAGATTCCCTCGTTCTTAGCAATATGGAGCAGGTGCCCCGCAATCGTGGCTGTCGGAATCCGCTTGAGATCGAAACGCTGGCAGCGACTAATGATCGTAGGTAGGATCTTCTGTGGCTCCGTGGTAGCAAAAATGAATTTTACATGTGGCGGTGGCTCCTCCAGTGTTTTCAGAAGAGCATTGAAAGCCGCCGTAGTCAGCATGTGGACCTCATCGATATAGTAGATCCGGAAACGCCCGGAAATAGGGGCGAATTTCACCGACTCGCATAGATCCCGCACCTGATCGACGCTGTTGTTCGACGCACCGTCGATCTCTAGCACGTCGAGACTAATTCCCTCCCCGATCTCACGACAGATCGGATCATCGGGATCGAAATCGATCCTTGGTCCATTGGGGCAATTGAGAGCCTTCGCCAGAATACGCGCTGTAGAGGTCTTTCCGGTCCCCCGAGGCCCGACGAAGAGGTAGGCATGCGCCAAGCGATCCTTTTCAATAGCATTCCGCAAAGTGCGGACAACGTGATCCTGCCCCAGCACGTCCGCAAAAGTGCGGGGCCGGTACTTTCTCGCAAAAACCTGATAGGACTCGCTCACGTCGGACATTGTAGGGGGGAATTATGGAAGGGAAATGAAAATTCGTCAACTTTTCAATTTAGTTCACACGAACAGCTTTCAGCAGCTTCTCGACAACTTCTCAGCAAAAAGTTCACATTTTCATCCTTCTCAAGCTATGCTAAGGGCTGAAGCGATGGACGAAGACCAAGAACCGAAATCAGAATCAAAATCAAAATCAAAACCCGATAGCGCCGATCGTGTGGATAGCGCCCGCGAGATTCCCACCCTGCCGCCGCCGAAGCCCTTTCAGGCAGCGGCGGAGAATGCCACCTATGGCGGGGGACTGAGCCGAGAGAAGTTCGAGTCCAAGAATAAGCACAAGCGCAAGCGCAAAGATCCGTCCAGTCAACTGCGCCCAGCGAGCAAACACCTCTTCTCGAAGATTCTTGTGACACTACTCATCGCCGCGATCTTGCTCGTCACGGTTCTCCTGTACATTGGACCGGGGCGCTTCGTCGCCAAGGGTTACCGAATCGTCAATCTTGGTGCCACTCCAGACATAATTATCGCGGCCCCCACCTCCCCCACCTGTTATCTGTCCAGCGGGACGATTCGCTATCAAGTGCCGATCACGCAGACATCGGTCGCCTTCATCGCACGAGAAATCATTGTCGAAGGTGATTTCTATGAGCAGACATCGCTCACTGCCTTGAAGATTGCGGCTTCCAGCAAAGCTCGCTTCGCGAAAGATCTAGAACTCTACGCCATCGAATTCCTGAACGGAGGGATCACGCTCAAGGGGCAGATCAGTGGATGGCACGACGACAACGCTGGGATATCCCCCGGGGCTCAGCCTTGAATGTCCTCGTCTGCAGAGTCCTGTTCAGCACGCCTCGGATTTTACCACCTCTCCTCCAGCCGCCCTCCACGACATCAGGCCGCGATGGAGATGGTAGATCCGACGGTAACCTGCTCCGCGCAGCGTAGCGAGTGAAAGGCGACTCCGGAATCCTCCGTCGCAATACACCAGTAATGGAGCTTCGGGCGGAATCTTTTCGAGTCCGCCCCTCTGAGGCTTTCCTTCCAGCAAGAACGGGATATTGATCGATCCGGGAACGTGCCCACGATCAAAACTCGTCTTTGGTCGCACATCAATCACGATCAGTTCAGGCATCTCCCGGAACAAGCGCAAGGCCTCCCGTGCGTGAATATTCCGTACGAAATCTTCTGACGAGCGATCATGAAAGTGCCGTCGGCTCAGGAAAAACTCCGTCAGAAAATAGACTCCGACCATACAGGCCAAGCCGACAGCAATGGTGATCATCAGAGTCATCGGACGGAACGATTGATCGCTCTAATCCTCTCCACTACAGGAGGATGAGTATAATTCAAAAACACGTAGAAGGGATGCGGGGTGAGATTGCTCAGGTTATCCCGACTGAGCTTGCGCAGCGCCTCTGACATCGATTTTGCATCTCCCGTGACCTCAGCGGCGTACGCATCTGCCTCGAATTCATGCTTTCGACTCAGCGCATTCCCTGCCACGGAGAAGATTTGACGCACCGGAGCTGTCGCGACAGCGAATAATACAAAGCCAACGTAGATCGAGGTCTCTCGCACGCCGAAGGCATCGAACAAGCCACGATTCTCCATCATCAGACTCAGCAAATAAAAAAGTCCTCCCGTGGACAATGTCGCCCAGAGAAAAGACTTCCCGATATGATGCCGCTTTGAATGCCCAATCTCGTGTGCCAGAACACCGAGCAACTCCGGCTCGGTGTGCTTTTCAATTAGGGTATCAAAAAGAGCGATCCGCTTCCGTTTCCCGAAGCCGGTAAAAAACGCGTTCGATTTCGCCGATCGTCGCGACCCATCCATCACGCTTACTTCCTCGATCTGATAATCGCATTTCTCGGCCAATGCTCGAATCGAGCTTCGGAGACTCCCATCCGGCAGAGGGGTGAAACGATTGAACATCGGAAGAATCCAGCTCGGAGCCACATAGGAGAGCAAGAGGGAAAATGTCACTACACTCAGCCAGCACCACACCCAAGCAAGCGTCGTCGCCTGAAAAAGCCAGATCAGCAGCGCCAGTAGAGGGATTCCCAAGACGAACGAAATCGCTGCGGCTCGTACCAAATCTCCGATCCACAGGGAAAATGTCGTTCGATTGAATCCGAACTTTTCCTCTAGGATGAAGGTATCATACCAACTGAACGGAAGCTGAACTGCTCCCACTAATACGATCAGGATCGACACATACACGACACCAGCCAAGATGGGGCCCCCCTCCCCGACGAAGGCTCTCACCTTCTCATCTAGGAATCCGAATCCGCCCAGACACCAGAATACGAACAACACGATCAAGGAGAAGCTCGATTGCCCAATCGCCTGCACAGCTTTGGCCCGAGCATATTCCTGAGATCGCTCATAAGTATCCGGATCAATTAGATCGCGAAACTCCTCCGGAATCCCGGATCCAAGCGATTTCATGTTCCAAAGGGAAGCAAATAAATCCACTTTCCAGAGCACAATATAGGCAATGGCGATGGCGAAAAACCAGAAATTGAGCTGCATTTTCAATCGGAGAGAGTCAGGTGGTGATCGAAAGAGGGTCGAATCCGGTCGATCAGACACCTCCGTCGGGCAGACGAAGGACAATACTATCTCACAGATTTTTTTGAATCGGATGAATTTGTCTTCTGCGAATTGAGCAGAGTACGCACATCCTCTGCTGCCACGGCCAACTCTTTGTCCAGCTCCCTCAGTCGTTTTCTGTGTAGATGATGCGCCATCGCCAGAGAATGAATCGCGAAAGCTGGTAAAAGGAAGGCGAGGACAAATACGATCGTCCAATAGAAAATGAACCAGATCGGAGCACTCCCGAGCCGTTCGGACAGCGGGCCCAGCCCCAGAAAAATCAGCAGTAGAACGAGTCCCAATAGCAGGGATAAAAGGGTAATTTGAGAAACCTTGCGACTCTCGCTCTTCATATTCCTCTGATATTCTCGATCCCCGATCTGATACAAGCTTCTGCTCATTCCTCCGCTACACAATACAGCCACTCCTGACGCTGCTCTCCCGACAATGTCGCCGTCCGGATAAAAACCTCTCCATCTACGAATGCAGAGGTTGCGAATCCCTCGTCGCCAAGAGAATTCTCCGCCAGAGGGACAAAGCGATCCGCCGTCGCCTCGAATACATGGGTAATGCCCCGCTCATTCATCGCATAGACTCGCCCCTCCGCGAACACGGGTGACGCGCTCACAGGTCCGCCCAGCCGCACCTTCCACTTTTCCTCCCCAGACACGGCATCCCAACAGTGTGCGATTCCCGTGTCGTCATAGGCATAGAGCAGGCCATTCTGATAGAGCAGCGACTGCTCGTAGCAGCGAACTTCCGTCCTCCAAAGCACTTCTGGTTCTCCTCCATCCTTCGATAGCCTCACGGCTATGGTTTCCTTGTTCGGGAAGCCACCACTGGCGAACACACTATCCTCGCTCCACACCATCGTCCCACAAGTCGCCAGAGTACAGCCTTCCACTTCCCACAGCAGGCGTCCGCTGGACGGATCGTAAGCACAAAGCTTATTCCCGCCGCTCATCAGCACCTGACTGCGTCCTGCCACTCGCGCCACGACGGGCGAAGAATAGCTAGTCTTGATCCGCCTAGGACTTCGCCAAAGCTCGCTCCCGTCCCGTGTCGAAAATGCGGCGATGAATCCCTCCGCCCGAAACTCCGCCGACACGATGAGTCGATCCTCTACCAGCGCTGGACTCGGGGCGTATCCATACCCATAATCGCACTCATACGGTCCGGCATCCACCTGCCAAAGCAATTTTCCGTCCAGGCTCACCGCACTGATCATCACCCGTCCCCGATTCAGAAACACGACATAGAGTTTCTCACCGTCGGAAGCCACCGTCGGCGTCGCATAGCTATTTTTGCGATGAGTCCTGTCCGTCAACCCTCCCTCATGCACACGCAGATTCCATAGAAGCGCCCCATCGCTTTGCTGATAGGCACACAAAAGCTGATCGTCTTCCGTCGCAGTTGTCAGAATGATCCGCCCCTTTACCAGAACCGGACTGGATAATCCACGACCTGGAATCGCCGCCCTCCACTTCACGTTCTTCTCCTGGCTCCATACGAGAGGTGGAGATGCGTCCTTACCGGCGACTGCGTTCGCTGTTGGCCCTCTCCACTGTCGCCATTCGTTGACTTCGGCCTCGATCTTTTCGGACCAGAGGACTAGGAGAAGAAAGAACGAAAGAAAAATTCGCAACATTGCACCGAAGGTCAAACTTTAACCAGAATCACTTGATATTGCTCTCAGCCGTGAAAAACTCAAGCTGGATGGAGCTTCCATTTTCTCCATCGAACCTATGACAGAGGAAAAAAACAGAGCTGCCGCTTCACGTTTTCTCTATGAAGACTTTCTCATCGAGCGAGACGAAATCCTCAAGCACAAGTGGCTTCAGAGCGAAGCCACTGGCCGGGATATCGGATTTGAAGCTGCGTTGATTGACTGGTATTCCCATCATCGTTCGGCTTGGAAAAAGGAGCAGCTTGCGAAAAAGCGAGGCTGAAACGCCTTCGTAAAGAGTATCGGATTTCACCGAAGCTGCCCAGCAGTGCAAGCTGCTAACCCTAACCAGCAGAGAAAATAAAGAACGCCGTCAGGAAATGATCTCAAAGCTGAAATATCACACGAATCCGATGTCAGGCGTTCAAACATTCTCTTCATTTTAATTACTTGCATATCGGTAAAGGCTCGCCTAGGCTTCGCGCCCACATCAACCGAGACTTTACTTTTTGCCATGTCCCAACACTCCAGCCTGAAAAAATCCCGAAACGTGGGTTCGAAGCGCAGCGTTCTCAAGCGCTTTGAACGCGTGAAGCTGATGATGAAGCGCGGCGTTTGGAAGAGCGGGCGTTCTCCCATCGCCCTTCCCAAAACCACTCCAGAGGCGTAATCAGCCTCCTGCTCTCCGTCATTCATCCTGTAGTCGATGTGACGGGTAGCGCACGTGCGAAGTTCCGTTTCCTACCTCCCCATGAGTGATTCAACTTCCGGGGGAGTGCGTCTCAACCGCTTTCTGGCCTCCTGTGGTGTCGCCTCGCGACGCGGAGCCGATGAGTTGATTCTCGAGGGTAGAGTCGAAATCAACGGCAAGATCATCACCACTCTCGCCACTCAGGTTCGCGAGACCGATCATGTCCGCCTAGATGGCAAGCTGCTCCGCCATCAAGCACCACTCACCCTGATCCTTCACAAGCCTTGTGGCTACATCTGCACGAAGAGCGATCCAAAAGGGCGGGACACGGTGTATCAGCTTCTTCCCCCCTCCTTCTCTAAACTCCATTACGTGGGACGACTCGACCGTGAAAGCTCAGGACTGATTCTATTCACCAGTTCAGGCGACCTGACCGAGCACATTACACATCCTCGATATCAGATTGAAAAGGAGTATCGAGTGCAACTGGATCGCCCCTTCCTCCCTGAAGATTCAGAGAAACTGATCGAGGGGATTCCCATTGAAGAGGGCCTAGCCAAAGCCGAGTCCGTAGAGATCGATGCTAAGCGACGCCTTCGCATCGTTTTGACGCAGGGATACAATCGCCAGATTCGTCGGATGCTGTATCGCATCGGTTACGAGGTCGTCCGACTCGAGCGTATCAGAATCGGCAGCCTTACGTTCCCTCGGCTCTCTGTCGGGGAATATCATATCCTCTCGCCTCACGAGATCGATCTGGCCCACACCAATCCCTCCCAGTTATCGAAGAATCGCAAGAAGACCAAATTTCGTCCGCCGAGGGAGGATCATCCGCGCAATACGCTCGATGATTCGCACTCCCCATGACAAAACAGGCACGTCGCTGGATTCTCGCGTCCCTGATGATGACCATCATGTTGGCCGCGATGGATACCACCATCGTATCCACGGCCATCGCTCCGATCGTACGCGATCTGGGAGGGTTTGAAAAATTTTCATGGGTGTTCTCGATCTATCTGCTGACCCAAACGCTCACAATCCCGCTCTATGGGAAAATGGCGGATTTGTTTGGCCGCAAATCAGTCCTGAATGTAGGAATTACCATCTTCCTTCTGGGATCAGTGAGCTCAGCTCTCTCCTGGAATATTGAGAGTCTCATCGTATTCCGTGGACTACAGGGACTAGGAGCCGGGTCGATTATCGCCACTGTCAATACCGTCGCCGGTGATCTGTATGGGATACGAGACCGAGCGAAAATCCAAGGGGTGCTCGGGAGTATCTGGGGTATGAGTGCCATTTTAGGCCCCTTGATCGGTGGTGCATTGGCTGAATATGCGAACTGGCGGTGGATTTTTCTCGTTAATCTACCGATCGGGATCGTGGCAATTCTCCTTCTCGCCTATTTTTTTCGAGAAAGAACCGAGAAAAAGTCCGTCTCCATCGACTATGCAGGAGCGACACTCCTGCTCCTGTTAGTGGGACTCTTGATCGTCTATCTTTTGGAGACCGGTCGCAGTTGGACCTTCGCCTCTCCGATAGGATTCGGAATGCCTATCGCAATCCTCGCACTGGGAGTCGCCGTCTGGCGAGTGGAAGCCCGTGCAGCGGATCCGATTCTACCAGCCTGGCTGTTTCGGGATCGCGTATTTTCGATCAATAGCTTGGCCATGCTGGCGATGGGGATTGTGCTGATGGGGCCCGAGGCTTTCCTCCCGACCTATACCCAGATCTCTCTGGGAACCAGCGTCATCGTGTCTGGCCTCATCCTCGCCGGGATGAGCCTCGGCTGGCCGATAGCATCCGCTCTCTCAGGACATGTTTACATGAAGATCGGATTCCGTAGGACTTCACTGCTCGGTACGTTCATTTTCTCCGTCGCCTGCGGAGTCTTCCTGCTGATGCAGTGGCCTCAGTCGCCCTGGTTGCTCTCCCTAGACCAGATACTGCTTGGAGCAGGGTTTGGACTACTATCTACATCTACCATCGTAGATATCCAAGCCAGAGTATCGTGGGACAAGCGCGGAGTGGCGACCGGGGCGATTATTTTCGCACGTAATCTGGGACAGACAGTCGGAGCCGCAATTTTCGGAGCGATCTTTAATCACACCTACCAGGCGGAAACACGTCAGATCATCACAGATCGGTCGATCGGAATCGACGATCTGCTCACGACTCTGCACGATCCCCTTCTGTCAAATCCGCTGAGACAAACGCTGCAAAAGGCCGTCCATGTAGCGATGGATCACGTGTATTACGGGCTCGTCCTCTTAGGATTGATCACCTTTATCTGTCTCTGGCTCCTTCCCGAGCGTGGAATTCCCGAGGAATCGCTTCCCGAGGCAAGTTGATCAGTCACTCAATAAACGTTTCTTCCTCGGCAAGAGCCGTCAGTACGTTAAATGTTAATCTCATATAGGATCGCCCCTTTGTAAATCGCACGGCTAAGGGGTCGTTCAGTCCCGAAGCGCGAAACACCCATACCACGATTCTGGCATTGGAGCGCGTGACGGTTCGGGACGGATAGAGTTCCATATCTACCCCAGGCGGGATCCGGTGAGTCTCGTTCGCTACATTTGATCGATCTCCCCAATCGTCTCTCTCACCCACGGGAGGATGCTCCGTCAGTGTGTACGCACCTGAGGAGAACACGATGTATTGGTTCAGTCGATACGCATATGCTCTCTTTTTTGCTTTCAGCGCAGTGGATTTCAATTCCTGTGCTGCTTGTGCGAGAGCTTCTTCAGTCGATCCATCGTCAAAACGCAATACAAAGACGCCAGTGAAAATTGCGATGATCGCCAGAACGATCAACAGTTCAAATAGGGTAAAGGCACGGAACAGCCTTCTACCAATTCCCAATGTCATCCGGCGTCCCCTCCTTCCCATCCGGGCCGAGCGAGTATATGTCGTAGGTATCCGGATTGTGTTTCCCAGGCCTACGATATTGATACGGATTCCCCCATGGATCAAAGAGCGCCTGCTCTCTCAAGAGTGATTTGTAACTACGCGGTTGAGGGCCATCTGTCGGCTTCGTCACGAGTGCACGCAAACCCTGCTCTGTCGTCGGATAAATCCCTCCTTTCGTCTTGTAACGAATCAGACTGGCGCTGAAGGTCTGAATATCCGCTTTGACCTTCCCTTCCTCCGCATCTCCCAGCACATTAACCATCATATAGGTCCCCATACCGACAAGCAAGGCGATGATCCCCAGAACTAGGAGCATCTCCATGAGAGTAAACCCTCTTCTCTGAGCAAAGACGCGGATCTTCATACTCTGACCGTATCTTTCTTCATCGATTCCGCAACACGGAAATCGTCTCGTAGATCACCGAGATCATCATATAGGCCATCATCCCGACGACGACGGACATCACGAGAATGATCGCAGGCTGAATCACCGAAGCAATGCGCTCGATGGCGCGTCCGAACTCCCGATCCAGCCGATCACCGGCCTTGGCCATCGACGGAGCCAGTCGCCCCGTATCCTCCCCGATCCTGACCATATCGACGAGTCCTGATTCGAAAATTTTCGCCTTTTCCATGCAGCGATTCAGTAAGGCCCCCTCAGCCACGCGACCTCGCATCTCGGCGATCTGATGACGGATATGGCGATTGGAACTAGTGGTCTCCACTAGTTCGAGAGCACGAACCAGTGGAAGTCCGTTTTCGAGCAAATTCGACATCGTTTCGACGAACTGGACGTTGAATCGAGTGGAGAGAAGCTTCCCGAACAGAGGAATCTTCAGCTTTACCCGATCCCACCAATATTTGTTCGCCTCTCTTTGAAAAAGCACGACTACGACCGCGATCAGCAGAAGAATCGCGATCAACATCCCCATCCAGTGCGCCTTAAAAAAATCCCCTCCCTCGAGCAGTAGCCGTGCCACAGGAGGCAGATCACTTCCGGTCGATTCCACGAGCCGCCGCAGCTTGGGAATCAGGAAGAAGACGAACATCGCCAACACCCCCGCACCGGAGATGACCAGAAATGCAGGGTAAATCAGTGCAGTCGCCAGCTTTCCCTTCAGATCAGCTAATGTCGTGAGGTAGCGAACCTGTCGCTTCAGTATGTCTCCCAAGGCCCCCGACACCTCTCCCGCCGAGACAAGATTACAATACAGATCATTAAAACTAGACGAGGAAAAACGCAGTGCCGTCGCCAGAGGAACGCCATCTCGAACTCGCTCGTAACAAGAAGTCGCGACACGAGCAATCGCAGGGGATTCACTGCGACGACTGATCGAGTGAAGGGCGATGTCTAGCTGGACCCCGGCAGAAAGCAGATCACTCAGCTCCTCAGTAAACTGCACAAGCTGCTTGGATGAGAGACGATTCTCGCTAGGGGCGAGCGGTCGCTTTCCCTTCGACTGTATCGCTTTTTCTCCTCCACCCTGCTGCGCATTTCTAGCTTCGCGACCTTTCTTTGATTCCGCCTCCTCATTTAGAGACAGCACCCGACTTCCCTGTTCATTCAGCCGACGGGTGGCCTCTCCTCGATTCGCTGCGTTGGCAACCCCCTCCTCCACGGTTCCATCTTTTTTCAGGATCTTGTACCGAAAATTCGCCATATTCGCCCTCACACCAACTCTGTGGATGAAACGACCTCTTCAATCGTCGTGTGCCCCTCGATCACCTTTCGCCATCCATATTCCCGCATGTTCACGAAACCTTCGGACTGCCCCTGACGCATCAAATCCTGCTTCGATGCGCCATTGACGATCAGTTCCTGGATTTTTTCCGTAACTCGGAAAAGCTCGTACACCGCCGTTCGCCCGCGATATCCCGTGTGTCCACAGTGATCACACCCCTCGGGATTCGCAGAAAAAATCTGTCTGGATTTTTCCACCGGAAAACCAACAGATCGCAAAAATTCTTCAGCATAACTCCCCCTAATTCGACACTGAACACAGAGTCGGCGCACCAATCGCTGTGCGATGAAGGCGCGAACGGAAGCCGAAATCAAGAACGGCTCGACACCCATATCGACGAGTCGAGTGATCCCTCCCACGGAATCGTTCGTGTGCAGGGTGCTGAAAACTAGGTGGCCGGTCAGCGCTGCCTGTACCGCGATCTCCGCCGTTTCCAGATCGCGAATTTCCCCTACCATGATCACATTCGGATCGCCACGCAAAATGCTGCGCAGGCCAGAGGCAAAGGTAAGATTGATCTCCGGTTTCACGGCGATCTGTACAGCTCCCTCCAAGCGATTCTCCACCGGATCCTCGATCGTAACGATCTTTGTATCTTCCGAATTCAGAGCTGAGAGAAAACAAAAAAGGCTAGTCGACTTTCCACACCCCGTCGGGCCAGTGACTAGAACGATGCCATTGGGACGAGACAAAATCTCATCCACCTGACAACGCAGTTCAGGAAACATATCGAGGCGGTCGATCGTGAATTTCTCCTGCCCTAGAAGTCGAAGGCTGATGCTCTCTCCCTCGATCGCCGGAATCGTCGCTACACGAGTATCGATTGGCTGGCCGCCCACCTGCAACGCAATCCGTCCATCTTGCGGCTTCCGCTTCTCCGCAATATCTAATCCGGCCATCAGCTTCACCCGAGCGATCACTGATCCCTGTAATGCGACAATGTTACTTGGAACTGGAACCCTGCGAAGAACACCATCCACTCGATACCGAACTCGCAGATCGCTATGGAGTGGTTCGATATGGATGTCGGTGGCACGCTGCTTCAGGGCTTCATTGAAAATCTGGTTCACGAACTTGACGACGGAAGCCTCTTCATCCTCATCGTCGATCACATTCACCTGCTCCTTGAAACTGAACTCCTCACCATCCCAATCTCGATTCGCGAGCAAATCGTCAAAAATATCACCACCTACCCCATAGAATTTCTGGAGGCCCCCCAACACTTTCCGTCGGGGAGCGAGAATCCAGCGCACTGGACATCCTGCGGCTCGGCGAATCATCTGCCGATCCAGATTCGAGAAAGGATCATAATACGCCGCCCGTAGGAGACTGGGACGCACGTTATCAGATTCTTGCTCCGCACTGAGAATCAGAACGCGATGCCGAATTGCAATCTGCGGCGGACAGACGGCACGCAGAACATCGCCATTGGCCAGATCTACCTGCGGATCGTCCGTCCACTCGAGTTCTAAGCGCTCCGCCAGTCGCTTGACAAAATCCCGCTCTGATACCTCTGCATGATCCAGCACCCAATCGATCAACGATCCACCACTCAAAAACTGTTCCCGCATTGCCACAGCATCCAGCGAATCACTGGCGTCGGGCCCGAGAGCTTCCGTGAGCAGATCCAGCATCCACCCAAACCCAGTTCTGCCAGCGATCAGATTCCCCATACGATTCTTCTATACAAACGATACAAACGGCCTGCGAGCCTATGCCTGCCACGATACACAAAATTTCAACATTTGATGAAAAATTTTGCATTTCAGCCCACAGAGCTTCAAGCACCTGCTTTCATTCGGCCCTTCCGCACCCGCAGAGAAGGAGTCCATCTCTCCCATTTTAATCAACCCAGTAGGATCAATACACCTTGTCAAATCCAGACGCAGCTTATGAACCGATGGAATCAGGAGCAGTAAGAATAAGCCAATATTTAAAGAGCTCGGAACAAATACACGTAATTTTTGAAATTATTAAATACAGTTCAATATTTATTCTTGCAATTATGATTTTTATGGATAACTTTTATTAATCGCAACCCCGCGATTCTAACAAAAACCAAATAATAACCATCCTAATCAAACAATGAAACTCCAATCCAAAACCCCTCTCAACAGTGCGTTCAGTCTTGTCGAGATGCTCGTAGTGATCGCCGTCATCGGCATCATCGCCGCGATCGCCGTACCGAATATCGGAAAGATCAACAACTCTGCCAAGGAAGCCACTGCACGGCGCAATGCACAGAGCGTCGCCTCTGTATTCGCTTCCGCTCAGGCTGCAGGTCTAGACTTTTCTACCGGTTCTACTACTGTCGCGCAGATTATCCCAAAAATCGTCTTGGGTAGCAAGGTTACCGAAAAAGGTCCATTCGAAAACACCTTCTTCGGAGTACCTGGATTGACGACTGCCGACCAAACCGCTGCGGCTGACTATCTTACCTTTGATGCCACCAATAAGCTGCTGCTGTACAACGGTGGTAAGAATCGCTAATCAACTTTAAAATTCCCTGTTAATCTCACTTTGATAGAAAGGGAGGCCTCGAAAGCGACTTGAGGCCTCCCTCTCCGGGAATCAGATATGAACCCACACCTTTCACAGAAACACCGTCGAGCCTTCACCTTAGTGGAGCTACTCATCGTGATCGCAGTGATCGGGATCATGTCGGCTCTCGTCGTCTCCTCCTTCTCCGATGCCGCGCAGGACACACGACGCGTCATCGCCCGCCAACAACAAGCGGAGGTGCAAAATGCAGTGAACGCTTGGGTCAACAGCGCCTCTCAACAGTATGGCCTGGCGCAAACTCGTAATCTCTATAACGCCGGCGGCACGAGTGTGGGACGGCTACAAATCGTGAAGCGTTATCTCGAAGACTCGACCCTCGCCCACTTTCTAGCGAATACCTCGAATAACAACCAGGTCAAGAGCGCTGCCCTCAGCAAAATCGGGCAGTACCTGCTCCTCGATACTTGGAGTTCCGCATCTTATCCAAAAGTTGAGCTAAAATAATTTGATCTTCCAAGCGATGAACTCCAGCATGAATGCCCATTTCAAGAATCATATCTCAAAAGGATTCTCCCTCGTCGAAGTCCTCGCTGCAGTCAGTATTATCGGAATCATCGCTTTCCTAGCGATTCCCAATATTGTTGCGATCAAGCAGGATTCAGAGCGCAATCTGGCGATCTCCCGCGCAGAAGCCGTGAATATGGCCATCGTTTCCTTCATGCAATCTAAAGGCAGGGCAAACGTCGCGCCGACTTGGGCGAGCCTGAATGATCAGCAGCGTTACGCGCAACTGCTCCCTTACCTTTCCTTCGCCCCGGCAAATTTCACAGACTTCATTCCCAAGGGCTACTCTGCGACGATGCCAACGAATCTCAATGCGCTGACAAAGGTGGCACTGGTCGAAACCGACACCTCCACAGGAATCCCCTATTAATTCTAATCATGCGTCCGAGTCCCTCACGCTTTCAAAAGGCCTTTTCCCTAGTGGAAGTAATCACTGTAATTGCGATTCTGGGGATCGTATCCGCAATCGCGATCCCGAATCTGGCACAGATCGGAGAGGGAGCACGTCGAGGCACCGCAGAAAATATCATTTCAGCTCTGAACAAAGCGACGAAGGAATTCGGACACTCTCAGTATGATCTGAAAACGACGCCCGTTCCCAGCAGCGGAGGAGATGAACTCCTAGTACTTCGTACTCTTCAATGGAGAAATTCGAAACCGAATGGAGAACTGAATCTTCCTGGTCCCTTCATGCGCACGGACTGGAATCCAGTGCCTTCTGATAAGAGCGATGATTATCGCGCCGAGTGGGATGGAGCCTCATGGCGACTGCTTACTCGAGGAACGAGCGGAGCAGGTTTAAAGATTGTATTCGACGGGTCTGATCTCGGGACTCCCTACGTCCACCCCAGTGATTTTGCACCGGTGAAATCCCACTGATTCGCCCCCCATCCCTCTCCTCTGTAATGATTTCCTCTGCCCACACTCTTCCAGTCGGAGCTCACTCCCCGCATCCACCGGGTGGGGCGGCTCCATCGACCTCCCCCTTCATGGGAGGAATGGAAGGACTGATGTCACTGGAAGGAATGGCTGTGCAGTTCGGTATCGCTCCCGTCCGACTCCCGCGCGAGAACTGCTCGATCAACGCCGAGGGCTTACTCCGTCGCTTGGGACGATTTCCTCACTCCGACAATCCTTGGCTACCGATCTCTACACTAGGTCCCTGCCTGATCTTCGCTCACCATGCCCCTCGCTCTGCCGATATGTGGGGCGTTCCGCCTTGTCTCGCAATTAAGGTCATCATCTCTCAGGAGCAATACGAAAAAGTCCGCAAAGATCTCGTAATGCGGCTTTCTGCGAACCCCTTGCCAAAGGAAAATCAACTTGAGCATCTCCCAGCACCTCGTTTTGAAGCCAATCAGCTCGAATCCGCCTTCCGCTGGCTACTGGAGAACTATCCCTTCGAGTCAAATCAGGCAGAACGGCTCACCATGCTCTTCGCGGAAATTCATGACAAACACGGATATGTAGATCGTGATGGCTTCAACGCGATGATGCCTGGTCTTGGCGTCGCGCTGCAATACCTGAGTGATGGGCCTCTTCGTCTCTGCTTCAATGCGGAAGACGTGGGAAGCCAGGACAGATTTTCAATCCCCCTCTTGGAGAAACACAACGTATTCCCCCTCTACATTGGAGATCGTCGAATCTACCTGCTCTCGGCGGAAGAAGATAACTATAACTTCGAAGACGAATGGCTCTCCCAGGGCAATGATGCGGTCGAAATCATTCCTGTTTTGGCCGATGCGAAGCAGATTCGTAGCTTAATCAGTCGGAATGCGAGTCGATCTGTACAGTCTCAGGGAATCGAAATCGAGAAGTCCACTCTGAGCCTCACTGACTCTGCCGCTCTAGTGGTGATCGAACCCGAGGATATGGCTGCGATCAATCCACAGAACCTCAATCACACTCCCGAGGAAATGGTGCAGTGGGTTCTCCATACAGCAATCGCCAGCCGAGCTTCTGATCTTCATCTGGAGCAGTATTACAACGTCGCCCGCTTCCGAGCACGGATCGATGGGAAGTTACGCATTCTCTACACTGCACCACAGGAGATGCTCCAGCGCTTCGTGGCGATTCTCAAGAACTACGCGAACATGAATCAGTCGAGACAAGAAGCTCTCGATGGTCGATTCGGACTCTCCATCGGACGGCGCCGAGTAGATGTCCGCGTCGCCGCAGTTCCCTGTCGTGGAGAAATGCAGAAAGTCATCATGCGCTTTCTGGATAAGCAGGACGGGATGAAAGAACTCTCGCAGCTCAATCTCTCCAGAAGACAAAGCGACATCATCAAACGTGTCATGAGTCGCGACCAGGGACTCGCGCTGATTACCGGACCGACCGGTTCCGGAAAGACTACGACTCTTTATGCCCTCATCAATTCCGTCAATGATGAGAGTGTGAACATCCACACGATCGAAGACCCGATCGAATACGAGATCGAAGGGATCAATCAGACCCAGACTGACCCGACTCATGGTCTCACCTTCGCTACGGGTCTGCGAGCTCTCCTGAGATCCGACCCGGATGTCATCCTGATCGGAGAGTGTCGCGATACCGAGACGGCTACTTCCGCGATTAACGCTTCGCTCACGGGCCACTTGGTTTTGACCACCCTTCACGCAAATGACTCTCTTCGAGCCATCTCACGCCTTCTATCCATGGGGGTAGAGCCGCACTTGGTCGCCGACTCCCTAGCGATGTCACAGGCTCAGCGTCTGGTGCGCAGACTTTGCAACTACTGCAAGCAGCCCTTTACCCCGACGCAGGAGACTCATGAACTCTTCGCTCGCCAAGGGATTTCACTTCCGCAGGAAAACATTCACCTTTTCAAAGCTTCTGGATGTGCTGAATGCAGTGGTTCCGGGTATTCTGGACGAATCGCTCTGATGGAAATGGCAGAAATCAATTCGGAACTCTCTGACCTCATCGAGCGTCAGGCAGCACAAACAGATCTTCGATCCGTAGCGAAACGATCCGGCTTCCAGACACTCTACCAAGAAGGTCTGATCCAGGTAATCGCCGGAAATACCACTCTAGAGGAAATTCAGAAAGTCAGCTACACCGCCTACTAACCCCCCACAGATATGAATCCCGTCGCAGAACCAACGATGCAAGCCGCCGCACCAGGCACGATCCCTGTCCGAATTCTAGTCGTCGATGACGATCAGTCGATGCAGATCCTCGCCTCTACGATTATTCATCGAATGGGACATCAGGTCGATACGACTGCCAGTGGCGAAGAAGCGGTGGAACTGTTCCGCGCCTCTTGCGAAGAGGGCAATCCCTACGATGTGATCGTGATGGATCTCGCATTACCTGGTGGAATCTCAGGCTTAGAGGCGACCCTGGCGATCAAACAGATCGACGCTGACGTAAAAGTGATCGTCAGCAGCGGCTACCTCGAGCAAAATGCCCGGAATGCGGCGATGGAGCACGGCTTCGCTGGAATTCTTCCGAAGCCCTACACCACCGAACGACTTTCCACCGAACTGCGCTGGGTGCTGAAATCGGGGGAGTGAGTTCAACTCACTCTGACGCCCTCGATTTCACCTCTCGCTCTTCCAGTGCCTGACAAAGAGCATCTGCTGCCTCCACAGCGTAGCGTGCCTTATCCAGTAAGGAGCAGTTGATGCTGAGTTTGGAAATCGCTCCTTCAAAGAGATGGACGGCAAAGTATTCTCGCTTCGTCAGTCCAGATTCTGCCCCCGTCGTATCTCCGTCAGCATCGGTGATTCGAGACGGAGAAGGAAATGTAAGTTGATCACCGATCTGCGCCATCACTGTCTCTCAAGATTTACCTCGACCGAGTCCGAGAATATCCGGTCTCTTTCGTCGCTTCTCGACTGACATTCCCACTGTGATGATTACCGATTCGAGACAGCTGATTTGCTGATCGAGAGTTTTGAGTCGCATGACCTGTTTGTTTCACTCCCTGAGTAGCTTTTGAGCTTTGGATACTCCCGGTAGCATGTGGTCCCCTCTTTGACGTAGCTTGTTTCGTCACCGGATGCTCTGCTCTCTTGCTAGCAGCCTGCTTCGGAGTCACCTTTTCGATTCCACTGCGTATTTTGCGACTCCAACTGCGCATCGCTGCCTCCGTCTGTCCCCAGCGTTCCAAACCTCCCGGCTGGAATCGCGTCCCACCGAAGCGATCAACCAATGCATAAACCTGTCGACGAGAATATGAGTCGACCACCTCGGCCTCCACGGTGGTACTACCCGCTCCCACCGTTTTGCCAGACGACAGCGTGGCTACCGCAGTTGCCGCCCCAACATAGGGAAGATAGTTGAGGGCAAACGCTCCCGGCTTGCTCGGTTGGAGTTCCGTCAGCGTAGCTCTGACCACCAGAGTATCACGTCCCTTCCGATTCGTTATCTGATAGTGAGGGCGAAGCTCCTCTCGTAAAATTTCCTCGAATCTTCGAGCAAGTTGCTGCGCCTCACTCTGAGAAGCTCGCTCCACCTTTGGATCTGGATGCTTGGGAAGAGCCACCCTTACGTTTTCTACGATCACCTTGTTATATCTCGCTAAGGTGCTTGGATCACTCTTGCGAATCAGTGCCTTATTCCCAAGCTGACCAGCCTCTTCCTGCAAGCCTCGCATCGTACTCAGATGACTGGGTCGTGTCGTCTCCGTGGTCTCACACGCACTCAGAAACAATACCGGAAGGCACAGAAAGGCGAAACGACTCATACAGTTCAGTAGCTATAATTATGAAAGAGATTCAGATAAGTTAAGAAACGATTTTTGCAATCGCGATTCTCTCACTCACGCAATTTTTATCATTCTCACACAGTCTCCGCTGATTCACGAACAGCGAGGCACGCGGAGCAATTCTGAATCCAGTGCTTAGATTCACATTCCACTAGTTCGGGGCGAGTATCCGAGTGTGGCGGTGCACCGTCCCAAGATTCACAGCGAGGAGCGAAGGCGCATCCATGGATCGGAGTGGCGAGATTCGGGGGGAGTCCCGGGATCGTAAACAACTCTTTGCCTTTTTCTTGTAGAGCGGGGATGGATCGCTGCAGAGCGCGGGTATAGGCGTGGCCCGGCGCAGTGAACAGAGTCTCCACTGGTGCCCGCTCGACGAAGCGCCCCGCGTACATCACGTTCACATAATCGCAGATTTCGGAAACGACGGCGAGGTCGTGCGTGATGAAAATGACTGCCGTGCCGAGTTCCTTTTGCCTCTGGCGAATTAGATCGAGAACCTGGCGCTGGATCGTCACGTCGAGAGCAGTCGTAGGCTCATCGGCGATCAGAATTTCTGGTCGTGTGATCAGGGCCATGGCGATCATTACGCGCTGGCGCATGCCACCGGAGAACTCATGGGGATACGAGTGGATGCGACTCTCCGGATCGGGAATGCCGACCGCAGCAAGTTCTTCCACTGCTTTTCCGAAGGCTTCGCGATGGGACAAACCTCGATGAATCACCAGAGGCTCGATCATCTGCGTGGAAATGCGCAAATACGGGTTCAGCGAGGTCATCGGATCCTGAAAAATGAACCCCACACGACCGCCGCGAACGGAGCGAAGCTCTTTCTCGGATAATTGTAGGAGGTCACGACCATCGAAGAGCGCACGACCGCTCTCAATTCGCCCCGGTGGTGAAGGAATCAGTCCCAACAGAGAATAACAGGTGACGGATTTTCCCGAACCTGACTCTCCGACGATGCCGACGGTCTGTCCGGCATCGACTTCGAAGGAAACTCCGTCTACGGCACGCACGACTCCATCGCGAGTATGGAACCAAGTGCGAAGGTCGTTGACAGTGAGGAGTGGCATGAAGAATGAAGGGGGGAATTGCCGAAGGGGGCGTCGGAGCTCCCATGCGCCTAGGGAAGCCAATTGACGATGCGACACTTGCTCATGTCGAATGGGGAAAAATGGAGCGTCACGACGCGTCCGAGAGTGTCCATCCCTGCGGATGGGGGCGGTCCCTTCCGCTCGACGATGGCGTAGGCGCGGTACCCGTTCGGCATCTCGACGCGATAGAGCCGACCTGATTCGAGAGTTTCGACGACTCTGCCTGTCGCCACGATGGGGGGACGTTCTGCCATGTCTGGGGTGTGTACACGAAAAATCGGGAAGTCGCAATGACTTCCCGATTTTTCGAAGTGAATCGAGCGGAACTCAGACAGGATTGTCTGAGCTACTCTGGTTCGATTCGGGACTCAGACAAGATTGTCTGAGCTACGCTAACCGATTTTGGAAACGATGTTGTGGACCACGGCGAAGGCCTCGCGGAGATCAGCTTCGGACATGGTAAGAGGAGGAGAAACGCGGATCACTTTGCCAGCCAAGGGTCCGAGAAGGTGAACACCGAATCCCGACTCGTCGCCGAGATAGCAAAGACGCACGATTTCATGGGCGACCTGATCTTCCGGCAGATTTCCCACCGCCTGGCACTCGATCCCCCAGACCGTGCCTTCACCACGGATGTAGCGAATCGCAGGCAGCTTGCTCAATTCCATCAGGCATTCCTCGATCACCGCCGAGAGTTTGCGTCCTTGCTCGACGACATGATCCTGCTCGAACTCATCGAGTGTCGCCAATACAGCGGCACAGCCGAGAGCGTGACCGCTCCAAGTGTCGGAACCTTCTCCATAGCCGAGACGAGCGAAAATTTCGGTCGAGCCGACGACTGCATCGACGGGGACTCCGTTGCCCAACCCTTTCCCGAGAGAGACAAGATCGGGTTCGACACCGTATTCGCTAAAGGCATACATAGAACCGGTCCGTCCGAAGTTCGCCTGCACCTCGTCGAGGAAGAAGAGGATGCCGTTTTGATGGCAGAAGTCGCAGAGCATCTGCATGTATTCCTTCTGCGGGTGGTAGGAGCCGCCACCGCCGAGATAGGGTTCGGTAATCAGAACGCAGAGACGATCTCCGAACTCGGCTTTCAGCGACTCCAGCTCCGCGCGATACGGAGCGAGATCCAGCGGCTGCTTGCGGGCCTCTGTGCTGTGACACTCCTCTCTCGGAAAGCTGATAAAACGCACGCGAGGATCGCGCTCTCTGTCTTTCTCGCTGCCAGTCACGGCACCGGACAGGCCTTTCTTCCCGTGAAAGCCATACCTTGTGGCCAGAATGATGCCATCGCCATCCGGGCGCTTGGCTAGAGAAGCCCAGAGGCCCTTCTGAATCGCTTCGCTACCGCTGGCGGCCCAGAGCACCTGCTCCAGTCGCTTCCCCCCGGGAGCGGATTGAAGGCTTTTCAGTAGACGTCGATTGGCCTCTGATTCTACAGATGTAGCAGCGTTGTAAGAACAAAGCGGCACCGCACGATGATAGCCAGAATCTCCCTCAGCCCCTTCGAGTCCCATGTATTCGATCACACGCTTCCACCAGCGCTTGGGATGGTGCCCGAGATTCGCCACCAGAACGCCCGACGTGAAGTCGGCAAGTTTGCGGCCTTCAGGCGTGTAGTGGTAGGCTCCTTCGCTCCCGGCGATCACGGCCATACTGGTCGTGCGGGTGCGGATGCAGAGGGGTTCGGTATCCACCAGATCGTGACGGACACGGTTCGATTGGTCCTCGCCAGCGTGCTGGACGAGATTGTCGTGATTGTGAGGTTGATTGCTCATGATTTTCGATAAAAAGTGGAAGAAATACGGAGAATCAGACGGCGTCTGTGTAGAGCACTTCTGGCTCGGCGACCCCAGGCAGGAAAAGCGCGAGTCCGCCGTGCTTTCCATTCACCTCGACAGTGCCATTCGGCTGGCCGGCAGCATGACGCTCCAGGATAATCTCCATGGCCTGCACGGCCGCGACCACTTGGCGGTCGGAGGAAAGATCGTTGTATGAAAGCTGACTAATTTCGCGCAGTCGATCTTCACGTGTCTCGGCAGAGCCTCCATGCTCGACGTAGGCGACTTCGCGAGCAAAGCGCTCGATCACTTCGATGCCGTAGCCACGACGACTGCGCTGCCCCCAAGGTTCGAGAAAGCTACCGTTGTAGTGATTGTTAATCGTCGTCTTCAGCTCCATCGGAGTGCGACCCTCCACGGTCAGCTCGACTCCACGCTTGCGGCTATGGCCGTTCCAGACTCCGTTATCGAAGCGGAACTGCACCTCCTGTTCGACATAACCGGGGAAATTGTCGGGGGTGACCCAGCTCGTGTGGATGTCGAATGCTGCCTCGCGTCCACTCTCATACTCATAGACCAAACGGAGCTGTGTAGAGTCCCAAGTATCGCCATCCTTCGCTCCTACCAACCCACGCTGGCCTGAGCACTGAACGCTCTTCAAGCGACCGCCGAAGGTGAAATCGATCAGCTTGATGTAATGAACGGCGACATAAGTGCCCGGATTGCGTCCCCGAATCCACGCAGCGAACTGACCACCCGAGATCGACTTCGGTTCCAAGAGGGAGCAATAACCATTATTCACATGAGAGAGCACATCGTCATGGACCAAAGTGCGCAGCTTTTTGTGATCCGGATCGAGCAACTTGTGATAGACGACCTTAGCGAGCACATTGTTCTTCCGTGCCAGAGCGACCAATTCGTCAAGCTTAGCCAAGTCCAACACCGAGGGCTTTTCGATGATCACATGCTTCCCTGCTTCCAAAGCTCTGCGGGCGGCATCGAAATGCTGATCATCCGGGGAGGCCACACAGAGAAAATCAATGCCCGCACCGATCAGATCTTCAATAGCCGAATCACCGATATAATTCCCGAAATCCTCCCGTTGTCTCGCCTTCGCATAGGCAGCGGTACGGCCACCCGTTCTCGTCGCAGCACCGATCAGATTGACGCGAAACACTCCGCTCCGAGGATCATAGACTCCGTGTTCCGCTGCCTCGAAAAAAGGCGCGTAGGTCTCGTCAAAAATCATGCCCATACCGACCATACCCGCACGCAAAGACGAGCAGCAAGACAGCGAGAAAGGAGTGTTTGTATCTTTTTCCATAAAGGGAATCAATGCTAAAACAGATAAATTCTGCTTGAATGAATGCACTTTTTAAAGTGTATTCATTTTGATCGAATGCGCGACTTTGTCAATTAATTTCCCACAGCCGAATGAGTTTTCATCCCAGACGCTACCCCTCCCTCTGCGAACTGCTGGGGGAAGAGGTCGTCGCGCCGGAAAGCCGCTCTCTGGCCGACGAGGCACACGACCTGATCCTGCTGCGCATTGTGCGCGACGAATATCCTCCGGGCACGGAGTTCAAAAGCACTCGCCTGGCAGAGGAGCTGGGGATGAGTCGAACTCCCGTAAGTCAAGCGCTCTCACGCCTAGCGGCAGACGGAATACTGAGTCAGCAGAGAAATCAGAGAGCAACTCTGCGTCCGGGTGCAGAAGATTGGCTGCTGGATCTGCACCGAACTCGGCAACTGATCGAACCCGAGGCCGCACGGAACTGTGCAGGACAGGTGCCCGAAGTGGTGCTTTCCGACCTGCAACTACTCGTCGCAGACGCCGAACCTGACAGTCGCAGTGACTGGGCAGCAGCAGCGCGTTGGCTCGATCAAATGCTGCACCTAGTGATCGCAGAGTGCTGCGGGAATTTGTCCATGCGAGAAATTCTCAAGCGCTGCTGGGATTACAAGCGCATCACTTACGAAACTGGAGGCGGCGGCAGCGACAACTTGTTGCGTGAAGGCTGGTTACAACACAGCGCGATTCTACAGGCGCTTTCTTCAGGAGACGGCGAGGCCGCAGCTGCCCGAATGACCGATCACTTGGCCGAAGCTGATCGTCAGCGCGACGGACGGATCGTGTGAGCGTGGGACCGTCTGAACAGCCCGATCAGTGAGATCCCAACAAATCTCTATTCTCACACTTCTTTCTCTTTACAGAAACTCACAAATCCGTTTTCCTTGATTCTGTCGTGCGCATTCGCGTCCTTTGTCGGCACTTTTTCAATTCTTTCATCCTCACTTCAATCCGTATGATCAAATCCATCGCACTCACTCTTCTCTCTCTGATCCTCGTCGTCTCCTCCGTCAATCTGGCTACGTCGCTCCGCAAATCCGGCGCTGCTGCGCAGAAATCTGAATACCAAGTTCTGAATTCTGCACAAATGGATAACATCGGCTTTCGCGCCATCGCAGACGAGGAAGGCCTGAAGGTCTCCGACAAAGGCGAGATCACATTTCCAAAAGAAATCGCAGACAAGATCGTAAAGGTAAACATGCTGCCCCACACGATAGAGCTGGTGGAAAAAGACGGCGGTTGGCAATTCGTAGCCGTGACGAACGACGACCACTACATCTTCCGTCGCCCTTTCACCGGCAAAAAGCGTGAACTCACGCACATCGCCATGCCCGAGACACAAGCGCCTGCCGCCGACGCCCCGGCTGCTGAAAAAGCTGCCCCGGCTGTTCCAGCAGAAAGTTCACCAGCGCCCAAGAACTAAGCCGCCCCAAATGGCGAGCAGCCCCAGCATCACACTGGCGGCCACATGCACGAGCGCCAGCAGCGACTGCCCCTCGCGCATCAGCTCCAAGGTCTCCCACCCAAAGGTGGAAAAGGTAGTGAAGCTGCCGAGGAAGCCTGTGAAAATGGCGACTCGAATATTGTCACCTACCCAAGCGCGGCCTTCCAGCTTCGACATTAGCCATCCGAAGGCCAGACAACCGATAACATTCACCACGAATACACCCCACGGAAATGGTGCCCCCGCACCGAAGCGCCCATCCACCCAACGCTGCAAAATCCAGCGAGCAATCGCACCGAGCGAGCCGCCGATCACAAGCGAAGCAACGGTGCCGACCATTTCGTCTCTCTGCGTTCCGATCAGTAATTCAGTGGCTTCAGTTCCTCCGAGAGAAACTGCCCGTCCTTGCGGATGAGTTGGCCGTCAAAGCGAATCTCGCCGCCGCCGTATTCCGGACGTTGAATGCAGACGAGATCCCAGTGAACAGAGCTGCGATTGCCATTGTCGGCGATCTCGTAGGCCTGACCGGGAGTGAAATGGAAACTGCCCGCGATTTTCTCATCGAAGAGAATGTCGCGCATCGGCTCCATGACATACCGATTGAAGCCAATCGCAAACTCGCCCACATAGCGCGCTCCCTCATCGGTATCGAGAATGCGATTCAGCGCCTCTGTATCGCTCGAAGTCGCCTTCACGACTCGACCTTTTTCAAATTCCAGCCGCACATCGTCAAAAGCGATTCCCTGATAGACAGTCGGGGCATTGTAGTGGACCACACCTTCGATCGAATCTCGCACCGGAGCAGTAAAACACTCGCCGTCGGGAATATTGTGCGCTCCGCCGCAGGGGATCGCCGGAATGTCCTTGATCGAAAAGCGCAGATCGGTGTCGTTCGGTCCCGTGATGTGGACTTTGTCCGTCTGATTCATCAGCTCGGCCAGAGCCTTCATAGCCGGCATCAGACTCGCATAGTCCAGCAGGCAGACCTTGAAATAAAAATCCTCGAACGCCTCGGTGGACAGTCCAGCGCTCTGAGCCATCGCGGAATGAGGCCAGCGCAGCACGCACCAGCGGGTCTTGTTGACGCGCTGATCTAGCACCGGGCGCATTTTGTTGGACAGCATGCGCATCCGCTCGACGGGCACATCGGAGAGTTCGTTCACATTGTGGCTGCCTCGGATGGCGATATAGCAGTCCATGTCCTGCATTTGATGCATCGCGTGATCGGCGATTACAGCGTATTGAGTCTCAGTCGCACCCATTCCCAGTTCGCGAGAGATTTGCGCATTGTGCAGATTTACAAAAGGCTCAGCACCTGCAGCGCGGACGGCCCGGATCAACGCGATACCCATCTCCGCCGGCACATCGAAGAGATCGAGCAGCACACGATCTCCTTCTTTCGCTGCTGTAGAGTAATTCACCAACTGCCCGGCCAATTCGTCAAAACGTGGATCTTTCATTGCGCCACCGTCGTGGGAAAAGTGGTTTGTGAAAAGCGGAAAATGTCGTCTCCTATTCCCTATGTCGCCTTTGTCGTCTTTGTCACTCGTGCCACATTCCAGCGCCTCTACGCTCGACGAGATCGCCGCTCTGCGAGAACAGCTTTCGCAGAATGGCCGTAAGTTCGTCCTCACGAACGGAGTCTTCGACCTGCTCCACGTCGGTCACATCCGCTATCTGGCGGAGGCACGAGCACTGGGTGACGCGCTGGTGGTGGCGATCAACAGCGATGAATCGACTCGCGCACTGAAAGGTCCGGGCCGCCCCATCCACCCTGCTGCGGATCGGGCGGAAATGCTGCTCGCTCTGCGAAGCGTGGATCGTGTGGTGGTGTTCGACGGACGACGGGCGACGGAGGTAATCGCGGCAATCCGTCCTCATCTCTATGTGAAAGGCGGAGATTACACGCCGGAGACGCTGATCGATGAGGAAAAGGCGCTCCTTGATCGTCTCGGCACGGAGATACGCATTCTCTCTCTGACTCCGGGTCAGTCGAGCAGTGCGACCCTGGCACGAATCAATGCCGCCGATGCGAAACAATCAACCGAACCGCCTTCTTCCCGCCCTCGTCTCGCGATTTTGGGTTCTGGACGCGGCAGCAATGCACGCGCCATCCTCTCCGCCGTCGCCGATGGGCGCATCGACGCAGAAATCGCGGTGGTGATCTGTGACGTGCCGAATGCCGGGATTTTCGATATCGCAGCGGAATATGGCTTACCCACGCTGCTGATCGATCCGGGCACTAAAAAACACGGGCACCTGACGGACGCCGCATTGAAGGAGCTGACGGACCGGCTGGCCGCTCTGTCAATCGATGTGATCGCTTGCGCAGGTTTCATGCGCATCCTACGCGAACCACTGCTGAGCAGATTTTCCGGACGGATTCTCAATTTGCACCCCTCACTGCTGCCGAAATTTCCTGGACTCCACACGGCGGAGCGAGCACTGGAAGCGGGTGAAACCGAATCTGGCTGCACCGTCCACCTGATCGACGCCGGGATCGACACCGGCCCGATTTTGAAACAAGCTCGCGTCCCCATTCTGGCCGACGACACGGCGGATTCGTTGATGACCCGCATCCACGAGGCCGAGCACCGCTGCTATCCCGAAGCCATCGCCGAGTTTCTGACTCGTCTTCGAGCAGAGAAAACTTCAAACTCCGGCGAAAACAGCATTCCAGATTGAAGGCGATCCGAATTCAGCGCAAACTAGCCGCTTCATGCCTTGCCGACCCGACAGGAGAATTTGCGAATCCAAGAAAGCTTCCGCCCCTATCCAAGAGGGTCGAGTCGCGGACGCAACCCTGTCTGGTCGTGTTTTGCGATCAATCCGGATGATGGCTTTGCCCCTGATCTGCGCGACTTTGTCCTTCGGTTTTCTCTCCTGCCAACGCGAAACGCGCGTCGAGCGCGCAACTCGGGACAAAATCCTGCTGCTGGGCAACGGGGCCGAGCCGAAGGCACTCGACCCGCATCTGGTCTCTTCCGTCGGCGATGCCAATATTCTCCGTGCTCTGTTCGAGGGCCTAGTGGTTCCCCACCCTGCCGACGATTTCGCCGACGAGCCCGGCGTTGCGGAGCGCTGGGAGGCGAACGACGACTTCACCGAGTGGCGTTTTTTCCTCCGTCACGATGCGAAATGGTCCAACGGCGATCCACTCACCGCGCAGGATTTCGTCTATTCCTTTCACCGAGCGCTGCATCCAGATATGGCCTCGCCCTACTCCTCGATGCTCTATTTTCTGAAAAATGCGGAGGACTTCAATACGGGAAAAATCAAAGACTTTTCGCAGGTCGGCGTCCGCGCTGAGGGCGATCACTTGCTGGTTTGCACGCTCGTCAGCCCTACGCCTTTCTTCCCGGACGTGGTCAAACACACGGCCTGGCTGCCCGTTCATCAGGCGACGATCGAGGCCTTCGGCTCCATGACGGACAGCTACACCGCCTGGCAGAGACCCGGAAATCTCGTCAGCAACGGCCCCTTCACTCTCATCGAATGGCGGATCAATGCCTACGTGAAGGTACGAAAAAACCCCCTCTACTGGGACGCCGACGCCGTGGCGCTGAACGGTATCGACTTTTACCCCATCGACAGCCCTTTCACCGAGGAGAAAGCCTTCCGCAACGGCCTGCTCCACTCCTCCTACTCCGTCCCGGACAATCTGATCGCCGGGTATCGAGAAAAAGCGAACACGCCCCTGAGAATCGAGACCTATAGCGGCACCTACTTCTACCGCTGCAATGTGGATAAAAAACCGACCGATAACGTCAATTTTCGTCGTGCCTTGGCCTATGCCATCGACCAAGAGACTATCGTGAAATACGTCACGAGAGGAGGCCAAATCCCTGCCTACGGCTTCACTCCGCCCGCCGCCGAAGGCTACGATCCGCCCCATGTCATCCGTTTTGACCCCGAAAAAGCCCGCGATTTTCTCCGCAAAGCAGGCTATGCGAAAGGCAGCGACGTGCCCGAGTTCACCATCCTGATCAATACTCTCGAATCCCATCGGAACATCGCCATGGCCATCCAAGATATGTGGAAAAAGAATCTCGGATTGGAAAAGGTAAAAATCGAAAATCAGGAATGGAAAGTCTATCAGCAGACCACTCAGGATCAGCGCTACGACGTGTCGCGAGCAGGCTGGATCGGGGATTACATCGATCCCACCACCTTCCTCAGTATCTGGCGAACTGGAGATTCGAACAACTACACCGGATGGACTAATCCCACCTACGA
Source organism: Verrucomicrobiota bacterium (assembly GCA_963205275.1). Classification (GTDB taxonomy): domain Bacteria; phylum Verrucomicrobiota; class Verrucomicrobiia; order Verrucomicrobiales; family DEV007; genus Arctic95D-9. The sequence continues at coordinate 86,161 of CAUJIH010000097.1, read as the reverse complement.
TAAGCTCCTGCGAGAGAGTTTTCTGCTCAGCAATCCAGTGGAGAGATTGGCGAAACTGCACGAGGCCGAATCCATCCTGATGGACGAACTGCCCATCCTGCCCATCTACTGGTACACCCGAGTGTATCTGCTCCATCCCGACGTGAAGGGTTGGCACCCTCTGCTGCTCGATCACCATCCCTACAAGCATCTGGATCTGATCGCTGCAAAAAGTGAGGCGAAAAGTGAGGCAAAAGCCAAAAGACAGAACTCGGGGAAGAAAGGAGGAGCCGAGTAATGGAGATCGTCCGCTACATCGCCTCGCGCCTCGCCCAGTCGCTCTTCGCGTTGCTGTGCATCGTCACCATCACTTTCTTCCTCGCTCGGCTCGCCCCTGGCGGTCCTTTTCTCGACGAGAAGAAAATTCCGCCTCATCTCATCGAACAGATGCAGAAGGCCTACGGATTCGACCAGCCGCTGATCGTCCAATACGGCCTGTACCTCGACCGCCTGATCCACGGCGATCTCGGACCGTCGCTTGGAAACAAAGGATTCACGGTGAATGAGGTCATCGCCGAGAGCTTTCCCGTCTCCTTCACCCTAGGGATTTCCGGCTTGTTCATCGCCCTCGTCATCGGCATCCCAGTGGGCGTTTTCGCTGCAGCACGACGGAATACTGCCGTGGACTATAGCCTGATGACGCTGGCACTGATCGGGATCTGTTTACCCACCTTCGTCATCGCTCCGCTGCTGGGCGAGATTTTCGGACTGCGACTCGGCTGGTTCGATGTCGCCTTCTGGGAGGGCAGCACGGCCTGGATCCTAGGAGCTGTCACGCTGGGACTCTACGATTCAGCTTACATCGCTCGATTAACGCGAGGAGCCATGCTTGACGTATTGAGCCAGGATTTCATCCGGACAGCGAAGGCGAAGGGAGTCGCGCCCCTGACGATTCTTTTCAAACATGCTTTCCGAGGTGGCATCTCGCCCGTCGTCGCCTTCCTCGGACCCGCTCTCGCTGGACTGCTCGGCGGGTCCTTCGTCGTCGAGACCGTCTTTAATCTGCCCGGTCTGGGGCAGCATTTCATCAAGGCCGCGACCAATCGCGACTATTGGCTGATCAATGGCACCGTGACCGTCTTCGCCGTGCTCATCCTCATCATGAACTTCGTCGTGGACGTCGTCCAAGCTTGGCTCGATCCCCGAATCCGGGCAGGCAAATAGGAAAACCGAATCCGAAAAACCCGAACACAAAAGAACGTCTTTCTCTCCCCCTATCCTTTTCCCACCATGCCTCCGGCTGACAGTCCAGACTCCGCACTCGCTCCGCCCTCGTCCCGACGAGACGCGAATGCTGCGACCATCGAGAAGGGCAGCTCACTCAGTCGCGACGCTTGGCTACGACTGCGAAAAAATGCGCTCGCCATGGCCAGTCTGTGCTTTCTGGTCGGGATCGTCCTCGTCAGCTTTCTCCTGCCCCTCGTGCCCGGTATTCCGGATCCAAACGCCACTCATCCGGAGTTGCAGTCGCTCGGGGCCTTCTCTCGCGCCACGACAGCCGAGGGCCAGTCCATCTTTTACCTGCTCGGCAGCGATCCTCTGGGGCGCGATGTCTTTTCCCGCATTCTCTACGGCGGACGCATGTCCCTAGCGGTCGGCTTTCTCGCGACCTTCGTCTCGCTGACCATAGGCATGATCTACGGAGCCGTCTCGGGCTTCGCCGGCGGGCGTATCGACTCCGCCATGATGCGCTTTGTCGATATCCTCTACGCCCTGCCTTTCATGATTATCGTGATCATTCTTACCACCTATTTCGGCAATCAGCTCTGGCTGCTCTTCGTCTGCATCGGTGCGGTGGAATGGCTGACCATGTCGCGCATCGTGCGCGGTCAGGTGCTCTCGCTGAAGCGACAGGAATTTATCGACGCCGCCCGCAGTCTCGGACTCTCGCAGAGCCGTATCCTATTCCGCCACATCATCCCGAACACCCTCGGCCCCGTCGTCGTCTACACCACCCTCACCGTCCCCGCCGTGATGAGACTGGAGGCCATCCTCAGCTTCCTCGGACTCGGCGTGCAGCCACCGGATGCCAGTTGGGGATCGCTCATCAAGGAAGGGGCCGACCTCATGTCCAGCGATCCCGGTCTGCTCATCTATCCCGCTGCCGTTTTCGGAGCCACTCTTTTCAGCCTGAACTTCCTCGGTGACGGGCTCCGCGATGCTCTCGACCCAAAAAGCTCGAAAGACTGAATTTTTTGGATTATAGATCGGATCGGACGAATCTATCGGATCAGTTTCACTTATTTGCTACTCTTATGGAAAATACACCCGTACTCCTGAACTCTCCCGATGCCCCGGCTGCCGTCGGTCCCTACTCCCATGCAGCCCGTATCGGAGATCTGCTGTTTTGCTCCGGCCAGATTCCACTCGACCCGGCCACGATGAAGCTCGTGCCCGGCGGCATCGAAGAGCAGACGCGACAAGTGCTCGCCAATATCACCGCTGTTCTGGCCTCGCAGGGCATCTCACTGGCTCATGTCGCCAAGACTACGATCTTCCTCGCGGACATCGCTGATTTCCCTGTCGTCAACCAACTCTACGGTGAGGCAATGGCCGGGCACCGCCCTGCCCGGTCCACGGTACAAGTCGGCGCCCTCCCTCTCGGCGCTCTGATTGAAATCGAAGTAATCGCCTCCCTGTAAGAAGCCTGAATCTTATTTTTCAGCATCGATCAACTAATTTCTGAATAACGTCGCTTTGTCTCCTGTTTCTTGTTGCAATTGTGTCTCAATTGCACAAAGGTCTTCCCATGGCGCAAAACACCGTATATCCATCCAGCGCGGAGCGTCTCCAATCTCTCGCGGAAGCTCAAGTCGGCATTGATTTTCAGATTCGTAAAATCGAAGGTCCAGCCTGCGAGCAGCTTCGTCGTCTCGGCTTCTGTGAATCGCTCTACGTTCGCAAGCTGGCGACAGGGAGAAATCTGATTTGTTCTGTCTGCGGCACTCGTCTCGCCCTCAGCCGCATCCTTGCGGATCAAGTCAAGGTGGCGGCGGCCTAATGGCCTGATTCTGCATTGTTATGGAGTCGCCTGCCGAGACGGTGGCGTTGGCCGGAAATCCCAACGCAGGAAAGACGACTCTGTTCAATGCACTGTGCGGAACAGCGGAGAAAGTGGGGAACTACTCTGGAGTCACAGTCTCGATCAAGCGCGGGACTTTTTACACGCCGCACGGTCGCCAGCTAGAGATTATCGATCTACCCGGCTGCCTCAGTCTCGAAGGCGGATCACCAGATCAGGTAATCGCTGGCGAGGCATTGCGCGGCATTAGCCGAAAAGCACCTGATCTCGTTGTTTGCGTCATCGATGCCTCGAATCTAGAGCGCCATTTGCAACTCGTCTTGGAAGTGCTGGAACTCGAGATTCCCACCGTTATTGCCCTCAATATGGTCGATGTCGCAGAGAAATCCGGGATTCGACTCGATCCCATTAAGCTCTCCGAAGAACTAAACGTCCCCGTCGTTCCGATTCAAGCCAATCGAGGGAAGGGCATCGTCGAGTTGAAAATGGCGATGCGCCATCCCCTGCCCCCCGCATCCCCTGGCTTTCGTTGGCAGGTCGGAAATGAAGAATCACGACGAGCTTTCGCCTTTGCCACGGCGGATTTGGTGGCACGGCGTCCGTCTCGACACACCACGAATCTCTCTGATCGACTCGACAGTCTCTTTCTGCATCCGGTCTGGGGCTGGTTCGCTTTCGTCGGCATCATGTTCACCCTTTTCTGGTGCATTTTCTCCTTTGCTGAGATCCCCATGGGCTGGATCGAAAGCGGTCAGGACTGGCTGGCCAGCACCATTGAGAACCACATGCCACCGGGAGACCTGCGGGGGCTGATTACTAAGGGCGTGGTGGGAGGAGTCGGAGCCGTCGTGACATTCCTCCCGCAGATTCTGATGCTCTTTTTCTTCATTGGACTCATGGAAAGCTCGGGCTACATGGCTCGGGCCGCCTTCCTGATGGATGGCGTCATGGCGAAGGCCGGACTTAGCGGGAAATCCTTTCTCCCGCTTCTCAGTTCCTACGCCTGTGCGATTCCTGGCATCATGGCCACCCGCATGATAGACTCGCCCAAGGAGCGATTGGTGACGATCTTTGTCGCGCCTTGGATGAGCTGCTCCGCTCGTCTGCCGGTGTATCTGCTGCTCGTGCCCATGCTCATGGGTGGTCGCGAGGGAGGCACGGCTCAGGCGCTCGTCTTCATGTCGATCTACGCCGTCGGGACAGGCACCGCCTTCATCGTGGCCCGATTTCTGAGGGGGCGCTTGGGGCCTGACAAAATCCGGAATCACTTTCTCCTCGAACTGCCGCCCTACCGGATGCCGCAGTGGAGCTATATCTTCCGTCATGTCTTTGATCGAGGCTGGGCCTTTCTGCGCAAGGCTGGGACGATCATTTTGTCGATCATGATCCTGCTCTGGGCGGCGACGACTTATCCACGACTCGATACGGACGATCCCGGTGCGGCCATGGACTACTCCCTCGCCGGACGGGCAGGACACTTCATCGAGCCTGTGACGAAGCCGCTCGGTTTCGACGGAAAAACAGGGACTGCGATTCTGACTTCATTCGCAGCACGAGAAGTTTTCGTCGGCTCTATGGCGCAACTTTTCCACGTTGAAGCCGCCCAGGGTGAAGAGGAGCAAGCCACGCGAGGTCATATTCGCGAGCGACTAGCGATGGAAAAGTGGCCAGATGGGAGGCCCAAGTTCAGTACCGCTGCCGTCGTGTCACTGCTGATATTCTATATCTACGCCCTCCAGTGTCTGCCCACCTCTATCATCGTCGCGAAGGAATCGGGTTCGTGGAAGTGGAGCGTAGGACAGTTTTTCTTTATGACATCATTCGCTGCACTGGCTTCGTTCCTTGTGTATCAAGGACTGAGTTTAATCGGTTTCGCGAGCTGATAGATACGTGTATTCTCTACGCATTCCCATGGAAACATCCACCTCCATCGATTGGCAAACTTGGATTGCAGGAGCCATCGTGTTCGGTACAATGGCAGTTCTGTTCGCCAGAACCTTCTTCCCCCCCAAAGGCGGAAAGAAAGGAAGTTGCGGAAAGCCTAAGTGTCACTGATCACGACCATCCGAGCCTAGCTCAGCGATCCGCGAGATAGCCGGACCATTCGATCCCGGCCAGTTCGGCCAGCTCTTTGTGCCAACTGCTGATGTCACGACGCTCAAATTGATTCAGGTGGTCGTGACCACAAGCACGAGCCATCACTTTCATCAGCTCTGTGCTGGCTTCGAAGAAATTCGCCAGTCGCTTCGCGGCCACATCCACATTCAGTCGCTTCCGCAAATTCGGATCCTGCGTTGCGATACCGGTCGGACACAGATTGGTGTGGCAAATCCGAGCACCGATGCAGCCGATGGCTTGCATGGCCGAATTCGCTAGCGCGACTCCATCAGCCCCGAGAGCTAGAGCCTTCACAAAGTCAATCGGAGTCCTCAACCCACCCGTTACGATCAGCGTGACCCGACCACTCACGCCGCGCTTCTCCAGACAGCGACGTGCCCGTGCCAGAGCAGGAATCGTCGGAACTGAAATGTGATCGCGAAACAGTAGCGGTGCCGCCCCCGTGCCGCCCCCACGTCCATCGAGAATGATGTAATCAGCCCCTGCTCGAAGAGCGAAATCGATGTCCTCTTCAATGTGCTGAGCACTCAATTTAAATCCAATCGGAATCCCTCCCGTTAGTTCGCGCACTCGATCAGCGAAACGAGCGAAATCAGCGATACTGTGTAAATCGGGGAAGGTTGCAGGCGAAATTGCATCCTGCCCCACTGGTAAACCGCGCACTGCCGCGATCTGAGCACTCACCTTGTGTGCGGGAAGGTGCCCGCCGGTGCCAGTCTTCGCACTCTGGCCACCCTTGAAGTGAAAGGCCTGAACCTTACCCAATAGTTCCTCGCTATACCCAAAATGAGCCGAAGCGTATTCGAAGAGATAACGTGAATTCGCCTCCTGCTCGGCGGGGAGCATTCCTCCTTCACCAGAGGCGATTCCCGTCCCCGCCATCTCAGCTCCCTTCGCGAGCGAGATCTTTGCCTCCTCTGAGAGTGCTCCGAAGCTCATATCGCTGACAAAGAGCGGAATCTTCAGTCGCAACGGCTTCTGAGCCTTGGGGCCGATCACTAATTCCGTCCCGACAGGGGCGTCATCCATCAGCGGCTGAGTCGCAAACTGGGCGACCATGATCTGGATATGATTCCAATCCGGTAGATGACTCCGAGGAACGCCCATCGCATCAATCGGACCATGCGGTTTTATCCCAGCCCAGCCCTCCTGAGCGAGCTTGTGGATGTACTCCACAGTCGGCTCTTCCGGCGTGCGATGGGGTTCCGGCATCGCATCCTCAGACTCCACCACATCTACTGTTGTAGAGTCTTTCGGACCATCCTCCAGTGAGAACTCATGTCCCACCATCTCCACCGGGACTCTCGCATGAGACCCGTCGCAGTAGGGCGGGTTGTGCGTCTGCTTGCACTGACAGAGCCAAGCCTCTCCCGTGTCCTTCGCGACGAACTTCAGCGGGGTAAACGGTGTTCCCTTATGCGAGCCATCGCAAAAAGGCTGATTCTTCGACCGACCACAGCGGCAAAAATAATAGGTCTTTCCAGCCTCTAGAGGAACTCCAATCGGTTTATTATCAGCGACGACAGGTTTTGCGACCTCTTGAGACGGCCTCTCTTCTCCCTTCTTTTCCTCCAATGATTCCTCCAGCGAGAACTCATGTCCTACCATCTCCACCGGGACTCTCGCATGAGACCCGTCGCAGTAGGGCGGATTGCGCGTCTGCTTACACTGACAGAGCCAAGCCTCTCCCGTGTCCTTCGCGACGAACTTCAGCGGGGTAAACGGTGTTCCCTTATGCGAGCCATCGCAAAAGGGCTGATTCTTCGACCGGCCACAGCGGCAAAAATAATAGGTCTTTCCAGCCTCTAGAGGAACTCCAATCGGTTTATTATCAGCGACGACAGGTTTCATTAAAAGAAAAATTAAAGGAAAAGCAACAGAAATTCAGGACAATTTAGCGCGAATAAATCCCATTCTACGAAGCACCCATCCATGCAGGCGGCAAGTGCTTTTCGTGCTCACTCCCCCATTCGTTCGATTCAACTCCCGCGGATCTCGAATCTACAACGCAGCTCCCCTTCTCCGTCACGACAAGCTGGAGTCACAGGAAGTCCTGTGACACGCCCCAATGCCGATGCCACCAAACTACATAATTCCGGATGTTCTCCAGTCACCGCCACCAGAGGGCAGCGCCCCACTCCACATAAGAACGAATGACCTTCCTCGGTCTCGACACAAGCACTGCCACCCAATTTTCTGATCGCATCGACGGCGCGCTTTGCTCGATCTTCGAAGCCCTCAGCGTCATCGGGAATCGCCGCGTCTCTCGTCAGGCGCTGGCCAGCGTCGCGGAGGATCAGATCGAAAGTCTCAGAATCGACGCGCTCCGCGATCGCATCCAATAAGCAGTTCAGGACCAGATCATATACCTTCGGGAAAAGGGACTCCGCCTCCTCTGTCGCTTGATAGAGCAAGTGTGGCTTCCGAGTCCCCGCTCTCTCTCCTACCTGCCGAACCAGACCATCTCGTTCCAGCGTTGCTAGATGCTGGCGGACAGCGTTATCCGTCAGGCCGAACTTTTCGGCAATATCTGAGACCGTGTGGCTCTCGCGACGTAAAAACAAAAATATCTGTCCACGAGTATTCCCGAGGAGACGATCAAGATGGGGAGGATGATTCACAGTGTGGAAGGGATTGTAAGATTGAAAAAGCCTGCGTTTCAAAGTGAAATAAACTTTATCAGAAAAAAATAACAATTAAACACATTTTTTACTTGTTTTATTTCCTTTATTGCGGAATTATTTCTTTACTTATGGAAACAAATACCCCATCAACCCCTGCCGTGAGCGACTCTGCCGCTCGTCAAGCCTATGCGATTCTCAAACTCGGATTCATTGCGGCTCCGATTCTCACGGGACTAGATAAATTCACCAATCTTCTCGTTGATTGGACGCAATATCTCCCGTCCCTCGTCACGAATCTATCTCCGCTCAGTCCCGCTCACTTTATGCACGTCGTGGGACTAATCGAGATCGTCGCAGGAATCGGAGTCGCCCTCAAGCCACGCATTTTCGCTTACGTGGTGGCTGGATGGTTGGCGGGCATTATCCTGAATCTACTACTCATTCCTGGTTACTTTGACGTCGCACTACGTGACTTTGGCTTGCTGCTTGGCGCTCTGGCTCTCGCTCGTCTTTCCACAATCTACGGTAAGTAAGTGAATCGTGCCGAAAAAGCGGATCGGGTTTGCTGCACTCGATCCGCTTTCCCATGTTCCCGTATTACCGCATTGACGGAAAGGTGTAATTGGCTTATCCGTGTGCTCATGAAGACCACCATCGATCTTTCTGACGCATTGTTTCGGCAGGCAAAAGCCACGGCAGCAGTTCAGGGAATCACTCTGAAAACATTGATTACGCGGGCCTTGGAAAGGGAATTAGGAATCAACTCACAGGCGAGTCACATCGGGTACTCTGAAAAACAGTCTTTTTCGGATTTCGCCTCGGTGGATCGTAGTGCCCAGCAAGTGACAGAAACGGTGGAAACCACGGGATCCACAGAGTCAGACTCTCGCGCAGACTTGGCGAGCAAGTTCTTGTCTGGAGAATGGTCTGTGGATTTGTCCGATTGGGAGGAAGCCCGGCGAATCGATAGAGAAAAGTCTCTGACTCTCGCGCAATTATGGCGCGACTGATCGACAGCTCACTCTGGATCGACTTCACGCGAGCCAAGTCTCCACTTGCGCTCAAAGAATTCGTATTGCCCTGGCTATCCGAGCCATCGGCGCATCTCTGTGAACCAGTGGCCTTTGAAGTGCTTCGTCACGCGAATCCCACGGAGCGCAAGAGGCTCATGAGCTTCTTTTCGACATTTCCAATGCTCCTCACTCCAGCGGTGTTGTGGAAAGAATCGACGGATCTGGGGCAGCGCTGTCGCATGAACGGATGCACTGCGGGTTCCCTAGATCTGCTCATCGCGGCTCTGGCAATTCACTACGATGCCGAGCTGATCACATTCGACTCTGATTTTCTATCCATCGCAGCAGCATCGGAATTGCGCGTCCAGGTGCTGACTCGATCGTGAAAGTACCGTGGATGCTGCGAGACGAAGAGTTTCACTCACCCTCCTCCGCAAGTTTCACGATTGCGGCGCGGTCGGGCTTCCCGGCATCCGTTCGCGGGAGGACGCGCACGACTCGCTCAGACGAAATTTGTTCGATGGGAGCGAGCGATTTGTGAAAGGTGGCCAGAGCACTTTCCTGGCCTGGCTCTCGGACCAGCACGAGCCTGTTCCCTCGCCGAGCATCGGGCAGAGCAACGATCCAGCCTGAGACTCCGGCGGAACGCAGCCTGTCATTCAGCTCGGACAAAGAGATGAGTTCGCCGGAAATCTTGACGGCTCCATCGCGGCGCGAGAGAAAGCGTAAGGAATGATCCCGAATCTCGCAGCAGTCGCTGGCATGAAACCATCCCGCCTCATCCGTCGAAGAAACAAAGCGCCATTCCCCTTCTCTCTTCTCTGCCCTGCCCTCACAAAGCGCCGCCCCGCGCAACATCAGTCCTCCATCGCAAGCAACTCGCGCCTCCCACACGGGCAGAATCGGTAAAAAGTCATCCTCGGCTTCGTCGATCCGAGTCGCCACCTGCGACGAAGTCTCTGTCATGCCATAGGTCGGCCAGATCGGCCACCCCAGAGCGAGGGCCTGACTCGTCAGGACAGGATCAATCGTGCCACCACCAAGAAAGACGCCTCGCAGCGTCACAGGACAGCGTTGCTTTGCCTCGACCAGATCCCAAAGATGAGTCGGCGTCAGCGAGGTGAGCGTCGCCCCGGATTTTTCAATGGCAGAAATCAGGGCCATCCCGTCCCGCGTCCAACTGTCCCAAGCCATGGGCACAACGCGAGCGCCGTTGCGATAGGCTCGGGCGTAGATGCCCAGCCCTCCGACGTGAAAGGTCGATAGACCTCCCAGCCAGAGATCGTTCGCCGTCAGATGACAGTGAGCATTGACGGCATCGGCAGAGGCGAGAATCGCGGACTTTTTCAGCACGATGAACTTGCTTTGTCCGCTCGAACCCGAAGTTGCGAGCACCACCACGCCGCGCTGGCCGCAATCCTCGCGTAAAAATGTCTCCAAGCCACGATGATCGACCGGGCGCAGAGGGTTCAGACGCAGGTCGATGGCCTCTGACTCCCAGTATTCCGATGAATTCAGCAAAGACGTGTCCATGGCAATGAGTCGATCAAATCAACAAATCACATTAACGACCCCACCGGCGGAAGCAGTCGCGCCCCCTCGCACGTCAGGCGTTCAAAAAAGGCATCTGGCTCAAAGCACCTCTGCGTGAGCAATCCGCAGGTCAGCAACCTGCCCGCATCCGGACTCTCGATCATCACCGCAGCACAGGCCGCCGCCCACATCTGCCCGATTGCGTGGTCCATGTAGCTGGTGAAGCAAAACGCCCTCGCTTCTTTTCCCCCGACATTTTCTGCCCCGATACGGTCGCCTCGCCCGGGTTTGCAAATGCGGACATCGCCCGCTCGCCAACGCTCTTCCTGATCCCGATCCGCTGCGATAGGGACTCCCGCTCGCCGCAGAATATCCCAAGCTTCCTCCGACCAAGCCTCCGGATCCTCGACAAAGTCCACTTTTCTCCGCTTTTCTTCCCCAAGCCGCTCTCCCAGAGTCTCCCAGAACTCCAAAAAGGTCCCTGATGCAAAGCTCTCATTCGCATCCAGTCGGATCCAGAAGCCCGCATCCAGCCATTCCTCCATCCGTCTCACGAGCAACTCTGCCTCCGCCTTTCGCGGTCCGCACTTCATCTTCGCGATGCGAAATCCCTTTTCTCGAGCCTTTTCTGCATCGTCCCCCGCCAAGACCAGCCAGTGACTCTCCGGAATGGGGTTTTGAAATAGTGAAACACCGCGACGCCGAGCCTCCCCATCCATTCGGGCACAATGCAGAGCCGCTTCTGTAATCCGAGTCTGAGCACGCCGCCCGCTCAGTGCCAGCAATTGATCCGGCAAGGCAGCATCGCCCAACTCAGGCCAGGGATGGACACAGCCCACTCCACCCTCCTCCAGACGGATCAGCGCCCCTTCATGACAGGTTTTCGCCGATGCCGCATTTAGTCCCTGCCGCGACCGGAGAGTATAACGCCACACATACAGGGATTCCATGCTTCAGAGGCAGTGCTTCAGACCGCAGCCATGCGTGCGCCAATGGTCGCCGCAATGCCGAAAACCAGCAATTGCAGAGCAGTGAGCGCCAAAATCCGATTGTACACCGATCCGGGTGAATAGCGCAGGACGCACGCGCTCACGATCAGCCCCAGAGGTAAAGGCAACAGCCGAACCCATTGACTTTCTCCCGCTGCCGAGGGCACCAGATACCACAGCAATACGGGCAAAAGGCAATACACGAGGATCTCGAATCGGGCAAAACCGACACCAAAACGCACGGCGAGGGTTCGCTTTCCCGATCTCGTATCTTCCTCGATGTCGCGCAAATTGTTGACCGCGATCAAAGCTGCCGAATACAAGCCGCACTGAAGCCCTAGGCGCAGCGTCTCCGCTCCTCCCCACTCTCCCGACTGGACGAACCAGGACCCGGAAACCGCAACAAAGCCGAAAAACACGATCACGAACAGTTCCCCCATCCCCCGATAAGCCAGCGGCCAAGGACCGCCGGTGTATCCGTAGGCGAGCAAGAGCGACACCACACCGATGAGCGCAATCGGCCATCCCCTCTCAACCACGAGCGGCACAGACACCACCACGGCGAGCATCGACGTCAAGAAAGCCCCCATCATCACCGTCTGCGGACGCAGCCATCCCGAGGCCGTGGCGCGGCGCGGCCCCAATCGCTCCGACGTATCCGCTCCCTTCTGATGGTCGATCGCATCATTGAAGAGATTCGTCGCGATCTGGATCAGAATACAACCCAGTAATGTGAAGCTGAACAGCATCCACGAGCCTGTCGTCGGGTCTCCGTCCACGAGCAAGGGCATAGACCCCACCCACACCGGGACGATCCCCGCAGGCAAGGTCTTGGGGCGGGCAGCCAAAAACCAGGATTTCATTTAGTCTGATTCATTCAGCGATAGAAGGAAATTTGATCCTGTCACCTAACAAGATCCGATCCCAGAGTCAACTCTGATTGCCTTCGCTAGCTTTTCGCATCTCGCGTCAATACGGCTCCGATCATTCGAGATTTCGATTGAAAACCAAGCCGAATCGGATTGGGTTCCGTCAGACCTTTTCTTACTGAGGCCGTATCTCCCATGAGTGCTCCCCATATTCCCATCCTTCGCCAGGGCCGTGTTCATCGCTCTCTTGACGTCCAGACAGTGAACCGCCTCGGCTTAGATGAAGCCGCCGCCGAGATCAGTTTCGCCTGCGCTGACATGATCCGCTATGACATGCGCCATATGAGTGAGGCACGGGACGCTCTGAAGCGATTTTCCTGTGCCGATCTGGCAGAAATAACAAAGAAGGCGGGCGAGATTTTCCTCCACGATACACTTCCCATCGGAATCGACGGGGCGATGCAGACTCCCGACGATTACGTGCTCTCCCTCGCTGCGACCAGCGGATTGCCTCATTCGCTGATCCAGATGAACATGAAGCGACTCGCCTCCGTCTTCGCGGATATCGATAGCATTTTTCGCGGACTCAGCCGTGGACTCGACTGGGAAGTTCTCGACAGAGGCTACGGAGAGCAAAACGGAGTCCCGGTTAGCTTTTCTCCGACTACCAATGAACTGGCTGTCATTCTGCCCAGCAACTCCCCCGCCGTGAACGCCCTTTGGATACCTGCGATCGCGATGAAAATCCCCGTCCTGCTCAAGCCCGGACGAGAAGAACCTTGGACACCTTGGCGCATCATTCAGGCCTTCCTGAAGGCGGGATGTCCATCGGAAGCGTTCAGTCTCTACCCCACCCAACACGACGGCTCCAGCACCATCATCCGCCGAGCCGGTCGAGTAATGCTCTTCGGCGACGACTCTACCGTGAAGCAATATGCGAACGATGAGCGCGTGGAGGTCCACGGCACAGGTTATTCGAAGTTTCTCATCGGCGAGGATGAAATCGACAACTGGCCACGATACGTCGATAGCATTGTCGAATCGATCTCAGCGAACTCTGGGCGAAGCTGTATCTGCACATCCACCGTAGTCGTTCCGCGTTACGGCGATGAAATCGCCCGTGCCGTGGCTGAAAAGCTCGCCCAAATCCGTCCCTCTGCTCAGGATGATCCAGAGGCAAGGCTCTCCGGTTTCGCCAATCCGAAATTCGCTGAATGGATCAATGAAGCGATTGAGACAGGACTCGCCGCCGGCGGTGCCGTCGATGTTACCGCCGAATTCCGCGCAGGCGAACGCTTCCAACAGCGCGACGGCATGAACTACCTTCAGCCCACACTCGTCCGAGTGAATTCGTTCGATCAGGAACTGGCCATCCGAGAGTTCCTATTCCCCTTTGCCAGCGTCGTAGAATGTCCACAGGAGGAAATGCTCGACCGAATCGGTTATTCTCTGGTCGTGACTGCCGTCACTAACGATCAAAACTGGATCACACAGCTTTTCGACAACTCCGAGATCGACAGACTAAACATCGGCAATATTCCCACGAATCGGATCAAATGGGACCAACCGCACGAGGGTAACCTCTTCGAGTTCCTCTACACACGCCGCTCCTTCCAGATCGCTCAGAGCGCGTGATTCCTTCTTTCCCCACCTTCGATGCCATCTGATTCTCTCACCGTCCATACCATCTGCCAGGGACTCGACCTGCCTGACTGGGTTCTCGACTTTCGCGATTGCGCAGGAGACAAGGTTATCTTTGGACCGGGCAGGCTCGCTGAACTCGGACTAGAGGTCTCTCTCCTCGAAGGCACCCACGCCCTTCTGGTAACAGATCCGGGCATCGCCAATGCGGGCTTAGCTGACAAAGCTTTCGATTCTCTCAGACAGCATGGGATCGCCTGCTCCACCTTTGCAGAAGTGAGGGAAAATCCTACGACAGAAGACGTGGAACGTTGCGCAGCATTCGCCGAAGCGGAAGGGATCAATGTCATCATCGGACTCGGCGGTGGCTCCAGTCTCGATACGGCCAAAGGATGCAACTTCCTCCTCACGAACGGCGGGCGTATGCAGGATTACTGGGGAATCGGAAAGGCGACACACCGAATGCTGCCCTTCATCGCCGTGCCCACCACTGCGGGAACGGGTAGCGAATGTCAGAGCTTCGCCCTGATCTCCGATGCAAAAACTCACGCCAAAATGGCCTGTGGCGATCCGAAATGCGCCGCAGCGACCACAATCCTCGATCCAGAGCTGACCATCACCATGCCCCATTCAGTGACGGCACACACTGGTATCGACGCCATCGCCCACGCTCTGGAATCTGCCGTCTGTACGAAGAGAAATGATGTCTCTCTGGCCTATTCCTACGCGGCATGGCGACTCTTGGATTCCGGATTCCCGATTGTCACCGAATCGGGGAGCGATCTGGAAGCTCGCTCTGCCATGCAGATCGGCGCTGCATTCGCCGGGGTGGCTATCGAGAATTCCATGATCGGGATCGCCCATTCCTGTGCGAATCCCTTGACCGCCCATTACAATATCGTCCACGGACTCGCTGTCGGCGTCATGCTCCCCCATGTTATCGAGTTTAATCAGTCCGATCCTACTGCAGGAGCAACATATCGTCTATTTAGCTCGCACATCCCTCTCGCTGATCGAGTCCGCGAGCATCTTCGGCTTTGTGGGATGGACCAATCCTTGCGCGAATTAGGTGTGGAAAGATCCCAGATTCCCCTGCTCGCCGCCGAAGCTGCAAAGCAGTGGACAGCACAATTTAATCCGATACCTGTGGACGCCGCTGCACTGGAGAAAGTATATCAGGCTGCGTGGTAAGTCCCGCTGTAGAGTGTGAGGAGTCGCACCGAAGTCTAAGGGAATCTATCGAAACCTATCGGACCCCTCCCCGAATCGCGTGCTTGACGCGAGCCTCTTGGATCATTCAGAGTGATCCCGATCCTGACCATCGATCATGACTACACACGCTACCGCCCATCCTCTCCGAACTTTCACGCAGCTCTCTCTCGCTCTTCTCTTTGGCATTTTCCTGATATGGCCCACCTGGGCTGAAAATCCGCCGCCAGCAGCGAACTTCCGCGCTGGAGCCGCCATCAGCGACGTGACACCTCCTCTGGGCTCGTCCATGAACGGATACCTTCAGGATCGCCACGCCACCTTCATTCACGATCCCCAGCACGTCCGCGCTCTCGTCCTGGACGATGGCCAGACGAAGCTCGCCATCGTCGTCGTCGATAGCTGCGTGATCGGGCGCAAATTGTTCGATCAGGCGAAAAAGCAGATCGAAGAAACCGTCGCAATTCCGGTGACGAATCAAATGATGTCTGTGACGCACTCCCACTACTGCGGGACCATGGAACCCGTGGGGCAAAGCGAACCCGACCCTGATTACCAGCAGTTCGTCGTCAGTCGCATCGTCGACGCGGTCCGCTGTGCCGCGCATAATCTCGAACCCGCTCAAATCGGCTGGGGCATCGGACGAGTGCCGCAGCATGTCTTCAATCGGCGCTATCTCATGAAAGAAGGCACCGTCCCGCCGACGCCCCTCGGGGTCACTACCGATCAGGTCAAGATGAATCCAGGTGTCGGAAATCCCAATGTCATCAAAGCCGCCGGCCCCACCGATCCAGAAGTACGCTTTCTCGCCGTCCGTTCCATGGAAGGCCGCCTGATCGCCCTCCATGCCAGCTATGGACTCCACTATGTCGGCGGATTCGACGCTACCTTCATCTCAGCGGATTACTACGGAGCCTTCGCCCGAGCACTCACCGATCGACTGTCGCCGAAGCCAAGCGATCCCCCCTTTGTCCCCATCATGGCAAATGGCACGAGCGGAGACATCAATAACGTCGACGTCTTCCACAAGCGAGAAAAGCAAAAACCATTCGAGCAGGTGACCATCGTCGGCACAGACTTGGCAGACGAAGTCACGAAGGCTTTCGCGAAGATTGAATGGCACGACCAAGCTAGTCTCAGTGCTCGCCAGCGCGAGTTAACGCTGAGCGTGCGCCGACCGACTGCCGAGGATCTGACTCGTGCCGAAAAGATCATGGCGGAATCCCGCGATCTACCACAACTCACAACGCTGGAACAGGTCTATGCCCGCGAGGCGACCCTGCTGGACAAGTTTCCGGAAGAAGTCTCTGCCCCTATCCAGGTCTTTCGGATCGGAGACATTCAGATCGCTGCGATTCCCGGCGAAGTATTTGCCGAAATCGGTCTGGAAGTCAAAAAGCTCCATCCCGACTGCTCCGTGATCTCTCTGGCAAACTCTTTCCACGGCTATATTCCCACGCCCGGACAGTTCTCCATGGGAGGCTACGAAACGTGGCCAGCCCGCTGGAGCTATCTCGCCGGAGACTCATCACCGAAGATCGTGAAAGTGATCGATGATCTGGTAAAGGAATTGAAGGAAGGCAAATAAATGTGAAGCGATGCTCCATACGCACGATCCATTAAAGCGTAATTTCACAAAAGCCTCAAGAGCCTCAGTTTTTATCGTCCCTCCGGCAGAACTCTAATTCTGCTGACGAGACATAAAGATTCACTCCGTCTTTGGCATTCTTCTAAAAAGATCGTACGCTTAGGGATGAGTATCGATCATGATCAGGAGGATCCACTAGCAGCGTACGGCTATGGTTCCTCCAGCACAGGAAAAACAGTCGCTATCGTCCTCCTATCCCTCTTGCTGCTTGTTGCTCTGGGTGGAGCGGTCGTTCTCGGAAAGCTGTGGAGTGATGAGCAGGCAAAGGTGCTCGACCTAGAACAGCAGACGAAGACCTTCACATCTCTGGTCAACGACCTAGAAAATAAAAGTGCCGAACTGTCCTCACAACTCGCAGACAAACAGGCGGAAAAAGAGAGAATCGTGCAGGAATGGACAACGCAGGTAGAGCAGTTGAAAAAAGACCATGCGGATCAACTCCAGCGCACCTATGCGCAGATGAACGAAATCATCTACGATAGCCGTTCTACTCTAGAATACATCGGTCAGATCGAGGGGCGCTTGCGCTCGGGCGAGAAGATTGATCGCACGGACGCCGCGAAACTAACCGCAGTGATCAACGGACTGGCCCTGCTCCACCAGCAATACAGCAAACCTCTGAACGAGTTCCGAGAACTGGATCGCTATTTCTCCCAACAACTCGCGAGCCTCCCCACGAATCAGGTAGATCCGCGTGAGACGGCATCGCTCGGACGGAAAATCTTTAAAGGTAAGGAACTCCGTGCTGAACGAGACGCCTACATCGAGAACCAAGCGCGACGCAATGCTCTGGTTGAAGCCCGGAAATCTGCCGCCGCCGCCTACGCGAGCGCTCAGAAACAAATGGCGAAAATCTCACTCGACGTGAACCAGTATTTGATCGAACTGCAGCACATTGTGGACGCGCGTGAAGCGTCTGCCGACGAAGTCGCGGATTTCTTTAACAAGTCGAAAGAAATTCTCAAAATTCACGATAAGATTATGAGTATCGAACCACCAAAAGTCGAACCAATCCAACCGTAAAGCGGATGCTGCGGATCAGAGTTCAATCGTGCTAAATACCCTACTATTTTCACACTCGCCGCTCAGAACGCTGTTCCATCAGCTAAAATCCCCCCTTTCCAGTGCCCGTCCCGCTTCTTTTTTAATGAGGAAATTCAACTGGTTCCTGAAGCGCACGCTCACCGGCATCGGTAATTCGCTCCGCGAAAATTCGATCGATCCACTTCCCTTTCGCCACGAATTCCACGGATATCGCTTTCAAGCTCTCCGAACCGATGCTGCTGCGGGCCTCAATGTCGCGCTACTCTCTTTCGCACAGGGAATGGCAGTCGCTACTATCGCCGAACTTCCGCTGCAGTATGGCATCGTCTCAGGCGCGATCGCCGCTGTGATTGCGCCATTCTTTGCAGGTTCCCGCCATACGATTCTCGGACCTTCGAATGCCACGGCCTTCCTCCTCTTCGCGCAAATTGCGGCATTTTCTCAGGCAGATCGCCTGTTCTATCTCCCGATGCTGGTTCTATTCACCGGAATCATTCTGCTTCTGGCCGCCCTCTTCCGAGTCGGAGAATTCGTGCAATACGTCAGCCGTCCCGTGATCGTCGGCTACATCACAGGAGCCGCAGTTCTCATTATTATCAATCAGTTAGATTCCATCCTCGGCTATACAAGACCCGCGATGGATTCAGAGGGACCGAAGACTTTCTTCACGATATTATTGAGCACCTTCGATGGAATCGAACAAACGAGTTGGAAAACACCGCTGCTCTCGATCATCACATTCGGGCTGTGGCTCTTTCTCACCCTCCGATTTCGAAAGCTCCCGGTTTTCGCCTTGGTGCTGGTGGTGATGTCAGGGGTCTATGCCCTGCTCCACCGCTATTTTGGATGGGAATTGGCTACGTTTTCTGCTTTCTCCATCAACGATCTGGCACCTCATCTTCCGAAAATCGGCCCCGCTGGATTCTTCTCTGATGTCGGACGATTGTTCGGAATCGCTCTCTCGCTGGCTTTCCTTTCAGCCCTCGAAAATTCCGTGATGTCGAAAGCTCTGGCGAGCAAGGTTGGAGACCGAGCCGATGTGAATCAGGATATGTTCGGTGCCGGAATCGCCAATATAGCAGCTTCCTGCGTCGTCGGGATGCCAGTGTCCGGTTCACTTACGCGCTCAGCTCTGAATTTCTCCAGCGGAGCTGTTTCGCGCCTTTCCAGCATTTTTAGTGGTCTGATCTGTATCGCAGCCCTCCCCATTTTGGGCAAGACCATGATTTACGTCCCCAAATGCGTTCTAGCCGCCCTCATCGTCGGGGTCTCCTTCGTAGTCATCAATCGCCGCTACATTCGAATTTCCTTGGCAGCGACTCCCGCTGATGCCGCCGTTCTGACGATCACCTTCATCACATCGCTGCTGCTTCCGCTGAACGTCGCGATCTTCCTCGGCGTGGGAATTTCCATCATGCTCTACCTGCGAGCCGCCAGCCGCCCTCATCTAGTGGAATACGAATTCTCAGAAAAAGGCGATCTCCGAGAAGCAGGTGAAAAGCGCAGTCGCCCCATCCCTGCGATCTCTATCGTCCATGTCGAAGGAGATCTCTTCTTTGGGGCAGCCGAGATTTTTCGGACTCAGATTCAGAAAACCGCTCTCGATCCTGATCTGAAAGTCATCATCCTACGACTAAAGAACGCACGCCACCTCGATGCCACCAGCGTGATCGCACTAGAGGAGATGCTTCGCTTTCTGAGGGAGAAGGACCGCCATGTGATCATTAGTGGGGCGAACAAAGATGTGTATCGCGTATTAAAAAACGCGGGAACCGTCGAGACGATCGGACGCGAAAACGTTTTTCTGAGCCATCCGCAAAATCCTAATGTATCCACACGCAACGCTCTCAAGCGAGCACAGGAACTGATCGGGGAACAAAAGGCGGATATTCGCATCTTTTACGATGCCAATCGAGATTAGAACGAAGAAAAACCTGCTCTCATCTAAATCCCATCATCCAAGCTTCTTCAACTTGCCAAAGCCAAAACAGCAGACGATGGAATGAGGAATTTTGATTCTCTTATTTTTGAGTTCCTCCAATCTCTACTTCTCTATGAAAGAACGCAAGATCACCCTCAGCGAAGATGAAATCCCCGAGCGCTGGTACAATATCGTCGCGGACATGCCGAACAAGCCACGTCTGCCCCTGCATCCCGGTACAAAGGAACCAATCTCGCCGGATATGCTCGCCCCTCTGTTCCCGGAAGCTCTGATTCAGCAAGAGGTGAGCACAGATCGCTGGATCGATATTCCAGATGAAGTGCGCGATCTATTTTCCCTGTGGCGCCCGACACCAGTTTATCGCGCCTACGAGTTCGAAAAAGCTCTCGGCACGAGCTGTCGCATCTACTACAAATACGAAGGGATCAGTCCCGCTGGATCGCACAAGCCGAATACGGCCATCCCCCAGGCTTGGTACAACAAGCAGGAAGGAATCCGGCGAGTCACTACCGAGACCGGGGCAGGTCAGTGGGGTAGTGCTCTCAGCTTCGCCTGTCGTCACTTCGGAATCGACTGCGAAGTTTATATGGTGAAAATCAGCTATCTACAGAAGCCTTACCGAAAGCTGCTGATGAATACTTGGGGGGCGAAAGTAATCGCCAGCCCCTCGACTGAAACGGAGGCCGGGCGCAGTATCCTCGCACAGGATCCGAATTCGCCGGGTAGTCTCGGAATCGCGATCTCCGAGGCGGTCGAGCAAGCGGCAAAGCGAGACGATACCAAATATGCTCTCGGCTCCGTTCTCAATCATGTGCTCATGCATCAAACGATCATCGGACTGGAGGCCGAACGCCAAATGGAGAAAGCGGGTGATGTCCCCGATATCGTGATTGCTCCGTTCGGAGGAGGCTCCAATTTCGCAGGACTCGCTTTCCCCTTCCTACGACACAATCTGACCGAAGGGAAAAAGATTCGCTGTATCGCAGCAGAACCAGCCTCTTGTCCCAAGCTCACTCGTGGCGTCTTCCGCTACGATTTCGGCGACAGTGTGGGAATGACTCCTCTCATCCCCATGTATACACTCGGACACAACTTCGTTCCGGACCCCATTCACGCAGGCGGTCTTCGCTACCATGGGGCAGGAGCCGTCGTGAGTCAGCTCCTGCATAATCAACTGATCGAAGCGCAGGCATTGCCACAAACTGAATGCTTCCAGGCCGGTGTCATTTTCGCGAGCAGCGAAGGTATTCTCCCAGCTCCAGAGGCGACGCACGGGATCGGAGTGGCGATCCGAGAAGCTCGCGAAGCCGACTTCGCCGGCACACCCAAGACAATTCTGTTCAACCTATGCGGACACGGACACTTCGATATGGCGGCCTATCAGAGTTATTTCGACGGCCAGATCGTGGATCACGAGTTGAGCGCAGAGGAGGTCCAGACACTGATCGACCAGATCAACATGCCAGAAGTCGTGTGAGCACGAGGGTGCTCTGGCTCGTTGATTTTCACGGCAACTTCAGAATGCGGAGTATCTCCTCCATTCCGGCATTCGTTTTATGAACGGCGTGTCTCGACGGGCGAACCACCAACTCGGACGCGACTCCTGCAATGTGAGAACTCCGATAGGGCACGATTCCGTCACTGCTCTTCTCCACCGGGACTTCCGCAGAGCGGTGGTTTCCGATAATGGAGTAATATGTGATCTGGGGATTGAGTGGCTTATTCAGGAAAACGGCAGTCATCCAGGATCCCGAACGAAGCTGCTGTACGGATGTCCTACCATGAGCAAGCTCTCGCCCTTGCGGCGTCAGGGCACTGGCACCGCGTGCTAATACTTGCGTGGACAGTGATAGCAACTGCGTCGGCAACTTGATCAGACCATTGACCGCCTGAACTGCAGGCTGACTCACCATATCGCTCCCTCCGTGTGGAACAGCACAGAAGATCACTCGACGGATCTCTGGGATCGGTTGAAAATAAATCATTCGTCGAAGAGTGTCTTTGTTCTTCTCCGAGAGATCGAGCTGATCAAGCGGCGTGTTAAAGAGCTTCTGCCACTCCTCATCCCCGCTCGACAAGGTCGCCGCCTTTGCCAACAGTCCTCCCATACTGTGACCCACGATTGTTATTTTCTGCTCTTTCGCACCCCATGAGCGACGCAGAGCCAGAGTCTCCTCGATTCCCTTGCGAAACTCCGCTGCCAGATACTGGATGGGGGCTCCGGTCGGATAGCTAAATGTCCAGAACTCATATCGATCCCGAATCGCCGGATCACCATAGAGCCGATTGATCACCTCGTCCCAGGTGGAGGGATTCGAGTAAATACCATGCACGAAGAAGCAGACTTCCTTCGCCGGATCGAAGGGGGTCATGCGATATGGCCCCATGCGCTTCGCGAACTGATCAAAGTAAAGCAGACCGGACAGATCCCCAAACTGGAGCTGTCTCTCCTGAAAGTCACGGGCAAAGGCGGCAGTGTAGTCGGCTGAAAGAGGAAATTCCCTGCCAGAGAGCGTAATGGACTTTTGTCGAGTCGGATCGATCAGCTCCAGAATCGGATCATGCGGATAATCCAGATTCAATAAAGCCGTCACGGGAACCCAGAGACCGGAATCCGGAATAAAGGGATCGGAATCCGAGCGAGGCTGCTGCACGATCAGCGGTGCCCCGACTCCGGAAACACGAGATTCGGCCTGCAATCCACTCCTTACATGCACGAAATTCGCTGGGATCACCTCTTTCGCTACGGCGATGGCGGGTACATTAATCACGTTTACATGGAGAGTCGCATCTCCCTGACTCGTGCGCAGACGTGCGCCCTCATCCGAACCTTCCAGCCAGTTTTTGGCGATTTGTACGACCGCGTTCTCCGTCGCGGTATTATAAGTATTGAGAGCCTCTGGCGAGGGAGTTGTTCCAGATTTCAGCAGATTCCACGTATTGGTCACTTCATCGAGCGGAATCGCATTGCCCTTATTGCGTTCCCAGTTCTCCGTGACCTTGACTTTTAGGGAACAGGACATCAGCAGGGTGAACGCCAGTGCGCTCACCCCCCATCTACTCCAGATGCCGATCCTCATTGATGTACTCATAGCAGTTTCCTGCCAATGCGCAAAAGGGAACTACTTTTACTGATGCGCATTCACGAGAACGACGATCGATTCACATTCCTTAGTGATTTTGAAGCGCGGATCGGGGTCTCTTCGACCCCGATCCGGCCACCTCATCTCTTCACCAATGTCCTTGGGGGACAAATTTTATTAAGGCAAACGGATCGCGTAACACTCGTTGCCAGAACAGAATCCGAGCTCTCGCTGCCGAATTAGGGTCGAGACGCCATTGTTCGACTTTTTGGGATGATTCCGCCGTTTCGATTCTCCCTCGTCAGTTCGTCTACTCCTCGAATTCTGAGCACGATCATAGCGTTGCTGACAGACGATCACACTCGAGAATTCTACTGTCCGTTGGAAACTATTCTCACGTGTCGATGTAGTTACCCACCAGGAGCAGGAATCTTTTCTGTACAAAAATTGTGCCATGTTCTATCTTAGTCTTTCTTGAAGCGAATTCAGATTCTTCACGGGAAGTGCCCTCCACTCAGCTAATTAGCTAATTATTGAGGAGACGCACATCGCGAGAGCAGAAAATTGAAGCCACACAAAAATTAATTAATTGAATTTACCATAATTTCCATAATTACACAAGTTCTCATATAATCTTTTTCCTCTTTATTTGATCACTCACATTTCATGAGCACACATCCCCATCAATCTCTGATTGATCGCCTGCACACTCCTATTAGCGTCATCACAGCTTACGACTATCCAACGGCCCGTTTGTGCGACGAGGCCGGAATTCAGATGATTCTAGTGGGAGACTCGCTCGGGATGGTCGTCGCCGGCTGCCCGGATACTACCTCTGTCACCATCGAACAGATGATCTATCACACGCAGATCGTGAGACGTGGGATCAATCAGGCGGTTCTCGTATCGGATCTCCCCATTCACACCTATGACACGCCCGAAGCGGCTCTAGAGAACGGACGACGACTCATTGAAGCGGGCGCGGATGCGGTCAAGCTGGAGGGAGGGATCGAACAAGTCGAAAAAATACGTACTCTGACAGAGGCAAATATCCCCTTCTGCGGACATCTAGGAATGCTGCCGCAAAGTGTGCACGAGGAAGGGGGATATCACAAAAAGGGCAAGACCCTGATGGAAGCGGATCGTCTGATCGCATCCGCTCAAGCGCTGGAGGCTGCTGGAGCTTTTGCCATTGTTCTAGAAAGCGTCGTCTCCGATGTGGCCAGAATAATCACGGCGAGTGTCAGAAATCCGACGATTGGGATCGGATCAGGGGTTCACTGTGACGGGCAAGTACGCGTTCTGCACGATGTGATCGGAGCCTTTCCCTGGTTCGTTCCTCCATTTGCAAAAATCCATGGCGATGTCAGCGGTACGATTCGGACCGCTCTGGATGGCTATCTTTCCGAAATTGCCGCGATGGAGGAGAAAAGGATGAACTCCTAATTGTCCGTCTACGGCAATCACTCCCATTTTTGTGGAGAAACAGTCGCAAAAAAGAAAAATAGCTTGCGTGAAAGATGAGAAAGGGAGACACTGCGCACGTCTCTGAACTGACTCACATACGGGAGTCAGTGCTCCCCGCAATAGTCCGGGTATCAAGGCACTCTCCTTGAAACAGCAGGGACTTCTTCCATTCAGCAATTTCAACTCTTGCTGCCAATCGAACCGAATTTCCGGATTCTCCAGAAGTTCGGAAATTACCCCCTTACTTTTCATCACGACCTTAACTGCGTGTTCTTTTTAATATTTGCTTATTTTTATGAGCGATCCAGAAATTGCAGCGGATCTTCCGGCCCCTGAGCCTCTCATCGGAGAAGCCACCGCCAGCGCTCCTTCCCCTCCTCGACGACGAACCTCCACAAGTCGCAAGGCGGCTTCTGCTAAGCGGACTAAAAGTAAGCCAGAATCCACTTCGTCTGCTGAAGGTGTTCCGGCGGCCTCTGCTATCGATTCGGCATCGATTCAAGGAGAACCCTTTGAGCAAACTGACCTTATCGCCGAGAAACCCACCCCTCCTACGATTGAAGAGAATGCCTCAGCGCACGATTCTTCTGAGTCAGAAGATCGTTCGGAGAGACGTCGCCCCAGAGGGAATCGTCACTCTTCTAGAAATGCTTCAGGACGGCAGCGATCCGCTCACAGAGAACCGAAGTCTGAAAGAATCGCTGAGGCCGCCGCGAGCGAATCTCTCGACTCTGAGCCGGATACTACAAATTCGGATCAGCCGAATACTGAAGGCGAAGAATCTCGTCATGCGGGCAGAGAAGAGCGGCGTCCCTTCAAATCACGGAAGCAGCGATTCCTCGAACGAAAGGAGAAAGAGCGTGCTCGCGAAATGGCTGCTCTGGAGGCTTCTCCAGAGATGAAGGCCGAGGGAATCGTAGAAATCTCTCCGAAGGGATTCGGCTTTCTGCGTGAGCGTGCTCGCAGTTTCCAGCAATCACCGAACGATGTTTTCGTCACTCCAGAGATGCTCCGCACGTTTGATTTGCGGGATGGCATGATGGTCCGAGGAATCTCTAAACAGGGCGTCCGTGGTCCGCAGCTCATGGAAATCACTTCCATCAACGGACAAGCTCCCGTCAAGGATGTGATGTTGCCGTATTTTGAAGAACTCACGGCGATCAATCCTAATAAGAAATACACGCTGGAGACCGAAGCTTCACGACTGACCACTCGTATCATCGATCTGGTTGCACCCATCGGGCGAGGGCAGCGAGCCTTGATCGTCGCACCCCCTAGAACGGGAAAGACGACCCTGTTACATCATATCGCGGAAGGCTTGCAAAAAAACTACGAAGACGAAGTTCACCTCATGGTGATGCTCGTCGACGAGCGCCCTGAAGAAGTCACTGAATTCGAACGTTCCTTCCCCGATATCGAAATCTTCGCCAGTTCGAATGATAGCGAAGCAAAGGAACACACGCGAATCGCCCTCTTGGCGATCGAGCGTGCCAAGCGACTAGTTGAGTCTGGACAGCATGTCGTCCTCCTAGTTGATTCCATTACCCGCTTGGCTCGCGCCTTTAATAACTTGATGCGTGGGGGCGGAGGTCGCGGAACGGCCAGTGGTGGCTTGATCGTCGGTGCACTGGAGATGCCCAGACGCATCTTCGCCGCCGCCCGCAATACCCGCGAAGCTGGCTCGCTCACCATCATTGCTACGGCTCTGGTGCAGACGAACAGCAAGGCAGATGAGGCGATCTTCCAAGAATTCAAAGGCACCGGAAATATGGAACTGGTCCTAGATCGGCAACTCGCTCAGAATTATATCTATCCAGCGGTAGACATCAATCGCTCGGGAACCCGACGCGAAGAGCTTCTACTCCCCCAGCATTCATTAGAGAAAATTTATGTGATCCGTCGTGGTCTCAGCGGTCGCCGTCCGACTGACGCGATGGAATGGCTGCTGGGAGTGATGCAGCGCTATCCTACCAATGCTCAGATGCTGATGGACATCAAGGTGACAGCACTCTCCTGACCCACCCTCGATCTCTATTCGTTACGATGAACTGAGATTATGCACAAAAAAAGATCGTTTTCTTCTGAGGATTTGCTATAAGTCCGCTTATGGCAGAGCAATACACGACAGTCACCCAACAAGGATACGGAAGTAAAATCGGCAGTACGATCTTTTTCGCCCTCGTTGGTTTCGTAGTGCTTCTCGTCGGTGCTGGAGTTTTGTTTTGGAATGAAGGACGAGCAGTCCATCGTGAAAAAGATCTAGACGAAGGGGAAAAATCGGTCGTCGTGATCAAGTCTGATCAAGTCGATCAACAGAACGAGAAAAAGCTAGTTTATCTAACCGGTTCCACGGTCGTTAACGCCCCTATTCAAGATGCTGACTTTGGAGTTTCAATCGAGGCGATCAAGCTCTCCCGAGAGGTCAAGATGTATCAGTGGATCGAGTCTAAGCACACGAAGAAGAAGGATAAAATCGGTGGTGGCACCGAAACCACCACGACTTACACCTACGATAAAGGGTGGTCCTCTAATCAAGTTAGGTCGAGTTCGTTTCATGTTCCTGCCGGACACGAAAACCCCACTCCTTCCTTTGCCAACACCTCCACTTATGCAGAAAAGGTAACCGTTGGGGCCTTCTCACTTCCTCGCGATCTGGTAACGAGTATTGGCGGTGAAAAGCCACTGCCAGTTACCTCGCTCGACGGTGCTAGTGAATCGGTGAAAGCGAAAGCGAAACTGTCACCGGACGAGATCTACATCGGCACCGATCCTGCCCATCCGCAGGTTGGCGATCTGCGTATTACGTTCTCAACGATTTCCACGGGTCCGGTGAGCATCGTAGCGATGCAGAACCAGACATCTCTCGTCCGCTACCCCACTCGCACGAAGGGCACGCTCGTCTTAGTGGAAACAGGGGAAGTGCCACCTTCCGAGATGTTCCAACATGCACATCAGTCGAATACATTTCTCACTTGGATTCTCCGGATCGGAGGATTTTTCGGTATGTGCATCGCTTTTTCCATGATCCTCGGTCCCATCGCCGCATTTTCCAGTATCGTGCCATTCATCGGCCGTCTCGCTCAGAGTGGAATCGTCATCATCGGATTTCTTCTGGGTGGTATCAGTTCTCTTCTCATCATCAGTGTCGCTTGGATCTTTTACCGACCTCTTCTGGGAATCCTAATCTTGATTGCAGCGATCATTCTGCTCACTCTGCTGGTGAAGACGATACGCCGCACCCGCCCCGTCGTCGTAGAACAAGCTCCGCCACCCATCCCACCCATGCCGTAATGGCTGCTGCAATGTCACGACTCAGGTAATGGCACGTAACTGACAGTGGAGCGTGCTACGCCTAACAGTTTGCACTGTCTTCTCATACTGATTTTGGGATGGTTTTTTTCCACCAGCTCGGCGATTTCCTAGATAGTACGCGCGCCTTTAAGTGCTTCCAAGGCCACGCGAGCCTTGAATTCGGGATCATGGCTGCTGCGTCTTGTCTTCATTGATGTGTGTATTAGGGTTTTAGGTTACACTCTTCTCAAATATCCGACCATCGTAGTTTAGCCACTGGCCTGATTTATTGGGAGCCGCTCACTTTCGCGTTTCCGATTTTTCGCGCCAGTTCAAGCGCTCCGATGATTCCCGCCTGCTGATTGAGAGCGGGATAGCGCAGGTATTCGTCCATCCGAGGTAGATCCCAATAGCCACCGGTCAAGAGCAGCAATTCGTCGCGTACACGTTCGATCAGACCTTTGCCCTGAGATACTCCGCCGCCGAGCAGAATGACATCCGGCGACCAAGCAGCCGTGATCTGTAAACAACCGAGTGCGAGATATCGTGCTTCCAGCTCCCAAGCAGGATGATCCGGCGGAAGCAGCTCGGCAGGACAGCCCCAACGGGCTGCGATGGCTGGACCGCTCGCTCGCCCCTCTAGGCAACTCGTGTGAAAAGGGCACACCTGAGTGGATTTTCCGTATTCAGCGTCGAGATCCGGAACAAGAAAATGTCCGATCTCGGGATGCAGCCGACCGTGGAGCAAGCGCCCTCGCTGAATGAGTCCACCTCCGATTCCCGTGCCGACGGTAACGTAAGCGATGTTTCCGACTCCTCGGGCCGCTCCATACATCGCCTCGCCCAATGCAGCAGCGTTCACATCTGTATCGAAGGCAATCGGCAGAGCCATCCCCAGAGTTTGACGCAGGGATTCAACGAGAGGAAACCCAGCCCAGCCCTCCTTCGGAGTCGAGAGGATCGTCCCGTAATCCCCTGCCTCTGGATCGATCCGTGCCGGCCCGAAAGTGCCGATCCCGAGACTACTCAGCGGACTGTGGATCTTCTCGGCCTCTCTAAAGAATGCGACAGCTCGAGCCACAGTTTCCTCTGGAGTCGCGGTAGGAAAGCGAGCTTCCAGAATCGGATGCTCCGGCTCGAAGGCGACCGCACACACATATTTCGTTCCACCCGCCTCGATTCCACCCAAGAGTTGATCGGCGTTCACGGATTCAGGAGCAGCGTGCACATTCATCAATTCAGCCGAGTATGATCCGATCACATCCTCTCGGGCACACGGATTCCTAGCAGCCCCAGACCATGACGCAGCACGCGCCCCGTCAGCTCGCATAGCGCGAGTCGCGAGTGCCGAGTGTCACCCTCTGTTTTTAGCACGGGACAGGCCTCCCAAAACTGGTGATAGGCAGTGGCCACTTCGTACAGGTATGCAGAAAGAGTGTTCGGACGAAAATCCTCTAAAATCACTGGAACCACTTCGGCATATTGCGCGAGCTTCAGCGCGAGCGTCTTCTCCGCCTCTTCCCCGAGCGTCAGATTTCCCCCACCTTGATCAAACTCCGCACCGAGCTTGCGGAAAATGGCACGAGTCCGAACATAGGCGTTGATCAGATAGGGTGCCGTGTTCCCTTTGAGACTGAGCATGGTGTCCCAGTCGAAGATGTAATCCGTCATGCGAAACTGGCTGAGTTCGGCATATTTGACCGAGCCGATTCCGACCGCATGAGCGATGTCCGCCTTTTCTTCTTCGGGCAGACTGGGATTCTTTTCCTCGATGATCGCCCGAGCACGATCCACCGCCTCTTTCAACACGTCAGCCAACTGAACGGTCTCTCCCGAGCGAGTTTTTAGCATCTTGCGATCCTTGCCCAGAATGCTACCGAAGGCAACATGCCGAAGGTCAGCGCGACATCCGCGTCGGTGGGCAATGGAGAAAATCTGTTCAAAGTGAAGTTGCTGTGGTGCCCCGACGACATACCAGATCGCATCAGCTCCCAGCTCAGAGACACGAAAGTCGATGGTCGCCAGATCTGTCGTCGCATATAAAAATCCCCCATCCTGCTTTCGGATGATGGCAGGCTTGTCGGCGAGATGCTCGTTGTCGCGGAAAAAAACGCAGACCGCTCCCTCACTCACTTCAGCAATACCTGACCCGAGCAAATCCTCGACCAGAGGTAGCAGTCGGTCATTGTAGAAACTCTCACCGTACCAGTGATCGAAGCGCACATCCAGAAGATCGTAAACTTTCTGAAGGCCCTCCTTCGACACCTCGACGCAATGCTCCCAGATTGCGAGGTTTTCTGCATCACCGCTCTGGAGTTTCACCAACTCTTCACGACAGGTGTTCAGCACGTTTTCGTCCTCCTTCGCCAGAGCATTGACCTTACGATAGATGCGCAGCAGCTCCTCTACTGGGTCTCTCGCCAGCGCCGCTTCGTCGAGATGATGCTTCCACCCCCAGAGAATCATGCCGAACTGAGTGCCCCAGTCGCCGATATGATTGTCCGAGATCACACGATGGCCGAGAAACTTCGCGATGCGCCCCAATCCGTCACCGATAATCGTACTCCTGATATGCCCGACGTGCATGGGCTTGGCGACGTTGGGGGCAGAAAAATCCAGAACGATGGTTTTCGGCGCATTCGTCCGGGGAACTCCCAAACGTTCCGTGTCGTCAAGCAGATCGCTCACACGCTTCTCCAGAACTCCCGTCGCAAGACGAAAATTGACGAATCCCGGGCCTGCGATCTCAGGAGTCTCGAATATCTCGCCACCGTCGAAGGCTTCACAGATCGCCGCAGCCACCTCGCGTGGATTCCTTTTCAGCACCTTGGCCAACACCATCGCCGTATTGGTCTGATAGTCCCCGAAGGCTCGGTTCTGGGTGGGGTCGACCTTGGGAACAAAATTAGCAGGCAAATCGACGGCAAATGGCAGGCGGGATAGAGCGTCGCGAAGATGCAGGATGATCAAATCAGGAAATGGCTCAGGCATAGAAAAAATAGGGCAGACAGAACAGGGGAAATCCCCGCGCAAACTCACTCCACCGCCGCCTCGACGAGTCGAGAGGCTTCTGTAAGCACCTGGAACAGGTCTCCGTCATCGACAGCCGAAGAAAGTCGCTGGGGAATCTCAGGCTGACTGAGGCAACGCGCAATCTCAGAAAGTACCTGAAGATGGAGCGAATGCTCAACCTCCGGAACAATAAATAACACGATGTAATGCACCAGTCCGAGATCGATGGAATCAAAGTCAATTCCCTCCGAGGAACGCCCAAAGACTCCCACCACCTGATCGATGCCAGAAAGAAAACAGTGCGGAATCGCGATACCTCGTCCAATGCCCGTACTGCGCTCATCCTCTCTGATCAAAAAGAGTTCAAACGCATCCTCACGGATCGCAAGAGGAATAGCACGATCCTCAACAAGCCGATTCAGCAACTCACGAATCGCGGTATCTCGGTCGTGAGAGTGCATCTCGGCAATCACACGATTTGGTGTAATAAATTCGTCCAAATTCATTCGAGGAAGCCACCGTATCGAAATAGGGTCGAATCGCAGCTCAGAACAGGGTAGAAAACACCCATTTTTACACTCTTTTTCAAGTCTGTCGGGGACTTCTGGAATCGATTGCGCGTATCAAAATTTTTCAATCGTTTTGAAATTAAGCTTTTAGGGTAACATGGATCAGTCAGTATTCAAGGCAGATTTTCAGGAGAAACGCTTTACAATGCGTCGTTCCGAGTTCTCTTTCAGAATCTTTCCTCTCATTCTTCCCTCTTTTATCTTTTCTTTATGACCCCTCGCGTCCTCTTCATCTGCACCGGGAATATCTGTCGAAGCCCGATGGCAGAAGGGTATCTGCGAGCCATGGTCGAACAGGGAAAGGTCGAAGTCGGATCAGCCGGCCTAGGTGCCGGAGATGGGCTACCTCCCAGTCGGAATTCCGTTCTCGTGATGAGGGAAGAGGGTATCGACATCTCATCGATCCGCAGTCGATATTTTACCGCTGAGATGGCTTCGGAAGCCACCCATATCTTCGGCATGTCCTCTCATCATGTCACGACGATCCGAGATTATTTCCCGGAGGCCAAGAAAAAAACCTTCACTCTACGTGAATGGGTCTCTGCGGGATTGGACGTCGATGTTCCCGATCCCATTGGCGGGAGTCAGGATGAATATCGCTTCGCTCGCAATCTCATCAAAGAAGCCATACCTTCCGTGCTCCAATTCATCCTCAATCATGGCTCCAATGGTCTGAAGTAGAATACGATTGACGATTCTCCGTAACTTACGACAAGAGCGAACTGCCTGCTGGCTGCGATCATTTTTTGACATTTCCCCAGAGCGGCGCTAGGGAGCAATCTCAGCGATCCAGCTGAATTTACAGTTTCAAGCGCATCACTTCCTTCTTAAACATGGATAAGCCCACTCTCATCATCGGCACCGATCACGGTGGATATGACATCAAAGAAGCAGCCCTCGCCTGGCTCAAAGAACAGGGCTACGAGGTCGAAGACATCGGCTGCTACTCGAAAGATCCGGTCGATTACCCCGACTATGCTCGAACCGTCGCCGAGGCCGTCCTCACTGGAAAGCACGATCTGGGGATCCTCTGCTGCACGACGGGAATCGGCATGGCGATCGCTGCGAATCGCTTTTCGGACATCCAAGCGGCTGTCGTCACAGATCCTCATGTGGCGGCCAAAACACGTATCCACAATAATACAAACGTGCTCTGCCTCGCCGGTGAGTTCACGCCGAACGAAGAAGTGGGTCCTATTCTCGAGGCTTGGCTCGGAGCAGCCTTCGAAGACGACGGTCGCCACGGACGACGCGTCGGGAAAATGAATGCCTGCGGCTACGCCACAAGAGCGCCTCATCTCGCCATCACCGATCCGGAGATCTACGAAGTGATCGAGGAAGAAGAAAAGCGACAGAGCGGCAATATCGAGCTGATCGCCTCAGAGAATTTCGCATCTCGTGCGATTCAGGAGGCACAGGGAAGCTGTCTCACCAATAAATACGCGGAAGGCTATCCCGGACGCCGCTGGTATGGCGGATGTGAGAACGTCGATACGGCCGAATCTCTTGCAATTGAACGAGCAAAACGAATTTTCAACGCGAATTACGCCAATGTACAACCTCACTCCGGCTCTCAGGCCAACTGTGCGGTTTATTTTAGCGTCCTCCAGCCCGGAGATCGCATTCTCACGATGGATCTCTCCCACGGTGGCCACCTCACGCACGGGCACCCGGCCAACTTCTCGGGAAAACTCTATGAAGTGAAACACTACGGCGTCTCCCACGAGACCGAAATGATCGATTACGACGCCCTCGCTGAAGTCGCTCTAGAGTTCCGCCCCAAGATGATCACAGCAGGAGCTTCGGCCTACTCGCGCATCATTGACTTCAAGCGCATGCGCGAGATCGCTGACTCAGTCGGAGCTTGGCTCTTCGTCGATATGGCCCACATCGCCGGATTGGTCGCGGCCGGGGTTCATCCTTCCCCCATGGAGCACGCACACTTCGTAACCACGACTACACACAAGAGCCTGAGAGGCCCGCGTGGTGGACTCATCCTGACCAATGACGAAGAACTCGCGAAGAAGATCGACTCACTCACCTTTCCTGGAATCCAGGGGGGCCCGCTGATGCACGTGATCGCAGCGAAAGCGGTTTGCTTTCACGAGGCTCTCCAGCCTAGCTTCCAAGCCTATCAGCAACAGATTGTGAAAAACGCTGCTCGCCTCGCTGCACGCATGGCCGGGCATGGCTACCGCATTATCTCTGGCGGCACCGATAATCACCTTTTCCTGATCGACCTGCGCCCGAACGGGCTGAATGGGAAGATCGTTCAAGAAGCCCTCGATAAGGCGGGAATCACAGTGAATAAAAACACGATCCCCTTCGATACCGAAAGCCCCTTCAAAGGTGGGGGAATTCGCATTGGAACACCCGCTGTCACCACGCGCGGAATGAAAGAAGCGGAGATGGACCAGATCGGCGACCTCATTCATGAGGCGATCACCCACCGGAACGATCCGGCTCGCCTCGACGACATTCACAGCCGCGTCGTCGAACTTAACTCCCACTTCTCACTCCCACAATGAGCCTTTTCCTTCCCTCGGAATTTCCCCGACGGGACGAGTAAATTCGTGAAAATTCGCTTAATTAGCGTATCTGTGTCGTACTACGAAGCCAACCAGCGACAACAAACTCTGGTAAAATATCAATTCCCGGTTGCCATTGCAGCACGATGAACCACTTTACCGGCTTCCAAAAATTGGCGTACTCTTACTATTCAGGCAGATGACATACCTCTCCAAGTATCGAAACATCGGCATCTTCGCACACGTAGATGCTGGTAAAACCACCACTACAGAACGAATCCTCAAGCTCACCGGCAAGATTCACAAGCTGGGGGAAACCCATGATGGCAGCTCGACCATGGACTTCATGGAGCAAGAAGCCGAGCGCGGCATCACGATTCAGTCTGCCGCAACAAGTTGCTTTTGGAATGACCATCGCCTGAATGTGATCGATACTCCCGGCCACGTCGATTTCACTATCGAAGTTTATCGCTCTCTGAAGGTTCTCGATGGCGGTATCGGGGTTTTCTGCGGAACGAGCGGAGTCGAGCCACAGTCCGAGACAAACTGGCGCTACGCCAATGACTCAGAAGTCGCTCGACTGATCTTTATCAATAAACTCGACCGCATCGGATCGAACTTTTTCCGCGTCCTCGATCAAATCCGTAATATTCTCGGTGCCAAACCTCTCCCCATGGTGCTCCCAATCGGATCGGAAGATCAGTTTAAAGGCGTGGTGGAACTTCTGACGCGCAAAGCTTGGATCTGGGACGACTCCGGTCAACCGGAAGCCTACCATCTGGAAGACGTTCCCGAGGATATGAAGGAACTCGTGGAAAAATATCGTGCTGAACTCATCGAGACTGCGGTCGAGCAGGATGACGAGGTGATGGAAGCCTATCTCGAAGGGAAGGAACCAGATATCGCCACACTCAAGCGATGCATCCGCAAAGGAACGATCGCGATGGATTTCTTCCCGGCCTACTGTGGCTCTGCTTTCAAGAACAAGGGAATGCAGCTCGTTCTCAACGGAGTGGTGGAGTTCCTTCCAGCACCGGATGAAGTCAAGCCGCAGCCTGAAGTCGATCTGGAAGGGAACGAGACAGGGAAGTTCGCGATCGTCACACCGGATGCACCACTCCGCGCATTGGCATTCAAGATTATGGACGACCAGTATGGAGCACTGACCTTTATCCGCGTCTATTCCGGAAAACTCGCCAAGGGCGATACGATTCTCAATACATTTACCAGCAAAACCGAGCGTATCGGGCGTATCGTCGAGATGAGCGCAGATGATCGGATTGAGCGCGATAGCGCTCAAGCAGGCGATATTGTTGCTCTTGTCGGAATGAAGAACGTCCAGACAGGACACACACTCTGCGATCCCAAAGATCCGGCGACTCTGGAACCGATGGTTTTCCCCGATCCAGTAATCTCCATCGCTGTTTCTCCCAAGGATAAAGGAGCGAGCGAGAAACTGGGCGAAGCCATCGCCAAGATGGTGCGCGAGGATCCATCCTTCTATGTGGAAACTGACACCGAAACCGGAGAAACGATTCTCAAGGGAATGGGAGAGCTTCACCTCGACATTAAGGTCGATATTCTGAAGCGGACTTATAAAGTCGAAGTCGAAGTCGGAGCGCCTCAGGTCGCCTATCGCGAAACGATTACGAAGGCGACGACCGACTCTTACACCCACAAAAAGCAGTCCGGAGGTTCCGGTCAATACGCCAAGATCGACTATACAATCGAGCCTGGCGAAATGGGAACGGGCTTCTCCTTCGAATCCAAGGTCGTCGGTGGTAACGTCCCTCGGGAATACTGGCCTGCCGTTGAAAAGGGCTTCAAGCTCTCCAAGGAAAAAGGAACTCTCGCTGGTTATCCGATGATGGACTTCAAAGTGACCCTGCTCGATGGTGGATTCCACGCGGTTGACTCATCCTCCATCGCCTTCGAAATCGCGGCGAAGAGTGCCTATCGTCAGACGATCCCCAAATGTGCGCCTCAACTGATGGAGCCGATTATGAAGGTGGACGTGTTCACCCCCGAGGCCCATGTCGGAGACGTGATCGGAGACCTCAATCGCCGTCGCGGAATGATCAAGGCGCAGGACAACACGCCGACTGGCGTTCGGGTAAAGGCGGATGCTCCTCTGAGCGAGATGTTCGGTTACATCGGCGACCTTCGGACGATGACCTCTGGGCGTGGACAGTTCTCAATGGAGTTTTCTCACTATTCTCCCTGCCCTCGAAACATCTCTGAAGCGATCATCGCCAAGGCTGCCGCCGCCAAAGCCGCTGCGGATGCCGCCCGATAAGAAGACGCGAAGAAAATCTCTCAAGGTGAAAAGGCCGGGATCTCCCCGGCCTTTTTATTTTGGACTTCACACAAAAATTTATAGAATTTACAAGGACAGGCTATTTCTTACCACAACAGGAACAGGTTGTTTGCCCGTATCCCGCGAGGGAACCAAAGCAGAGCTGATCAGAGAATCGCGACACATGCACTGCTTAATCCGAGCCTGATCTCAAAATTCTTGAAGGAGCGAAAAATGCCCCCCCTGCCAGCCCACAGCGAATTCGGAGCGGAGGTGAATCTCGATAGAGTCCCGGCAGAAGGACAGAAAAGGGATAGGCTATTTTGTCGATCCACAGATTACACAGATTTACGCAGATAAGAATCAAAAAAATCTGCGTTCATCCGCGAAATCTGTGGAGAAAAATCTCAAACTCTTCAGAATGGTAAAGAGCCGGCCCTTAAAAATCGCTGATTCGCCTTTTCACATAGAGTCATTAGGCTTAGGAACAGGCTTCTCAGCTTTGGGGTCAGGAGCGGGCTTGGGATACTCAGATTCCTCTTTCCCGTCAGTGTTTTGCGGTGTATCAGGGGATTCGAGTTCTCCTCCAGTATCACTGGTAGAAACGGGTTCGTCTCCTTTATCCCTTGTCGCCCAGATTAGAATACTACTCACCGCGATGACTACGCAGATAATCGATAACTTTTTGGGAGAAACTCTGTATGTGTGGTTCGAGGAGTTTGGCGACTCTTCCAAAACCAGGCGCTTTATCAATCGTGTCCCAAAACCACGATAGGAAGCATCTCTCGATAGCATCGCTAATATTGTAGACAGTGTATTGTTCGTCTTCCAAGTCTGTTTTTTTTTGCGATATGCTACCAGATCATCTTGCGACCCTTCGGCCCAGAGCAGACGGTCGGCTTCCCGGAGAGCTTTTTCGTATCCTGCCTGCGGCGGCGCGCTTGCTAGGAGGAGCTTCAAGCCTGCACCGCTAGAAAAGTCATATTTCCGAAGTTCCTCACAGAGCATTTTGACGCTCCTCTGGCTCTTTGTGTGGGCTGACTCCCCGACCTTGGCCTTGGCGTCATAGTCAAAGCTGCGAGGGGTGGCGAACGGATTTGCTTCGGTGGACTCAGACGAGCTAGGAGCGAGATTTGCTTGCTTGACGGCTTCCTCGACTAGAGCGATCAATTTTTTCCCGTCATAGCGCCATTCACCGACGGAGGCTCCCTGTTCCGCAGGCGGCACATCGGTCGGGACCCAGCGCTCCACTGCATCCAGTAGTCGGCGGCTAAACTCCTCGTATTTTTCTAAAAATAAGAGAGTCAAGGCACGAGCCTGCACCTGGGAGATTTCCAAAAAAGCCACCGAGACGCCGATATTTCGCTGTCGATAATCATGTAAGTCGGTGCGAAATCCCGCGAAACAGGCTTGGAAAAGATCGTCGTCGCCGTGCACGATCACACAGCCATGATCTTGTCCCACCTGGTTTTCCAGATCGTAAAAGCTGTCCGCACTCCCTGAATCATTGCTTTTCCAAGTATAGTCAGATTGCGAAGCTCGCCCTGAAGTTTTAATGCCA
The DNA here is from genome assembly GCA_963205275.1 of Verrucomicrobiota bacterium. Lineage (GTDB taxonomy): Bacteria > Verrucomicrobiota > Verrucomicrobiia > Verrucomicrobiales > DEV007 > Arctic95D-9. The sequence continues at coordinate 48,663 of CAUJIH010000097.1, read as the reverse complement.
GTTTTCATAGGAGATCGAAATAGTCGTCGCCTCTCGTTTTTTGAGCGATGGAGTCGAATACTTGGACTACCAGCGATTCCTTTTCCCGCGCTTGCTTGAGAGGAGTGTTGAAGCCTAATAAATCGGTGAGGATATTATAGATCAATATGTCATTTCTTTCTACATCCTCACTCGCCTGGTCCTTGGCGGATTGGAACGCTCCGTGCACAGCGATTCTCAAGGGGACGGCGCAGCGGGTTGGTTTATATCCCTTGTTTGGATCTCGGATAAACTCAGTAGAAATGACTCCATCGCTTTTTGTAAAGGCATTGAAATAAAGGGAACCCACGGTTTCCACGTAACATCCACAGAGGGAGATTCCTTTGCATGCAAGCATTTTTGCCAAGCTGGTATATGCCTGACGCGTTTTTAATATCAATTCGTCCACCCTGCCCTTGTCGATATAGGTCTCTGCTCGGATCAAGGTAAGAACTACCGAGTGAGGATTCGTAAAGGTTACTCTCTCATAAGCGTCTTGGATGAAATCCGGAGCATTGATCTCTTGGTGATATTTACCAAGACCATCATACATCTTTGAAGGTGATTCCATGAGGGCCGTGGCATCCACGGCTAGAAAGGACACAGCGGACTCAGCCAGAATTTGATCCGCCTTCTCGAAGTTCCCCGTTCCGGTGTACCACCCTCCAGGCAGGTCGGTGAACTGCAAGCTTGCCTCCGCTTCCCCTCCATCGCCCACTTCTAGATGGAAGGTGAATGTCTCCTCCTGCGAGCTGGCGCTGATTCCTTCGCCTATCTGGATTTTCGCACCAGTAGCAAAAGCAACCTGCTTTAGCTCCCGCAAGCGAGTATTGATCGCGACTTGTGTGGGTCCCCTCTCCATCAAGAAAGAACATCCGATATCCAACAGCTCGTTTTTCAGTTCCGCATACATCGCGGCGAGCAGGCTAGTCTTGCCGACTCCGCGTGGGCCGACCATGGCAATCTTTATCACAGGTATGCTCATAAAAGGATCGTGTAATACTTCGTTTGAAAATGGGTTTGAGTTCTCAAAATACCGAGGCAGATGCTTGCAATTGTTTCACTGCATTTTCCCACTCACGACGCCGACGACTGTCGGCCTCCAGTTGGGTGAATTCTTCCTCCCAGACATCGGCTCTATTCTGGCGATAAAATAATTTCCAAGCATCTCGGGCCCTGTCCCCGCGCGTATGGAGGATAGCGCCTCGAAAATCGGCGGCGGCGGCGAATAGAGCCATGCTGGGTTCGGCTGCCATCTCTTTGATTACTCCTTCGCAGCTAGACACAGCACTGCGCCAGGCGAGTTCCAGCTTCTCGATTGAGTCGATTGGTTTGTCAGCTGATGAGTGATGGTAGTGTTTCGACTCCGGCATATCGGGGTCTAGCACGTCGAGACTTGTGCGCACTCTCGGCTGGATGAATCCTCGAAATGACAACCCGGAGGTCAGCAGCATGTCGATGGCCTCTATCATCGTGTCACCTTGTTCCAATCCCTCCCAAGAGCGCTTCAAGGCTTCCCACGGATCATCGCCATTGGACAAACGAGCTAGTTTTCCACCGTCCTCAGCGTGTAGGGCATCGAGCGCGTTCTCGCGCATTTCGTCAAACAAAGCCTGTAGGACCTTGTCGATCGATTGAAACGCACGAGCGATCTCGGCGCGCAGTTCGTTCATCTTATGGGCGTGCCAGTGCATCAGCCCCTGGGCGGCGGATTGTCTATTGACCTCCTGTTCGTCCGGCAGATCGGGGCCTTTTTCTAAGGTACTGAAAACCTCCTCCAGAGCCGCGAGAAAACGAGGTTCATCAAGATTCCTCTTTTCGCGGAGGACATCGACCTGTTGTTTTGATTTGAGTCCCAAGTTGAGCCATGCCTCGTCAAAGAGCTTATCGAAAAGGGCCTCATCTGGCTGGAGCTTGCCTGCTTTGGGCAGGACCCTTGTCGCCCGTTCAGCGAGCGAAAGGATCTCGGTCTTCAGCTCCCCTAGCCTATCCATGCGAAGCTTGAAGAGCCGCTGGTCGAGTGTGCCCAAATTGCTGGCGATGTCGCTCAGGATTTCATCGAGTGCCGTCAGGGTTTCACCAGTGTTCGAGCAATCGACGCGGTGACGAGTTCTGGTATGGATGCGTTTATCTTGTAAATCAGCCTCGAAGTGATCGAGATTCCCTGCGTTTTCCGCCGTCTTGTTGATGATATAATAGGTCCAGTCCTTGGGCGTCAACTCGGTGATCGCCTTTGAGATCAGGGTATAAAGGTTGGTATCAGGGGGTGAGACAATGGGACCATGTGGACTGGGCATTCTGACGAATAGTGCTGCGTCCAAATCACGCCCCACCATCTCGGCGAGCCGCTCCTCGGCACCGCTGATGAAGTCACCTAGGCCGGGGGTGTCTGAAACAGAAATGTTCCCCACATCTTCTTGGCTGAAGCGGCAGTGGATATTCGCATATTTCACTGCACGCCATTTGTGAAGTTTTGGCGGTGCTTGACCAGGTTCGGCGACGCCTTCTTGGGCGATCCATTCGCGAATTTCCTCCTTTGGAATGACTTTTTGACCTTGTCCGAAGTATTGCCGAAAAGAGTCGAGGGCATCTCGAGTTTCCAATAATTTTTCGAAAATCTTGCTCTTGGTGGCATCGTTTCCCGCTTCGTTCACCAAATTTGCGCGCCGAAAGGCATCCAGACTAGACGGCGCACTCCCCAGCCAATTGAGTTCACGATAATAAGGTGCGACGACATCCTTGAGAAACTCGGATTCGGTGAAGAAGTGCAATTCCCCTTCTGTGATGTCCGAATCCCGGTGATAGATGAAAGAAGGCGCTCCTGTGAGGTGCCCTTTGTTGCCCGAAGGGATTTCCTCGGGCGTCAATCCGGTGATTTGTTGGAGCAGGGTGCTTTTTCCGTTTCTGGCAGGGCCGACGACACCGATATTCAACGTTCTGCGGGAAAAGCGTTGGGCGAGCAGGCCGATTCTCTCTTTTTCTTCCGACAGTCGAGTCAGCAATTGGTCGATGGCGGGATAGAGAGCCTTGAGTTCTGCTACGGCTTCCGGATCGAGATTCTCTGTGAAACGAGGGATGAATTCCTTGAACTTTCGGATTTCTCCTTCGATTTGGTAGAGTGCCTTGTCGGCTTCGGCTGCCTTTTTCGCCATGGGTTGGCGTGCGTCGATGATGGCTTGTATGGTATGGGTGCGACTCATGGGTGAGCGATTTTTTGTCTAAAGAGTTTGTAAAAATAAAGATTGGGAAAACGGCTGTCGTTCTCAGCGATTTCCGCGTGGTATTGGCTGATTCAGCCCTTCGTCGGCTACTGATCTTGACACGATTCGGGCTGTGATTCGGCTACGGATGACTCAGATGATGACTCCGCCTCCTGTTCGGATTCGAGGCGGGCGACTTCTTGCCTCACCAGATCCCGCACCACCTCGCTGGTGCTTTTACCAGAATCTGAACTCTTGACCGCCATCCAGGCAATCTCCTGAGGCGTGAGTCCCTTCATGGGAATCGGCAAATCGAACAATTCAGTTTCCATAGTTGTTTTGATATTATCCCGACAATCGGGATTGTAAACCCGGAATCGGGAGAAAGCTTGCATTTTTCCCGAAATCGGGAAGAGTTCTGTCATGCCCAACAAGAAGGTAATCAAGGCATGGGTGGACGATCCCAAACGCGGGCGCGATTGGCTTGCGAAGGAGTGTGGTGTCAGCGTGAAAACGGTCACGAACTGGCTCTCCTCCAGCATAGACATCCCTGCCAAGGCGCTGCTGATTATCGAGGGTCTGATGCGCCTTGATGAGAAAAAGCTTCGCAAGCTCGATCTCTCTCATATCGTTCTAAAAATCAGTCCGAAAGAGTTCGATGCTTGGTCGCGCGTGGCACTCTCAGAAGGCCAAATCGTAACCGATTGGATCGTGTCCCTCGTTCGTCAGGCCTACCAAAGCGAGCAGACAGGGTTACCTGCCAAACCAGACCCTGTTGAATCAGAAAATCAGTCTGACTCGGAGTAGAGGCTAGTCACCCTATATACTATCGAGGCGTGAGATATTCGATATTGCTCTTAAAATCAGCGTAAGATGAGCAATGAATGCATCATCCGCAGAATGGTGCAGAAAAAGGACAGGCGATTTTATCGATCCACAGATTACACAGATTTCCGCAGATAGGAGTCTAAAAAAATCTGTGAAATCTGTGAAATCTGTCGCGCAAGGACTCTGAGGTATTGCAAATTTCAGTTGGTAGACGGATCTAGAGAGTCATCCACCGTCACGAGCCTCCCCGAGCAGACCGCGACGGAACAAAAGAGGATCTTGGCGCAGAAAAAGTGAAGGAATTCCTTTATCGGAATCGTGGAGTTGCGCACAACGCGTTCGTAGGTGCCAAATCCCTTGGTAAAAGTGACTGCTTGCTTTGCTTCGCGACTGGTCACTGAATCAGTGTTTGGTAAGAAGTCGCCACTCGTATTCTATAGTGTAGGGGATCAGCATGAGAGCCTTTACTGCCGTCGTCGAAAAATGTCCCGAGACCGGACTTTTTGTCGGTTTTGTGCCTAGATTCTCTGGATCTCACACTCAAGGAGAGAGCCTTGATGAATTGCGGGCCAACCTTCAAGAGGTCATCTCCATGCTTCTCGAAGATGGAGAGCCAGAAATGGAGTCGGAGTATGTAGGTACTCAGTTAGTTACTGTTTAGATAGCAGACCGCACAGAAAAGGGGCAGGCGATTTTAGGTATCCACAGATTACGCAGATTTTCGCAGATAAGAGTCTAAAAAAATCTGCGTTCATCCGTGAAATCCGTGGATAAAAATCTCATACGCTCCCACATCTCCTATCGAGGCGAGAGGAACCCGACGAAGGGGCCGAATACTTGAAATCGAGTCAATCATCTGTTAAATTATCCGAATTATTTCTCTTTTTTCAGCCTTTCGTCCTCATGTCACCTTTTTCATCTGAAGAATCCCATTCCCGACGTCGGTTTCTCTACGCCTTCGGCGGAGCGGGATCTCTCCTGTTTTTTCCTCACTGTAAAACTGTCGCGGTGGAAACTCCGGCCTCCCTGAGCGTCCGATCACCCAAACTCCCTTGGGGCACGGTTTTCAAAGGAGAGCAGAAATTCAAGGTTCTCTGTGAACGAGCTAGCAAGGAAAATTGGGCTAGCCTGCCCATCGGAAAACGCACGGCGACGGTTGGCAAAGCCCTCTGCGGCACTCCTTACGGAAACTACACCTTGGAAATCGATGACAAAATCGAGTCTCCCTCCGTCAATTTCAACATGCTCGACTGCTGGACCTTCTACGAAGCATCGCTCGCCTTTTCGAGGATGATCAAGAATCCATCGTCTCACTGGAATCGCGAAACTTACCTTCGCTATATCGAATTGGAACGCTACCGGAATGGCGTCTGCGATGGCTCCTACCTTAGCCGTATGCATCATCTGGAAGAAGTCTTTGCCAACAATCAGAGCCGGGGACTCGGGGTCAATCCCACCGCTAGCCTAGGAGGCACCCCTGTTCATCGCAATGTGCGTGAGATGCAGTCCGCTTGGAAAAGCTATCGCTATCTTCGCAACGATCCTTCCCTAGTTCCGGAAATGGCGAAAATCGAACGTCGAGTCTCCGACCTACCTGTTACTTACATCCCGAAAAGCAAGGTCGCCGGAATCGAATCGAAACTCCAGGATGGCGATGTGCTGGCAGTTGCCAGCGATGATCCAGGTGGATATACCTCGCACGTCGGTCTAGCAGTTCGCGATGGAGCCACCTGCCGATTCATGCATGCCACTTCGACCAAGAGCAAGGGGCGCTGCTGTGTCGTCGATACCCGAATCTCCGGCTATCTAACGGAGAAGCGAAGTAATATGGGCCTGATCGTATTCCGCCCAGCGGAAGCTCCCGTACTTGTTTAAGTCATTCTTTCGCCCCTAGATGATGAAAAGTATCTAATGCTGTTAGATACTCCACATCCGCTCTACCCTCGATTTCTCATGAAAGTACTCGTCGCCGGCGGAGCCGGATACATCGGAAGTGTCGCCGTCGATGCCCTGCTGGCCGCTGGGCATGAAGTCGTCGTCGTCGATAATTTTTACCAAGGACACCGCGAAGCGATCAATCCCGCTGCAGATTTTCATCAAATCGACCTAGGAGACAGAGCTGCCGTTCAGGAGGTTTTGTCCTCAACTCGTCCTGACTCCGTCATGCACTTCGCTGCCTATACTCTGGTGGGCGAGTCGGTAGAAAATCCCTTTAAATACCTAGGTGAGAGTGTTGGCAACGCTCTCAATCTCATCTCGGCAGCGGTAGATTCAGGCGTTCAGCGCTTTATTTTCTCCTCTACCGCAAATCTCTTCGACGATCCCGCTCGCATCCCCATCGCAGCGGACGAGAAAATCGTTCCCGGCAGTCCCTATGGTGAATCAAAATACTTCGTCGAGCGCATCCTCTACTGGGCTCATCGCACGAAGGGACTCCGTTACGCCTGTCTACGCTACTTCAATGCCGCCGGATGCACGGCGACGCGAGGTGAGGATCACGATCCCGAGACACACTTGATCCCTCTGGTTCTACAGGTTGCTCTAGGAAAGCGCGAATCGATCAAAATATTCGGTGACGACTACCCGACTCCTGACGGGACTTGCGTGCGCGATTACATCCACGTGGAAGACCTAGCTGCCGCTCACATTCTCGCGCTCGAAGCACTTCAGAAGCGAGAGACTCTGCACTACAATCTAGGGAACGGCAGCGGCTTCAGTGTGAAAGAAGTCGTCGAAACCGTTCGCGAAGTCACCGGGCACCCCGTCCCGGCAGAAATCGCACCACGACGCGCTGGCGATCCGGCGACACTCATCGCCGATAGCACGAAAATTCGTGAAGAACTCGGCTGGACGCCACGATATCCCGATCTTCGCTCCATCGTGCAGAGCGCCTGGAACTGGCATCTGAAACATCCAGACGGATATCGGGAGTGAATCCGCACAGCGCCGTTATGTCGAGATTTTCATTTTCCTCTTTAGGTTTAAATATGGAGATCCCTTCCCCCGACCAATTTATCGGATTCGGATTTAAAATTGGGATTCGAAATTGGAATCCTGATCGAGAGCACGCTAGGAAAAGGACGTAAGAAGAAAAGGATCACGAAGGGTAAACTCAGTTGAAATATCGAGCTTTGCTACCGAAGCCTTTCGCACCGACATGAAATTGCAGTATGACACTATTGAACAGCTTAACACTGCCAGAGCACTCAATATTCCGATTTTACAGAAGTCGAATCCTATCCCCCCAGCCGCTTTCGGTCTCCGATTGAGAATCCCGTCCAATATTACGACTGGGCTACGTGGAATCAGAGTCGCGTAACTCAGTAGCTCACTTTCTTTGATTCCGTTCTGGGAACTCCCTCCATGGCAGTCGATCTGCTCGAGTTTGACTGAGTCTCCTTGCCATTTTTACACAAAAGGCAAGATCACGTCGCCTTTTTCCTGTCCAAGAAGGAATCCAGTCGTCTCTGAATCGCCTCGATCACCTTCGAGGTATAAGGAAGCACGAGAAACCAAGGCACAGTAAGTAGCACAAAAGCTAAGGCACCCATGTAAGTATCACTGAACCAATGCGCCCCTACCATGATGCGTGGCGCGGTGAGTAGGATGATCAGCAGGACGCTGGTCCACGCAATCCATCTTCGAGAAAAGTGAAACAGGAAAGCGGAAAAGATGATCAAGATGATCCCATGATTGCTGGGGAAGCACCTAGATGAAACTTCTCGATGGGGAATATCGACGATCTTCGAGAGTCGCTTTGCCCCTTCGATCGAGATTGTCGGACTTGGGCGGTGATATGTAATCGTCAGCTTACATAGAAGATGGATCACCAAAAAGGCGAACAACATCCAGAGGATCACGCTCGCCCAGTAGCGCCGCCGATCCGGTCGCGAACAGGAAGTGATCGCCGGAATTAGCAGCGTGCCCATCACGCCCGCCATGACAAAGTCAAAGCCCTTCGTATTCAGGAGCGCCAAAATTTTGGCCCACATGGGATACTGTGGATCGATGAATTGATTGAAAAAACGAAAGATCCCCTCGTCGAGAGCAATCCAGAGGTGGGGGGCCAGCACTAGCCAGCTCAGAATCAGAGCGATTCCGATCAGGGCACATACGACGATTTTACGAATACCCGCTTTCATCGATCGAAGAATGGAAGCGATTCTCGCTCACCAGCAAGTGTAATCTCACGGATGATCAGACCTGTCTCCCTTTTTCTTTTCAGGCACCGGTTCAGGATGCTCAAAGACCGCTGCTTCGGTAAACTGCACCGCTTCTCCGGAAAATGCAGCAGCTGTCAGCACCGCCTGACCAGCGAGAGGGACCTCCAACTCCTCCTCATAGAGCCGATGACTCAACAGCGCTTCCTTCGGACGATCTTCTTGATCGCGCCAAACACGCCCCGAGACTTCCCATTTCGTCCCAGATTGAGTCATAGACAACTCCAGATGTAGAGGCTCCCCTAGCTTCTGTGCAAACTCGACTCGAGCGAGAACAGCTCCGCGCCGAATCAACTCCATCTCGTTGCGAGAAGGGGCAGTTCGCCACTGAACGCCATTCTTCCCATACAGTCCGACTCCAAAACGTGACAATATTCTCCCCTGTCCAGGCGCGATCACCCGAGCCTCGACTCGTGCCGATTTCTCCCGAATCTCAGGACCGAATACGCACCAGGCATCGACCAAGGGCACAGACTGCGCACACCAATCCTTCCCGTCTGACGATGCCGCCCAACGCCCGGACAAAGTGGTCAATCCGCCCGCCGCCTTCCCCATCGAGTCCTTCAGGGTCGCGACAGGATGATTCTCCGGAGGGCCTTTTGGAGGTTCGGATTTCGGCGAAGCTGAGCTTCGGCTCGGTCCTCGACGCGAGCGCTTCGCTGTTTTCGCCAAGACAGAATCCCGAGAAAGAAGCGCCCAGAACAAACAAATCAGAACGATACGCCGTGTCATTCTCGTCGAATCGCATCGAGCAATTTCCCCTGCAGAACCGTCCGTGCCGCGATCATACAGAAGAGCAATCCGCCGAGTAGAACGGCGACATTGATTCCAATCAGCAGCCACCAGGGTAGAGCGGCGACACCTCCCATCAGCTTCGGAAATACGGCGATCACAGCTGCCGCGATTCCGATCAGCACTCCGGTCAGATGCAGAAACCAATGTTCCGCCAGCACCATACGGCCGAGACGCTGTCGGGTAAACCCCATCGCCTGCATGACGCCGAGCTGTCCACGTCGCTCGGCGACGTTCCGTCCGACCACCACAGCCAGCCCCAGCGTCCCGAGCAGCAGGCCCAGCCCTCCCAAGGTGGAAAAGATGCTCAGATACGTATTTTGCACGGCATTGAACTCGTCCAACTTCGCCCAAGCAGGGCGCATCTCCAGTCCTAGATCACCGAACATGCGAGTCATCCGCTCGGCGACCGCTTGTAAGGCCTCAGTGCTGCCTCCGTCGAGTAGAAAAAAACGGAAGCCGCCCGCATCCGGAAAGAAGCGGATATAATTCGTCGTGTCGATCAGCACACAGCCTTGCAGAATCGAGGTATCGAGAAAACCGACGATGCGCACGTTGAAGACCTCACCCGAAACCGTCTGATAGCGTATGATGTCACCGAGATTCTTGCCCAGTGCATAGATGGCCGTATTTTGGTCGATCACCCCCGGCACGACAGACCTTCCATCCTCCATTTTATCGGTACTGGAGAGCAAACGCCACGGGCTTTCCCCCTCTTTGATCTCGCCCAGCGTTCGGACGAAATGAAAAGGATTGATCGCAGCGATTCTCTCCACATCGACGGCCATCAGACGAGGCGACTGAGCACGATTGAGATTGAGACAGCTCGCATCATCTCCATCACTGACGCGAAAGGAGAGAACAGAAAAGTCCTCCTTCAGAGAATCAAGCCCGTATTTCTTTCGCCCTTCCGTCCCATTCAGATCTTCATAGATCGGCAGAGTTGACTCCCCCACATAGGCGAACCCACCCGTTCCCGAATCTCGTCGCTCCGCTCCTCGCGATCCCTCCAAGCGGAATGAATTGATCGCAGTCACGACGAAGACGCCAGCAGCCATCAGACTGATCACCGCGAGACTGCGCCCTCGACGGCGCACAGCATAGCGTCGTCCCAGCGCTTCGAGGCTACTCAAGGACGAATGGGACGAATGCATTCGCGAACGCAGAACCGTCCCCATCCAGAGCGACACTACGGCAACTCCCCACGCCGCAGCGAAGAATCCGGCTCCGAAAAAGAGACCCTGCTCAGCGATCGTGCCCGCCTGACGCGGCGCGAGCAGACACCCCAGCACGCCCAGCAGACAAACAATCACGAAAACTCGATCCCATCGATGTTTCTTTGTAGCAAAAGATTCCTCATCACTGACTCCCGAAATCAAAGCACTCGGTGGAATGGTAAAAATACGTCGACTGGCGAACCAGACGACACCGAGAGCGACGCACACGGTTGTGGCAAAGGCGATTCCAAGTGACTGCGGATTCAGAAAATACACAAACTCCATCCCCGCAGCAGCGTCTCGCCACACCCCAGACATCCCATGAAGCGCGAGACGCGTGTACACATACCCGCCAAGCAGACCAAGCCCCGCACCCGCCACCGCTAGGAGCAAGGATTCCGACAGAAATAATCTTCGAATGCGACGATGCGAAAACCCAAGTGCCAAGAGCAGCCCGATTTCAGATGAACGCTGCTCAATCCCAAACACAAAGACTAGTCCAGTCAGGATCAGAGCCGCTACGATCAGGAAAAAGCTCATGCTTGCGAAAAGACTGCCAAAGTCGAAGGAATTCGATACGGCCGCCGCAGCCTCGTCGCGGAGCGCCCGAGTGCTCACTCCCAGATCGGCGAGCCGCAGATGCGGGCGCATGGCCTCCGCTAAGCCCTCAGAATCTACTTTCACTTCTGCCTTCGGTCGAAAACGGAGAGCCGTGGCGCTTCCAAAGCGATTCGCCCACATCTCACGAGCCGCCGCCCAGGACACGAACGCTTTCGGAGTCGTACGGTAGCGATTCCAGTAGTCATCGTCCTTCGGTCGAATTCGACTGCGATCAATCGGGATACCCGGCTCCCAGTCATCGAGGCTGTCCACGTCGAATATTCCCGGAAACTCCGGCGTCCACGATCGATCCCAGCCTTTTTGTTCCAGAGGCTGGATCGAAGCGACGGTGAAGCTCTTCCGTTTCTCCACCAGCGCTCGCCCCATGCCGACAACATCGTAGGACAGTCGAACGCGATCTCCGATCTTCGCGCCGATATCCTCAGCCAGCCAATCAGAGAGAATGATGCCATCTTCCGCCAAGCCAGCCGGAACGATCTCGTTCAGTCGCGGAGCCACGCTGGAGATGATCGAATACGGCGTGCCCTTCTCGCTCGGCTCCCTTGCCACATCCGTCGCCAAATAGGTGAGCGAGGGCGCACTCTCCGACGAGACGGCTTCGACCGCTGAAACGATTCCATCGTCGAGAAAAACGCGAGAACCGGTGAGTTGAAACACATCACCTTCGAGCTTTTTCACCACTACCTGCACATCGTCCAAACTCCAGCGAGACTCCACCGCTCGCGCCAGCGACTCCGCCGTGACGGCCTGATTTGCCAACAAGAGATTCGCTCGCCCTGCCAACTCTGCCACGGCAGCAAGCCGATCCTGGCGGACGAACAGCGTGGCGGGCGGAACCTGTTCTGGCTTCAGGGAATAATGACCGAAGTCCTCCGTGCCCAGAATCGAGGTCAACACCACAGTAAAAGGCGTCGTCTGCTCGGATTCGCCAGAGAGCGGAGCATCCTTCGAAAGTGCTGCCGGAATCTCGATACGGACGATCACAGTATCGCCTGACTTCACGCCCAAACGCTCAGCTAAGACGCTGTTGGCTGCGGCAAAGCGCTCGTCAGAGAAGCCGTCAGGTACTTTCTGCGAAAGCGAAAGCGACCAGAAGCGCTCATCGACTCCTACGATCTGAACTTTGTTCGCTCGTCGCCCACCTTCCTGGCTCGAGGCTGTACCATTAAGCTGAATGACAGGAGCGACGATTGAACCCTCTTGAATCGCCGACTGAACCCTGTCAGATAAGCCAGCCGTAAAAAAACGCTCTCCTCCGAGAAACGCCGGACCGATCCGAGAGAGACGGGCATCGGCATTTCGACGCAGGCTTTCCTTTACCGAATCTCCGACGACGAACGCCCCGCTCAGAATCGCGGATGTAAGGGCGACTCCGATCAGAACGGGGAGATGCAGCTTCCGATAGTGCTGGAGCGAGGCCCGAAGAAAGCGCAGCGCCGTCATTCCACATCCTCCAGATGCCCGCGATGCAGCGACCGGACTGAGCCTAGACGCGAGGCGAGATTGCGATCATGCGTCACCACGATCAGCGCTAGAGCTTCGCTCTCGTTGAGCTCCACCAGCAGATTCATCAGGCGAACGGCGTTGTCCTCATCCAGAGCACCCGTCGGCTCATCGGCCAGCAGAATGCGCGGAGAATTGATCAAGGCACGAACCACAGCCACGCGCTGCCTTTCACCACCGGAAAGCTGGGACGGATAGCTCGCCAGCTTATCAGCGAGTCCCATCCGATCAAACAGTCGTCGCGCCCGCTGCTCCACAACTGCCGGATCAGGTCGCGTCTTCAGTGCCAGAGTTGCCACCAGCACGTTCTCCAGTGCCGTGCATTGCGGGAGAAGATGGTGCATTTGGAAAACGAAACCGATCTTCTCCGAGCGGATTTCTGCTAACGCCGTCTCTGGTAAACTCCCAGTCTCGGTGCCGTCGATCACGATCTGTCCCTCTGACGGCACATCCAGCGTCCCGATCAGATTCAAGAGCGTGCTTTTTCCGCACCCCGACGGTCCCACGATGGCGAAGCGCTCGCCGGCCTGAATCACGAGATCGAGTCCATCGAGAATCCGACGTGGTGCCGGGCCTCCTCCCTCCGCAGAGCCATACCATTTGGAAACGCACCTCAGCTCCACGATGGGCTGAGAATTCTCGGTCATGATGCTCGGAACCGATTTCTCAGTCTGCCATCAACTCCTTCACACGAGCTTCGATTGCCTTTGCCCAGATTTCATATCCCACTGCGTTCGGATGGAGCAGATCGGGCATAATGTCCTTGGACAGCGTGCCATCAGATTCGAGGAACTTCTTGTTAATGTCCATGAAGAAGACGTTTTTCCCATCATCCAGCCGCGAGATGATGGCGTTCGCCTTTTCATTCGTCACACGCATTGCATCGGTCGGATGGGCGCTACGAGGGAAGATCGCTAGGAGCAGGATCTTCATCTGAGGCTGTTTCTCACGCAGTACACGCACGATCTCCGCCACACCTTTTGCCGTCTCTTCGGCTGTGCTATTAAAAATTCTCCCGCCGTGCTCCGCAGCGCGACGTCCGCTCTTGCCCGTATTGTTCGTGCCAATCATCAGCACGGTCAGCTTCGGATGCAGGCCCTCATAATTGCCATTGCGAAGACGCCACAAGACGTGTTCCGTGCGATCTCCGCCCACACCGAAATTCACGGCTCCCAGCGGTGCCCAGTATTTCTCCCAGACATCCTTCCCATGACCGCTCCAGCCCTGCGTAATCGAGTCACCGAGAAAGACGAGCGGCGCTTTACCTTCCTTCGATATTTTGTTAAACGACTCATGTAGAGCCTCCTTTCCCGGATGGGGCACGGGGGTCAACGCGAGACTGGTAGGTTCCTCGGCAGAGGCGGTGAGGAAAGCGAATGCCGCAGTGGCGGCGAGACAGGAGAATAGGAAAGAACGTTTCATCGGCGGATAGATTCTCACTTTCCTTCGCTCCGTGCAAGAACGGAAATGCGGAAATGCGAGGAGGGAGAGACGGTTCACGCCTCGCCAATCCCCTCATCCTGCATCGCTCTGCGTAGAATCGCGAGCGCTGGCTGATAGTCCTCTAATCCTACATATTCGACGAAGATCGGAGCATCTGGCGTGTATTTCGCCGCCAGAGAGACGAATTCTCGGTAGTCCAAGTCGCCTAATCCGGCGGCGACACCCTTCTGGACGTGCAGTTTGCGATCCTTCGCATGCATCGCATCGATCATCGGAGCTAGTTGCTGGAACATTTCAGGAAGGTCATTCACCTCGATAATATTGGCCGGATCAAGCAACGCTCGAATTCGCGGAGAGTTCACCTCCTCCAGGTAAACACGGAGTCGCTTGGCGCTGGAGAAGAAGCTCCAGTGAGATGGCTCCATCAGCACCTTCGCATCGTATTTCTCAGCCATTTCCGCTAGACGCTGCCCCATCTCGATCATCAGAGGCCAAGTCTCGTCCTGAAATTCTCGTGAGAGCCGAGTCATGGGAGCCTTCGGATCAAAGTAATGCCCCGATTCTGTGCTGAAGGTCCGAACGCCCATGGATTGCCCGATTTTCATCATCGCCTCAAAGTAGGTCAGATTCGCTTTACGTTCGGCTTCCTCTGGATGGATCAGATTGGCATAAACTCCCAAGTTGTGAATCTCGATTCCGGCATCACGGTAGATCGCTGCGACTTCACGAGCGATTGCGGGAGTCACGGACGAGAGATCGACTGGCTGGTTATATTTCCAGAGACTCTTGTCGATCTGAGTCAGAGTGAACTGAATCCGTTTGATTCCAGATGAAGCCAGCTCCTTTGCAAGATCAACATTCGACATCCCTTGAAAGCCCAGCGTCGCCACTCCGACTTTCAGCTTTTTCTGCGCTTCCCGTGCTTCAGAAGAATCTCCGGAGAGCAGAGATGCCGCAGAGACAGCGGCCAACTGACTGAACAGTTCACGACGAGTGGTCCGAGGATAATCTCCCTTCATACTCTCTGTTATAAAAGAGCGACGAGCAGTGTCGAGAAAAATCAGGGCAAGGGTCTCAATAAGCTCTCCCGAGAGAACGCCAATACTGGGGGCACCCCCATCATCCGAACAAAGAAGTCCTCCATGACATACTGACTCGGCTTTGCGAAGACCAGGCTCCAGATTCTCCCTTGGCTTGCATCGCTCGGAGTCACCACGAAATCGTGAGATGAAGCAGTATTATCCTTCTCCTCCACGACTTTACCCTCCGGATCTTTCAGAGTCACCTTCACCCGCTCGCCCGGATTATCTCCCGAAACACGAATTCCGAACTCCTTCGTGTCGGCGGGAACCCAGAAGAAAAACTCACCCTGCGTGCCGAGAAAGTGGAAAAGAGATTTCTCTGAAAAAAGGCAGACCGGATTCGTAGTGGAGGTGATGGTCGCAGTGGCGCTCTTCAGTTCGCATAAGATCTTATATGCGCCAGCTTCCTCAGCATCGAAGGCGTATTCAGTCACTGCCTCGTCCTTCGCGATCTTCGACGGCTTGACCACCTTGCCCGTAGGAGACAGGACTTTGAGAGCAGCGGGAGCGTCCACCGATCTTCCGACCTGGCGAGTGCGCTCGGCAAACTGTACCTTCTTTCCCGCCTCGCTCCACACGAGCCATTCCGATGGTCCCCGCAGACGAGCGGTACTCTTTCCCGCACGCTCCGACAGCGCTCCGAGCACGGCACGATCCAAGCGGACGCCTTCCATCGGATAGGCAGGGATTATCTTCGACATGGTCGGTGGCATCAGATCCTTCGCCACATCGTGAGCAACTTCGTTGATCACCAGATTTCCAGATACATCCCGCAGCCCCAGCGCACCGCCCACATCAAAAAATGAGATCGGTTCACGCTTCAGAGAATCCTCGATCACCACTCCTTTAAAATGCACACCTCCCATGTCCACATTCGTCGTGACACGAGTAGAAATCAGGATCGGTGAAGTGTCGGCTTTATCCAGAGCAGGCTCAATGATGCGACAATTGACGAAATTTACCTTCATCCCATCCGCAGGTTTGTCACCGACTTCGATTCCACCCGCTCGCCCTCGTTCAAAGACACAATCCACCACATCTAACGTCCCCTTCACGCCCGACTCAGCACTTTCTCCGTTCGTAATGACCCGAAAGGAATTTCGATCACCGACAGAGCGACAGTTTTCGATGCGCACAGAGACCGGCTTAGATTCGGCTCTCAGGGGGCGAAGGTAAAACACGATCCCATCTCCTTGATTGTTCTCTGTGACACAATTGCGCATAACGCAATTGGTGAGTTCCTCTGTCGAGCCATTCGGTTCGAAGTCGATCCCCGCCATCGGAGCCGTTCCTCCGGTGTTTTTGAGCACACAGTCTTCGATGATCAGATTCCGAGCACTGATAATGCTTATTCCTTGGCGGTAGTTATTGTCGCAGATCACATTTTTGATCACGAAGTCCGAACAAGGAACACCCGGTTTCGCCACACCGAGATAGATCCCGTCTCCTCCACTGTCAGCCAGAGTCAGACCAGTGATTTTGACATTCGCGCAGCTGTGGAAACTCAGCACATGCCGCCATTCTGCGTGCTCATACTTCGCTGGATCATCATAATCTTCCTTCCACATCTTCAGAATCGCTCCGTGTCCCGTCAGGGTGATATTTTGCTGAGATACTGCGGCGAACAGAGAATCACGCTTCTTCAAGAAGGCTCCGCGCTTCGCCTGTACGATCACGTCTTTCTCGAAGACGATCTCTTGATTGCTGGCGAGTTTGATTTGATCGACGATCCACGGCTTGCCCGTATTTTCCACGATCACTTTGGAAGCACCCGAATTAATCGCTGCCTGCAACGCCGACGTCGCCTCCACAGGATCGAATCCAAAGCTGGCTGCCTTCACAGTTTTCTCCTCTGCGTGGAGAGTCAGCATTAGGGTGAATGCGGCCAAGCCGCCGAGACAAAAACGAAAATTCATAGATCGATAGAGTGACGCGATCCATCCTTTCCGCAAGAGCGCGGATGCGGGAAGCGACTCATTCCCGACTCACTGCCCTCGATTCCCCAGTTCCTCCCCCTCACTTCACTGGTCGTAGCAGCGACTCTGGCGACGGGGCCAATATCGGTGGCACGCCCAGCAGTCGCAGAGAAAAATCCTCCATCGGATACTGACTCGACTTGCTCAGAACGACACTCCATATTCCCGTCTGGGCACCATCATCCGTATGCGCCACCAATTCCTGAGCCGAGGCGATATTGTCCTTCTCCATCACCACCTCCCCTTTCGGATCCTTCAGAGTCGCTTTCACACGCTCCCCCGTACCATCGCCGGAGAGCCGAACTCCGAATTCCGCCGTCCCCTCCGGAACCCAAAAGAAAAACTCTCCTGTCGTTCCGAGAAAATGAAATCGCCCTGTCTCAGAAAATAGACAGACTGGTCGGCTGCCGGACGTGATCGTCGTCGTCCATCGTTTCAATTCCACCTGAATTCGATAAGCCCCCGTTTCCTCCGCTGCGACCGTATAGGCCGTCTCTCCTTTCGCCGCCGCATCCTTCAGCTTGGTTGCCTTGCCAGACGGAGACAGAAGACGAATCGGGACCGAAACACCTGCTCCTTTCCCCACCGGAGTGATACGCACATTGAAGACCATCTCCTGTCCTGCCTCTCCCCAAATCAGCCACTCTGATGGACCTCGAAGACGTGCTCTCGCTTTCTTCTTAGCCTCCTGTGAGGAGATCGCTCTCGTAAGCTCGTAACGCAAGCCTTCGGTCGGATAAGGTAGAAAAGTTTTGATCGTCGTCTTCGATAGCGAGTCCGCCGTCACCTCGTGAGCGATACCATTGAGCACGAAATTTCCACTCACCTCGTGCACACCGAGACCGCCACCCATGTCGTAGTAGGAAATCGCTTCACGCTTCACCGGATCGTCGATCACCAGATTCTTGAACTCGATTCCCCCCAGATCGACAGTCGAAGTCGCTCGACTAAATAGCTCGATGGGAGAAGTCTCCGGCTTTTCCGTTGCCGGATTGACGATGCGGCAATCAACGAAGCGAACTTTCACCGCCTCAGCTGATTTATCCGTGATGCTCAGCCCCCCACTTCGCCCTCCCTCGAATACACAGTTCACGAAATCCAGCGTCCCTCTTACGCCTGCTTGATCCGATTCCCCGTTCGTGATGATGCGTAAGGACTCCCGGCTACCGACAGCTCGACAATTTTCGATTCGGATTGAGACCGGTTTCGTCTCTGCATTCAGGCCTCGCATCGAAAAAATATAGCCACTCCCCATATTATTTTCTGATCGGCAGTTCCTCATCACGCAGTTCGAGAGTTCATCGGACGGATGATTGGGTTCGAAGTCGATCCCCGCCATCGGAGCCGTCCCTCCCGTATTCTTGAGCACACAATTTTCGATCAACAGATCGCGAGCACTAATCACGCTAATTCCCTGACGGTAGTTATTCTCGCAGGTCACGTCTTTGATCACGAAATCCGAGCAGGGCACTCGCCCCTTCGTCACGCCCAGATAAATGCCATCGCCACCACTGTCCGCCAGAATCAAACCCTGGATCCGAACCTTCGAACAACTGCGAAAGCTCAGCAGATGCCGCCACTCACTGTGTTTGTACTGGCTCTCATCATCATAATCTTCCTTCCACATCTTCAGCGTCGCTCCCGGACCGGTGAGAGTCACGTTCGTCAGAGAATCTGCTAGGAACAGGGCATCCGATCGGCCATGGAACGCCCCTCTCTTTGCCTGCACTACGACACCTTTTTCGAAGATGATCTCCTGATTGCTCGCGAGGCGGATTTTATCCACAATCCAAGGCTTGCCCATGTTCTCGACGATCACTTTAGCTGCCCCGGAATCAATGGCTCCCTGCAAGGCAGCAGTCGCCTCCTCCGGCTCAAATCCAAAGCTTGCCGCCTTCACCGTTTGATCCTCGGCGAAGAGAATGGACGACAGGACGAGCGTGAGGAGACTCAAGAGAGACAAGCGAAGGATCATGGTGAAAAATAATATAGATCAAAGTGACGTCGAGCGTGAGAAAGCGGATGGTGAAAACATCGCAGCGTTATCCACATTGCGACCGAATCGTCACGCCTTATGAGATTGTGCGCTTTCGTCGTGCTCGCTGCCATGTCCCCCCATTGATTCCTTCCGCACCGCGATCACCTCAGCGAGAACGCTCGCGATCCAGCTTCTTTAAACTCGATCTGGAAAGAATTCGCACCGGGAGCTAACTTCGCCACTTCTTTTCCGGTGACCAAATCCACGACGCTCATCGCTCGGTCTATAGGCACGGTGATCGTAACTGCCTTGCCCTTCATACTTCCCTGATAATCGCCGAGTAGCATAAAGATTCCCTTATCGTTCCTCACACCGGATACACGCCCTTCGGGCTGTGTTTTGACTCCTTCCAGCAGCTTACCTCCCACGATGATATCTTCGACCTGCGCGGCGATCCGAATCGCATCGGCATAGCCCAATAGACCCTCGGTATCCCAGACGCGGCTGCTCCAGAAGAGGATGCCCCGTGCGCCGTTGGCGAAACACTCCAGAACGGAATCGCGCATCGCCCAGCCGGGGAATACGCCTGCATCACCAGGCGTGAGCCATGGGATGATATCACTGGCAGCGATCTGCTGACGGTCCTTCCTCACCTCATCTCCGACATACGCGATATTCCACGGTTCGAGAGAGCTGTAGGTGCTGACTTGGCTGTTTTGCATGGCGTCGGGATACAACTGATCCACTGACCAGAGGAACTGATAGGCACTACCGGGCTGAAAATCATAGCCACCGCTCTCCGTTTTTGGCCCGCCTGCATCGACGGAACCTTTTCTGACTGCCGATGCCATGTCCTTCCACATCTCGTTGCCCTTGGTGATCTTCCACTCCTCCCAGCTGCTCAGTCCACTGGCGTTGAAGTCAGCTTTGCAGCGCGAGCAGTTCTCAGCATCCACCGGACCACGCCATCCCCACAGTTCGATATCTGCGGCATAGAGATCGGGACGCGCCTTTGAAGCTTCGGTCGCCAGTCTGATGAGTTCCTCTTGATAGGCAGGCCCTCGGTAGGACGGACAAAGAAGCTCTCCTGGCCCCTTCTCTAACTGACAATAAATGTCCGTGTTCTTCTTGTGCTTCTGCAGCAAAACATGCAGCGGTGAATCAATGCTCACGACCTTAAATCCCTCGTTTCTGAACTGATCCAGCAAGGCCCATTCCTTTTCATTCGAAATCCAGCGAGCAAAGAGAGGCACATAAGAGAATCCGAGCCTCTTATACGAGGGAATCACATTCGGCCAGTGTGCGGAATTTCCCATCGACCACCAGCCCAGTCCCGTCAGCAACTTCTTCGGGATCGGAGTTTCCGGGATCTCCACGGCCTGAATGCGCTGAGTCCCCTCGGGGGATTGACCATCCGGCCAACTCACCTGATAGCGCAGTAACCCCTCCTGACCGGGTTTCCAGTCGCCCGTCAGATAAATTCTCTGCCAGGTTTTCAAGGACTCTCCAGTAGTCTTTTCCTCAGCAAAGTGATAGCGCGTCCAGCCGTCCGACAGCTTCTCCGATATAGGCAGCACCTCCTGCTCCGTTCCGACGAGGCGCACGCCGGGAGGCAGATCGAGGCGCAGAGTAGGTTTTGCGTCCTTCGGCAGAGCGCTCAGCAGTCCCACCGGGTTCGGCGTCGGAAAGTTCGTCGAGAACTGCACGACTGGCTTGTGGAAATACACCTGCGCTCCCTTTGGGCAGAAGGGCACGATACGCGACGGGGCCAAGGCGAGAGGCTTCGCATCGTCTCCGCCCCGGATCACCCACATCTCATCAGCGACATTGAGTCCGGTCCCATAAAAGGACAGCCCGATGTAGCGAGCCTTCACTTTCAGGTTTCCGAAAGTCAGTTGATGAACCCAGGCTTCCCCTGCCTCTTGCGGAATGCCGAAGCGATCGCGATCCCCCGGAGTCCAGCGGGAAAAGGAATCGAGCCGCTCATACGTCTGTCCATCGAGACTGGCCACCAGATCAACCCAAACGGGAAATGAGGTTCCGGGAGTCACCGAGCCCCCCATGAAACGAATCGCAACTTCGCGGATCGATTCTTCAGCTCCGAGATCAAGATACATTTGCTGAAGGCCGGGATAGCTAAATCCCACGCATTTCGAATCGAACCACAGGCGATTGTCTTCGCGCGAGCTGAGCTTCCCATCCGTCAAATCAGTCGCATCCGTGCCTCCCTTCGCCGTGATCGCATAATTTGGTGTCGGCAGAAACTGGACGATTTTCCCGGCAGCGAGATTGTCATCCGCAGATGTAAGACCAACCGCGAACACGAACAGAATCACGAGAAGGAAAACATGCCCAAAAGAGGATTTCATAGGCTCCTTTTTCGCACAACTTTTCTGGTCCGTCTCGCAAATTCGAGACGAAAATGCGGTGAGTCCTGCTGAATAGCGGATCTGAATCTCAGCCGATTCGCGCAGCAATCGCGTCGCCCATCTCGGCAGTGCCGACTTTCTTCTGCCCTTCCTGAGCTGTGTAGATGTCTCCCGTGCGATACCCTTCATCGATCACGGCTTTCACCGCCGCATCAATTGCAGCAGCAGCTTCCGTGGCTCCGAAGGAGAAGCGTAGCATCATCGCCGCCGACAGAATCTGGGCGATGGGATTGGCAATCCCCTGACCAGCGATGTCTGGGGCCGATCCACCGCTTGGCTCGTAGAGGCCGAAGTAGAGCCCGTCACCCTTGCTCTGCCCCAAGCTGGCGCTGGAGAGCATCCCGAGCGATCCGGCGATCATCGCCATCTCGTCACTGAGAATGTCGCCGAACAGATTCCCCGCCAAGACCACATCAAAATCCCTAGGACGAGCGATCAACTGCATCGCCGCGTTATCGACATAGAGATGGCTGAGCTGAACACCGGGAAATTCCTTCGCCACTTCCTCCACCGTCTGACGCCAGAGCAGACCGTTTTGCAAAACGTTCGCCTTGTCGATGGAACAGACTTTGCCTCGACGCTGCCCGGCAGCGGTAAAGGCGATACGGGCGATGCGCTCGATCTCGCTCTTTCGATACACCATGGTGTCGATGGCTGTTTCTTCTCCATCGCGCATTTCGATCCCTTTCGGCTGACCAAAGTAAATCCCTCCTGTCAATTCACGAACGCAGAGCACGTCGAAGCCACCCGCGATTCGTTCTTCCTTTACTGGCGAAGCGTGAGTGAGTGCGGGAAAACAAACCGCTGGACGGAGATTCGCGAATAATCCGAAATGCTTTCGCAGCGGCAGCAGGGCTCCGCGCTCCGGCTGAATTTCAGGCGGCAGATTCTCCCACTTCGGACCACCGACCGAACCAAACAGGATCGCGTCCGCCGCTTCACAGGCTTTCACCGTATCGGCAGGCAGGGGATGACCTCCGTCGTCGATGGCGGCTCCACCGACGAGTTTTTCCTCCAGATCAAACCGGATTTCGTAACGCTCCGATACCTGATCGAGCACCTTACGAGCTTCGACCATGACTTCCGGACCGATGCCGTCGCCCGGCAATACCGCGATTTTGTATTTCTGACTCATGAGGCCAGACGAAAGGCGACTTCATCGCACTGGCAAGCAGAAAATGTGAGCAGTTTCCTCGACGCTCTCGAGCACTGCCTTCTCGTCCTGCGCATCCATTCCTCGGCATCCATTCCTCGATACCTATTGCAAAACGAAAGATTGGCAGCAGATTGGGACTTTCATCTATGCTTGCCGAATATCTCTCTCAGGAGTTTCTCAATCACGTTCTGGAGGCACTTCCAGTGATTCTCTCCCTGATCATTATCGAAGGCCTTCTCTCTGTCGATAATGCTCTCGGGATCGCCGCGATGGCCGCCCATCTCCCCGGGAGACAAAAATACATTGCGCTGAAAGTAGGAATCATCGGCGCCTACTTATTCCGAGGTCTCGCTTTGCTGCTAGCCCATCACATCATCGCGAACCCTTGGCTAAAGATCGCCGGAGCGGCCTACCTGATTCACCTGATGGCGCACCACTTCGTGACGAAACATAAAGTGGCGCGTGCAGAAGCAGCTGCCAGAGAAGCGGAAGAGAGTGGTATTTCCGCCGCGACCATCGCGAAAGTCGCTCACAAGGGCTTTTGGGCGACGGTCGTCTCCATCGAGCTGATGGATCTCAGCCTAGGTGTTGATAACGTAGTGGCGGCGGTGGCCCTGAGTGACGAACTCTGGGTCGTGATCACGGGCGTTTTCATCGGAATTCTCGCACTGCGTTTCATCGCGGGATACTGCATCCGCCTGATCGAGAAATTCCCTGTTCTAGAACACACCGCCTTTCTTCTCATCGGTTTCGTCGGGACCATCTTACTCGTGGAACTGTTCACACACGTCGATGTAAAAACTTGGCAGAAATTCATCGGGATCGTCGCCATCATCGCTTTTACGATTTGGTATTCGAAAAAACCATTTCTGCAGAAGCTCATGCGTCCGATCAATGCGTTCCTCATGTGGCCGCTCCGGATTTACGACATCATTCTGGGGAGCATCATCCTAGTGCTGCTCAGCCCGTTCCGCTGCCTGCTCCACAAAGCGCAGATTCCCGTTCCCGTCGATGCGGTCGGGGAGGCTCCAGCAATCCTGCACGAGGCATCCATACAGGAAGATTCGAATCGCCCGAGCAACTAATTCTACTGAGTTAAACCTCGTCAGAAGAGTTTATGCTTCGCAAAAGCCACTAATCCTCAAGTGATCACTTGGCTTACGATCTTCCGCGCAGGGACTAAAGCGAGGCCGAAGTCCATGATCCAATCCGCAGACGCCATGAGAAATACGAGGCGGACATGGAGCGACGAGAGCAGCAGCTCACGGGGCTGTCTCAAAATTTAATTAAATCGAACGAATCCGCTTTCACGTCGATTTCAGGGTTGAGTGAAAGGGAAAGACACAATAGCATCGTTCTACGATGAAACTTTTCCTCCGCATCCTTCTCTGGTTCGGGATCTCTGCACTCGGTGCATTCGCCGTCGCTTTTTCGGCGTTCCACCGGGGCGAGTCGATCAATGCGCTCTGGCTGGTCGTCGCCGGACTTTGCGCCTTTGCCGTATCCTATCGCTTCTACAGCAAATGGCTGATGGCGAAGGTGCTGGTTCTCGATGACAGGAGAGCACCCCCCTCTGTGACCAAACAAGACGGGAAAGATTTCGTCCCGACGAATCGCTGGATCGTCTTCGGCCACCATTTTGCAGCCATCGCAGGTCCTGGTCCTCTGGTCGGCCCGGTGCTCGCGGCCCAGTTCGGCTACCTGCCCGGTGCACTCTGGATTCTGATCGGAGCGACGCTCGGCGGCGGCGTCCATGACTCCATCGTGATGTTTGGCTCCGTGCGACGTGGAGGACGATCCGTGGGAAAAATGCTGAAAGAAGAAGTAAACTCCTTCGTCGGTCTGACAGCGATGATCTCGATCCTGGCGATTCTCATCATCCTGCTGGCGGTTCTCGCTCTGGTCGTCGTAAAAGCTCTGGCGGAAAGCCCTTGGGGACTCTTCACCATTGCGATGACGGTTCCTCTCGCCCTTATCATGGGGACGGCGCATACGATCTTTCATGTCAGCGTGAAAGGGATCACGATCTTCGGCGTGATCGGCCTTCTGGCGAGTGTCTGGGCGGGACGCTATCTCGGTGCCTGGGGCATCGAACACTGGTTCGATCAATCGGGTGAATGGCTCGCCTGGTCACTGATTCTCTACGGATTCGCCGCTTCCGTGCTGCCCGTATGGCTGCTCTTGGCCCCTCGGGATTATCTGAGCACTTTCATGAAGCTAGGAACCATCGCTCTGCTCGCTGTGGCGATCATTTTTGTCGCTCCCGAGATGCACATGCCCAAGCTGACCCGATTCATCGATGGCACGGGACTCGTGTTTGCGGGATCGGTTTTTCCCTTTGTCTTCATTACCATCGCCTGTGGTGCCATCTCCGGATTTCATGCGCTGATTTCCTCGGGAACGACTCCGAAACTGCTCGACCGCGAGAGTGGAATCCGCAGCATCGCCTACGGAGCCATGGTCACGGAAATGGTCGTCGCACTGATGGCACTGATCGCCGCCTGTGCTCTCACTCCGGGACAGTATTTCGCGATCAATGCGGGGATCAATAAAACCCTGCCGCCGGAGCAAGTCGTCGAGATCGTCACCGCCGCCGGATTCCCGGTCACGGTGAACGAAATGAACACTCTCGCCTCGAATATCGGAGAGAAAACCATGTTTGGCCGCACAGGCGGAGCACCTACCTTCGCTGTCGGAATGGCGCACATGTTCTCGAAGGCCTTCGGCCAGCAGTGGCTAGCCCTGTGGTATCACTTCGCGATCATGTTCGAGGCGCTGTTTATTCTGACTACCATCGACGCAGGAACTCGGGTGGGGCGGTTCATTCTCCAAGACTTCTTGGGAGGCGTTTGGAAACCTCTGGGCAATACCGCGAATCTCTGGGCGAACTCATTCAGCAGTGCCCTGCTAGTCGGAGCCTGGGGCTATTTCCTCTACATGGGCGTGATTGACCCCACGGGAGGGATCAATACCTTGTGGCCGCTATTTGGTATCGCCAATCAGCTTCTGGCGGTGATCGCCTTCTGCCTTGGCACGACTTTGCTGATCAAAATGGGCCGAACTCGCTATCTAGCCGTGACGACGGTACCGCTGGCCTTTCTGATCTCCGTGACCTATTCTGCGGGGTTCATCAAAATCTTCGCACAAGATCCGAAAATGGGCTTTCTGTCAGGAGCGAAGTTCTTCACAGAAAAAATCGCAGCAGGTGGTTCTGCGGAGGAATTATCGATCTGGACGAAGGCCGTTCACATGAATCAAGTCGATGCCGCAGTGGCAGCGTTTTTCCTCATTTGCGTAACGGCTATTGTCGTCGGCTGCGTAATCGACTGGGTGAAGCTGCTCACTGGGAAGAAAGCCATCATTCTTCACGAGTCGCCCCATGTAGTGCTCTTCGAAGCTACTGACGCAGCTTGAAACTACTCGCTGATAGAATCCCTGACCACTTACTTCACCCACTTAGCTCACGATGAAATTCGCCGTTGACGCCATCGTCCTGCTCGCCTACTTCGCCGTGATCCTCTCGATCGGACTGGCACAGCGAAAGAAAAGTCAAACGCTAGAGGGCTACACGTTGGGAGAACGCCAGATGGCGTGGTGGGCCGTGCTCGCCTCCATCCTCGCCGCCGAAATCAGTGCGGCGACCTTTCTGGGAGCACCGGAATCAGGCTTTACCCATCGCAACTGGGCCTATGCGCAGCTCGCCATCGGTACGATCATCGCCCGAATCATCGTGAGTTTCCTCTTTATCCCGCTATTCTATAAGCAAGGGGTGATCTCGCTCTACGAGTATCTGGAGACGCGCTTTGGCCGAGCGAGTCGGCGCTTTGCCTCGTTGACCTTCGCCGTCACGCGGGTACTGGCCATTGGGACGAGGCTCTATGTGGCAGCCATCGTTGTGGTGTTGGCCTGGGAACTCTGGCACGGAGCGGTGGATCCAAAGCAGCAGTTTCTGATCTTCGCCGTCGCTTTGACGATCATCAGTCTGCTGACGGCGGTCTATACCATGGTGGGAGGAATCCGAGCCGTGATCTGGACCGACTTTATTCAGGTGTCCGTGCTCGCAGCGGCTCTGGTGTTCTCCATCTTCTTTCTGATCCACAAGCTGCCCGACGGATGGGCCTCGGCAAATGCGATCATAGAAACGCCCTATTTCTTTGACTTCGCCAAGCCTGTGGAACCCGGATTCATGCCCTGGCTGCGCAATGTCTTGACCCAGGACTATACCCTGTGGACAGCGGTGATCGGGATCACGGTGCTGACGATGTCCACCCACGGAATCGATCAAGACACGGTACAACGGATGCTCACGGCGAAGAATCGTCGTCAGAGCGCCTTTGCCACGATCCTCAGTGGACTCATCGATCTGCCCCTAGTCAGTGCGTTCATCTTGATCGGGATTCTGCTGTTCGCATTCTACCAAGCCTATCCGGATCCGAATCTCCCGAGGGCGATGGACGGCACTCTGGAGACTCGAAACGTCTTCCCCCACTTCATCCTCACCCAGATGCCGATGGGATTGCGCGGACTCGTGGTGGCGGGAATCATGGCTACGGCGATGGGTTCGCTCAGCACAGCTCTCAATGCCTTAGCCACCAGCTTCACCCGCGATTTTCTGCTCGATCAGGCTCCCGAAGATTTACCCGAATCTCGCCGAGTCCGTCTGCTGCGAATCAGCACTTTAGCCTTCGCCGTCGCGATCATCCTCGTGGGGGTGATCACCGCATATTATATCACCTATCATCCGGGCACCGAGATCATTCCTCTGGTACTCGGGATTCTCGGTTTCACCTTCGGATCGCTACTCGGAGTGTTTCTCGTCGGCATCTTCACCAAAACACGAGGCAACGACTTCGGGAACATTCTTGCGATGTGCATCGGCTTCGCGCTCGTGATTTTCCTGAGCAATGGAAAACTCCAGTCAGCAGTCGGCATTTCCAATCCTCTCGTTCTCGCCTTCCCTTGGCGCGTCGTCTTCGGAGCCGTATCTACGATCCTAATCGCGCTCCTCTTCTCTACTCCCCCAGATCGGATTCGGGCGGCATCGGAGCATGAAGCGACGCTCGCTCACAAGACCGAGTAAAGCCCCGGATGAGATTATCTCTGCTCATCGCGTTAATACCGCTCGCAACATCGCTGGTGACAGCAGGCCCCGCTCTGATTCACAATCTTGACGGAGATCTCTCGTTTCGTGGTGCGACTCCGGAAGCTTCCGTAATCCTGCTAAGAGAACTGATTGATCGAGAAGCAGCGCTGTCTCTGGATACGGTATGCTGGAGTATCGGAGCTGGTTCCGATATTCTGTATTATCCGACAAAAGTCGCGAGCACTTGGGGCTGGAGACGCACGAAATACAACGATGATCCTCGGTGGAAAACACGGATCGAGAAATGCCGTATCGCTACCAATGCCGGGCTGGATGCTCCGCGCATCGTTGGTGAGCGCTTGCACGAGCACGGACTGAAGTTCATTCCTTCGTATCGGATGAACGATGCGCACTTTACCAGCGACCCGATCGACTATCCGCTGACAGGCCGCTTCTGGATGGAGCATCAGGATATGACGATAGGAGTATCGCCAGTCGCTGGATTTGACGGCTATCGACATCTGCTCAATTACGCTCGTGACGACGTACGCGCCTATCGATTGAGTATTCTCTTCGAAGCGATGGATCGCTATGAGAACCTGATGGATGGCTTCGAGCTGGATTTTAATCGCTTCCAGATTTTCTTCCCTCCCGGAGAAGCAGAGAGAGGAGGCCCACTGATTACGGAGATGGTGAGGCAGGTGAGCCAACGACTCCGAACCCTCGCAAAGAAGCACGGACGCTCCATGCCTCTCATCGTTCGAGTCCCGCCATCTATTGAGAACTGCGCTTGGGCTGGACTAGAGTTGAAGAAATGGTTGCAGGAAAGCCTGATTGATATCGTGATTCCCTCACCTCTGATGACTCTGCAGGCGGACATCCCAATCGATGAATTCGTGCGGAACGCCCTGCCTACAGGAGTGCAAGTCTTCGGATCGATCTATGGTCGCGGTGGCTATAATTGGCCGTTTTCTGCGATACATGACAATCATGCGTATGCCGACGAAGTAACGCGCGATCCGAATGCAGCACAGATCCTCGGCGCAATCCTGAATCAACGTCGACTCGGTACAGATGGAGTCCAACTCTTCAACTTCAGCTTTCCATCCGATCCGCAGCCCATGCTCGCGGCAATTCGTGAAGGACTGTCGCAAAAGCCGTCCAGAGATCGCCGCTATCAAATCACGCAGGCTTACTTTCTGGATTCCGAAAACAGCTACGAATATCGTAAACAACTCCCCGCAGCACTCCAGTCAGGTGAGCCATTGACTCTGCGCCTCCTAGTTGGCGAAGACCTTTCCGCTTCGACACCGAAACCGGAATATGTAGGGCTTCGCATCGGATTGCATGGAGCGAATCAAAGCGATGCCCCGTTGGCGATGCGAGTCAAAATGAATGACCATGAGCTTCACTCAGGCGACGTCGCAACGCGACTCGTCGTCACCACAGGCAGGCGCCATGGAAACGGCACACATACAGCTCCGACAGAAGCTTACATACAGATACAGATCAGCGATCTAAACCTGCCCCGCGTTGGATGGAACGATGTGGAAGTAACTCTTCAGTCAACGAATCAGTCAAAGCCGCTACAACTCGTCGAACTCGAATTAGGAGTCAGCATTTCGTCTTCTGAGAACGCTCCTCAGTGATCGATGGACATGCCTACTAACTCGGCGATCCCTTTGATGCCGAAGCCGAGCTCGAAAGAAGCAGATCAGAAGTCTGCAAATTCGGCACGTCTGAGGATCTCTCCGCTTTCCCCAAAGAGTAGATGCACGTCCACGGAATCATCTTCACGTCGCAGCCCGACGTGATAGAGGATGTGCTTCCCCGCAGTCAAGCGATTCGCACTATCGAACTGATTCCGTCCTGCCAGAAGAAATGGATCGAGAGTCTGACGCACCGCTCTCGGCAGATCGGAAAACCCAAGTCGCCCTTTCTTTCCCGTACTCCAAACATCTCGAACACGAGAGAGAAAGGAACGCCTTACAAGAGATTTGACCTGTTTTAACCGAAGTCGAGCATTGGAATCGGAAGCTGCGGATGTCGTGAGGCTAGCAGTTGTCATAAGCAAGATCTGAGTCGCGAAGTGTGATCGTGAGACAGTGCAGATTTCTATCCGCCCATCGTCACTCTGCCAGTATCTCAGAGAAAGATGATCGCCGGATGAGCGAGTCAGAAGAATCTCTCGCTTTTGTCGATGAAAAGCCTATCCGCCCACTTTCCCGTTTAGCCAGTTCAACGCCATTGAACAACCCTCAAGACTCCTCTCGGCATCCGCGCTCATTTTGAAACCCGCGCAAATTCGGTATTGCCAATTGCAATGCCAGCCTGTTTCATGCACGCTCAGGCACCACGCACCACGCCATGTCGGAATCATCAGTCGCACCCTCCTCCAAAGCCCGCATTCTACTGCGGCGCTCGATTAGTTCCGTGGTGATCCTGACAGTAACTGGTTTTACTCTGTGGCTGGGAGATATTCGGGTGTATCTGGGATTCTTCTCACTGATGGCTCTGGGAGCGCTTCTGGAGTATTTTCACCTGTTCTCCGACCCACGTTTCCACCGCTTTCGACTCCAGACGGTTTTCGTGGCCGCGCTGTATCTGCTCACATTTTTTATCGCCTTCTGCGGAGGAAAGGGACCGTGGATCGACGAGGCGGCACCCCTCTCGATCTTCGTCCTGCTCGTTCTCATCATCGGATCGCTACTGTTTTCTCCACTGGAGGGGGAGCGCACGCTCTATGAGATCGCAGTGACGATCTTTGGCTATACGTATTGCGTCGTACTACTTTCCTTCATCCCAAAGATTTTCCTGCTACCACTGGAGACGAGTGGAGGCTATCCCGCTGCCGCATATTATCTACTTCACTTCATCGTGCTGACAAAGTCGAGCGATACGGGTGCTTATTTAGTGGGATCGGTGATCGGACGTCAGAAGCTGGTTCCTCACATCAGCCCCGGAAAGACCTGGCAGGGATTCTGGGGCGCTCTAGTCTTCGCCATCCTCGGCAGTTATCTCCTCTGGTGGCTTCTGGGAGACAGGATTCCGCTGGTGGGACCGATTTCTGCGGGAGTGCTGGGATTGGTGGTGGCACTGATCGCTATTCTGGGCGATCTATGTGAATCGATTTTAAAACGGAGCCTTTCGGTGAAGGACAGCGGTCGAATGATGCCGGGCATTGGAGGAATTCTGGATCTGGTGGATTCGCTAATTTTCACAGCACCGGTTTACTATCTCTTTCTTCGGCTCGCCTCCTGAGTGCTCTCCTAAGTGCTGTATGGCTGATTCTTCTCGTCCTAAAAATGTCGTGGTGCTCGGTTCCACCGGCTCCATTGGTCAGAGTTCATTGAAGGTAGCGCGAGATCTACCCAACCGAATGAGACTGGTAGGCCTCGCGGCAAACAAGAACGCGGAGATGCTGGCGGCACAGATGGCTGAATTCGGGATTAAAGAGGGCTGCCTCTCCTGCCCGACAGGGTTTGATCGGATGAAATCACTCCTGCCTGAAGGAGCAAAGCTGCACTGCGGTGACGAGGGACTGATCGAGATGGCAACTCTGCCGGAGGCGGATCTGGTGCTGATCGCCATCGTCGGAGTGGCAGGGTTGCGGCCTGCTCTCGCTGCGATCGAGGCAGGAAAAGACATCGCCGTAGCATCGAAGGAGATTCTGGTGATGGCGGGTGCTGTGGTGATGGAGGCGGCCAGACGAAAAGGGGTGCGCGTTCTCCCGGTCGATTCCGAGCACAACGCAATTTTTCAATGCCTCGAAGGGCGCTCGACGGAGGAGGTTTCGCGCTTGATTCTGACAGCTTCAGGAGGACCATTTCGGAAGACTCCCGCCGAGCAACTGGCCAAGGTGTCCGTAGCAGATGCTTTGGCACATCCGACTTGGGATATGGGACGAAAGATTTCGGTCGATTCCGCAACTCTTTTTAACAAAGGGCTGGAGATGATCGAAGCTCGGTGGTTATTCGGGATCGAGATGGCACGGATCGATGTGATCGTGCATCCGCAGAGCATCGTCCACAGCATGGTCGAATTCGTGGACGGCTCCGTGCTGGCACAATTGAGCACGACGGACATGTGTTTCCCGATTCAGTATGCCGTGACATGGCCAGACCGAGTCCGGAATCACCTGACCCCACTGGATTTCGCGACACTGGCTCGATTGGAATTTGAAGCGCCGCGCTGGAAACACTTTCCGGCTTTGGGGCTGGCCCAACAGGCCGGAGCGACGGGAGGCACTCTGCCCGGAGTTCTCAATGCAGCGAATGAAGTGGCAGTCGAGGCCTTTTTGACGGAACGACTAAGCTTTCCCAGAATCTGGCATACAGTGGAAGCCACGATGGCTCAACACAACGTGATCCTGAACCCGACTCTCGATGAAATCATGGAGGCCGACCGCGAGGCTCGAATCTACGCAGAGGAAATCATAGCAAAGCAATGACCAAGAAGACCGCAGTGAAAAAGTCTGGTGGGCGCTCACCGAAGAAGCAAGATGAGGCCAAGACTTCGTTCGATGAGGACGTAGCCACTTACCGCGTCGAAGATGGACGCGTATGGATCGGCTTTGATCTGGGCGGGACGAAGATGCTGGCGAAAGTGTTCGACCAAAACTACCAAGTTCTCGGTGAAGCAAAGAAGAAAACCCACGGAGCGAAGGGAGCTGCCGCTGGACTCAGCCGGATGGCCGAAGTCATCAGCCAGGCGCTTCAGAATGCTAAGGTAGAAAAAAGGCGGATTGCCGCGATCGGCGTCGGCTGTCCAGGGCCGATTGATCCCTCTCGCGGGGTGATCGTAGAAGCTCCGAATCTGGGTTGGAAGAACGTGAAAGTGGTCGAATCTCTCGGGAAAGCATTCGGAACTCGAGTCGTCATTTGCAATGATGTTGATGCCGGGGTCTATGCGGAATACATGGAGGGAGCTGCAAAAGGTTCTCGCTGCGCGGTGGGCATTTTCCCAGGGACAGGTATCGGCGCAGGAGCGGTGATCAATGGTCACTTACTCCAGGGAAGTCAACTTTCGTGCATGGAACTGGGCCATATTCCTCTGTATCCGGAGACATCCGGTCGCGGGGAACATGGGAGCACGCTGGAGATGGAGTGCTCGCGTCTGAAAATCGCAGCCGAGGCAGCTCGTGCCGCCTACCGAGGGCTGGCACCACATCTGCTGAGCGAGTGCGGCACCGACATCGCGAAAATCACCAGTGGAGCACTGGCGAAGGCCATCGCTGCAGGTGATATCGAGATCGAGCACATCGTGCGTCGGGCGGCAGTATTGCTCGGCTGCGGCGTGGCGACGATCATTCACCTGATGGCTCCCGATGTGATCGTTCTGGGAGGCGGACTGGTGGAGGCGATGCCGAAGCTCTATCTGGAGGCAGTGGAGCAGTCTACACGACAGCGTATTCTGCCGCCGTACCGAAAAAATTTACGTATTGTCACGGCTGCTTTTTCAGACGGCGCAGGCGCGATGGGTGCCGCTGCTTGGGCGAGAAGAGTCACGGGAGAATGAGCCTTTTACCCTAGATCGCGAATGACGGGGGCGCGGCTTAACTGACAGTTTTTGAAGATTCTATGAAGACTGCGCCCACCTATACGACCGTCCCGAAGGATTTGGGCGGAATGCCCCCCGGTGTGCCTTACATCATCGGTAACGAAGCGGCGGAGAGATTCAGCTTCTATGGCATGAGGACGATTTTGACCGTCTTCATGGCGAATTATCTTTGGCTGATGGGAAGTACGCCCGGAGAGGCGATGGGAGATGCAGAAGCGACCAAGAGGTTTCATGATTTCGTCTTTCTCGTCTATCTCACTCCGGTGTTCGGAGCCTTCCTCGCCGACTTCGCCTTCGGAAAATATCGTATCATCATGTGGCTGTCGGTGGTGTACTGCCTCGGCCACGCCGCGCTAGCGCTGATGGGCACGGTGGGGAAGGTCGAAACCTGGCTAATGGCTGGGCTGTGGCTGATCGCCGTGGGATCAGGCGGCATTAAGCCCTGTGTCTCAGCACACGTAGGCGATCAGTTCGGAGCACGCAATCGCCACCTCTTGCCCCGAATCTTTAACTGGTTCTACTGGTCGATTAATCTGGGAGCCTTCGCCTCCACGCTACTAACTCCCTGGCTCCTAGAGTGGCACGGTCCGCATTGGGCCTTCGGCGTCCCCGGCATTCTCATGGCTATCGCGACGCTAGTTTTCTGGCTAGGACGATGGAAATTCGTCCACATTCCGCCTCGGGGGAAAGAGGTTTTGCGGGAGATGTTTGGTAAAGAGGGACTGAAGGCGCTCGCTAAGCTGTGCTCGATCTACGTCTTCGTCGCTATGTTCTGGGCGCTGTTCGATCAAAGCGGCTCCTCATGGGTTCTCCAAGCGGAGAATATGAATCTGCACTGGATGGGCATCAATTGGCTGCCGAGTCAGATTCAGGCGCTGAATCCCATCCTGATTTTGACCTTCATCCCTCTGTTCTCTTATATCATCTATCCGATTGTGGATCGATTCTATCCACTGACGCCACTGCGAAAGATCGCCATCGGACTTTTCATCATGGTGTTCGCCTTCGCACTGATCGCTCTGGTGCAGATGAAAATCGATGCTGGACAGGCACCGTCGATCCTTTGGCAAATCATAGCTTATATCGCGCTCACTGCGTCGGAAGTGATGGTCGCCATCGTCAGCCTAGAATTTAGTTACTCCCAAGCTCCGCGCACGATGAAGTCGATGGTGATGTCTCTGTGGCTCTTCGCCGTCGCCACAGGCAACTTCTTTACAGCACAGATCAACGGACTAATTCAGGTGCCCAATCCCCTTGCTCGCTTGCACGCTGTGGATGGCTATGCCGTGCATGGAGGACTCGACGGCATCTCTGGCACTGAGGATGATCTGCGAGTAATTTTCGATCAGGACGGAAAAGCGATCGACCTACGCTTTGCTGATCGGGAAAGGCTTGATCTGATTTTGGAAGAGATCGAAAAGAAGCTCGTCGATACTGGATACACGACGCCCTCCAATGCCGAAGGACAGGCCCTGACATCATCCCACGCCGATCCTTGGGGAAATCCTTACCGCTACCAAGTGCTGAATCGCAATCGCATCCGGGTGTGGAGTGCGGGGCCGGATCGCAAGACTCCGACTCAATGGGATCAGGGTGTCATTCTCACGATCTCTCGTCCGGATGAGACTCCCCCGGGAGCATTGGCGAAATTCCTAGCCCACTTTCAGCCGGAGAGGACTTGGCTGGATCAGAGGCGCGGATTGCTGGGACTACCGACCGAGGCGCAGGTGGCAACGAGCGGGCCGAGCGTTTCTCGCCAATACTTCGTAGGTGGACAAGTGAAGCTAGAGGGTGCCAGCTATTTCTGGTTTTTTACCGCTGTGATGCTGGGCGCGGCACTTCTCTTCCTGATCGTCGCTCGATACTACCGCCCACGAGAATATTTCTACGAGGACATCGACCAAGTGCCGACGAACTCACCAGAGGCATAAAAGTCGCCGAGAGTATCAATACACGTCCCGCTGATAGCGCTTCGCCTTGCGCAATGAATCCAGATACGCCTTCGCTTCCTCGGGAGTCTTCCCTCCATGCTCAGAGATGATCTGGATCAGCGCCTGCTGCACGTCCTTCGCCATGCGTGAAGCATCACCGCAGACGTAAATGTAAGCACCATCCTCCATCCACTGATATACCTCAGCTCCTCGCTCCAGGAGTCGATGTTGAACGTAGACTTTCTCCGGCTGATCACGGGAGAAGGCGAGACTGAGCTCTGTCAGCGCACCGCTTTCCATGTGCTCGATCCACTCGAGCTGATAGAGGAAATCGTAGGAATAATGCTGGTCGCCGAAAAAGAGCCAACTTTTTCCCTTTGCTCCACGAGCAGAGCGCTCCTCGATGAAGGCGCGAAATGGTGCAATCCCAGTCCCAGGACCGATCATGAGGATGGGCGTATCATCGCTCGGAGGAAGGCGAAAATTATTATTCTGGTGTAGATAGACGCGTACTGAGTCACCCACCTGAACCTCATCGGCCAGATAGCAGGAGCACACGCCTATCCGGTCACGACCGTGGGTATTGTAGCGGACGGCAGCAACGGTTAGGTGGACTTGATCATCGTGCGCCTTCGGACTTGAGGCGATCGAATATAGCCGAGGCGCGAGCTTGCGGAGGATGCTCGTGAAAGTCTCTGCCGTCCAGCCTTGGTAGGGATAAGTGTCCAGAAGGTCAATTAAATGGCGTCCTTCGATCCACTCCTTCAGAGCCGCCTTATCCGGTTCATCCAAGAGTTTCTTTAGCTCGGGATTCTGTACGACCGCATTGTATTTATCGACGATAAGAGGTGCCAAAGTCGTGATGTCGAAATCGTGCGCGAGAGCCTCTCCGAGCGTCTTTTCTCCCAGAGGAGCTGAGGAGCTGAGTCCTGTCGCCTGGAGAACCGCCTCGATTACGGCGGCCCGATTCACGGGGAGGATACCGAGAGCATCACCTGCCTCGTAACTGATGTGAGCGGGATCGAGCGCTAGTTCGATGTGAAGGACTTCCTTGGCAGAACCAGTACCATTCAGCACGATTTTCTCAAGGAGTTGAGTGGTATAAGGATTCTCTTTTCCATAGGGGCTGGCTGCGGGCGAACTCATAAGTCTGGCTTGTGGGGCATCGTTGTAGCAGCTTGCCGCCACTTTGTCCAGAGCCATCATCACTCCTTTGAACCAATGATTGAAAGTTTCGCTATAATCTACGTCGCAATCGGCGCGAGGATGGATTCGCTCGGCCCCTAGTTTCTCCAAGCGGGAATCGAAATCGTTCCCCATTTTACAAAAATCTGAGTAACTCGTATCTCCGAGGCCGCAGACTGAGTAGCGAACACCCTCCAGACGTGGCATGGCGTCGCTCATGAAGGCTTCGTAATAGGATGTAGCATTGTCCGGAGGGTCGCCTTCACCCCAAGTGCTAATTACGATGAGCAGATTCTCGGCTTTGGCTAAATCCGCTGGCTTGGCGTCTGCCATGCTAGTAACCGTCGCTTTGAAATTCGATTTGTTCGCCGTCTT
This sequence comes from Verrucomicrobiota bacterium, assembly GCA_963205275.1. Taxonomy (GTDB): domain Bacteria; phylum Verrucomicrobiota; class Verrucomicrobiia; order Verrucomicrobiales; family DEV007; genus Arctic95D-9. The sequence continues at coordinate 12,067 of CAUJIH010000097.1, read as the reverse complement.
TCCCATGGAAAAAGCGAGTTTCTCGGCATTTCCCGACTCAGTTCCGTAGAGAATCGTCAGCTTCGGCTTGGCAATTGCTGCAGGAGCCGTAAGCGCAATCGCACTACCAGCGCTACCTGCACCGCCGATCCCGGCTACGCCGGCAAAATAGCCCGATAGCCAGAGAGACTGATCGCGATTCAGTTGCGGGGTGATTTGAGTAATTAAATTCCAGTGTTCCGGCTGGAGAGGAGATGTTTCGGAAGGCATAAAAAGAGACAGAAGGTTAGAGTGATCGCGTCAGATCAGGTGATGGTTGCGATGCGCTAAATTACAGATGAGTATGTCTGAATGGGAAGAATCTGGTCGAATCACAGAACTCTGACGGGTACCCGATCTGCCTCTGCCTCCGAGCTGGGATCGGAGTCACTGTCATCTTCGATTTCTGGAATGTCGAGAGCCAGTGCTCGTTCTTTCGCTCGCTCTTCTGGAGATTTTTGAAAATCCCTCCCGTTCTCCGTTGCCTCTACATATCCAGCACGAATCGTGAAGTCTCCGAAGTGCTCGCCGGGGAGACGATTGAGGGCGTAATCGAAAATCACAGGTCGCAGGATCGTCGCAATCTGATCTCCCGGCACCGAATCACGGTAGAGAGTATTCAGCCGCTGTCCCGCGAAGCCCGCACCGAGATACAAATTGTAGATGTCCGGACCCTTTCCAACGCAGGCGATCTCTGCAATGTAGGGGCGAGAACATCCATTGGGGCAGCCTGTCACACGCATGGTGATCGCATCGTGACGTAGTCCCGCCTCCTCGAGCACTTCTTCAAGTTGCTCGATCAGGACGGGCATAAAGCGCTGGGCCTCTGTGAGAGCAAGTCCACAACTCGGCAGCGCCACGCAACTGAGCGAGTTACGACGAAGTCCTCCTTTCTGAATCGCCTGAAACATCCCATGCGCCTGCATTAGGGCTTCGATTCGCGGCTTTTCTTCCGGGGGAATGTTGGCGATAATGAGATTCTGGTTCGTCGTCATCCAGAATTCACCTTTGTGAATCTTGGCAATCTCTCGCAGACCCGTCATCAAAGGGTAATCCGGCGTATCGCAGACGCGCCCGCTCTCGATGAATAGACCGTAGTGCCAGTTTCCTGCGTGATCTTGTCTCCATCCATAGGGATCACCATTCGTCTCGAAGTGGTAGGGACGCGCCGGTTCCAGAGGATGGCCGAGCAACTTTTCAACCTCACTGCGGTAGCCACCCAGGCCAAGTTTCTCGACAGTATATTTCAGGCGAGCATTGTGACGATCTTCCCGATTCCCATGATCTCGCTGAACGCAGAGAATCGATTCGGCAATCGCCACAGCATCCTCTGGACGACAAAAGCCCATCACATCCGCTAGGCGGGGAAATGTAGCAACTTTCCCATGCGTCATGCCCATTCCGCCACCGACCGTGACGTTGTAGCCCAGAATTTTGTCTTCGGTCTCGTTGAGAATCGCGATGAATCCCATGTCGTGTGCGAAGACATCCACGTCATTGCTCGGAGGCACTGCGATCGCGACTTTAAACTTTCTCGGCATATAGGCCTTGCCATAGATCGGTTCCACATCATCGACAGGAGTGCCGACCTTCGGTGGATCTTGCTCGATGCGCTTTACTTCGATCCCGGAGTCATCGCCTATCCATACTTCATGATAGGCACCTGATCTCGGGAGCAAGTGACGAGCGATCCGATTCGCTAGATCATTAATCTCTTGGCGTACATGAGATTGAATCGGGTTCGGATTGCAGATCACGTTCCGATTGATGTCACCGCACGCGGCGATCGTGTTGTAAAAAGTCGCGTTAATTTCGCGGATCACACGTTTCAAGTTTGCCTTGATCACCCCGTGGAGTTGGAAAGTCTGCCGAGTCGTGATTTTCAGCGATCCAATCCCGAATTCACGGGTGATACGGTCCATCTCCAGCCACTGCTTCGGAGTCGCCACTCCCCCTGTGGCTCGAACGCGAATCATGAACGAATACATCGGCTCTAGCTTTTTCCGACGACGCTCGGAACGCACATCGCGATCATCCTGCTGATACATCCCGTGGAACTTTGTCAGCTTTTGGTCGTCGCCAGTGAGGGAGCCACTCACCACCTTCGCCAAGCCCGACTGAATCGTGCCGCGAAGATAGTTGCTGGATTTTTTAAGGACTTCGTTGGATGACTCAGCCATGATCGTGAAGAAATTGGGAGAAAAATATTTGAATTTTAATTCTTAGTGAAATACTAATGTATTGCACTAAGTGTTTTTGCAAGTAATTTTTCCAATGCGTCTGCCCTTAAAAACCGAATATGCGTGCCAGGTTCTTGCTCAACTAGCCGCACGATATGATTTACCCGGTGTCCAGCAGGTCGATGATCTAGCGGTAGCCGAACATCTTTCTCCCAACTACCTCGTTCAGATCCTCACTACGCTGCGCCAAGCAGGCATCGTGATTAGCCGACGTGGCAAAAAGGGTGGTTACGTGCTGGCACGACACCCCATGGAGATCAGTCTAGCCGAGATCGCGATCGCGATGGAGGGAGAAATGCTAATCGAGAGCAGTCCCGGAAATAAAGGTCAATCCGCCAGTCGGGTCCGCGATGCTTGGGTCCGCGCAAACGAAGCACTGATGGACGAGTGCCGCATCATCACCCTAGCTGACATGATGCCGCTCCCGCAGGAAGGCGTGGACTGGGTGATCTGAGGCTACGCTACCTCTTCGCTGTGTAATCGAAGACGTACACTTTCGCCAAGAGCGGCTTCAGCTTTGCTACGAAGGCCTGGTGCGCCGGATGAGGCAGATAGGTCGCGAGCCCCTCCTTGCTGTTAAAGCTGACAAGGAAGGAGTGGGTAAAACCATCCGCCAGCGGCTCGATATTCTCCGACTCACCCCATTCCAGATCCTGAATCGTAGAAATCTCCCCTTTCAGCGCCAAGAAAGCCTTCACGATTTCTGCCTTCTGTTCCGTCGTTGTGCCATCCTTGAACTGAAAGGAAACAAAGTGCCGAAAGGGTGCATCCCCCGCTCGCAGAGGTGTGGCGATAAGGCAGGCGATCAGCAGAAACAGGGCGATAAGAGAGCGAACAGGATTCATTCGGAAATTCTTTGTGAAAATGCGCCGTTTGTCGATAGTAAAATTCATCATGAACGATTGGACTCATTTTCAGAAATCTGTGATTCGCTATCCTGAACTCGGTTTTTCCCTCGACAGCAGCCTGATGGGCGCACCCGACGAGTGGCCAGCGGAGATCGGCACACTCATCGAGCGCGGCTTTCGCGACATCGCAGACATCGAAGCGGGGAAAATCATGAATCCTGACGAGAATCGGATGGTCGGCCACTATTGGCTGCGAAAGCCTGAGATCGCCCCTGAAGAGGAAGGGAGATGGATTCGCGACACAAAATCGGCTGTTCAGGAATTTGCCGCTCGCGTTCACTCAGGAGAAATTACAGATCCCGGAGGGAAGCCCTTCCGCCACCTGCTGCTGATCGGAATCGGCGGATCGGCCTTGGGGCCACAACTCGTGGCGAAGGCCCTGCTACCCAAAGACGCTCGAATCGATATTCACTTTCTCGACAATACCGATCCCGGAGGAATGGACGACGTTTTCCACACACTGGGCGAGGGACTGGCAGAAACCCTCGTAATCGTCATTTCCAAATCCGGCGGAACGGCTGAGACGCGCAACGGAATGATCGAAACAGAACGAGTCTTTCAGGCGAAAGGACTGGATTTCGCAAAGCACGCAGTCGCCGTCACCGGAGTCGGTAGCCATCTCGATCAATATGCGAAAGCGAAAGGCTGGATCACTCGCTTCCCCATGTCCGACTGGATCGGAGGACGCACCTCTGTCATGAGTGCTGTCGGCCTGCTACCCATCGCACTTCTCGGGATCGACATCGACGCCTTTCTCGCCGGGGCGGCCTCGATGGACGAGAAAACCCGAATCGCCGATGAGGGCGTCAATGCCGCCATGCGCCTCGCCCTGATGTGGTATCATGCAGGGAACGGGAAAGGAGAAAAGGATATGGTGATCCTGCCCTACTGCGACCGACTCGATCTGATGAGCAAATATCTCCAGCAACTCGTAATGGAGTCCTTGGGTAAGCGACTCGATCTCGATGGGAATCTGGTGAACCAAGGAATCGCTGTCTATGGGAACAAGGGTTCGACCGACCAGCACGCCTACGTACAACAGCTTCGCGATGGGTTACCGAACTTCTTCGCTACCTTCATCGAGATTCGGCGCACTCGTGCTGATATATCGTATGGGGTCGATGAGGAGGGTTCGACATCTGGCGACTATCTCCAAGGATTTTTGCGCGGCACGCGACGCGCCCTCGCTGAGAGCGGACGCCCGTCGATCACGATCTCAGTGGACGAACTGACTCCCTTCACATTGGGGATGCTCATCGCACTGTATGAACGCGCTGTGTCCTATTACGCCAGCCTTGTCCACATCAACGCCTACCATCAACCTGGTGTCGAAGCAGGGAAAAAAGCCGCCACCGCATTCCTCGCTCAGTTGTCAAAAGTAAGGCGACACCTCTCCGAGACCGGCTCCGCAGGCTACACTGCTGAGCGGATGGCGGAAACTCTGGGTGAAATAGATATCGAAGAAGTCTATCACTGCCTGAATCATCTTGCCGCCACCGGACAATGCTCTCGCGAAAGCGGGAGCACACCAGGCGAAGATCGATTTTCGTGTTGAAGGCGAGAGCACGCTTCAAAAGACAGCGATGGAATCAGCAGATTTGGATGGAAGTGGCGGATTCCAAATCCTCGGAAGATTTCAGAGACTCGATTCACTTCGTAGTCGTGAGCTGCTGCCTGCCTCTCTCTGCCTAGCGATTCTGACCTATCAGGATGACCGGAGCCTGGATCGCCACTAGCCGCGAGCCGCGAGCCGTGATGCGCTCAGATCGACATCGCAGCGAATCCTCCGTCCACAATCATCTCAATACCGGTGATGAAGGAACCCGCATTTTCTGAAGCTAGAAGCAGAGTCGCCCCGATCAATTCATGCGGCTCACCAAAGCGATTGGCCGGGGTATGCCCCATGATGGCAGCCACACGAGATTCATTGAGCACTTTTCGGTTCTGTTCTGCTGGGAAAAACCCCGGCACGAGCGTGTTCACGCGGACCTTCTGGGTTGCCCACTCACGAGCGAGATTCTTCGACAGATTGTGAACTGCCGCCTTACTTGCCGAATAGGTAAAGACGCGACTGAGTGGCCCGAGTCCGGAAATCGAGCCGATATTGATAATTGACCCGCCTCCGTTTTCCAGCATGTGAGCCCCAAAGATCTGGCAACTGCGCAGAATTGCTCCCAAGTTCACATCGAGAATGCGAGCGAATTCCTCGTCTGTGATATCCAGTATCGGAGTCGCGGCGTTCACTCCGGCTCCATTGACTAGAATATCAACTCGTCCGCTCTTTGCGACGACTTGCTCAAGCAAGCCTTCCAACGAGGTGCGGGCGGTGACATCAGCGGAGATAAAGTAGGCTTGGCCTCCTGCATCGGCGATCTGACGGAGCTTCTCAGCGGCTTTCGCCTCACTGCGTCCCACGATGGCCACCGTCGCTCCGGCCTTCGCCAGTCCCAGTGCCATTTCGCCACAAAGCGTGCCGGTCCCACCGATTACGACTGCGATTTTCCCCTTGAGTGAAAAAAGATCATCCAAATAACTCATGGCTCACTCATACCGCAAATGTCCCGACGGTCAATCAGGAGCTCAGTTGACTCGAAACTCTCTCCCCTCCCCTTCTTCACTCTCGTCCGCAGAGTCGGAGCCTTCACAATCTCCTTCAGATCGCATCGGCACGACCACCGATTCATCGTCGGTACTGTGTAAAGAACTGCACACTTCACAGTTCTCCTCGTCCTCGAGGGAAGTCGCCGACATTCCCTCCTCGATTTCTCTGCGCCATTCACGGGAGATCCAAGGTCTCGTGAATCCGTAGCACAAATAGGCGAGGAAAATGAGCAATGGCACAAATTCGACAAAATTCACTGCACAGACCAGCACCAGAACAACGATGAAAAACCACACGAGCGAGCGCTTCGAGCGCCAATTCACCGCCTTGAAACTGGGATAGCGGAACTCACTCAGCATCATGAACGAAAGAAGAGGCATGATCACCACCAGCAGATACCTCCACGCACCCACGTTTTTATCCCCCTCGTTCAGCCACAGCATGAACAGTGTAAGCGATGCGATCAGCCCGGCGGCAGCAGGGATCGGAAATCCGACGAAGTCGTGGGAAGGATTCTTCGTTTTCCCCTCGGCCTCTGCTGCTGATAGACAGTTGAATCGTGCCAGACGCATCGCTCCACAGAGGAGATATACGAAAGCGATCGTCCATCCCAGACGATTGTCGAAGGTCTTCAGAACCATATCCATCACCAGCAGAGCGGGGGCGATTCCAAAGGAAATAATGTCGGCGAGCGAGTCAAACTCCCGCCCAAACATCGACTCCTGCCCCTTCTTGCGAGCGATGCGTCCGTCGAGAGAGTCGAACAAACACGCTCCCAGAATCAGAAAAATCGCGATGTGAAAATCTCGCGCCCCGCCAGCAGGGTCGCGCATACCGTTGAAGATCGCCATCACAGCGCTGAACCCGCAGGCCAGATTGCCCGCCGTCATCAGATTAGGCAGCAAATACACCTGGGGATCACTCCAGGGACCGGGAACATGTCGTTTCATCACTCCAACATGTTCCTCTTTCCGAAAAAAGTCCAAAGTATTGCATGAATTTCCATCGATCGATTGACAGAACTGTTCAGGTCATCATATAATCTACGAAGATAGCGACAGATTTTTCGGGATTCGCTTCACTTATGCGCTAGATTGGCCCGGAGATTGTCCTTCTCACCCAAAAGGTCACGAAGCTGTACTTCTCCCAGTCAGATATCTGGAGATGCGGTATCGAAAGCCGCGCCCAGTCTCTTTAGCCCATTTAAAATCCCCCTCATGCACGAAGAAATCATTCTCTCCCGCGACGTCGATGCCATCCAAATCCCCAGTGGGGACAATATCACGCTGCCCGCCGGTAGCCGTGTCATGATCACGCAAGCACTCGGCGGCACCTACACTGTCGCCACCAATACCGGCCTCGCCCGTATCCACGCGGAGCACGCCGATGCTCTTGGGATCGTCGCCGAAATCAACAAGAGCCACTCTGCTGCGACCGAAGCCGCCAAGAAGGGCGATTTCGAAAATGCCATCTGGGAACAGCTCAAACTGGTCTATGATCCGGAAATCCCGGTCAACATTGTCGATCTGGGGCTGGTCTATGACTGCAAGATCATCAAGGACGGAGACGAGGCCGATGTCGAAGTGAAGATGACACTGACGGCTCCCGGCTGTGGTATGGGACCGACAATCGCAGCCGATGCGCAGTCAAAAATCCTGATGCTGGACGGTATCCGCGACGCTCGTGTCGACATCGTCTGGGATCCCGTATGGACCCAGGACATGATCTCCGAGGAAGGTCGTATGAAGCTGGGAATGATCTGATTTGACGCGCTCGCGAGCTTTCTGCGAAACTTTACATAAATTCAGCTTGCGTCTCGTTCGAACAGGGACATATTTCGCGCTCCCTTTCACGCCTTGCTTGAAACTCAAGTGACCCGTTCGTCTAAGGGTTAGGACACCGCCCTTTCACGGCGGTAATACGGGTTCGAATCCCGTACGGGTCGCCACTATTTGAGAAGCACTATTTTGGAAATTGCGAAACTAGGAAAATGTTCTTGAGAAATATTTCGCAGAAATTCCTTCGCTTTCCTCCTGTCGTAAAAGCTCGCTGAATTTCCCTGTGCGATTTCCCCTCATTTTGCTACGAGTGAGCATGAACAAGATCCCCGGCGGACTCCTAATCGTGATCGAAGGCATTGACGGAGCCGGCAAGACAACCCAAGCGGCTCTGTTGGCGCAATATTTTGGTCAGATGGGCTATCCGGTGCTGATGAGCAAGGAACCCACCTGTCGGAAGTGGGGTGCTATGCTCAGAGAATCCGCTGCAGCGGGTCGATTCTCGCCCCAGGAAGAACACGCCTTGTTCATCGCAGACCGCAAGGATCACGTCGAACAGGTGATTCAGCCCGCTCTGCGAGAGGGGCTAGTGGTCATTCTGGACCGCTATTTTTACTCAATGGCTGCTTACCAAAGCAAAACTGACGAAGATGTCGCTGCGATTCTCGCTGAAAACGAAGTCTTCGCCCCGATTCCCGACTGCCTATTCCTCCTAGATGTGAATCCTCGCCAAGGGATCGGACGCATTCGAGCCAGAGGCGACGCTCCGAACTCCTTTGAATCAGAAACGCAACTCACTCACGCGGCGAAGGTATTTCGCTCGATTCAACAGTCTGGGGCTGTTCATCTCGACGGGACCGCTCCTGTAGCGAAAGTCCATCAGGAGATTCGCGATTATTCGATGCAAGTCGCGCAGCGAAAACTCGACTAAAAAACCGGAAGCTTTTCCAATGGCGATTCCGATGGATCGACACCGATTGATCCGCTCGATCCGCCTTAGTTAGGTAGCAGTAGTTGGGCGGCACCTCACCGTGCGGGCGGCTCGCTCACGAGTTGCACGAAGGCTTCGCGAACGCGAGCGGTCTGGGCGGCGTCCATCATCAGATACCGATCATTCCCGTCCGCTTTTTCACGGAAATCAGTGCGCCCTTCGTCATCGACGCTAACGTGACCGAGCGGTGATAAATCGAAATATCCGCGATCCGGGAAAATCGCATAGAGCGCTGCGGTCAGATCCCAGGTAGGCCTCTCGTGAGGCTGAGTCGGCACATAGGCGAGATAACTGTCCTTGATCAGATGGTGCTTCTCGTAGCCAAAGTCACCCTCGATGCTCTGCCAAGGGTAGGCAGCAGCGATTCCAATCTCATAGCCGCTCCAGACGACGGGAGTCGGCCATTTAGCAGCGATTTTCTTCGCCGAAGGAACATCCAGCTTCACATTGTATTCGACGTGTTTTGTGTTGTAGCGGATCGTCTGGAAGGCTCCGGCCATCAGAACCAGCTCCTTCACCTTGGCCTTGATCAGCTCAGGTCCCGCTAGGGGTGAGTGCTCATCGGATTTCGAATCGAGCAGGCGAGCGAAGTTGGTAAAAAAGCCCACTTGTACGAGCATCACCGAGCCATCCGCCTGACTCGCAAGCGTTTTTCGCAGCAGAGACACAGCATCGGGAACTCGCGTGCCATCGAGACTGTGGGGAAAAAGAGCCTTGCCATCCTCTCCCTTGCGATCCACCTGACCAAGAAAACGCCCCTCATCTTTCGCAGCTCCGTCTCGAACAGCACCCAGCGGAATTTTCGGGAAGCCATACCAGGCATTTAACGCATCAATGTAAGCGACCGATTTCGGGTGATCTTTCGTCGAGGTGACGGCGAGTAAATCCACTGCTCCACGACGAGCGAGTTGATGAATCATCGCCAGTGCCATGGCATCGTCGATGTCGTTGCCCATGTCTGTGTCGAAGATCAGCTTCACGGGTTCTTTCGCGGGCAGAATCGTCACTAGGGACAGGCAAAAGCTCGCGATCAGAAGGAGAAAAACTCGAGGAAAGAGGGAAAAGCACATGAGGCAGAAAAGGAATCAGGAGGAAGGGTAGCAGACTCGCGTAAGAAGGGAAGCATCGATTTACTCCCTCTTCAAATCCCGCAACACACAGCCCGTCCGAATCCGGATCTCGCATTCGTCGCGCTCCCGTTTTCCTCTTGCTCTTGAATTCCTCTCGATCATTAACTGTCAGGGCACTTGTCTGCGCCTTCAGCGACCGCAGCAGCGAGCTTTTCTTCATTAAACATGGCTCCGCCGAGGAGATAAAAGCGGGTAATTTGCTCGCGGAGGGTACGGTATAGAGCCGGGTCGGTCGCGGCGAGGTCCGGTGAGACGTCACGCTTGCAGAAGCGCACCAGAGCTAAAAGCTCCGCCCAGCGCTTCTCGTGGTGGTAGGTGTTGATCAGGTCCTGATCCGCCAGCAGGGTGCGGGCGATGAGCTCTTCTTCGCGGGCGGTCATTCTCACAAGATGGCAAGATAAACAAGATTTTCAACAGCACATTCACGAGCCGCCGAGGGGAAGGCATGAACGATGGCAGCGATCGTCTCGTGATCGGGACGGTGGGTATGGAGGAGAAAGCGGATGTCGGCGAGATCTTTCTGATCGGCTCCGGTATTTTTTTAATCACAACCGGAGCAAAACGGAGATGGCGAAGGCAAACCACGCGAAAGGCACGAACCTGATAGGCTCCGCTGGATTTTTCGAACCACAAAAGGCATAGAAGTCACAAAATGTGAACGATAGTGGGCACTCCACCGCCGACGATGGGAAAAGTTGGAATGCAGGTTTGACATCCAAAACGCATCCATTACGCTTGCATCATGACCAGAACCACCATTACCCTGAAAAACGTCCCCCCGGAACTGCACCGCTCACTCAAGGAAAGAGCAAAACGCAACAAACGCTCGCTCAATCAGGAAGCCATCCACACGCTAGAAAACTCCCTGTTCGGTGATCAGAGCCAACACACCAGCCTTCGTCAGCCGCCGCTAGTGCGTAGTCTGGGCGCGATTCTCGTCTCGCCCGAAGAACTGAACGCTCGCGCCAATGACCATCTGAATCGCGAGGAATGATAGGACTCGACACCAACATTCTCGTCTCCCGAGTCGTGCTGGATCACCCAAGTCATGGGCAAGTCTGCAAACGCATCGACACCTTGCTTGCCGAGGGAAAAAGGCTGGCCCTCACCTCAGGCATCCTTTCCGAGTTCATCCACATCGTCACCGACGCCAAACGCTTCCGGAATCCCCTGACCATGACCGAAGCACTGGAATGGGCGGAATTTTGGAGTCAAGCGGAAGAAACCGTGATGATCCATCCTGACCGCAAAGCTAACGTCCAATGGCTCCGCTGGTTGCAAGAACATCGCCTTGGCAGAAAACGCCTGCTCGACACCCTGATCGCTGCCACCTGGCACAGCGCGGGCATCACCGAAATTTACACACTCAATCCAAGTGACTTTAAAATTTTTGCTGTGTTCAACTTTGTAAAATCACCAAGCCCGTGAAACCTGAATCCACGACTTCTCCAATCTTTAAGAATCTTTAATGAACAGACTATTTATCATTATATATCAGAAAATATGACACCTCTCCAATCCAAAAATTACGTGATACAGCTCGCCAAGACCATTGTGGCTGACGGCGTCGTCGATACCAAAGAGCTTCGACGAATGTATGAAGTCATGGCAGCCTTTGAGACTGGTGCAGATACACGAGCTGAAATTCTCGACTTGGTCTATTTCAGACCGCAGGAACTCTCTTCCATTCAGATCGATAAAGAGATTCTTGAAGACGCAGAGATGCGGATGGCACTCGCTAAAGACATTCTTTTTGTAGAGTCACAGGATGACGGAACGGCGACAAAGTTGATTGCCAAGGGAATTCTTGAACTCCTCCGAGTGAGCCCTGAGCAGATGGACATTCTTCGGGATTGGGTGTCTTGGGAGAATGCGGCGTTACGGCGATTGGGCGCTGGCGATCCAGAGCTTGCAGACGAAGATAGTGTGCAGGAACTTACCTCCCGTGCAGCTTCGGTTGGGATTCCGCTGTCCGCTCTATACTTGTCAGGTACAGTAGGATTTAGCGCGATCGGAATCACCTCTGGATTGGCAACATTAGGAAGGGCTATTGGGCTAGGTTTTCTTGGACTCAATCCCATGACGGCCGGAATCGCTGCGTTGATCGTTGCCGGAGTTTCAGTAAAGAAGATCTGTGATTTTGCACAAAAGCGTGGAAAGAAACGTGAGATCGAGGCTGCCCTACAACGCGCAAAGGAGCTTCAACAGAGATATCGTGAGTTTCTAGTTCACGACATGACTCAGTTTGAGATAAGGTAATTGATTAGCGCCTCTTGACAATTGATAATTCTGATCTAATCGTGCCTCCGATGGGATTCAAACGGAAAGACCTGATGCGTCAGCCACGGAAGCAACTCGTGGAGATCGTTCTGTCCCAGCAGAAACGCATAAGGGAGTTGA